>CAKRMK010000019.1 GCA_934364795.1 uncultured Blautia sp.
TGGAAGGATGCTGGCTCTCAGCTTGGTGCTTATACTGTACTTGATAATGCTAAGGCAATGGCTGATAAACATGAAGGCTATACTGTGTATGACTGGAATGGCAAGGCAGTGTATGGGGCTGAGGTTACTGGTGGAAGTGGTTTGGCTACAGAGTTTTCTAATGCGGACTGTCCATTCATGGTGAAGGTCAGTATTGATGACTTGAATATCAGAAAGGGAGCCGGAACGAATACGACGAAGACTGGAAGATATACTGGGAAAGGTGTGTTTACCATCATGGAAGTGAAGAACGGAAAGGGCTCTGATAATGGATGGGGAAAGTTGAAAAGCGGTGTCGGGTGGATTAGTTTGGATTATTGTCAGAGGGTGTAATTGAATAAAATTCGGCAGAATAGGAATGTGCTGAAAGTGATTGAAGCCTGTGGGTGTCTGATTGAAGATGCCTGCAGGTTTATTTTTTTGTCTTTTTTCGTCATTCACCGGAATTATCTCGGCAAAAGGCGCTTAGGAAGATAGAAGAGAAGAACCTTACTATCTTATGGAGGTGTCGATATGACCGAGAAGAGAGAACTGCCTTGGTGGCAGAAATACACATTAACATTGAATGAAGCATCGGAGTACTTCGGTATCGGATACAAGAAATTGAAACTCTTTGTTCAGGAACATTCAGATGCTGACTTTGTTCTCTGGAACGGCAACAGAGCGCTGATTAAGCGTGAGCAGTTTGAGAAGTATATGGACAGTCAGATGAATGTGATTTAGTTCAAAAAAGTTTTTAAATTTCTTGTGGAAAAAGAGCTTTGTCTGTGGTACACTATCAATACATAGTCGGATACATACTATGTGCTATATGAATTAAGCAGCAAGGCTCTCCCGATTTTGAAAGGAGTCGATGTTCAATGAGCGAAAAACGACGCGATAGTAAAAATCGCATTCTTCGCACAGGAGAGAGCCAGGAAGCGGATGGACGATACAAATTCCGATACATAGATGGCAATGGAAAGCGTAAGACGGTTTACAGCTGGAGATTGGTAGCTACGGATAGTATCCCAGCCGGAAAAAGAGATAATGCACCTTTACGAGAACAGGAGAAAGCAATCAACAGGGATTTGAATGATATGATTACTCCTGATGGCGCAGGCTTGACAGTTCTTGACTTGGTAAAGAAATATATTGCAACCAAGACAGGTGTTAAGCATACAACCAGAGCTGGTTATGGTACCGTAATCAATTTGCTGGATAAGGATCCCTTTGGCGCAAGACGAATTGATAAAATCAGATTGTCGGATGCAAAGGAGTGGTTGATCAGATTGCAGCAGGTGGATAAGAAAAGCTATTCGGCGATTCATTCCATCAGAGGGGTAGTTAGACCGGCATTTCAGATGGCAGTGGATGATGATATATTAAGAAAGAATCCATTTGAATTTCAACTGGCAACTGTGGTGGTAAATGATGCGGTCACTCGTGAAGCCATTACAAGAAAACAGGAAAGAACTTTCCTTGATTTCATCAAAAATGATACGCACTATAGCAAGTATTATGACGGTATGTACATTCTGTTTAAGACAGGGATGCGTATTTCGGAATTTACAGGGCTGACGGTTAAGGATTTGGATATGGAGAACAGAACCATCAATATTGACCACCAGCTGCAGAAGACTGGAACGTTGGTCTATATTGATACAACCAAGACCTACGCCGGTACAAGAGTGATTCCGATGCAGGATGATGTATACGAATGCTTTCAGCGTATATTGAAAAATCGCAGACCACCGAAGGTAGAACCTATGATTGATGGTTATTCCGGTTTCCTTTGCTTTGATAAGGACGGTAAACCTATGGTGGCAATGCATTGGGAGAAATACTTCCAGCATGCGGTTGACAAATACAACAGCATTTATCGTGTACAGCTTCCTAAAATTACACCTCATGTATGCAGACACACATACTGCTCTAATATGGCGAAGTCCGGAATGAATCCAAAGGTACTTCAGTATTTGATGGGACATTCGGATATCAGTGTCACTCTTAATACCTATACACATCTTAAGCTGGATGATGCGAGAGAAGAAGTGGAGAAGCTTGCCAGGAAGCAGGCAGAAGCTGAAAATGAGTTTCGGCAGTTAGGTATGAAGGAGGACAAGGTCAAATTCAAGAAGATGGGGTAAATGGTCTAATTTAGACCATTTCGTAAAATGGCTAGAAAGTCAGTAAATTCAAGGCTTTGAAGATGGTCGTGGTCTAAAACAGATTGAAAAAGAGTAAAATTTTTAGACCAAATTTTTTCGGGAAATCAAAGATTTCAGACATAGGAGAGCGGCAAATATTAGCCGACTATACCGCTGAAATACAGCTGAAAGGCATCTGAGACAGGCTCTGAAGTGCAATGGTCTAAATTTGAAATCTGAGACCATTTTAGACCATATTTTAGACCATTTGAAGGCAGAAACATACCGAGATAAGCCAAAATAAGCCGAAAAATGGGAAAAATCTTGATAGACTGAAAAAGTGCGCAAATGCTTGAAAAATAAGGGAAAACCGAGATAATCCGAGATAAAAAAGGAGTTAAAAATAGATGATTAGAGTGTTATTCATCTGCCACGGCAACATCTGCCGCAGCCCCATGGCTGAATTCATCATGAAAGACATGCTCACCAAACGTGGCATTTCTGACAAATTTTATATTGCATCTGCCGCAACCAGCACAGAGGAAATCTGGAATGGCGTTGGCAATCCGGTCTATCCTCCGGCGAAGAAAGAACTGGCAAAACATGGAATTTCCTGTGAGGGAAAAAGAGCAGTACAGATTACCAGATCTGATTATGGAAAATATGATTATATATTAGGAATGGAAGAACGAAATATACGAAATATTCTGCGAATAGTGGGAAAAGATCCGGAGCATAAGGTGAAACTTTTACTGGATTATTCAGATGCTCCCAGAGATATTGCAGATCCCTGGTACACTGGTAATTTTGAATCAACTTATCGGGATGTAGTAGAAGGCTGTGAAGGATTTCTTAAATATCTGGAAACAAAAGACATGCTGTAAAGAAGTTCCGAAGAAAATATAGTTTTTTTGAAACTATAGAGAATATTTTAAAAGTGCTCTTCACAATATCTCGAATAGATGCGATAGACATGTCAAGTTATATCATATATAAAGGGAAATATTTGTTTTTCAAATTTTTCGAAATAGAAATATTTCCTGCTTGTGATAGAACAAGATCACTATGGATACATTAAAATAATGCACAAAAAATAAATTGTAAAACTATGCAATTTGTTTAACTTTTTTGTTGCATCCTATTGACATTACTTTAATACGGGACTACAATAACGTCAATCTAAGAATTTCGCAATGACGAGGAAGAGTAACGAAAGGGAAATCTACAGAGAGCCACCGTTGGTGAGAGATGGCGAGGAAGCTTTTGTGAAAATCACCTCTGAGCTTTCAGACTGAAAAATCGTATATATTCGTGTAAGTCTGGACGGTCAACAGCCGTTATCCTGTTTCTCATTGTATGATGAGTAGTGAGTGGCTGCATAGCAGCAATAAGAGTGGTACCGCAGAGGATTTTGGCCTTTGTCTCTTAAAATGAGACAGAGGCCTTTTTTGTAAGCTTCACTTCGTTGCCACCCACACAGAGGAAACACCATCATGTGAAATCCCTGGAAAATAAAGGAAGACAGCAACGCTTAATTTAGGGCCTGCCCCCCAAAATCATTCCTGCAATCTATACGCTCCATTTTGCGGTATGTTTTGCCCGAATTCAGCCTACGTAGCCTGCTACGCCGCCCTTGTCCGGACAAAATCTCCCACAAATTGTGACGCACATCTTGCAGAAAGCCTTTTGGGGCATGCTCAGGGAAAATGGTTAAAAGCGCTCTGCCTTCAAATCACGAAGGAGAAATCAAAATGGAAACACTGAAAAAAATCACAAATTTTGTCAGCAAGTACATGGCAGCTATCGTAATCGCAGTTGCAGCACTTGCACTCTTTGCGCCAAATACCGTAAGTTTTATTAAAACAAGCTATGTTAATACCCTGCTTGGAATTGTAATGTTTGGTATGGGACTTACCTTAAAACCAAATGATTTTAAAGTAGTATTCAGCCGCCCGAAAGATGTTATTATCGGCTGCATTGCACAGTTTACAGTAATGCCGCTGCTGGCTTTTGCCCTTACAAAAGTATTCCAGCTTCCGGCTGAACTTGCAATTGGTGTTATCCTGGTGGGAACCTGTCCTGGTGGAACCTCCTCAAATGTTATGACTTATCTTTCAAAAGGTGATGTGGCACTTTCCGTAGGAATGACCGCTGTTTCCACAGTACTTGCTCCATTTTTAACACCGCTTCTTACCTATTTATATGCAGGCCAGAAAGTAGATGTAGACATGTTCAGCATGTTTATTTCCATTGTGAAGGTAGTAATCGTACCAATCGTACTTGGATTTGTGATCAACCATTTCTTTAAGAAATTTACAGAAAAAGTAGTAGAGATTCTGCCATTGATTTCTACCACAGCAATTGTGGCAATTGTAGCAGCTGTTGTATCTGCAAATTCAGCGAAGCTGATGACATCAGGACTTCTGATTGTAGCTGTTGTTATCCTGCATAATATTCTTGGATATGGCATTGGATATGGAATTGGCCGTGCATTAAAGCTTGATACCACAAAATGCCGTGCAATTTCCATTGAAGTTGGTATGCAGAACTCCGGACTTGCAACCTCGCTTGCAACTACGCATTTTGCACAGTATCCGCTTGCAACAATTCCGGGAGCTGTATTTAGTGTATGGCATAATATTTCCGGTGCTGTTCTTGCAAATATATACGCCCGCAGTGCAGAAAAAAAGTAACACAGCAGATAATGAAATAAAATCCTTTTGCGGCTGGCAAAAATCCTTTTGGAGGAATGTTTTAAAACTGTAAATATGTTGATAAAACTTTAACAAAATTTCAAAAATCGGAAAAATTGTGTTGATTTTATTATTCAGATATGTATAATATATGATAAGGAAAAAAGGAATCAAGCCGGTTCCATTCCTTGGGTTTTGTACCATAGAAGCTGCGACGCAGGTGATATTCTTCCACACCTGTTACGGTGAAAACAGCGGTCTGCAGCTTATAGAATCTGCATTCGCAGATGAATTCCATTTTAGAGAAAAGAGGTTAAGTGTAAGATGGCAAAAATCGATTTAAGCAAGTATGGTATTACCGGAACTACAGAAATTGTTTACAACCCCTCTTATGAAATGTTATTTGAAGAGGAGACCAAACCAGGTCTTGAGGGCTTTGAAAAAGGACAGGTCAGCGAGCTTGGCGCTGTTAACGTTATGACAGGTATTTATACCGGACGTTCTCCTAAAGACAAATATATCGTAATGGATGAGAATTCCAAGGACACTGTATGGTGGACATCTGACGAATATAAAAATGATAACCATCCTGCAACACAGGAAGCATGGGAAGCAGTAAAAGAAATTGCTAAGAAAGAGCTTTCTAATAAGAGACTTTTCGTAGTAGACGCTTTCTGCGGAGCTAACAAAGATACCCGTATGGCAATCCGTTTCATCGTTGAGGTTGCTTGGCAGGCACACTTTGTAACAAACATGTTCATCCAGCCTACAGAAGAAGAGCTGAAAGACTTTGAGCCAGATTTCGTTGTATACAATGCTTCCAAGGCTAAAGTTGAGAACTATAAAGAATTAGGTCTTAACTCTGAGACAGCTGTAATGTTCAATATTACAAGCCGTGAGCAGGTTATTGTTAATACATGGTACGGCGGAGAGATGAAGAAAGGTATGTTCTCCATGATGAACTACTATCTGCCGCTTAAGGGCATCGCTTCCATGCACTGCTCTGCAAACACAGATATGAACGGTGAGAACACCGCTATCTTCTTTGGACTTTCCGGAACAGGTAAGACTACACTTTCCACAGATCCTAAGAGACTTCTGATCGGTGATGACGAGCACGGCTGGGATGACAACGGAGTATTTAACTTCGAGGGCGGCTGCTATGCGAAAGTTATCAACCTTGATAAAGATTCCGAGCCAGATATCTACAATGCAATCAAGAGAAACGCTCTTCTTGAGAACGTTACACTTGATGCAGAAGGAAAGATTGATTTCGCAGATAAGAGCGTTACAGAGAATACCCGTGTATCTTATCCGATCAACCACATTGAGAAGATCGTTCGCCCGATCTCTTCTGCACCGGCTGCAAAGAATGTTATCTTCCTTTCCGCAGATGCATTCGGAGTACTTCCTCCAGTATCTATCCTGACACCAGAGCAGACTCAGTACTACTTCCTGTCTGGATTCACAGCTAAACTTGCTGGTACAGAGCGTGGAATCACAGAGCCTACACCTACATTTTCTGCATGCTTCGGACAGGCATTCCTTGAACTGCATCCGACCAAATATGCTGAAGAACTTGTTAAGAAAATGGAGAAGAGCGGAGCAAAAGCTTACCTCGTTAATACAGGATGGAACGGAACTGGAAAACGTATCTCCATCAAAGATACCCGTGGTATCATCGATGCTATCTTAAGCGGTGCTATCTTAACAGCTCCGACTAAGAAGATTCCATTCTTCAACTTCGAAGTTCCTACAGAGCTTACAGGCGTAGACACAGGTATCCTTGATCCTCGTGACACCTATGCAGATGCTTCTGAGTGGGAAGCTAAAGCAAAAGATCTTGCAGATCGTTTTGTTAAGAACTTCAAGAAATATGAAGGAAATGAAGCTGGTAAAGCACTTGTTGCTGCTGGCCCTCAGGCATAATTTTATAAGAATTTTTTGGGTCTGCCGTATTTTCGGCAGACCCTTTTACATAACAGGGAATTTTAATGGGAATTTTTTATTATAAGTCCCCAAAAATCAGTGAAAAAATCTGTCGATGAAAAGTACTTTACAAATCATACGTTTTCTTATATACTTATCCATACAGCAACTCAAAAGGAAGCCGTTGCTTCCATCTTTTATTTTCAAATTTTTCATACAAGGCCCTTTGCAATATTTACAATATGAACAGGGCTTAATCATTCGGGCACTTCGCCTGTTTTATTTCAAGATTGTTTATAATTTTTTGAAGAAAGGAACTGAATATGGGAAAAGAGTATAACACATTTGTAGAGAATCTGCGTCAACTTTTAATGGAACAGCTTGGGCTTAATGAGAAGCAGATTTTTTTCAGGAAAAAGAATGAACATGAGATGACCAAGGGCGGTGACCGTTTATTTGTGGAATGCCATGCATCCCTGGCTGGGAAAGAAGTTTGTGGCATTCATACTGAGGAATTATTTGAAGATTATCAAAATGGTGTATCTTTGAAAAAAATCGCAGATACAGTGGAAAAAGAAATACGTAAGCTAAAGAACGTGGGGTTTTTTGAAAAAACGAAAAATCTGAATAATTATGAAAAAGTGAAGAGTGATCTTTTTGTCCGTTTGATGAATCGGAAGAAACATCAAAAGGAGCTGTCAAGAGCTGTGTACAGGGCGATTGGGGACATTGCTCTGGTACTTTATATGCAGGTGGGAGAAGTAGATGGCTGTACCAGCAGTATGAAAATACGCCGGGAATGTCTGGAGGAATGGGGAATTGATGAAAATGCAGTATTTGATGCAGCACTGATAAATACTTACTTTATTTCACCGCCAAGGATTTTTCTGTGGGAAAAGCTTATCGGTAATCCTGAATATGATGGAGAGTGCTTTATGGATCTGAATCATGAGTTTCATCTAAAGCGTGATAGCATAGGAAACTGTTTAAGTACTGCCAGAAGGACAAATGGTGCAGTTGCAGTATTTTTACCTGGTGTGGCCAAAAGACTGGCAGATTTGATGAATGCAGACTTTTATCTGGTATTTACCAGCATCCATGAGGTAATGATACATAATGTTAATATATCTTACCCGGAAGACCTTGAGATTGTGTTAAGAGATACTATACAGGAAGCTACACCAGAGGAGGATTTTCTGACAGATAAAGTGTACCGCTATTGCAGAGAAACCGGAGATTTTATGATGTATCAGGGAACTGTTTTTTGGAAACTTGGAAAGCCCCGGCAGGAGGAGTAATATAAAATTTGAAGGAGCTGCAAGAAAAAAGTTCGCTTTGCGGGTACAGGGGACTTTGCCTGCGTCAGGGCGCTTTAAGCAGGCATCTACCTTTTTAAAGCAATATCTGTCTTTTGCCTAAGTATGAATCCACTCGGTAGAGCTTTTTTAACGGAAAATTTCGTTGGAATCTTTTGTTAAATAAAAAACTGCAGTCAGAAAAGTGTCCGGCTGCAGTTTTTGAAATTATAGAGCCTGTTTGAAAAATCATTTCTGTAATCTGCACGCTCGCTTTGCAGTATATTTTGCCCAAATTCAATTGCCGTAGCTAGAGCGTATCTGAAAAAGTTTATTGAATATTTTACAAGCTGTGGTATACGTTTTGCGAAAAATTTACTGGTGAATTTCCCTATCCAAGAATAGCAGAATCGTTAGAAAATTCCTCTCCGCTGGCTTCTTCAAATTTATCCAGCAGCTGTTTTACAGTAAGTTTTTTCTTTTCTTCCCCCTGGATATCCAGAACGATTTTACCATTCATCATCATGATCAGGCGGTTACCGTGTGCAATGGCATCTTTCATATTGTGAGTGATCATCAGTGTGGTAAGGTGATCCCTGTTGACAATTTTGTCGGTAATATTCAGAACCTTTGCAGCGGTTTTGGGATCGAGGGCTGCAGTGTGTTCATCCAGAAGGAGAAGCTTTGGTTTCTGAAGAGTAGCCATTAAAAGTGTAAGTGCCTGTCTTTGTCCACCAGAGAGTAATCCAACCTTGGAAGTAAGACGATCCTCAAGGCCAAGGTCTAAAATTTTCAGAAGCTCTTTGTACTCTGCACGTTCTGCTTTTGTAATACCAGAACAGAGAAGTCTTGTTTTTCCACGGCGTTTGGCAAGTGCCAGATTTTCTTCGATTCCCATAGTTGCAGCTGTTCCTGTCATAGGATCCTGGAAAACACGGCCAAGATAAGCGGCTCTTTTGTATTCAGAAAGCTTGGTAACATCAATTCCGTCAATAATAATCTGGCCTTCATCTACAGGCCATACACCTGCAACTGCATTCAGCATTGTAGATTTGCCTGCACCGTTTCCACCGATTACAGTAACGAAATCCCCCTCATTAAGCTTCAGGGAAAGTCCGTTCAATGCTACTTTTTCATTGATGGTTCCCGGATTAAATGTTTTGTAAATGTTTTTGATCTCAAGCATTAGTTTTTACCTCCACGTTTTGCAGGTTTTGCAAAATATTTTCCCTTCCAGTAAGGCACTGCCAGGAATACAGCAACCACAAGTGCGGACAGCATTTTCAGAAGGTCGGTATCAATACCCATCCAGATAACTGTCTGAAGTACCAGATAGTAAAGAATGGAACCAAAGGCTACAGAAAGAAGACGCAGTGCAAAGTTGCGGAAAATACGGCTGAAAATTGCTTCGCCGATAATAACGGCAGCAAGTCCGATTACGATAGCACCACGACCCATATTTACGTCGGCAAATCCCTGATACTGTGCAAGGAGGGCACTGGATAAAGCAACCAGTCCGTTGGAAACCATAAGACCGAGAACTTTACAGAAATCAGTGTTAATACCCTGTGCACGTGACATATTAGGATTGCAGCCGGTTGCACGAAGAGAGCAGCCAAGCTCTGTCCCGAAGAACCAGTAAAGGACACCAATGATCACTACAATAAAAATAGCAACGATCAGAATAGTATTCTGGAAGAATGGAACATTTTTGATACGGCGTAAGGAAATTAAAATGGGATATTTATCAACGTTAATGGCCTGGTTAGCTTTTCCCATGATTTTCAGGTTAATAGAGTAAAGGGAAAGCTGTGTCAAAATTCCGGCAAGGATGGCGGGAATTCCCATAAAAGTATGGAAAATACCGGTGACAAGTCCTGCCAGCATACCAGCCAGGGTAGCTACCAGAAGAGATACCCACACATTATGTCCACTTAACATCATCATAACACAGACAGCACCTCCGGTACACATAGTGCCGTCTACAGTCAGGTCAGCGATGTCCAGAACACGGAAAGTCAGATAGACACCGATGGCCATAATACCCCAGATAAGTCCCTGGGCAGCGGCACCTGGAAGTGCCAGGATTAAGTTTGCGATTGGCATGTTTTTTTCCTCCTGCATGTAAAAATTGTACTTGCATATTTATGCAACAAATATGTTTTAAAATGCAATTGTTCAGAAACGACACAAACAGCGAGAGAGGATGGTCCTTCCCGCTGTCTGTGATTTAGACTGCTGCTGAAGCAGTTAAATGTCGTAATATCTGTCAAAAGCAATATGAAAATGAATTAGCTGGATGCTTATTCAGCATCTGCACCGATTGCAACATAGTCATCCGGAACTTCGATTCCAAGTTCCCCACAGATGTCTGCATTGTATTCTTTGGTGAAGTTTGGTGCGTATTCAACTGGCATTGTGGAGATATCTTCGCCGTCTTTAAGAATCTTAACTGCCATTTCACCAGTTGCTTTTCCAAGGTCATAGTAGCTGATGGAAAGAGTAGCGACACCACATCCGGAGCAGATTCCCTCCTCACCTGCGATTACCGGGACTTTTTCCGGAAGGCAGATGTTGTTGATCAGCTCTGTGTTAGATGCTGCTGTGTTATCTGTTGGAACATAAATTACATCACTTTCAGCTGCTGCACTTGTTACAACAGAAGAAATGTCGTTAGAATCAGAGAATGCATAATATTCACAGGTATATCCAAGATCCTCAAGAGCTGCTTTAACAGTGTCTACCTGATACTGGGAGTTCGGTTCTGCAGAACAGTAAAGAAGACCAACTGTTTTTGCATCTGGGAAAAGTTCATTAAGCATTGCTGCCTGATCTTCAAGAGGCGCAAGATCGGAAGTACCGGAAATATTTCCACCTACTGTACCGTCAAAGTCTGTAAGATCAAGAGCTACACCATATTCGGTAACAGCTGTACCAAGAATCGGGATTTCGCTTGTTCCTGCTGCAGCAGCCTGAAGAGATGCAGTTGCGTTTGCAAGGATAAGGTCTACGTTGCTGGATACGAAGTTGTTGATGATAGTACTACAGGTTGCGGAATCACCCTGTGCATTCTGTTCATCAAAAGTAACATTCTCTTCTCCAAGTCCTTCTTTTACTGCATCCTTAAATCCTTCTGTAGCAGCGTCCAGAGCTTCATGCTGAACAAGCTGGCAGATACCGATGTTATATGTTTTCTGTTCTTCAGCGTGTACAGTTACTGTACTTGCAAGACCTGCAACCATAGCACCGGTCAGAATTACGGATAAAACTTTTCTTTTCATAATATATCCTCCTTAAAATGATTTTCGTAGTTTAAAGTATTGCCTGCACAAAATAATACCGCTTTAAAGCGTAAAAGTCAAGTTGCTTTTGGCTTTTTTTTACATATTCTAATAAAGAAAAGGTGTTTGAAAGGACATTTTGGCATGCCATATTCAATTATGATTGATGCCGGACATGGTGGAAGTGATCCGGGAGCAGTATATAAAGGCCGCAGAGAAAAGGATGATAATCTGGCTCTTGCAATGGATGTAGGCAGAATCCTTGGTGAAAATGGAATAGATGTGCAGTATACCAGAACCACAGATGATTATATTTCTCCTTTTGAGAGAGCGAAACAAGCGAATGAGGCAAAGGTAGATTACTTTATTTCATTTCACAGAAACAGCAGCCCGGAGGCAAATCAATATAATGGTGTAGAGGTGCTGGTGTACGATAAAAGCGGAATCAAATACGAAATGGCAGAAAATATAGTAGGCGCACTTGGAGAACTGGGATTCAGGGAAATCGGCGTACAGGAAAGACCGGGTCTTGTAGTGCTTCGGAAAACGAAAATGCCTGCACTTCTTATCGAAACCGGCTTTATAAATTCTGATGATGATAACAAACTTTATGACGAAAAAATAAATGAGATTGCACAGGCTATCGCCGGAGCTATTTTGGGAACACTGGATCAGCAAAAAGGAGAGGAACCATTATATTACAGGGTACAGACCGGTATATTCAGAAAACGTGAAAATGCAGACCGTATGTTGTATATGCTTCAGGAAAAAGGCTACCCTGCATACATTCTTTTGAATGGCGAATTTTATAAAGTACAGGTAGGCGCCTTTACCCAGCTGGAAAATGCTATCCGTATGGAACAGCAGCTCCGTGATGACGGATACAGTACTTTGATTGTTACAAAATAAAACTTAAATAAAGGCGATAAACCTGGTTGCTGATGGGAGAAAAAAGGTTATAATAGGGTTTATAAAAGGTTGTTTGAAAAAATATTCCTTTATTTAAATACATTTCAGAAAAAAGAAAGGACAGTGGGATGGAGTATCGTGATTTTTTAAACGGAGCGGAGGAATTTATATTTACAGAAAATCCTCCGGAAAAAGCGGATATTATTTTTGTGCCAGGAAATGGATTCCCAGAAATGGCGGAAAAGGCAGCTGAATTATACGGGCAGGGATATGCACCGTATATTTTGCCAAGTGGAAGATATAGTATCACAATGGGAAAATTTGCAGGAGTTCAGTCAAAAAAGGAAATATATGATGGTGACTATGAAACAGAATGGGAATTTTTGAAAACAGTTCTGATGAAAAATAAAGTCCCAGAAGAGGCAATTCTTCGGGAGGATCAGGCTACGTTTACTTATGAGAATGCAATTTACTCCAGGCAGGTCACGGATATGCTTGGAATAGAAGTAAAAACAGCTATATTATGCTGCAAAACTTACCATGCAAGAAGATCCCTTATGTATTACCGGCTTTTATATCCAGATGCACGGATACTGGTATGCCCGGCCTGCCCGGATGGAATTACAAGAGAAAACTGGAGAAAAACGGAGGCAGGAGTGGAGGCTGTCACAGGGGAAATTGACAGGATCATAAAACAATTTTGCCTGATGCTTCAGCATAACTGAAAATATCCTGAAAAAACAGTTAAAAAGCCTGCCGGAAATGAAAGAATCCGGCAGGCCATAGAGCATGTGGAAAAATAAGTTTTAGTCTTCTGAATCTGGCTGGACTTCCCTCTTTTCCGGAAGCCAGATATGAACAAGCTCAATTCGGTTTTTATCAAGCTCATCTACAACAAGACGCATGCCGTCTTCAAGAGTAACAGATTCTCCCTCCCGTGGCAGACAGTCAAGCTGTTCAATAATATATCCACCAACAGAATCATAATCCTCAGATTCAAGTTTTGTTCCAAGTGCGTCATTAAGGTCGGTGAGTTTGGCAGAACCAAGAACCTGATATTCCCGTCCAGGCTGGATTTCCCGGATCGGTTCTTCTTCATCTTCATCATATTCATCCCGGATCTCTCCTACAATCTCTTCAAGAAGATCCTCCAAAGTGACCAGTCCGGCAGTGGAACCATATTCATCTAATACAATGGCAAGATTTACAGATGCTTTACGCATATCTATCATGAGGTCGGTAGTGCGCTTGTACTCATAAGTAAAGTAGGGCTCACGAAGAATCTTGCGGATGGAAAATTCCTGGTTTTCAGGATAAAGAAGGAGATCCTTGATGTTGATAATACCGATAACATTATCTGTATTGTCTTCGTAAACTGGGAAACGGGTGTGCATATCTTCTTTAAAAATATCCATAAGCTCCTGATAGGAGGAATCCACATCAATAAAAGTCATGTCAATTCTGGGAATCATGACATCTTTGGCAGCAGAATCCCCGAAATCAAACACATTGTAGATCATTTGCTTTTCTTCGCGCTCAATGACTCCGTTTTCCTGTCCTACATTAACCATGGAGCGAAGTTCATGCTCTGTGATGGTATTTTTCTTGGCATTAGGGTCTATGCGAAGGACAAAAAGAATGCCATTGGCAAGTTTTTCTACAATATAAATTACAGGTGTCAATACGGTCATCAAGGCATAAATTGGTCTTGCATACGCAAGGGCAAGCTCGTCGGCTTTAAGTGTGGCAATTGTTTTCGGCGTGATTTCACCGAAAAGCAGCACAAGTAAGGTCATAACACCTGTGGCAACGCCGATGTAGATACTGCCAAATACCTTGATCGTAAAGGTAGTAGCGAGAGAAGACGCTGCAATATTTACAATATTGTTACCAATTAAAATAGTGCTGAGCATTTTTCCCGAATTGGAAATGACCTTTTCCAATGTAATTGCACGCTTATTCCCCTGTTCTGCAAGAGAACGGATGCGAATGCGGTTGGCAGCTGTCATTGATGTTTCAGCAGATGAAAAGAAGGCGGACAAAAGCACCAGCAAAAGTATGGTAACCGCCTGTATAGGAACACTTGAATCCAAATTTTGTTCACTCCTTTTAAAGTTTTTATTAAAATAATAATGATAAAAATATACATGATTCGGGGAGAAAAAGCAAGGGAAAATAAAGCTGAAAAAGTGGAAAATAGGGGTGTCAGAACGTAGAGAACTGTGCTATAATTCCCAGTGTTAAAAAATAAGTTACTGTTAGGGGTAACAAAAATAAAATAAATTGTTACGGAATGTTTACAAAAACATAAAGATTTGATATAGTGTACATGTATTCTGCAAAAGTGCAGGTATGGCAATGTCACCGCAGGAGACATGTCTCTTTAAAGAAGAAAAGATAAATTGAACAGTAAGTACGCAGAGGTGCCAGGATGAAGAAGAAAAAAAACGTTATGTATAGAAAAAGTGTATCACTACTTGCGGCAGCTGCTATGACGGCAGTGTTGATGACCGGACAGATTTATCAGGTTGTTGCTGGTAGTCAGAATATAGAATGGAAACTTGAGACTGCAACAATTATTCCGGAGAATATTACCATTGAGGAGCCGGTAGCCCTTTCACAGGTAACTTTGCCAAAGAGCGAATATGGAACATTGTCCTGGGCTGATGATTCCTACATACCTTCCAGTCGGACCCAGGAATGTGATGTAATATTTAAGCCGGCAGCATCTGTTGATCTTTCCTATCTTTCCGGATGGGACGAAAAGGATAAAGTAGTAAAAGGAAAAATTACAGTTGTGGTAAACAGCCTGGATACTTCATCAGAAACAGTAAGTGATGGTGCATCAGATTCAAAAGTTTCTGAAGAAGACAATGGAAAGGCAGAGGATACAGAGTCTGCTGATGAAGCAGGAAATACAGTAGCTGACACAGGCTCAGAATATAAAGATAGTGGAGTAAATGAAGATTCACAAAGCGGAAACAGCAGTGAAACATCTGCAGACAGTGAAGATACAGTGTCCGCAGATATAGCAGCTGGCGCTGAAGAAAATACAGAAGAAACAGTGAATCCGGCATTGTCAGATGCAAAAAAGGCAGACAGTGCAGAAGAAGATATTCCATTAGCAGCAGATATTGCAGAAGATTCAGAAGATACCCAGAATGCAAATGCCGCAGATACCGCGGACAGCAAAGAAACTGAGGAGAATATAGACACAGCAGACAGTGTAGATGTAGCAGACGGCACAGACACAGAAAACAACACAGACACAGAAAACAACACAGAAGTTAAAGGCAATACAGTAAATGAAAATAATACCGAAGGTTCTAATAATACAGACAACACATCTGCTGCAGACAGCGTAGAAAACCCAGACAGTATAAAATCATCCGATACTGCAGAAAGTGCAGATAATATTGAAAACCCGGAGACTGCAACCACCACTTCAGCATCAGATAGTCAGGAAAACTCGGCAGACGGCTCTGCGGATACCGGTAAATTAAATGATATTTTAGGCAGTGCTATGCCAGGAGCTACTGTTTTAGATGGATATGACAGCAGTGACTCTGATTCTTCAGAAACATCTGAAGATACAGCTCCGGGTCAGGATACAGAAGTGGATAAAGATACCGTTGATAACACAGATAATTCCAGTGATAGCACAAATACAGATAACAACATAAACAATAATACAAATAACAATACAGACAATAGTACCGGAAGCAATACAGATAACAATACGGACAATAATACAGGCAATAATACAGGCAATAATACAGGCAACGGAAACATTTTTGATAATCCCACTGATTTTACAACTCCGGATGAGCGCCTGGACACAGCAGAGGATGATCTGACAGAGGAAGAGCAGGCTGCAAGAGCTGAACAGAACCATACCTGTGACGGAATTACAGTATCCGGTATTGAGCTTCCCTGGTATGTCCAGTTCCAGGTTTTAAGTGGAGAGGATTATGAGTTCAAAAATGAGGGAAATGCAACTATTTTCCAGTCCTATGAGTTTAAATTATGGGATCTGAAAAATAACACAGAGTATGAGATCCCGGATGGTCAGTACATAAGTGTTACCATTCCGGTAAAAGAAGGATACGAATATTCTATCGAACATTTACTTGATAACGGTGCCACAGAAACCATTATTCCAAGTGTAAATGGAAATACCATGGTGTTCAGTACACATTCTTTCAGTCCTTTTGGAATCGCAGGGTTCCGTCCGATTATCGGAGAGAAGATTGCAGATGGCGCATATAGCACAGATGGAACACCAACTCCTACACCGACAGTGACTGTCAGCGGAACACCAACACCATCTCCTGCTATTACCACAGCGCCGGGAACTAGCGGAGATAACAATGCCACAGAAGATGGAACCACAAATGGGGGAACAGCAGGCAGTGGAACTGTAGATAATGGAACCTCCAATGGCGGAAACAGCAGCGGTACAGGAGATGGAAATACAAATGCCGGAAATTCCACACCAGGAACCGGCAGTGAAGGTACAGCAGGTGCTGCAGATGATGATAATTCAGGAAGCAGTCAGTCTGCAAACACATCCGGAAACAACAGCCAGTCAGCTGGAACAACTGTTTCTGGAACCAACCAGTCCGCAGGAACTGCTTCTGGCAGTGCAAACGGACAGATTCAGACTGCAACAGCAGTAAAAACTGGTGATAACACCATGATTCTTCCTTTTGTGATCCTGGTAATTGCTGCAGCAGGCGTAATTATCGTAGTGATAGCAGTACGCAAAAAGAAAAACAGATAAAAAGTTTTATCTGTGAGGACGAATAACCCAGACAGCTCTCCCATATATTGCATGTATAGGAGGGCTGTTTTTTATGAAAGTAAAAGCGATTTTAAAATCACTGCTTTTTTCCTATGCAGTCACCGGCGTATTCCTTTTGATTCTGGCATTTCTTTTATTTCAGTTTGATCTGGGAGAAAAGCCTGTAAACGCCGGGATCACCGCCGGATATGTGCTGTCCTGTCTGCTTGGCGGCTTTATGGCCGGTAAAATTGTGCGAAAGGATAAATACCTGTGGGGAATTCTTCTGGGACTTTTTTATTACCTGCTTCTGATTACAGTATCATTTGTTGTAAAGGGAAAATGGGATATGAGCGTTATCCATGCAGTTACCACATTTTTTATGTGTCTTGGTGGAGGTGCACTGGGAGGCATGCTTTCCTAGAGCCTGTTTGAAAAAGCACTGAAGTGAAAAAGCTAAGTAAAAGCCATAAAAAATACTTTAAAAATAAAAAAATATATGATATACTAGGCGAAGATTAATATACATAAGGAGGCAATACTATGCAGCATATCAAAACATTAAATACAAAGAACCTGCAGAACACTGTAAAGAAAGGCGGCTGCGGAGAATGCCAGACATCATGTCAGTCCGCATGCAAGACATCCTGTACAGTAGGAAACCAGAGCTGCGAGAATAAATAATTCCAGAGCTTTTTCAGACATGCTATGGAGTTAAGCAGCCAGGAACGTATGTAAGCAGCGGTGTAACAGCCGCTGCTTATTCATGCAATAGGAAAAATGAAAGGATAATAATAACATGAGTCTGATTCACCGTTATCAGAACAATGGCTACAACATTGTGCTGGATATTAACAGCGGATGTATCCATGTTGTAGACAAGGTTACCTATGAGGTACTTCCTTATATGGAAGAAGGCCTTGATGCAGCAGCCATTGTAGGAAAACTGGGAGATCAGTTTCCAGAAGAAGATATTAAGACATCAGTGACAGAATGCGAGAAGCTGAAAGCTGACGGCATGCTTTTTACAAAGGATGTTTATGAGAATGCCATTGATGCATTCACCAAGAACCGTCAGACAGTAGTGAAGGCTCTTTGCCTGCACATTGCACATGACTGCAATCTCGCCTGTCGCTATTGCTTTGCAGAAGAAGGAGAGTACCACGGAAGACGAGCTCTTATGTCATTTGAAGTAGGTAAGAAGGCACTGGATTTCCTCATTGCCAATTCCGGCTCCAGACATAATCTGGAAGTGGACTTTTTCGGAGGCGAGCCGCTTATGAACTGGAAGGTTGTAAAAGACCTGGTAGCATACGGCCGTCAGCAGGAGAAGATCCACAATAAGAAATTCCGCTTTACCCTTACTACTAATGGAGTCCTTCTGAATGATGAAGTAATGGAATTCTGTAATAAAGAAATGGGAAATGTGGTACTTAGCATTGACGGCCGTAAAGAGGTTCACGACTTTATGCGTCCGTTCCGTAAAGGTGCCGGAAGCTATGACCTGATCATGCCGAAATTCCAGAAATTTGCAGAGTCCCGTAATCAGGACAAGTATTATGTGAGAGGAACATTCACTCATCATAATCTTGACTTTTCAAAAGATGTACTTCATCTTGCAGACCTTGGTTTCAAACAGATTTCTGTGGAACCTGTAGTGGCAGACCCGGCAGAGGAATATGCACTTCGTGAGGAAGACCTGCCGAAGATTATGGAAGAATACGACCTTCTTGCCAAAGAAATGATCAAGCGCGAGAAAGAGGGAAAAGGCTTTAATTTCTTCCATTTTATGATCGACCTTACCGGAGGTCCCTGTGTATACAAGAGACTTTCCGGATGCGGAAGCGGAACAGAATATCTGGCCGTAACCCCATGGGGAGATTTTTATCCTTGTCATCAGTTTGTTGGTGAGGAAGAATATCTGATGGGAAATGTGGATGAGGGAATTGTAAGACCTGACATCCAGAAAGAATTCGGATGCTGTAATGTTTACACCAAGCCAGCTTGTAAGGAATGCTTTGCAAGATTTTACTGCAGTGGCGGATGTGCAGCAAACGGATATCATGCCCATAAAGATATCAGAAGCAATTATGAAATCGGATGCGAGCTCCAGAGGAAGCGTGTGGAGTGCGCCATCATGATAAAAGCTGCACTGGCAGAAGACTGATAGTACTTCGCCAGCTGCGAAGATTTCTGTCAGCCCTGCTTTTGCGAAAAACAAAAAAGAAGGGACAGAACAATGAAAAAATCAAGAGGAATCTTAGTCCTGATCCTGACTGCCATCGTTACCGTGTTCTTCTGCTATACGGCTGCTGTAGGTATTGGACCTACAGGAACCGGTTCCATGAAGAACATTAAGACCGGACTTGATCTGGCAGGTGGTGTCAGCATAACATATCAGGCAAAAGACAGCAACCCAAGCAGTGAAGACATGAATGATACGGTCTATAAGCTGCAGAAACGTGTTGAGCAGTACAGCACAGAGGCACAGGTATATCAGGAAGGCTCTGACCGTATTAACGTAGAAATTCCCGGTGTAACAGATGCCAATGCCATTCTGGAAGAACTTGGACAGCCAGGTTCCCTTTGCTTTATTACTCAGCAGGACGATGACGGAAACGCAAACTTCCAGGCAGACTCCACCAGTGAGACCGGATATTCTCTTGCAAGAAGCCTTGACGAGATCCGTGCAGCCGGTTCTGTAGTTCTGGAAGGTACTGATGTGGCTGATGCTACAGGTGGTGCAGTTCAGCAGCAGAATTCCAGCAGCAGAGAATATGTGGTTGACCTGACTCTTACAGATGAAGGTAAAACCAAATTTGCTGAAGCAACAGCGGCAAATGTTGGAAAACAGATTGCAATCATTTATGATAACGGCGTTTTAAGTGCTCCACGGGTAAATGAAGCAATCACAGGCGGTAAAGCACAGATCAGTGGTATGGAAAGTGTTGAAAAAGCACAGGAACTTGCTTCCTACATCCGTATCGGTTCCTTAAGTCTTGAGCTTACAGAGCTTCGTTCCAGCGTTGTAGCAGCACAGCTTGGTGAGGAAGCTATTTCTACCAGCCTTATTGCGGGTGTGATCGGTCTGATCATCGTAATTCTGTTCATGATCATTGCTTACCGCGTTCCTGGTGTGGTTGCAGGCTTCTCCCTGATTTTCTACACAGCAACAATTCTGCTTACCTTAAATGCATTTGACATTACCCTTACGCTTCCGGGTATTGCCGGTATCATCCTTGGTATTGGTATGGCAGTAGATGCAAACGTTATTATTTACGCACGTATCCGCGAGGAAATCGGTGCAGGTTCTTCTGTAAGAACTTCCATTAAAGCCGGTTTCTCCAAGGCATTTTCCGCAATTTTTGACGGAAATATCACAACTCTTATTGCAGCATTCGTGCTGATGTGGCTGGGTACAGGTTCTGTTAAAGGATTTGCCTACACACTGGCTCTTGGTATTGTAATTTCCATGTTTACAGCACTGGTATTCTCCAGAATTGTAATCAATGCATTATATGCAGTTGGAGTACGTGATGAGAAGTTCTATGGCAAGACAGAAGAGAAGAAAGTTATTAACTTTGTTGGAAAGAGAAGAGTATGCTTTACACTTTCCATTATCCTGATCCTTGCCGGACCGGTGACAATGCTGATCCACAGTGCAGCAGGAAACAAAGCACTGAATTACAGCCTTGAGTTCTCCAGCGGTACTTCTACAAATGTTACCTTTAATGAAGATATGGACATTAAGACCATTGACTCTGAAGTAACACCTGTAGTAGAAGAGGTTACGGGAGACAAAAATGTACAGCCCACCAAGGTTGTAGGAACCAATCAGGTTATCATCAAAACACGTTCCCTTACTCTTGACGAGCGTGAGGCACTGAATAAGGCACTTGTAGACAAATTTGGTGTGGATGAATCCCTGATCCAGGCAGAGAGCATTTCCTCCACTGTCAGCAGTGAGATGAGAAGAGATGCTGTAGTAGCTGTTATTGTTGCTACCATCTTTATGCTTCTTTACATCTGGTTCCGTTTCAAAGATATCCGTTTTGCAGGCAGTGCGGTACTTGCACTTCTCCATGACGTTCTGGTTGTCCTTACATTCTATGCGATTTCCAGAATCTCTGTAGGAAATACTTTTATCGCTTGTATGCTGACCATTGTTGGTTATTCTATCAACGCAACTATCGTTATCTTTGACCGTATTCGTGAGAATCTTCACGGAAGCAAACGTGTGGATGAGCTGGAAGAAATTGTAAACAGAAGTATTACACAGACACTTACCAGAAGTATTTATACTTCTCTTACTACCTTTATCATGGTAGCAGTTCTTTACATCATGGGTGTTTCTTCTATCCGTGAGTTTGCTGCACCTCTGATGGTTGGTATTATCTGTGGTGCATATTCTTCTGTATGCATTACCGGTTCTCTCTGGCTGGTAATGAAGAAAAAACTTGGTGCAGGCCAGGCTCCTGTAAAAGCAGCAGCTACAGCAGCGTCAGTAAAGAGCACAGGATCCAAAACAACTGCAAAAACATCAGCAGCACCTTCTGATCCTGCACAGCCGAAGAAGAAAAACCGTAAGAGAGTTCAGGAGCGTCTTGCAGCACAGGAAGCTGCAAAGAATGCAGAGAATTCTTCTGATGAGAACGAATAATGAAATAAGAAACTGACCGGTCTTTTTGCAGATTAGTCAGGCAGAGCCTTTTTCAAACAGGCTCTAGGGCAAGCCAGGACAGAGGTCGGAGCTTTATGGAGCTTCGATGTCTGAAGTGGCTTGCTTTTTTCTTTTATTAAGTTTAAGATATTTCAAAAAGAAAACAAAAACAGGAGCCAATACATGGAAAAATGGGTAGTAACAGCCAAAAAAGCTGATTTTCAGGAAATCGGTGTCAGATATAGAATTGATCCGGTAATCGCACGTATTATACGAAACAGGGATATAGTAGGAGATGAAGCCATTGATCAGTATCTGAATGGGAAACTTGCCGATATTCCGTCCTGGAAATCATTAAAAGATATAGAAAAAGGAACAGAAATTATTTCAAAAAAGATCCGGGAAGGTGTCAGAATCCGGATTATAGGAGATTATGACATTGATGGAGTGACGGCTACTTATATTTTGCTGAAGGGATTAAAAAGGCTGGGAGCTGATGTTGATACATACATTCCTGACAGGATCACAGACGGATACGGGATTCATGAGCCACTGATTTTAAAAGCAAAAGAAGATGGGATTGATACAATTGTAACCTGTGATAATGGAATCTCAGCCTCTGCCGAAATCAAAATGGCAAAAGACCTGGGGCTTACTGTAGTTGTAACGGATCATCATGAAGTCCCATTTAAAGATACAGAACAGGGAAGAGTATATATTGTACCAGAAGCAGACGCTGTTATTAATCCCAAGCAGGCAGACTGTTCATATCCAAACAAAAACATCTGCGGTGCAGTAGTTGCCATGAAACTGGTTTTTTCTCTATATGAAAAATTTGAAATTCCAGAAGTGGAAAAAGAAGAATTTCTGGAACCGGCAGCCATAGCCACTGTAGGAGACGTTATGGATCTTCAGGGAGAAAACAGGATTCTGGTAAAAGAAGGTCTTGCCCGTATTCCCCATACTCAAAATAAAGGGTTAAAGGCACTGATTCGTGCTATCGGGCTGGAGGACAAAGAAATCACATCCTATGATATTGGTTTCAGGCTTGGTCCCTGCATCAATGCAAGTGGAAGAATTGATACAGCCATGCGTTCCCTGGCACTTTTGCAGGCAGAAGACGAAGAAGAGGCTGCACGCCTGGCAGGTGATCTGAAGGCACTGAATGACAGCCGTAAAGCTCTCACTGAAAAAGGAATGGAAGAGGCTTTTGAATTAATAGAGAGCAGTTCCCTGAAAGAGGACAAAGTGCTGGTGGTATTTTTGCCCGAATGTCACGAAAGCCTTGCCGGAATTATTGCCGGGAGAGTACGTGAAAAATATCACAAACCTGCTTTTGTGCTTACAAGAGGGGAACAGATGGTAAAAGGCAGCGGACGTTCTATAGAAGTATATTCCATGTATGAGGAGCTTGTGAAGTGTGACGACCTTCTGGAAGTCTATGGCGGACATCCCATGGCAGCAGGCCTGTCCCTGAAAGAAGAAAATGTGGAACTTTTCCGTCGCAGGCTAAATGAAAACTGTATGCTTACAAAGGAAGACCTGATTGAGAAAATTATCATTGATGTGCCAATGCCAATATCTTATGTAAATGAAAACCTGATCCGCCAGCTGTCCGTTCTGGAACCATTTGGAAAAGGAAATGGAAAGCCTCTTTTTGCACAGAAAAATCTTCGTGTTTTAAAAGTGGAAATATATGGAAAGACTTTGAATACAGCTAAGGTGCAGCTTATGGATCCTTCAGGTACAGTGATGGATGGAATGTACTGGGGGGATGTAAAGACTTTTGCAGATTTCGCAAGAGCCCATGATACCATATCTGTTACTTATTATCCCAGAATCAATTCCTATATGGGCAGAGAATCTTTGCAAATTGTCATACAAAACTATTGTGCATGACCTAATAATCATGTAAAACCACGAAAAATGGAGTATTTACAGGGAGTGTGTCGGTTTTACATTGATTCTGAATTTAAAAAGTGTTATACTAAAAAATATATGATGCCAGGGGTGGCTGCTGCTTTCCCTGCCATATTCATGAATCTGAGGAGGCTACTATGAAAAAAATAGAGGAATACGTAAGAAGCATACCGGATTTTCCGGAACCGGGAATTATTTTCAGAGATGTTACAAGCATTCTCCAGGACGCAGACGGACTGAAGCTTGCAATCGATTCCATGCAGGACTGCCTGAAGGATGTGGACGTTGATGTAATCGTAGGAACAGAGTCAAGAGGATTTATTTTTGGTATGCCTATTGCCTATAATCTTCATAAGCCTTTTGTTCCGGTACGTAAGAAGGGTAAACTTCCATGTGAAACTATTTCTGCAAGCTATGATCTTGAATATGGCAAGGCAGAAATCGAGATTCACAAGGACGCCATTAAGCCTGGACAGAAAGTTGTCATCATTGATGACCTGATTGCTACCGGTGGTACAGTAGAGGCAGCAGCAGGACTTATTGAACAGCTTGGAGGAGAAGTTGTCAAGATCGTATTCCTTATGGAACTTGCCGGCCTTGAGGGACGCAAGAAGCTTGAGAAATATGATGTTGCTTCTGTAATCCGCTACGAAGGCAAATAAATGTGTGTCTGTTTCGCCAGATGTCAGTTACGGACATGCGGCAAATACTGACGCAGATAGTATGAAAACAGGCAGGTGTAGATTATGGCTGATGTTATTGCCAAAAAGGGTGAGGCACCGCAGGTGTCCAAGGAAGATCTGGAGAAGCTGGAATCTGTTAAGAAGGCAGATGCAGCTGTGAAATCCATGCACGACTTCACAAGCCCTGAAGTATTATATGATGAGCTGATTGCCAGCATAAGAAAATATCATCCTTCTACGGATATCACACTGATCCAGAAGGCATATGAGACTGCACGGGAAGCCCATAAGGACCAGAAAAGGAAGTCTGGAGAGCCTTATATTATTCATCCTTTATGTGTAGCCATTATTCTGGCTGATCTGGAACTGGATAAAGAGACGATCGTTGCCGGTCTTTTGCATGATGCGGTAGAAGATACCTGGATGACATGCGAAGAGATCACGAAAGAGTTTGGACCGGAGGTAGCCCTTCTGGTAGATGGCGTAACGAAGATCGGTCAGCTGTCCTATTCCAAGGACAAGGTAGAAATGCAGGCAGAGAGCCTTCGTAAAATGTTCCTTGCCATGGCAAAGGATATCCGTGTCATTCTGATCAAGCTGGCGGACCGTCTCCACAATATGCGGACGTTACAGTATATGACTCCTGCGAAGCAGAAGGAAAAAGCAAGAGAGACGATGGATATTTATGCTCCCATTGCACAGCGTCTTGGTATTTCCAAGATCAAGGTGGAGCTGGACGATCTTTCTTTGAAATATCTGAAGCCGGATGTATATTATGATCTGGTGGAGAAGGTAGCCCTCCGCAAAAGTGTCCGCGAGGAGTTTGTTGGAAACATCGTCAAGACTGTGAACCAGCATATGGTGGAAGCTGGTATCAAGGCACAGGTAGACGGCCGTGTGAAGCACTTCTTCAGCATTTATAAGAAGATGGTGAACCAGAACAAGACCATTGACCAGATTTATGATCTTTTTGCAGTGCGTATTCTGGTAGATACAGTGAAAGACTGTTACGCTGCTCTGGGCGTGATTCATGAGATGTACAAGCCGATTCCAGGACGATTCAAAGATTATATAGCTATGCCGAAACCTAATATGTATCAGTCTTTGCACACTACACTGATCGGACCTAACGGCCAGCCTTTTGAAATCCAGATCAGAACCTTTGAAATGCATAAGACAGCAGAATATGGTATTGCGGCACACTGGAAATACAAAGAGGCTTCTGACGGCAAGACCTCCACAGGAAACCGTGAAGAAGAGAAGCTGAACTGGCTGCGTCAGATTCTGGAATGGCAGAGGGACATGTCCGATAATAAGGAATTTATGAGCCTTCTGAAAAATGACCTGGATCTTTTTGCTGACAGTGTATACTGCTTTACACCACAGGGAGATGTAAAGACACTTCCCAATGGTTCCACTCCTATTGATTTTGCATACAGCGTACATAGTGCTGTAGGAAATAAAATGGTAGGTGCCCGTGTAAATGGCAAGCTGGTTCCTATTGAATACCGGATCCAAAATGGTGACCGTATTGAGATCATTACCTCACAGAATTCACAGGGACCAAGCCGTGACTGGCTGAAAGTGGTAAAGAGCACACAGGCTAAGAACAAGATCAATCAGTGGTTTAAGAAGGAATTAAAAGAAGACAATATCCTCAAAGGTAAGGAAATGCTGGCACAGTATGCCAAGAGTAAAGGCTTTAAATTTGCCAACTATACCAAGTCCCAGTATCTGGATGCTGTTATGCGTAAGTATGGTTTCCGCGACTGGGAGTCCGTTCTGGCAGCAATCGGTCATGGCGGTCTGAAAGAGGGACAGGTCTTTAACAAGCTTGTAGAAGCTTACGATAAAGAAAACAAAAAGAATCTCACTGATGAGGAAGTCCTGGAAGCAGCTGCAGCGGAGAATCAGGATAAGAAGCATCATATTAAGAGTAAAAGCGGTATTGTTGTCCGTGGAATCCATGATGTTGCAGTGCGTTTTTCGAAATGCTGCAATCCTATTCCAGGAGACGAGATCGTAGGGTATGTTACCAGAGGCAGAGGTGTTACCATTCACAGAACAGATTGCGTGAATGTAATGAATATGTCCGAGATGGACAGAAGACGTCTTCTGGAAGCAGAATGGCAGGAACCGGAGACAAAGCAGGATGAGCATTACATGGCAGAAATCAATGTATATGCAAACAACCGCACAGGTCTTCTTGTAGATATTTCCAAGATTTTTACAGAGCGTAAAATCGATATCCGAAATATTAACTGCCGTACCAACAAGCAGGAAAAAGCAACAATTTCCGTAAGCTTTAATGTAAGCTGTAAGGAGGAGCTGAATTCTCTTATTGAGAAGATCCGCCAGCTTGAGAGTGTAATAGATGTAGAGAGAACCACCGGCTGACAAAAGTGCAGCATGAGAAGCATATACCACGAAAGGAATAAATATGGGAAAACTTGAATTACAGCAGTGCATTCTTGGTCCTGTATACACCAATTGTTATTTTATAAAGAATAAAGAAACAGGGGAGATGCTGATTATTGATCCGGCAGATGCCCCGAAAAAAATCTTTCAGAAAGTGGAAGATATGAATGGAAAGCCAGTAGCAATCCTTCTCACACATGGTCATTTTGATCATATTATGGCTGTGGAGGCTGTGAAAGAACAGTATCACATACCAGTGTATGCCTGTCGCCAGGAAGAAGAAATGCTCCGGGAGCCTTCTGTGAATATGACAGACCGCATGAGAAAGCCCTGCTCCATTGTGCCAGATGTATTTCTGGACGATCTGCAGGTGTTTGAAGCGGCAGGATTTTCTGTACAGATGCTCCATACTCCAGGACATACGAAGGGAAGCTGCTGCTATTATTTCAAAGATGAGGGTGCTTTGTTCAGCGGGGATACCCTGTTCTGTGGGTCTGTAGGAAGAACAGACTTCCCGGGAGGAAGCGCATCCCAGATCCGGGAGAGCCTGCATAAGCTCCTTGGCGCATTGCCGGATGATACCGATGTGTATCCGGGACATGATACATCTACAACAATCGGTTATGAAAAGAGGTACAATCCATTTGTGTAAAATAGGAATCCTGCTGCTTGACAGGGATTTCGAGCATGATATATACGAACTTATAAAAGCGTTTTATCCGGAAGGAGATATCCACAGCCTCTACGAGAAAGACGAAGAGGCATACGATATCTTCTTTACTGTGAAAAGAGAAAATGATAATTTTGTTATAAATTATCAGTCAGAAGAAAGAAAAGCAGCGGCGAGTGCAGCTGTAATCAGGGGCATTGACCACAAATCCCAGTCTGGGGAACAGGAAGAAATTTCCATAGAGGAAAATAATACAGTCCCAGATGCCCATGAACTGCGTAAGGCAAATAAGGACAGCCTGAAATATGCCCTGTACAATCTTCTGGTAAAAGTTACCAGAAGAACTCTTCCCTGGGGAAATCTTACAGGAATCCGTCCGGCCAAGCTTGCCATGGGGATGATCGAGAGCGGTATGAAAAATACACAGATCGCCCAGGAAATGAGAGATCATTATCTGGTAAGCGCCAAGAAAACAGCTCTTGCCATCACCATAGCAAACAGGGAACGGGCAATTTTGCAGGATATTGATTATGAGCATGGCTATAGTCTCTATGTGGGAATTCCGTTTTGTCCAAGTATCTGTCTGTACTGTTCATTTAGTTCCTATCCTTTGAAAATCTGGCAGAAACGTGTGGATGAATATCTGGATGCTTTATGTCTGGAAATTCGTGAAACAGCAAAAATGATGAAAAACTATAAGCTGGATACCATCTATATCGGAGGCGGTACACCTACCACACTGGAACCGGACCAGCTTAGAAGACTTCTGAATCAGCTGGGAGAATCCTTTGGCTTTGACGGACTTCTGGAATTTACCATTGAGGCAGGAAGACCGGATAGTATTACAAGAGAAAAATTAGAAGCCATCCGGGAATTTCCGGTTACCAGGATTTCGGTGAACCCACAGACAATGAACCAGGAGACTCTGGAAATTATTGGAAGACGTCATACAGTGGCGCAGACAATTGAGGCTTTCCATCTTGCCAGAGAACTGGATTATAACAATATTAACATGGATCTGATTGTGGGACTGCCTGGAGAGGATATTTCCATGGTAAAAAACACATTAGAGAAAGTAAAAGAACTTTCACCGGACAGTCTTACCGTTCACTCCCTTGCAGTGAAGCGTGCAGCCCGTCTGAATATGTTTAAGGACAAATATCAGGAAATGACATTTGAGAATAACCAGGAGATTATGGATCTGACACAGCAGACCGCCTATTCCATGGAAATGGGTCCGTACTATCTGTACCGTCAGAAGAATATGAAGGGAAATTTCGAAAATGTTGGCTACGCAAAGGTTGACAAAGCCGGGATTTACAATATACTGATTATGGAAGAAAAACAACCCATTATTGCACTTGGTGCAGGAGGATCTTCCAAACTGGTCTTTGACCATGGAAAACGGATCGAACGTGTGGAGAATGTAAAGGATGTTACCAGTTACATTGCACGTATTGATGAGATGATCGAAAGAAAGCGTACGGGAATTGAAACCTGGTTATAGGAGGGAGGGGGAATTCTTGGAAAAGCTTTCATCAGATAAATCAGAAAGTTCTGACAGACTGCTGGAGTTTGACCTGTCAGCAGAGCTGAAACACGGGATTGCAGTAAGCAATCTGGCTTATGCTCTTAGCAAAGAGCTGGGACTTCCCCATGAGAAATGCTACGACCTTGCTATTGCCGGAATGCTCCATGATATAGGTAAGCTGAAATTGCGAAGCTATATTAATGGGCAGGAGAAAAATCCTCTGGTAATTGAGGAACTGAAATATGTCCGTATGCATTCCGCACTGGGATATGAGGAGCTGAAGGGACAGGGCTATTCAGATTTTATTCTTAAGAGTATTCTCTATCATCACGAAAATTACGATGGAAGCGGTTATCCGTCCAATCTTGCAGGGGAAGAGATTCCCATTGGGGCAAGGATACTTCGGGTATGTGATGTATTCTGTGCGCTTAGCCAGGATCGTTCCTACCGGAAAGCCTTTGACAGGCACACCGTTATGGAACTGATGATAGATGAAATAAAAAACTTTGATCTGGAAGTATTTCTTGCATTTCAAAGAGTAGTACATGCAAGTGTACCAGAGATATCTGGTATACCTGGATAATAAGGAGGACACATGGCATTAAAGAAGAAGCCGGTTACCGGCATGAAAGATATTTTACCAAAGGAGATGGAAATCCGTAATTATGTTACCGGTCTGATCCGTGAAACATACGGCTCTTTTGGATTTACTTCAATTGAGACTCCAAGTGTGGAGCATATTGAGAACCTTTGCAGTAAGCAGGGTGGAGATAATGAGAAGCTTATTTTCAAAATCCTGAAAAGAGGAGAAAAGCTGAAACTGGATCAGGCAAAAGAGGAGGCCGACCTTGTAGA
Source organism: uncultured Blautia sp. (assembly GCA_934364795.1). Lineage (GTDB taxonomy): Bacteria > Bacillota > Clostridia > Lachnospirales > Lachnospiraceae > Blautia_A. The sequence continues at coordinate 29,796 of CAKRMK010000019.1, forward strand.
TTCCGGTCTGCGTTATGACCTGACTGTTCCGCTTTCCAGATATTATTCCAACAATGCCAATGAGCTGCCAGGACCATTTAAGGCACTTCAGATGGGCTATGTATGGAGAGCTGACCGTCCTCAGAGAGGCCGTTTCCGTCAGTTTATGCAGTGCGATATTGATATTTTAGGCGAGCCTACTTATATGGCGGAGATCGAGCTGGTACTTGCTACCACCACACTTCTTGGAAAGCTTGATTTCCATAATTTCACCATTCGTATCAATGACCGCCGTATCTTAAAAGCGATGGCACAGTACAGTGGCTTCCCAAAAGAGAGTTTTGATACTGTATTTATCATTCTAGATAAAATGGATAAGATCGGTCTTGAGGGTGTTGCAAAAGAGCTTGAGGAAGAGGGCTTTGCAAAAGAGAGCATTGATACTTATCTTGATATGTTCAAAGAGATCAGTTCTGATATCCAGGGTGTAAGATATTGTAAAGAGAAGCTGGCGGATGTGCTGGATGAGCAGATCGCAGCAGATCTTGAGACTATCATTTCCACAGTGGAAGCTGTAAAAACAGCAGACTTTAAGATGGCATTTGACCCCACTCTGGTACGTGGCATGTCTTATTACACGGGCCCAATTTTTGAGATTTCCATGGATGAGTTTGGTGGAAGCGTTGGCGGCGGTGGACGTTACGATGAGATGATCGGTAAATTTACCGGAAATAATACAAGCGCATGTGGATTCTCTATTGGATTTGAGCGTATTGTTATGCTTCTTCTGGAAAGAGGATATCAGATTCCTACAGCCAAAGCAAAGAAAGCATATCTTATTGAGAAGAATATGCCGGCAGAGAAGCTGATCGAGATTTTCCGTCAGGCAGAAGAAGAAAGAAAGACCGGAATTCAGGTCAATATTTCTATTATGAAAAAGAATAAAAAATTCCAGAAAGACCAGATGGCAGCAGAAGGCTACACAGAATTTGTGGAATTTTTCAAACGCTAAACTGAAAAACAAGGAGGCGCCTTAAAATGGCAGAGAGTATGCAGGGACTGCACAGAACATGCCGATGTGCAGAAGTGACCACACAGATGGTAGGCAGTGAAGTAACCCTTATGGGATGGGTTCAGAAAGCAAGAGATAAAGGAGGAATCATTTTCGTAGATTTACGTGACCGCAGTGGTATCATGCAGCTGATCTTCGAAAATGGCTCCATTGATGAAGAAGGCTTTGCAAAGGCCGGAAAACTCAGAAGCGAATTTGTAATCGCAGTTACCGGAACTGTTGAGAAACGTGGAGGTGCAGTAAATGAAAATCTTGCAACAGGCGAGATTGAAGTGAAAGTGAAATCTCTTCGTATTCTTTCCGAAGCAGAAGTTCCGCCGTTCCCTGTAGAAGAGAACAGCAAAACAAAAGAAGATGTACGTCTGAAATACCGTTATCTTGATTTAAGACGTCCGGATCTTCAGAGAAACCTGATGTTAAAGAGCCGTGTTATGCAGCTTACAAGAGCATTCTTTACAAATGAAGGATTCCTGGAAATCGAGACACCTATGCTTGGCAAGAGTACTCCGGAGGGAGCAAGAGATTATCTGGTACCTTCCCGTGTACATCCAGGATGCTTTTATGGACTTCCACAGTCACCACAGCTGTATAAACAGCTTCTGATGTGCTCCGGATATGACAGATATATCCAGATCGCAAGATGCTTCCGTGATGAGGATCTTCGTGCTGACCGTCAGCCGGAGTTTACACAGATCGATATGGAGCTTTCTTTCGTAGATGTTGACGATGTAATTGATGTAAATGAAAGATACCTCTCCTATCTGTTTAAGGAGGTTCTGGGAATTGATGTAAAACTTCCAATCCAGAGAATTACCTGGCAGGAAGCAATGGACCGCTTCGGTTCTGACAAACCGGATATGAGATTTGGCATGGAACTTCATGATGTCAGCGATATTGTAAAGGATTGCGGATTCTCTGTATTTACAGGAGCTCTTGCAAATGGCGGAAGTGTTCGCGGTATCAATGCAGAAGGCCAGGGAAGCATGCCCCGTAAGAAAATTGACAAACTTGTAGAGTTTGCAAAAGGATATGGCGCAAAGGGTCTTGCTTACATTGCAATCGCAGAAGACGGAACCAGAAAATCCTCTTTTGCAAAATTCATGACAGAGGAAGAGATGGATGCTCTTGTTGCTGCTATGGATGGTAAAGCAGGGGATCTGCTTCTGTTTGCAGCAGATAAAAAGAAACTGGTTTACGATGTTCTTGGTGCACTTCGTCTTGAGCTTGCAAAACAGATGGATCTGCTTGACAAGAACGAATATCGTTTTGTATGGGTAACAGAGTTCCCGCTTCTTGAGTGGAGTGAAGAGGAGAACCGTTTCACAGCAATGCATCATCCATTTACAATGCCTATGGATGAGGATATTCCACTCCTTGATACAGATCCGGGTGCTGTCCGTGCAAAGGCATATGATATTGTACTGAACGGCAACGAGATCGGTGGCGGTAGTGTTCGTATCCATCAGGATGATATTCAGGAGAGAATGTTTAAAGAGCTTGGATTTACCCAGGAAGCTGCTCATGAGCAGTTCGGATTCCTTCTGGATGCATTCAAATACGGAGTTCCGCCTCACGCAGGACTTGCTTATGGTCTTGACCGTCTGGTTATGCTTATGGCTAAGGTTGACAGCATCCGTGACGTCATTGCATTCCCGAAGGTAAAAGATGCTTCCTGTCTGATGACACAGGCTCCCCAGCGTGTAAGTGAGGCACAGCTTGATGAGCTGGGACTTGAAGTAGAGAAAGAAACAGAAGAATAAAGAACTGGAAGAATAAAGCAATAGAAGAATAGAGAAAAGCAATAAAGAAGTAATTAAAGAAGCAAATAAATAAAGACCGGGGTGAAATCCTTTCTGTTGATTTCATCCCGGCCTTTTATGTCGGTAAAAAAGATTTAGCTGTTTTCCCCCTCGGAGTCTTCCACCGGACTGGAATTTAAAGTGCCAAACAATGCCTGTCCGAATACAGTACCTGCGTCCTCTAATTTCCATGAAGCTCCATCATTAATCAGATTAAAGGTGGTATCTACAGTTTTTATTTTTGTATTGTTGTCAATGACATCAAGAAGGAGGGTGTAAGATTTTTCATAGCGTTTCTGGGCACCATCAATAACTGCATCAGCAGAAGCCAGGTAAGTGTCAAGATCTTCCTGATAAGTGGTCAGTATGGCTTCACTGTCAAATGTAGTGATCTTTGCCTTTACAAAAGCGTGATAGCCGGAAACATCTGCTTCGCCTATTTCATAATCAAAAGAGGAAGAAACCTGTTTCACCAGTGCTTCTGCAAGCGCAATTTTGGAAGAATCTTCTGTGCTGATAATAGAATCTGTATTCAGATAATTGCCAAGCTCTTCTGTAGACATATTTTTAAGAGTATCCAGATACACTAAAAGAGTGTCACCAGGAGACAGAATATCAGGATCTGTAAGATAATTCATAAGACCGCCTACAAGATCATTTTCCAGAGTGTAGGTGCGTTTGATCTCCCAGATGGTATCTTCCCCCTCACCGGCTGCTGTCAGGGTAATGGTGCAGTTGCGCTCAACGGTGCTGTATTTATTAGAACTAAGAAGCTGGCTTAATATGAGATACCGGTCCTCTAAGGAAACAGCCTGCTCCTGTTTCTCTGTTCCTGCAGCAGTCTGGTGAATTTCCTGTTTCAGCTGTGCTTTTGAAAAATCTTCTGCAAGTGCATGGGCATCCAGAGTGACTAAACGCAGATTAGCCTGTGCAGTTTCTCTGTCTTTGCTGATATCAATATCCAGAATCTTATAATCAAAATCCTGGAAAAAGAGGGAAAAAACTTCTTCTACATTGGCAGAAGCGGTAGTTTCTTCCTCGTTATCCTGAAAAAGTTCCTGATAGGAAATATATTTCTGTGTGGTATCGGAATCCAGATTTTTCAAAAGATCAAGCTCCCGCTTTACTACTTCTTCTATCTTTTTTTCCTGCTTGCCGGTGCATCCGCTGGTCCAGAAGATGCAAAAGAGCAAAAGAAGAGGAAACAGAAATTTCGCTGATTTCATACAGTTATTTTCCTTTCGAAATTATTAAGCCGAAGCTTGTAGAATGGTGGTATTATACCATTTTTCGGCATGAAAGTCAAAAACACCTAAAAGATATACGATATTTATAAAAAAACAGTGAAAAATTTGTGAAAATTGTATTGTTGCTTCAGAAACCTTTCTTTTTGGGAGGGAATCTGTTATTATTAGAAAAGTGACATTAAAATTAGAACATGCTTTATTGGTATATACATGTTCTGATAAATGCAAATGACAGGAACAGCAGGATATTTGTTATAATGCAATAGAAATGATTGGTTTCTGTACATGTTATCGCACAGGAGGTAACTATGAAAAAAAAGTTTTTTGTCATTGGGGGGCTTATCATTCTTGCCGGTGCAGCTGGCGCGGGAGGATGGTATTATTATAAAAATTATTATGCAGATTCGTCTGCAGCTTCTAAGGAAGTTGCTTATGTAACAAAAATCAGTACACTTCTGGGAGAAGACTCCGGAGTGCTGAACCGTTTTGCCGGAGTAGTAGAACCACAGGATACAGTGAAAGTAAATATAGAGAGTGGACGAACTGTTACGGAAGTTAAGGTAAAGACAGGAGACGAGGTAAAGAAAGGCCAGCTTTTGTTCGAATACGATTTAAGCAGCATTCAGGACAGTTTAAAGGAAGCACAGCTTGCCCTTGACCGCCTGAAGAATGAGGCGTTAAGCCTGAATGAGCAGATCAGCACTCTTGAGAAGGAAAAGAAGAAAGCCAATAAGAATAATCAGCTTTCTTACACAATCGAAATCGAAACCAACAAAATGAACCTGAAGAAAAATGAATATGACCAGGTCAGCAAACAGGCAGAGATTGACAAGCTTCAGGCTGCCACAGGCAATACTGAGGTGCGAAGTGAGATTGATGGTATCATTCAGAAAATTGATACCAGCAAGCTTGGCAGTGAGGACGGAGATACCCTGGATGACAGTATGGGTGCAGATTATGGAAGCTCGGATTCCTCTGACAATTCCTTTATCACAATTCTCAGTACCGGTGAATACAGGGTTAAGGGAATGGTAAATGAGCAGAACCGTAATACAGTAGTTCCCGGCTCTGCTGTTATAATCCGCTCAAGGATAGACAGCAGCCAGATCTGGCATGGTACTATGGGATCTGTAGACGAACAGAACTCTTCGAACAGTAACAATAATAACAGTTCCTGGGGCTATTCCAGCGGGGATGATACTACCAGTTCCAGTTCTTATCCATTTTATGTGACCCTGGATTCTTCTGACGGGCTTATGCTTGGACAGCACGTATACATAGAGATGGACGAAGGCCAGGAAGAGCAGAAAACAGGAGTCTGGCTGGGCGAATACTATATTGTGGATGCAGATAGTACAGATCCTTATGTGTGGGCTGTAAATTCCAAGGGCAGACTGGAGAAACGTCCGGTTATTCTTGGCCAGTATGATGAGGAACTGGCAGAATATGAGATTGCAGATGGCCTGACCAAGGAGGACAGTATTGCGTTCCCGTCCGATTCTCTGGAGGAGGGAATGACTGCCAAGGACGTATCAGAGATGGAGTTTGACGAGATGGATTCAGCAGTAGATATGGAAGGCCTGGATGACAGCAATTACATGGATGATTCTGAATATTCCGATGGCGATACCATGGAATCTATAGATGGAGACATATCGGATGATACGGTAGACTGGGGATATGATGAAGGTCTGGATGAGTCTTATGATGCAGCTATAGATGATGGATCAGAAGACGATGTGACCATAGATGACGGTTATACAGATGATGGATTTTGGGATGAGGATTCATCAGGTGAGGATTCAGCAGAGGAAATCATTGACGAACCCCAACAGTATGGAGCTGATGATACGGAGGCAGCAGGATGATACTTGAACTGAAGGGAATTTATAAGGACTACCAGCAGGGAAAAATGACAGTGCCGGTTTTGAAGGATGTGAATTTTTCCATGGAAGAGGGCGAGTATGTGGCAATCATGGGTCCTTCCGGTTCTGGCAAGTCTACCTTGATGAATATTATTGGCTGTCTGGATCAGGCAACCAAGGGGAACTTTTTTCTGGATGGACTGGATATCAGCAAATGTTCAGAGAATGAAATGTCAGATATCAGACTGAAAAAGATAGGATTTGTATTTCAAAGCTTCCACCTTCTTCCAAGGCAGTCTGCCATTTCTAATGTGGAGATGCCTCTGAACTATGCAAGAGTTCCCAAAAAAGAGCGAAGAGAACGGGCCTTTGCCGCACTTGAAAGAGTGGGGCTGGCTGACCGTGTGGACTTCAGGCCAAACCAGCTTTCCGGTGGTCAGATGCAGCGAGTTGCCATTGCCCGTGCAATTGTAAACAATCCCAAGCTTTTACTTGCAGACGAGCCTACCGGTGCACTGGACAGTAAGTCAGGAGCCCAGGTTATGGAGCTTTTCCAGAAACTGAACGATGAGGGTGTATCTGTTCTTATGATCACCCATGATCCTGATATTGCAGCACATGCCAAACGGGTGGTAATGATCCGTGACGGTGAGCTTCAGGAAAAGAGGTGATCTGGTGGGTAAAGTAAAGAAAGTGATCGCAGGCGTGGTAGTGACAGCACTTGTGGGAACTGCCATCGGAGGCGGACTTATGTATGTCCGCAAGGGTAACCAGAAAGAAGTAATGGTTGCCAGTGTCAGTGACCTTATGACTGATTATTATGGCAATGCTTCCACCTTAAGCGGTAATGTATATGCCAATGCCACTCAGAGGATCACAGTAGATAAAGATATGGTCATTCAGGAAGTCTATGTAAGCAAAGGCGATGAGGTGAAGCCTGGAGATAAGCTGATTTCCTTTGATATGACCCTTGTGGAAATGGAATTAAATATTGCAAAGCTGAAACTGCAAAAGCAGCAGCAGGATCTTGCAACTGCAAAAAAAAGGCTGACAAGCCTTCAAAATGGCGGCCCGATTTTGGACACGGATTCCTCTTCAGCAGACAATCTCATAGATTCCGGTACTGATTCCGGAAGTGATTCTGGAAGCGATTCTGGTTCTGATTCTGGTGACGACCTTGATCTTTCCTCTGCAAATGTTACTGCATCAGATCATTATCTTGCAGCTATAGTGCAGCCATTGCTGCTTGCTGCTGTAACCGATGTTTTTGATGATGCTGGTGATACAGCAGCCGTAGGCAGTGAGGAAGCTGCGGCTGCAGACGATTCTTTTTATGATGAAACTCCGGATCTGTCGGAAGGTGACCTGGTAGATGACAGCCTGGATGAAATGGATGGTCTTGACGGGACGGATGATATGGATGGTGGATCAGGGGATCCGGGAACAGCATCCGATTATTACGATCCTCCTGCAGACGATACAGAGGAACCTGTCAGTGAGGAAGATGGATTTAACAGTGGAGATGGCAGCAATTCTGGAAATGGCGGTTTTGTGTCAGATGGCGGTGATATATTGACTCCTGCACCGGAACCAACTCCGGTTCTGCCTGATGGTTCTGTGTTTGTAAATCCGGATGACCAGGCAGGTGATGGCGATTTTACAGATGGGGATGAAACCTTTTATCAGACCCTGGATTACGACACCCAGCCTTATCAGGGAAGCGGAACCCAGGATGATCCATTCCTTTTCCTCTGTTCCAGTGCCAAAGGCAAGGTAAATGTAACTGGTGCATTTTTGAATAAGATGGCAGGCTACAATGCAGATGGCACCATCATCCTTGAGCCAGGCGGCTACTGGTATCTTCTTGAATTTCATAAGAATGATACTATAGCAGACTATACAGACCGCAAGAGCTCCTGTACCGGTTATTATCTGATTGAGGGAAATATGCTTTCCAATCCGGTAGACCGTTTTGCAGAAATGGATTTCACTCTTGACGGGGCAATGCAGTATGATGATGGTTCCGGTGATGATCCTGTTATCCCGGACGATGGAGGCAATAATGGTGGCTCCACTTTGAGCCGAAAAGAAGCAATCCGGATACAGAAAAACAGGATTGCCAGTCTGCAACTTGATATTCAGGAAAGTGAAATCAATATCAGCAAGCTTGAGAAGAAGGCAAGCAGAAAGCTGATTACCAGCAAGCTGGACGGTATTGTTACAACAGTCGGTGATGCTGCCACAGGAACCAATTCAGAATCCGATGCATTTATAGCGGTTAAGAGTAAAGATGGCTATTATGTACAGGGAACTGTTGGCGAGCTTATGCTGGATGAAGTAAAAGAAGGAACCATACTGAACTGTAATTCCTATGGGGAAAACGGTTACATGATGTTCGAGGCTGAAGTGGTGCAGGTTTCTGATTATGCAGTGGATGGAGATAATTATTTCTACTATGGAGACAGCAATCCCAATGTATCCTCCTACACCTTTACAGCAAAGATTACCGATGATTCTGCACAGGTAAGCGTTGGAGACTGGGTGGATATCCAGCTGAACAGTCAATCCCAGAATACAGATGGAATTGTACTTTCCAAGGCTTTTGTACGGACAGAGGATGGCGTAAGCTATGTATATAAAGATAACAATGGCGTACTGAAAAAACAGATCGTCAAAGTAAAAGAGAATGTAAACGGCGGAATGTATGTACTGATCAGCAGCGGTATTTCTGCTGATGATAAGATCGCGTTCCCATATTCCAAGTCGATCCAGGAAGGCATGAAAACCAAAGCTGTTAACTCGGATTCACTGGATACATTTATGGGATATGACAGTACGTCATATTCCGGAGGTCTTGGTTAAGGAGGGATTTCATGTTTGAAAATATACGTCTGGCATTCCAGGGAATCTGGTCACATAAGATGAGATCTTTCCTTACAATGCTGGGTATTATTATTGGTATTGCATCTATTATTGCAATTGTTTCCACGATTAAGGGAACCAGTGAACAGATTAAGGAGAACCTGATTGGTTCCGGAAATAATACGGTAAATATCACTCTTTCCCAGGGTGACAGTGCATACAGTGTGGATTATTATGGAGACAGCAGCTCTGGTTCCACGCCGCTTCTTAGTGATGCCATCAAGGAAGAAGTTCTTGAGGCAGATCATGTACAGAACGCAACCTTTTTCTACAGCAGAACAGATTACAACAGCAGCGTATATTATGAGAACAGCAGCTTTTCCGGAGGCAAGGTATATGGTGTGGATCTGAATTATCTGGATACCTGCGGATATCAGGTCAGATCGGGACGCGGATTTGTGCAGAAGGATTATGATAATTTCCGCAAGGTGGCATTGCTGGACAGCTATGCCGCAGATACCATGTTCCCAGGCGATAATCCGGTAGGCAAAATTATTGAGATTGGTTCAGAGCCATTTACCGTTATAGGTGTTATCCGCCAGGCTTCCGACAGTCTGCCGAATATGGAGACACCAAGTGAGTTTGACAACTACTATGAAAGTGTTATCGGAACTGTTCTGATCCCAAATAAATGCTGGGCAATCTCTTACAAATTTGATGAGCCGGAAAATGCAATCATAAGAGTTGACAGCACAGATAACATGAGTGAAGCCGGTTCCACAGTTGCAAAAATTTTAAATAAATCCATAGATAACTCAAACGGCAAAAGTACCTTTAAGTACAAAGCGGATGATGTTATGGAGCGTGTAAAGAATCTTCAGAATTTAAGTGAGAGTACCAATTCACAGCTGATCTGGATTGCAAGTATTTCTCTTCTGGTAGGCGGCATCGGTGTTATGAATATCATGCTGGTATCTGTAACAGAGAGAACCAAGGAAATCGGTCTGAAAAAGGCCATTGGTGCAAGAAAGAAAACAATTCTGAATCAGTTCCTTACAGAGGCAGCAGTACTGACCAGTGTTGGCGGTATTATCGGTGTAATACTGGGAATCGGACTTTCCAAGATTGTATCCAAGGTAGCCGGCTCCCCAACTGCCATCAGTGTGCCTGCTATTGTAGGATCTGTGGTATTTTCCATGCTGATCGGTATTATCTTTGGACTGCTTCCATCTGTGAAAGCGGCAAATCTGAACCCAATTGATGCACTTAGAAGTGAATGAAAAATAAAGAATTAAAAGAATAACGAACTTACAAAAGAACAGTCAGAAACGGAAACAGAAGTTTTCTTTCTGGCTGTTTTTCCATAAATGGAGCAGGTATTATATTTGTTTAGAGAAAACATAGAGATTCCTCTGTTAAGATAACAACAATCTTAATAACTGGAAGGAGTATCTTAACATGAAAAAGTATAAAAACATAAAAAAACTGTTATCTTTTTCTGTGATTACCAGTATGGCCATTACAGGTGCAGGAAGTTTAAGCGGATGTACAGGCATTAATAAAGCGGCAGAAAACAGTGAAAGCAAAAGTGTCCAGGAGGAAAAGGGTGTAGACAAAGAGGGCACTTCAGACTCAAAAGCAATGGGACGTTATCTGGAAACAGATCTGGCTGTTCCGAAAGGATGCGGAGAGATTATGGACCTTCAGATTCTGGAGGATGGAACCATGGAACTTCTGGCACGGGATGAGAGCTGGTATTGTTGCCTTTACAGATCCACAGATAAAGGAAAAACATGGGATACAGGAACAAAAGTAGCAGATCTTCTGGGAATGGATTCTTCCGGTGAAGATCCGGTTTATAAGGCAGCTCTTGGCAAAGATGGCAGTGTTGTAGCTGGAAATTATATTCCCGGAGAAGATGAAGCTTCAATGGGGAAGATGGAGTATTATTACTGCCCTGCCGGGGGAAACGTTACAAAGCTGGAGCTTGGCAGTGCTGTAGAGGGAACCTTTGCTTTTGATATAAAAATAGGAGCAAACGGAAATCTGTTCCTGCTTCTTGTAGGAGATGGAATTCTGGAAGTAAATCCAGAAGATCAGACGGTGGCTCATGAATATGAAAAAGGTGAGCATGTAGATTATATGAGTGTTACCACAAAATATCTGATTGTAATGGAATCAGGAGATGTGAAATACTATGATTTGGAAACTGGCAAACCCGCAGAAGGAGGGGATGCACTCACTTCCCAGCTGAAAAAGAATCCGTCCAATCTTACTATGGGAAATTCATCTGGTTCTTCTATTTTGTTTATGGATGGCGATGAAGACAATTCTTTGTTTTATGTGGATGACAGAGGCCTGTATCGCTATGTTTTTGGAGGAAATGTGGTGGAACAGCTAATTGATGGAAGCCTTAATTCTCTTAGTGCGGTAAATAAAGCTTTTTCTGTCATGGTGAAAGATGAAGAGGGTGCTTTTTATATTGGAGAACTGGATTACAGTTCTGGTGATTTCAATGGAAAAATATTCAGTTATTCTTACTCTGCCGATATTCCCACTGTTCCAGATACAGAGCTGACTTTATATTCTCTTGAAGATAATTCCAGTATTCGCCAGGCGGTAGTCATGTTCCAGAAAAAATATCCGGATATTTATATTACGCTGGAAACCGGAATGTCAGGAGATGATGGCGTAACCCGCACCGATGCACTGAAAACACTGAATACAGAAATTATGGCAGGAAAAGGACCTGATATTCTGATTTTAGATGGAATTTCAGCACAAACCTATGTGGAACAGGGCATGCTGGAAGATCTTGGCGGAATATTTAAGGATGCAGGTCTGCTTACGAACATTAAAGATGCATACACAAATGAGGATGGCAGTATTTATGAAATGCCTGTGAAATTTGGAATTCCTGTGATTGAAGGGAAAAAAGAAGATGTAGATCTGGTCACTGACCTTACATCTCTGGCAGATGTGGCAGAGTCACATAAAGAGGAATATGGAATTTCACAGGAGACTTTTTATAAATTCCCTATGTGTTATTTCTTATATCCGCAGGTATTTTTGCAGGAATTATGTGATAATAATTCTGCTGCATGGTTAAATGAGGACGGGACATTGTCGGAAGAGAAAGTAAAAGAGTTTCTGGAACAGGCGGGAAGAATTTACAAAGCAGGAGAGGATGGCTTAAATGAATTCAAAGAAAAGTACGCACAGGAATTTGATGACAGCGAGGAAGCCCCCTACAACCGTTTGGAGGGAATTGCCGGTGAAAATATATTACTTCTGTGGGGAACTGCTTTATTTGCTGTAGGAGGCGTTTTTTCTCCATATGATTTTGCAGCAGTGGATTCCATTGCAAAGCAGGGAAATGACCTGTCCTACAAGCTTTGGAATGGACAGATTTCAAATTGCTTTCTTCCTGTATGCAAGGTCGGAGTAAGTTCAAAGTCTCTTCAGAAAGAGGCTGCAATGAAATTTGTGCAGTATCTTTTTTCAGAAGAGGGACAGCAGGTATCAAAAAATGATGGCCTTCCGGTGGTGGAAAGTGTATATGACAGTGATGCATACTGGGATCAGGGCGAAGTGGGAAAAGTGTTGACCACAGGAGGTGGTTCAAACAGTGAAACCGGACAGGAAGTAAATTGTGAGATAACTGTACCGGAAGCAGATAAGGTAGAGGAGTTTAAAGCTCTTGGAAAAACGCTGACAACACCTGTTCTTGATAATGCTATTATTACAGGTGCAGTGTCAGACACAGGCGTGAGGTATTTAAATAATGAGATCAGTCTGGATGAGGCTGCAAATGCAGTGATACAGCAGGTAAACCTGTATCTGTCAGAATAAAAGAAGGGCTGTTATAGTTAAAGGTAAGAACGTTTAAGAAAAAACAGAAAGAGGAAAAAGTATGTTTCGTAAGCTGCACAGGCAAATGACCATTTTTTCAACATTGGTTACAAGTGGAATTTTAATTCTTATGACCATCACATGTCTTATTATTTCAGAGCAGGGACTTGTACGCAACAGCTATGAACGCTTTTGGAATAATGGAAATTCCTGTGTGGCTTATCTGGAAAACCAGAATGTGCTGACTTATCAGTGGATTCTGGAATCCAGACAGGAATATGGAGTGGAGATCAGTATTCTGGATAATGGAAGAAAATTATATTTCGAAAAACTGGATCAGGCAAATGTGTCAAAAAGCCAGAAACGTTCACAGAATATGTTGGAAACAGCCGCAAGAATTTCAAAAGAAGAACAGGGATTAGATGTGGAGTATAGTGGAAATCTGGCACTTTCAAGAGAGACCTTTTTTAAGACTGGGGATTTTTATGCCTGTACAGCTTTAATTCCAAAAGAAAATGGCGTTTTGAGTCTTGTAATGGTACATTCTTTAGATGGACTGAAAAATCAGATATTCCATCAACGGGTTCTGTTTGGGATTCTGGTAGCTGTAGCTGTGGCCGTTTTGTGGGGATTTGCCTGGTTTTTTACAGGAAAAATGCTTGGCCCGCTGGAGGAAAACAGAAAAAGGCAGACACAGTTTATTGCGGCTGCCTCCCATGAGCTGCGTTCTCCACTGGCTGTGATTTTGTCCTGTGTTCAGGATATGGAGACAGATCCAGGGGAAAGCAGGAAATTTATGCAGACTATAAAAAGCGAAGGAAACAGGATGTCAAGGCTGGTAGGAGATATGCTTGCTCTTGCAAATGCAGACAACAAATCCTGGAGTATTCTGAAATCCCCCTGTGAGCTGGATACACTGATTCTGGATACCTATGAAAAATATGAATCTTTGCTGCGGGAAAAGAAAATTTCCATAGAAGCAGTTTTGCCGGAAGAAGTGCTTTCTCCCTGTAAATGTGACAGCTCCAGAATCAGCCAGGTGCTGGGAATCCTTCTGGATAACAGTGCCAGCTATGTTCCTGCAGGTGGAAAGGTCTGGATTGGCGTGGAAGAAAAAGAAAAATATTTTAAGCTTTATGTAAAAGATAATGGTCCGGGAATTCCGGATGAAAGAAAAGAATCGGTGTTTCTGCGTTTCTACAGAGCTGATTCTTCAAGAAAAGACAAGCAGCATTTTGGACTTGGGCTTTGCATTGCAAAAGAGATTGTGACGCTGCATCATGGCAGTATCAAGGTGGAAGATACTGTCGGGGGAGGCAGCACGTTTGTGATACGACTGCCTAAGGTCTAGAGCGTGCCCCAAAAACATTCCTGCAATCTGCGCGCCCCACTTTGCGGTATATTTCACCCAAATTCGGTTGTCGTAGCCCGCTACGACGCCCTCATCTGGGTAAAATCTCCCACAAATTGTGACGCACATCTTGCAGAAAGCCTTTTTCAAACACGCTCTAGGAACGATACACTTCAAGCTGGTAGCCGGTGCCGCGGATGGTTTTTAATATCAGAGTACTGCCTACTGTTTTCAATCGCCTGCGAAGAAAATGAATATAGTTGTCCAGGTTTCCATCCTCCACATCTGAATCCATTCCCCACACCCGGGAGAGAAGGAGTGTTCTTGGAAGTACCTGGCCAGGGTTTCGTAAAAAGACCTCAAGTAATGCACTCTCACGTTTGGAAAGAGTGCATTCTTTTGTGTCTTTACACAGTCGTCCACATTCTAGATCAAATGAGATATCTCCCAGTTTTAAAAGTCCCAGATCACCCCATTTTCCAGGACGTCTCATAATACTGCGAATCCGCGCCAGCAATTCTTCAAAGGCAAAAGGCTTTACCATGTAATCGTCTGCGCCACATTCAAGTCCTGTAATTTTGTCCTCCAGCTCTCCTAACGCTGTGAGAAAAATAACAGGTGTGGCAATATGGGCAGCCCTTGCCTGTTTCAGTATTTTTGTTCCATCCATGGAGGGCAGCATACGATCCAGAATTACCAGGTCATACATGGTTTCCTGCATATAATAAAGTCCGTCTGTCCCATCATGGCAAACATCTACAGTGAAATTTTCTTTTTCCAGACGGAATTTCATGAGTTCCGCCAGGTCTTTATCATCTTCTATGATTAAAATCCGCATAATAAAATCCTCTTTTTATTTTTCATTGTACCACGTAAATCTCCAAGAAATCTCTAAACTTATATTTTTTAGACTTAAAAAGCGTGTTAAAAAATATTCTCACATTTGAAAAACTGTCCGGGGAAAATTTTCTTAAAACTGTGCCATACATCTTGCAGAAAGCTTTTGGGGGCACGTAGCCAGACTTTAGAGAAAAAATAGAGATTATTTTGTTACCTTAAGAAAGAAGCGTACAGAGCTTCTAAGAAAAGGTTATAAAACGAAAACTTGTAAAGTGAAAGCTTACAAGTAAAAAATTATTAAATGAAAAAATGAAAAGAGGTTTTACCAGATGAAAAGAAAGCGTGCCATAAAAGGCATTTTATTTATCCTCCCCAGTTTTATAGGGGTAAGTATTTTCTGGCTGATTCCATATGTGGATGTGATTCGCCATTCTTTTTTCGGTGCAGTCAGTGGGAATTTTACAGGATTGAAAAATTATATTAATGTGTGTTCCAATCAGGCATTTCGGCTGGCTGCAAAAAATACTGTTCGTTTCTTTGCTGTCTGCATTCCAACACTTATTATACTGTCGTTAATAATTGCAGTACTTTTAAATGGACTGAAGCAGACAAAAAGGCAGCTTTTGAAAACGGCATTTTTGCTGCCTATGGCAATACCGGTGGCATCAGTTTCTCTTTTATGGAAAGTCCTGTTTAATGGACAGGGACTTTTAAACCACTTTCTTACATTTTTTTCATTGCAGAAAATAGACTGGCTGAATACGCAGGCATCTTTTAGCGTGCTGGTATCCAGCTATATCTGGAGAAATCTTGGATATGACATTGTATTGTGGCTGGCCGGGCTTTCCGGAATTTCAGTGTCCCTTTATGAAGCTGCAAAAGTGGATGGCGCAAACAGCTGGAAATGCTTTACCAGTATTACCATGCCAAATCTTATGCCTTCTCTTTTTACCATTGCGGTACTGTCTTTACTAAACGGGTTTAAGGTGTTTCGTGAAGCGTATCTGGTAGCAGGGGATTATCCCCAGGAAAGCATGTACCTTCTGCAGCATCTGTTCAATAACTGGTACAGAGATCTTGCCATTGACAAAATGTCAGCAGCGGCAGTACTTACCAGCGCAGTGATCCTGGTATTGATTCTTATGCTGCAAAAAGCATGGGAGAAGGAGGATTAGATGGCAAAAAAAATAACTGGAATCTTTCTTTTTTTACTGGCTCTTATTTTTGTGTTCCCGGTTTTGTTTCTGACAGCAGGGTCTTTCATGGGAAAAAATGAACTTAAAGATTTACTGCTCCCTGTCCTGGAGCAGGGAAGCAAAGGATATGTTTCCTGGAAACTGATACCGGAATATCCGACTTTGAAATTTTATGTGGAAGTACTTCTGGATTCCCCGGAGTTTTTTATTATGTTCTGGAATTCCGTGAAAATTGCAGCAGGTGTGCTTATAGGACAGCTGCTGGTAGGAATGCCTGCAGCATGGGGATTTGCCAGATTTGATTTTCCTGGAAAAAGGCTTTTGTTTATTTTGTATATAGCACTGATGATGATGCCATTTCAGGTAATGCTGCTTGGCAATTATCTGGTGCTGGATTATTTTGGGCTTCTGGATTCCCTGCCTGGAATTATTTTTCCGGCGGTTTTTTCTACATTCCCCATATTTATTATGTACCGCTTTTTTGAAGGAATTCCACAGGCGCTTCTGGAAGCAGCCAGACTTGACGGTGCAGGTGAACTCAGGCTGTTTTTTATAATAGCGATCCCCTTGGGTTCACCTGGCGTCATTTCGGCTATGGTATTGGATTTCCTGGAATACTGGAATCTTATCGAACAGCCTATGGTGTTTCTGAAAACAAAAGAATTATGGCCGTTGTCGTTATACTTGCCCAATATTGATCTTAATAAAGCTGGGATGGCATTTGCAGCTTCGATGATAACACTGATTCCGGCTGTACTGGTATTTTTCTGGGGGCAGGAATATCTGGAACAGGGGATTGTGGCGGCAGCAGTGAAAGAATAATGCCAGAGCATGTTTTAAATACACTCTGGGGAAATAAATGGAGATCGACATGAAAAGAAAAATGCTTCGTGCAGCTGGTACGTTTTTTGTGGCTATGCTGATTTTTACCATATTGTCAAGGGCTGCGGATTCTGTAAATGTAATACAGATCCAGACGAAAGCTCCACAGAATCAGATTGTGACCCATCAGGTTACAGGAACCGGGAAAGTGCAAAGCAGTGAAGAAATCGCGGTGTTTGTGCAGGAAAATCTTCAGGTTGAGCAGGTTTTTGTTTATGCCGGACAGGCTGTAAAAAAAGGAGACTGCCTTTTGAAAATTACAGAGGAAAGTATCCGGTCAGCCAAAAAGGAACTGGAAGACAAGGCA
This sequence comes from uncultured Blautia sp., assembly GCA_934364795.1. Classification (GTDB taxonomy): domain Bacteria; phylum Bacillota; class Clostridia; order Lachnospirales; family Lachnospiraceae; genus Blautia_A. The sequence continues at coordinate 47,048 of CAKRMK010000019.1, forward strand.
AAGGTTTTGGAAGGGCAGCTTAGTGACTTAAGAAGCCAGAAAAAAACAAATGATGCCAAACGTGCCTCGGAGCAGGCTTGGGCAGGGCAGTCCTATGACCTGGCACTGCAAAGTCAGAATATATCTGTGGATAACGCAAGGGCAGAAGTGCAGATGGCACAGCAGCGCCTTGATGAGTTTTACAGGGAAAAAGAGGCAGTAGAGGAAGAGAATGGATTTACAGATGGAAATGAGGATGCAGATAATTTTGGAACCGGGCTGGAAGGACTGGGGGAGGATTTTGCAGCTGGAGACGCTATAATCGCAGGGGAAACAGCTGAAGACGCCAGCTCTTCTACAGAAAAAGCTCTTCAGGAAGATCTTCGGGGTAAGCAGGAAGTATTAAATGAGGCCATTGCCGGAAGAAATCAGACAATGGCAAGTGCAGGGAAAGCGGTAGCTGATGCAAATATAGCAGAGCCTTCTGACAGCACGCCGGAAAATGTGAAAAGAGAATTGGAAAATGTTCAGGAAGATCTGGGAAAACTTGAAAATTTAGAAAATACCCAGGGAAATATTTTTGCAGAAGCCGACGGCATGGTAAAAAGCCTGTCCGTACAGACTGGTGATATTACAGGATTAAGTGCCGCAGCAGTACTGTATATTCTAAATGGAGATCTTAGAATAACCGGAACTATTTCAAAAGAGAATGTGAAATATGTTGATAAAGAATCAGAGGTAGAAGTAACAAATAATAACAATAATGATATATCTGATGCAAAATTAGAAAGTATTATGGAAAATAATGATGATAATGATATTTACGATATTCAGATCCTGATTCCAGAAGAAACTCTTTCCATTGGTCAGAGTGCAGATTTTTCCATATCAAAGGATGCAGGACCTTATGAATGCTGTGTTCCGCTGTCAGCGCTGTATGAAGAAAATGGAAAAAATTATGTATATGTTACAGACACAGAAAACACAGTTCTAGGGACCGTAATGGTGGCAAGAAAGGTTGAGGTTTCGGTAAAAGATAAGAACCAGACTGTGGCAGCGCTGGAAAGCGGAACAGTTTCTTCGGATCAGCAGGTAATTACCTGGACAAGCAGGGAATTAAAAGATGGCAGCAGGGTACGCCTGACAGAAAATTAAAAAGGATATTTGACCGGAAATTTTATGGATAAAATTGAAAATAGTTTACAGGAAAATTTGAATAACAAAATCTTAAAAAGATATGGAAAATGTATTATTTTATGGTTGATAGCAGGACTGTTTTTTTACTCTGGAATGAAAAATTACTGTAATATAGAAAAAAATAATACTGCGGTGACCTGTCTGTACGGGAATTTTCCAGATCAGCAAAAAGTAAAAGAGGTTTGGGAGTCGTGGCAGAAAAGGGAATTGATTACAGATATTTGTTTTGTATCCAATCAGGGAATGGAGGAGGTTGAAGTTTCCAGATATGCCCGTCAGAAAACTGTACAGGTAATTGGACTTTGGGGAAATACTTATTTATATGACCGCCAGTGTGCAGCATTAGGAGAAGAGGATGCCAAAGGATGTATAATAGATGGTGAGACAGCGGTGGCTCTTTATGGCAGCGAAGATTGTGTGGGAAGCCAGCTTACGCTGTTGGACAGAAATTATATCGTAAGAGGTGTGGCTTCGTGGAAGCAGCATGTTATTGTAATCTGGCCTTCAGAAAAGAAAACTGTTTATACCCAGGTTCTGATCCGTCCTGAAGAAGGACAAAGTACAGAAAGTGCAGCTTCAAGTTTTCTTATGAGCAATGGATTTTCCGGTACAGTAACAGACGATAACTGGATAGATCTTTTGGTTCCTGTATTTCCGGCAGTTTTTCTTCTGATAAGTGGGGTATGGTTAAAAAAACAGCTGAACGGGTTAAAAAAAAGAAAAATAATGGAAATTCTGATAGGGGGAATTTGTCTGTTTTTTCTCTGGAAGTTATTGTATATTCCGGATGGGTGGATTCCTGATCACTGGTCGGATTTTTCATTCTGGACAGATAAAATAAAAAAGGAAAAGGAACTTCTTGGGTGGTACCTTATGCTGCCAAAAACCATGACACAGGCCAAAAGACTGTTAAATGCAGCAGAATGCATGATAAAATGTACAGCTGCGATCTGGCTTGTGGGGGTGATACCTGGTATAGTAAATACTAAGTAACTGCCATATTGATTTGTTTTGACAAAATTTCCTGTTTTTTACAAAAGAAATTTCTTTGAAAAGAAATATTTTGGTACTTTTTTTAAAGCAAGTTTTTGCTAAAATGTTTGCCAGACGGAAGATGTCGTATTATAATAGACTGTAAGACCCTAAAACGTGTTCGAAAAATTTTTCAAATTTTGTAAATTTATTTTCTGCACGTTATATGATTGGGCATGTTGATTTTTACGAGATAAGGAGAGATCGAATGAGTAAAATTGCCATTGTAACGGATAGTAACAGCGGCATTACACAGGAGGAAGGACGCAGACTGGGAGTGTCTGTTATTCCTATGCCTTTTTTTATTAATGAAAAAATGTACCTGGAGGGAATTACCCTGAATCAGGATGAGTTTTATCAGTGGCTGAAAGAAGATGCATCTATCTCCACATCACAGCCAAGTCCCGGAGAGACTATGGGACTGTGGGATAATCTTCTTAAGGAATACGATGAAATTGTTCAGATTCCCATGTCAAGCGGATTAAGTGCTACCTGTGCCACAGCTATGGGCCTTGCACAGGAGTATGAGGGAAGAGTCCATGTGGTTGATAACCAGCGTATTTCCGTAACACAGCGTCAGTCAGTAGAAGATGCGATTGCCCTTCGTGACGCAGGGAAGAGCGGAGCACAGATTAAGGAAATCCTGGAGCAGGAGAAATTTAATTCCAGTATTTATATTACTCTGGAGACCCTGAAATATCTGAAAAAGGGTGGAAGGATTACACCTGCTGCAGCTGCAATCGGCACAGTCCTGAATCTGAAACCGGTACTGCAGATTCAGGGAGAGAAGCTGGACGCTTTTGCCAAGGTAAGAGGGAAGAAGCAGGCAAGACGTACTATGCTTAAAGCCATGAAAGCCGATTTTGAAGGAAGATTTGCCCAGTTTGTACAAAATGGTGAAATGTGTCTTCAGGCAGCCTACACAGGCAATCCGGAAGAAGCAGAGGACTGGAAGCAGGAGATGCAGGAAGCATTCCCGGGAATGGAGATTCATATGGATCCTTTGTCCCTTAGCGTTGCCTGCCATATTGGTTATGGTTCTCTTGCCATTGCCTGCTCAAGAAAGGTTACTGTTTAAGGAATCAGGAGCAGCCAGACGAAATGAATACAGAGTGAAAGCGGGCTCCAGTCAGGGGCTTTTAGGAGGATTTATGAATAAACTTACAGATTATATGGCAGAAGAACTTTCTGCTGCATTTGAAAAAGCAGGATATGATCCGTCTTATGGAAAAGTTGGCGTATCCAACCGTCCTGACCTTTGCGAATATCAGTGCAATGGTGCCATGGCAGGTGCCAAGGCTTATAAGAAAGCACCGTTTATGATTGCAGATGATGTTGTTGGCAATCTGGCAGATTCTAAGGTGTTTTCTATGAAAGAGATGGTAAAGCCTGGCTTTATCAATCTTAAGGTAAGCGAGGAATTTCTGGCTGACTATTTAAAAGAGATGGAAAAAGATGAGAAACTTGGCGCAGATGCTGCAAAAGAGCCAAAGACCATCGTGATCGACTACGGCGGACCAAACGTTGCCAAACCGCTTCATGTAGGACATCTTCGTTCTGCTATTATCGGTGAGAGTATTAAGAGAATTGGCCGTTTTGTAGGTCACAAGGTGATCGGTGATGTACATCTTGGAGACTGGGGGCTTCAGATGGGATTGATTATCACAGAGCTGAAGCACAGACAGCCGGAGCTGGTATATTTTGATGATTCCTACACAGGAGAATATCCGGCAGAAGCACCTTTTACCATCAGTGAACTTGAGGAAATTTATCCATGTGCAAGTGGTAAGTCTAAGGAGGATGAGGCATACCGTCAGGAGGCCCTTGAGGCTACACATCTTCTTCAGCAGGGAAAACCAGGCTACATGGCTTTGTGGAATCACATTATGAATGTTTCCGTTACAGACCTTAAGAGAAACTACGCGAACTTAAATGTATCCTTTGATCTTTGGAAAAAGGAATCCGATGCACAGCCATACATTCCGGACATGGTTGAAATGATGAAAGAGAAAGGCTTTGCATATGAGGATCAGGGTGCACTTGTTGTAGATGTAAAAGAAGAAACCGATACCAAGGAAATCCCGCCATGCATGCTGCTGAAATCTGACGGAGCTTCCCTTTACACCACTACAGACCTTGCCACAATTGTAGAGCGTATGAAGCTGTTCCACCCGGATGAAATTCTTTATGTTGTAGACAAGCGCCAGGAGCTTCACTTCATTCAGGTATTCCGTTGTGCAAGAAAGACTGGTCTGGTAGAGGAGAATACCAAGCTTTCCTTCCTTGGTTTTGGTACCATGAATGGAAAAGATGGCAAGCCGTTTAAGACAAGAGAAGGCGGAGTTATGCGTCTTGAGAATCTGATCGCAGATATTGATGAGGAAATGTTCAACAAGATCGTAGAGAACAGAAGTGTCCGTGATAAAGATGCAAAAGACACTGCCAAGATTGTTGGACTGGCTGCAATCAAGTATGGCGATCTTTCCAATCAAGCAACCAAAGATTATGTATTCGATGTAGACCGTTTTACTTCTTTTGAGGGAAATACAGGCCCGTACATTCTTTATACCATCGTTCGTATCAAGTCTATCCTGAACCGTTACATGGAAGAGGGTGGAAAGCTTGATGCAGGTGAAATTCTTCCGGCATCTAACAGCAGTGAGAAGAACCTTATGCTTCAGCTTACCGGATTTGGAAGCATGGTGGAGAACGCTTTTGAGGAAAAGGCACCGCACAAGATCTGTGCATATATTTATGATGTATCAAATGCTTTCAACAGCTTCTATCATGAAACAAAGATTTTAAGTGAGGAAAACCAGGCGCAGAAGGAATCTTATATCCGTATTCTGCAGCTTACCAAGAAAGTACTTGAGACAAGTATTGATCTGCTTGGATTTGAGGCGCCTGATAAAATGTGATTTTTGCTGTATCAGTTGTATCGTGTAATTTATAGAGTATATTGATTTGTACCAAAGCATGCCCACAAAAATCATTTTGGCTATCTGCATGCATCACTTTGTGGTATATAACATACCTTTGCAGAAAAACTTTTAGTGGCATGCTTTGGTGAATCTGTTTACAGTTCTTTTTATTCTTGTATTTTGATCTGATTTTTAATCTGAAATTATTTTCTGTAGTTATTTTCTATTTATAGTTGTTCCATTTTAGTATTTTTGTTACTTAAATTATGGTTTGTTTTAACTGTTGTATTGCGTGTCCACAAAATCATTCCTGTAATCTGCACGCCCCACTTTGCGGCATATTTTGCAGAAAGCCTTTTGCAGGCACGCTCTGAATCTGGTAAAAGAGGTGATTATGATTAATCTTACAGGTATGATTTTGAAAATGCGTTATTGTGTTTTGGAGGAACTGGGAGCTGGTGGAGAAGGGCATTTATATCTTGCACGGGATATGGAACTTGGAATTTACAGGGCAATAAAAGAGCTTCCAATATCCAAAAAAAGAGAAGCCAGGCTTCTTCGTCTTTTGGAACACCCATCGATTCCAGGAATGATAGATTACGTGGAAAATGATGAATATTGTTATCTTGTAATGGAATATATTCACGGAAAGTCTCTGGCACAGATGCAGAGGGAAGGGCATATTTTTCAGACAGAGGAAATTCTGGAGTACATAGAGGAAATTATTCAGGTGCTGGGATATCTGCATAAGCAGAAACCTCCTGTGTTTTATGGGGATCTGAAACCGGAAAATTTAATGCTTTCAGAAACTGGAAAACTGTATCTTGTGGATTTTGGAAGTGCGGTTTTTGGATACAGCGACAGTCAGAAAATCTGTATGGGGACAGATGGATTTGCAGCACCGGAGCAATATGCAGGAAAAATGAATGAAACCAGTGATATTTATGCGTTGGGAAGAACTGTGCAGTCACTTATGGGGAAGCGTTGGCCTCTGGTTTTGTGGCAGGTGCCCGGACTTGCTGGGTTTCTTTTTAAATGCAGGCAGTCAGACCCAAAAAAGCGTTTTCAAAACATGGCACAGACAGAAAAGATATTTTCTACACTGAAAAAACGAAAAGGCCAGGGAAGAAAAAATATGGCGGTGGCTTTTATAACGGCGGTGGTACTTTTGATGACAGGAACCGTTTTGATGTATCAAGAGAGAAAGCCATCTTTTGAAAAAGCACTGGAAGAGGTGACCATGTTATATTATACTTCTGATTTTAATACAGAAAAAGGAAAAGCAAGACAGTGCAAAGAAGCAGAAAAGGAATTGCAAAAAATGCAGCAGGAATATAAAGGGAAGGAAGAACAGAGAAAATTATTGCTTTTGCTGGCTGCAAATGCAGAACTGCAGGAAGAATGGGAACGAACTGCGGTGTACTACGAACAATTACTTTTGTACGATCCACAGTATGAAGAAGGATATGGAAAGTACGGAATATTTTTGTTTCGTGCGGGGCAGGAAAATGCCAGCAGAAGACTGTGGGCTGCATGGATGAAAAATAATAAAGAGAATGATAGCAGAGAAAAAAGCCGGAGCTTTTTTCTCTGGGAAAAGATGCTTGAAAAAAATGTTTGAAAAAAATGGCATGGTTGGTGAGTGAAAATGATATTTCAGGGAAGGGATAAGATGCGAAGAAGGATAAAAAGACAGAGATGGAGAAACGCTTTATTTGCAGGTTTTCTTATCGTTATTATTAATACGGAAACAGACAGAGGCGTACAGGCAGGGGAGTTTGGTGGCTTTGACATTGAGATCGGTGCGGAAGGAAATTGGGATGAGGATTTAGTTGAAGATGTGAACGGTACAGTGGAAAATGGGGAAAGTGAAGTGGAGGGAAAGGAAAATAAGATTGTGGAAAACAGGAACGACGGAGAAAAGACTGATGGGGAAAATAAGAACGGAGAGGATAAGAACGAAGAAAATAAAGTAGAAAATGATTCAGAAAGTAAGCCTGCAAAAGAGAGTAAGGCGAAGGGAGAAATAGCAGATAAAAAAATAGCTGAAGAAAAGAAAAATGCTGAAGCGGTACTGCCAGCTGAAGAATCGGTAGGTGAGAAAAATGAAAATTTTGCAGAAAAAAATACGATTAATGAGAATATAGCAAATGGTGCGGAAAATGAAAATATGGTAAGTGGAAACATAATAAATGAAAATACAATAAACGAAAATACAGCAGAAGAAAATTCCATAAATAAAATCTGTGAGGGTGAAAATGGTGCAAGCGGAAATATAACAGGAGAATGTGCTACTGGCGAAATCAAGACAGAAGAAAATGAAGCAAGCAAAAAGATAACAGGGGAATATGCAGCAAGTGAAATTAAGGCAGATGAAATTGCAATAAACGAAAATGTAATAGAAAGTGCATCAGACGAAGTCACATCAAGCGAAGCTACAGCAGCCCAAAATGCAGCAAGTGGAAATTTATCAACAGAGAATCAAGATGTGAACAATGCCGAGAAAAATTCACTCAGTAAAGAAAGCGTTACAAAGAAAGCTGAAAAGAAAAGCAAGACAACGGGAGATAGGATAGCTGATAAGAAAGATACCGGAAAAAGAAAAAACTCTGCGAAAGAAACAGACTATGAAATGAAGCAACATGCCCAAGCAGGATCTGGGATTGCATTTATGGCAACTGGTCAGCTGAAAATATCTACCCCACTTCAATTCTATAACAATACCGATGAATATATTCAAAAAAACACAAATAAATCAAAATATAATAACAAAAATGCTTTATTTTATGTAGACAACAATTATAAAACAGGTACGTATCCATTAATTTGTATTCGGGGAGATAATGATATTATGATATTATCCTTGCGTTTAGATGGCAAAGAAATTGCATGGAAAATGGAAGAAAATAAGATTATCCTGGAGAGCATGGAGTATGGAAAAGAAAGCTGTATAGAGCTGGTTGCAGTAATAGATGGAAAAGATATTGTAAAAAAGCAGTTTTAGTTAAAGTATTTCTGCAAAACATTGCGGCTTTCCTGATTCCTGTCGGTTACTGCCGGTAATTAATATTTTCTGGACGCTGTCTTGAAACGATGGTATAATCTAGATCGTACCCCAAAAAAAGGCTTTTTGCAAAATTTCCTGCAAAGCGAGTAGGCAGATTATTGAATAATTTTTTTTTTGAGGGGGGCACGCTCTGAAATCTGTCTGAATTCAGGACACGCTTAAATTCAGAAAGTATTTATTATATATAGTATATATAGAAAAAAGATTGATAACAGGAGGATGAAATTATCAATGTATAAAGCAGTTTTATTTGACCTTGACGGAACACTTACTGATTCTGGAGAGGGAATTACAAAATCTGTACAATATGCTCTTGAGAAAATCGGCAAACCGGAACAAAATCTGGAAAACCTGCGTGTTTTTGTAGGACCGCCTCTTTTGGAGCAGTTTGAGAAATATGCCGGAATAGATGAAGAAACTGCCAGGACAGCAGTAGAGTATTACAGGGAACGGTATGCACCTGTGGGTATTTACGAAAATGAACTTTATCCTGGAATCAGGGAAATGCTTGCTGGATTAAAGGCAAAAGGCTACAAACTGGGCATTGCTTCATCCAAACCGGAAAATTTTGTCAAAATTGTGGCAGAATATTTTCAGATTGATTCTTACTTTGATGAAATTGTGGGAAGCGAAATAAACGGAGGCCGTACTGATAAGGCAATGGTCATTGTGGAAGCCCTTCGCCGCATGGGGCTTACAGAGCATAAAAATCAGGTGATAATGGTGGGTGACCGTGAACATGATGTTATCGGTGCAAGAACCGTAGGACTGGACTGCATCGCTGTTTCCTACGGATATGGCAGTGTGGAAGAACTGGAAAATGCAGGTGCTTTTAAAATTGTAAATTCAGCAGAGGAAGTTCTGGATTTTTTCTGTTAAGCCCCAGAAGAAAGCAGCGAAAGCCTGCACTGGTATGGAAGTGTTTATATCCGATAGGAATTCATTTTGGCATATCCCAGATTTTAGCCTATCTGGGAATGTATCTTCTGGTAAAAAGAACTGGTGCAGACATAAGTGCCTATTACAGGCAGGTGTTATTGATAACCGGACTGACCGGGATTCTGGCATCTGTTCCCTGTGTGATGCTTTACAGGGGCGATTATATAAGAAGAAACAGGACTGGAATAACAGAGGGAAAAATTACCGGAAGCAGTCTGAAAATATGGGAAATACTGGAATTTCTTGTAATTGGAGCTTTCCTGGGACAGTACGGAAATATGTTCGTAGGAATGTTTCAGCAATATCTGAATCCGGAAGTCTATCAGGAAACGCAGTCGGTTATTTCTGACGGAAAAAGTATCTGGATTTTAATGTTGTGGATGGGAATTGTGGCTCCCTTTGCGGAGGAAGTCGTTTTCCGATGGATGACATTTTTGCGGATGAGAGATAATATGCGCGTGTTTTCTGCTGCAATTTTGTCAGGTCTGGCATTTGGAATTTACCATATGAATCTGTTACAGGGCGTTTATGCAGCGATTATGGGAACTTTGTTTGCATTGCTTCTGGAATGGAGAGGAAATCTGTTTACCAGTGTGCTGCTTCATATGGGGGCGAATATCTGGAGTCTGGTGGTGACGGATGTAATGCTGTATCTACTGGATCATTTTGGGGCAATGTATGTGATTTCATTTAATCTTGTTCTGGTTCTTTTTGGTGCATTTGGAATCTGGAAAACTTACCGGAATTACCAGAAGAGAAAATGTACAAGAATGATTTAAAATAAAAAAATAATCCAATAAAAATAATTTAAGCTGATTAGAAATACTCTTTATTTGCCAAAGTGTGTCTGAAAAAGGCTTTCTGCAAGATATGTGTCACAATTTGTGGGAGTTTGCGAAAATGATTTTTCAAACATACTTAGGACAGTTTCTCAAACTGTTTATGTAAGTGAAGAGTATTTTTTGTATATTCCTTTTTGGAATATTGGAAATGTGACACAATTTTATCTTGACCTATAAGTTTCTTTATAAAAATTTAAGGATTTCTTATATTGAAAACAGAAAAGGAATATGCTAGCATAAGTGTATTAAACGTATTAATACACTAAAAACAATAGAGACAAAGAAATCAAAACAGCAAAGCAATCAAAACAGCAAAGCAATCAAATTAGTAAAGCGATTAAAACAGCAAAGCAACTAAGAAAGTAAAGCAATCAAAGCAACCGAAATAGTAAACCAACTAATACAACAACACAATCAGCAGAGAGGAGGAATGTTATGATCGTTTTGGATTATCAGGACAGAAGGCCGCTTTACGAGCAGGTGGAAGAGAAATTTAGGCATCTGATATTAAGCGGAGCCCTGGAAGCTGGTTCCAGAATGCCCTCTGTTCGGCAGCTGGCTATGGAATTATCCATAAATCCAAACACTATTCAACGTGCATATATGCAGCTGGAGCAGGAAGGTCTGATTTATCCAGTGAAGGGAAGGGGGAATTTCATAGCCCAAAGTGAAGAAATTCGCCGGATCAGTATAGAGTCCTACGAAAAAGAACTGAAAGCTCTGGTTTGTAAAGGGAAAAATTTAGGCATACAGGAAGAAGAACAGATTCATATTGTAAGGACATGTTACGAGGAGGGGGACTTATGATAGAAGTCAAAGGATGCAGTAAAGCTTTCGGCCAGGTGAAAGCAGTAAACCAGGCCACTCTGGACATTGGAGACAGAGAAGTTTTCGGACTTGTGGGAAGCAATGGTGCAGGAAAAAGTACATTACTTAGAATGATGGCAGGAATTATTTTGCCGGATCAGGGAGAAATCATGATTGACGGGCTGCCTGTGTATGAAAATGAAGATGCGAAAAAGCTGTTTTTTTATATTTCGGATGACAGCTATTTTCCACCTAATTATACAGCTGCAGACATGGTAAGGTTTTACCGCAATTTTTATCCCAGATACCGTGTGAAATTATTTCATGAATTGATGGAGCAGTTTCATCTGGAAGAAAACAGAAAAATATCTACGTACTCCAAAGGAATGAAAAAACAGCTTCTTGTAATCATTGGTGTATGTACAGATACTAAATATCTGTTTTGTGATGAAACTTTTGACGGTCTGGATCCTGTTATGCGCCAGGCGGTAAAAAGCCTTTTTGCATCAGAAATTATGAACCGGGAATTTACGCCTGTGATTGCTTCGCATAATTTAAGAGAACTGGAGGATATTTGTGATCATGTGGGACTTTTGCACAAAGGTGGGATTCTTCTTTCAAAAGATCTGGAAGAAATGAAGTTCAATATTCATAAGATACAGTGTGTTTTAAATGACAGACAGCAGGAAAAAGAACTGGAGAAAGAACTGAAAGTGCTGAAAGTACAGCATCAGGGTTCCCTTCTCATGATCACAGCCAGGGGAACCAGATCAGAAATTATGGAGAAGATCCAGAAGAAAAATCCTCTTTTTATGGAGGTAATTCCTCTGACTCTGGAGGAAATATTTATCAGTGAAACGGAGGTTGCCGGTTATGAAATCAAAAATTTATTCTAGCAGATATATGAAGGTTTCCTCGAAAGGAATGCTTTGGATTCCAGCTTTTATCACTATTGGATTTTTGCTTGCCTTTCCGGTGGCAGAGCTGATTATGCTGGGAAACTGGTTTGGAAGAGGATATTCTACAGAGCAGATCAGTCTTTTGTACGAAAATCTCTGGCGTGATGGCTTTATGATTACTGGTCTGGTGGTTACAGTCCTGGCAGCATGCCTGAATGGAATCAGTCAGTTCTGGTATTTGTATTCTGCCAGAAAAATTGATTTTTATCACAGCCTTCCGGTGAAAAGAAAAAGAATGTTCTGGTGCAAATTGTTACAGTCTCTTTTGTATTTTTTGCTGCCATATCTGGTTATGGAATTCTTTTCTGTATGTATTGGTGCAATGCGTGGATTTTTCAGTCTGCATCTTATGAAAATAGCATTTTTACTTCTGGTATTGCATTTACTTTTATATCTGCTTTTATATTTTTTTGTAGTACTGGTGATCTGTCTTACAGGACATTATCTTATGGGAGCATTGTTTTTTGTTGCAGTAATGGCATATGGTCCGGTGCTTTCCCGGCTGATAAGTTTTTGTGAAAATACTTTTTATTATACATATACGGATGTGCTTTCTGGAATTCCGGAAATACTTATGAAAATGGCTTCTCCGGTAATGCTTGCAGGTACATTTGCACAAAGGTATGCGCAGGGAAATTATGGAGGTGTTCTTGGCCTTGTAATACTGCTTACAGTTGTTGTGGGTGGTCTGGGATATTATACATACGTTCACAGAAAATCAGAGAGAACAGGAAAGGCATTTATATATGACTGGGTTGGAACTCTGGTAAGATTTCTGGTTGTGATCCCAACAGGACTTGGAGTCGGACTGGTCTTTTATCTGCTTCCCACAGACAGCTCCAGAGGAGTATGGTGGGTATTTGGAATTATACTGGGAACAATTCTTTCATGGGGAATCCTGGAAATTATTTATTATATGGATTTCAGAAAATTCTTTTCTCATAAATTGCAAATGGTGGTTTGTGGAGTGTTTGTGGCGGCATGTACAAGTATTTTATATTTTGATCTGACAGGTTATGATAACTATATTCCACCTGTAGATCAAATTGAAAATATTGCAATAGGGAGTTTTTTCAATCGGGGAGGGGAACATCCGGAGAATCTCACATTTAATAATGAGGAAGGAACTGTTTCTTTACGTACAGATGCTGATGGAATGTCGTCGGAAAGCTATTATATAGGAATTGATTCTGATATTTACAGCTGTATGGAAAATATAAAAAAACAAAGTCTGGATATCTGCAAAACCTGGGGAGTTACAAGCACTGCATGGAAGGCAAATATGTGGGATAATACAGGGGAGTCTGTGCGTATCCCGGTGCGCTATGAGTTGAAATCCGGAAAGTGTATTTATCGCTCTTATATGATAAACCGCGATAATATGAAAGAACTTCTGCAGGTAAGTTATGAGCAGGGAACCATAAAAGAACAGAAATATTCCATATTACAGGTGGATGATAAATATATGAGTGAGGTGGCATGCACTTTTGCAGATGGACAGACAATCTCTCTTTTCCAGGATAACAGGGCAAAAAAAGAACAGCTTATGGAAGCCTTCCGTCAGGATATAAAGGAAGCATCAGCAGAAGCAATGTTAGAAGACCCCTGTGCAGTTTTAAGTATGATTTATCCAAAAGTTCCGGCGAAAGAATCTGTTTCTTCAATGATTCCAGGTGGCGGAGAAAATACTTATTATCTGTCTGCATATTTGTATGTATTTCCACAATTTGAACGTACTGTTGAAATTCTGAAAGAAACAGGGTATCCTATATCTATGGAAGAGGTAAATGTGACTTCTGTAGAAGTTCAGTATTATATGAATGAAGAAAAAACAGAGTACTCTTCACCGGTAATTTATGATGATCCCGGAGAACTTGAGAAATTAAAGAAAGTATTGAAATGTTATTCCTTTATTCCAGTCTGGGAAAATCCAGAGTCAGATAACTGGGAAAGCCTGAAAGTACGGATTAATGGACAGGAATCTGATGATTTGTGGAAGATTCCAGAAAAGGATATTCCGGAATTTATGCAGGAGGATGCCCAGAGGGCTTTGGCTTTTGAGGTAATCGAAGAAGAGTAAAGAAAGAATATAGATTGGAGTTTGTTTATAAAAGGATTTCTGCAATTGATGTATTATCATTGTATGAAGAATTTTGGGAGCATGCTCCAGGGAATAATTGTGAATGATTGGGTAGTCAGAAGAGAAAAGGAGCAGACTTAGTATAATATGGGAAAAGCAATAAGGCTGGATAAATTTCTGGCAGATTCAGGAGCCGGAACAAGAACTGAAGTAAAAAAATTGATCCAGAAGGGTCAGGTTCAGGTAAATGGTGAAAAAGCAAAAAAGCCGGAACAAAAAGTTGACCCGGAAACAGATGTAATAGAATTTGGCGGAGAGCGGCTTGGGGCAAGACCCGAATTTGTTTATTATATTTTGCATAAACCGGCGGGATATGTAAGTGCCACAGAGGATACCAGAGAGAAAACAGTGCTTGAGCTTGTTCCGCAGGATGGCAGGCGCAATCTGTTCCCGGTAGGACGTCTTGATAAGGATACAGAAGGCTTGCTTCTTATCACGGATGACGGACAGCTGGCGCACCAGCTTCTTTCTCCCAAAAAGCATGTGGATAAAACCTATTTCGCAGTTACAGAAGGAAAAGTGGTGCCAGAGGATATCGAGAAAATTCAGAAAGGCGTAGATATTGGAGATGAAGAACTGACGCTGCCTGGAAAATTGGAAATTGTAAGAACATGGATGGTTTCAGATGCGCCTGAAGAATCAGCAGACAAAGGGGTAAAGCAAAACGTGCTGTCAGAAGAAACGGAATTATCGGAAGAAGGTTTGGCAGCAAAAGAAATGGCTGTGGCGCAGAGCAGCTGGAGATCAGAAATTTACCTTACCATTCATGAGGGGCGTTTTCATCAGGTGAAAAGAATGATGGAGGCACTTGGAAAAAAAGTAATTTATCTGAAAAGGATTTCAATGGGCGCACTTACCCTGCCTGATGATCTTCCAAAAGGGGAAGCAAGAGAGCTGACGGTGGAAGAGATGGAAAGGTTGAAAAATGCGTAAGCTGTTTTAGAGATTGCAAAAAAATATTGCAAAAAATTTACAAAAACCCTCTTTACATGGAGGGTTTTGCCATGTTATAATGCAAAAGTTGTAAATAATTAAACACGCATGGAGATTCCCATGGATGGTGCCCTGACGGTGTGAGGTCGGGTCCGATAGGAAAAAGATCTGTGCGGAAGAATTTAACCAAAAGGAGAAAAAGACATGAGCGTTATTTCAATGAAACAGCTTTTAGAGGCAG
>CAKRMK010000020.1 GCA_934364795.1 uncultured Blautia sp.
TTTTGAGGAGCACAAGGATTATGAAAAAAGTAGTAAAGTTTGGTGGAAGCTCCCTTGCAAATGCGGAGCAGTTTGAGAAAGTCGGAGATATTATCAGAAGTGAGGAAAGCAGACGTTTTGTAGTACCTTCTGCTCCTGGAAAGAGATTTGACGGGGATACCAAGGTAACAGATCTTCTGTACAGTTGCTATGATGCAGCTGGAAATGGCGGAGACTTTGAGAAAATTCTGGAAGAGATCAAATCCCGCTATTATGAGATCATTAAGGGACTTTCACTTGAGTTTTCCCTGGAGGATGATTTCCAGGTGATAAAGGAGAACTTTAAAGCACAGATCGGCAGAGATTACGCTGCTTCCCGTGGTGAGTATCTGAATGGTAAAGTGATGGCAGCATATCTTGGATATGAATTTGTGGATGCTGCAGAAGTGATCCGTTTTGATAAGAATGGCAATCTGGATGCAGAGAAAACAGACAAGCTTCTGAATAAAAAGCTTTCCAAGTGTGAAAATGCAGTTGTTCCAGGCTTTTATGGTGCGAAAGAGGACGGAACTGTTGCTACTTTTTCAAGAGGTGGTTCTGATGTAACCGGTTCCCTGGTTGCAAAGGCAATCAAAGCAGATATGTATGAGAACTGGACGGATGTTTCCGGTTTCCTTGTAACAGATCCAAGAATCGTGAAAGATCCTGCAGTAATCGAGACGATTACATACCGTGAGCTTCGCGAGCTTTCTTATATGGGTGCTACTGTGCTTCATGAAGATGCTATTTTCCCAGTAAGAAAAGAGGGAATCCCCATTAATATCCGTAATACCAACCGTCCGGAAGATAAGGGAACCTTTATTGTAGAGAGCACCTGCCGGAAACCCAAATATACCATTACCGGTATAGCAGGAAAGAAAGGCTTCTGCTCCATTAACATTGAGAAATCCATGATGAACAGCGAGATTGGTTTTGGCAGAAAAGTCCTTCAGGTATTTGAAGATCAGGGAATCAGCTTTGAGCATGTTCCTTCTGGTATTGATACCATGACTGTTTATGTTCACCAGGATGAGTTTGAAGAGAAGGAACAGCAGGTTATCGCAGGAATCCACCGTCTGGTACAGCCGGATTTCGTTGAAATGGAATCTGACCTTGCCCTGATCGCAGTTGTTGGCCGTGGAATGAAATCTACCCGTGGTACAGCAGGAAGAATTTTCTCCGCACTGGCACATGCAAATGTGAATGTAAAAATGATCGACCAGGGTTCCAGTGAGCTGAACATCATCATCGGTGTAGAAAACAGAGATTTTGAAAATGCAGTAAAAGCAATTTATGATATTTTTGTGCTGACACAGATGTAAAGCTGGAACTGTTCACTTTGTTTGCAAAAAACGCTTCGCAGAACATTACCTGTGAGCAGTAGCGTAAAGATTACAGAGCATGATTTACAGAAGTCTTCGTTAGTAATGACAAACCACATGGCGCCATTACTAACGAAGGCTTTTTTTGCGGGGAAAAGTAACTTATGTTATACTATTGACTAGAGCGTGCTCCAAAATTATTCCCACGATCTGCACGCCCCACTTTGCAGTATATTTTGCGGTATGAATTTTATATAAAGGCAGGAAAAAAGCATGGACAAGCCGGTAACAAGAATATCAGTCAGGAATTTGGTGGAATTTATACTTAGAAGTGGAGATCTTGACAGCCGAAAAGGAACCATGGATAAGGAAGCAATGCTAAAAGGCAGCAGGCTTCATCGGAAAATTCAAAAACAGATGGGCAGTGATTATAAGGCAGAGGTTTCTCTGAAGTTTGAAAACTGTTATGAGGATCTGGATATTTTGCTGGAAGGACGGGCTGACGGCATTTTTTCTGAAGGGGACATGGTATGGATTGATGAGATCAAGGGAATTTACGGAAAAGTAGAGCAGCTTTTACAGCCGGTGCCAGTCCACAGTGCCCAGGCGAAATGTTATGGTTATATTTATGCAGTTCAACAAGGAATTGAGAAAATAGGAATCCAGATGACATATGCCAATCTGGACACAGAAGAAATTAAAAGGTTCCGGGAAGTTTATTCCCTGGAAGAGCTTAAAACATGGTATGAAAAGCTTCTGGAGGAATATCATAAATGGTTAAGTTTCCGGCTGAAATGGAAAAAGATAAGAAACGAATCTCTTAAAGAACTGGAATTTCCTTTTGTCTACAGGGAAGGGCAGAGAAAAATGGTAAGCGGTATTTATCATTCTATCAGTGCAGGAAAACAGATTTTTATCCAGGCACCAACTGGTGTAGGCAAAACAATGTCTTCTATATTTCCGGCAGTCCGCGCAGTGGGAGAGGGAAAAGGAGACACCATCTTTTATCTCACTGCAAAAACCATTACCAGAACTGTTGCACAGGAAGCTTTTGGAATTCTGGAAGAAAAAGGGATGAAGTTTAAAGTAGTGACCATTACTGCCAAAGAAAAACTTTGCTTTATGGAAGAAACAAAATGCGATCCGGCACATTGCCCTTACGCCAGAGGACATTTTGACAGGGTAAATGATGCGGTCTATCAGCTGTGGACACAGGATATTTCCTACAACAGAGAGATGATTCTGGAACAGGCAAAGAAATGGCAGGTATGTCCTTTTGAAATGTGTCTGGATCTGGCCGTGTGGGTAGACGGGGTAATCTGTGACTATAATTATGTGTTTGACCCAAATGTGCATCTGAAGCGTTTTTTCGGTGAGGGCGCAGGCGGAGATTATATTTTTCTCATTGATGAGGCGCATAATCTGGCAGAGCGTGGAAGGGAAATGTACAGTGCTTCCATATGCAGGGAAGATGTGGTAAAAGTCCGGGGAAAAATGAAAGAAAAAGCACCAAAACTGTACCGCTGCCTTGGCAGGCTGAAACATTTGCTAGAAGAGCTTCAGGAAGAGTGTACCACTTATAACATTTTGCCCGGAACCGGATCTGTTACCATGCAGGCTTTGAAAATACAAGGAGAATTTGACACTTATCTGGAAGAACACAAAGATGTGGAACTGGAGGATGAGGTAAGGCAGTTTTATTTTGATATCCGGAATTTTCTGAATATTTCCGAACTGATAGATGAAAATTATGTGATCTATGTGGAAAATGGTGAGGATGGGCGTTTCAGGCTGAAGCTGTTTTGTGTGAATCCGGCGGTGAATCTGGGAGAATATTTAAAAAAGGGAAGAAGTGCGGTGTTCTTTTCGGCAACCTTGCTTCCAATGAGTTATTACCGCAGGCTTTTAAGCTGCAGGCAGGATGATTATGGAATTTATGTAGAGTCTCCTTTTTCCCGTGAAAAAAGATGTATTTTAAGTGCCCGTGATGTAAGTACCTTGTATACAAGGCGCAGCTATGAGGAATACCGTAAAATTGCAGAATATATTGCAAGAGCGGTTCTGCAGAAAAAAGGAAATTATATGGTCTTTTTTCCTTCTTACAAAATGCTGGAAGAGGTTTATGACATTTATGAAAGGGAGTTTTCTGTAAACTGGATCAGAAGCATTTGTCAGACAAGTGCAATGAAGGAACGGGAAAGAGAAGAATTTTTGCAGGAATTTGAACAGGAGGATGATTCCCTTGTAGCTTTTTGTATTATGGGCGGGATTTTTTCTGAGGGGATTGATTTACTGGGAGAAAAGCTGATCGGAGCAATACTGGTTGGTACCGGGCTTCCGCAGATTGGAAATGAACGGGAAATATTAAGGAATTTTTATGCAGAAGAGGGAGAAAACGGATTTGATTATGCATACCGTTATCCTGGGATGAACAAGGTGCTTCAGGCAGCAGGAAGAGTGATCCGCACAAAAGAGGATACAGGTATGATCCTTCTTCTGGATGAAAGATTCTGGCAAAGAGAGTACAGCAGCCTGTTTCCCGTGGAATGGAGTGACAGGATGGCATGTACATTGACTGATGTGGAGGAAAAACTGGAATTATTCTGGAAAAATGTAAAATAGAAGGGGACAAATAATAAACAGTTGCAACCTATATTAAAAAAAGGTATACTGCCTTTATTAAAAGGAGAAATACATGAGAAAATATACAAAAATAAAGTATATCTGTATGGCAACTATAGCGACTGCCATTTCCCTTTTGGTTTCTGGAAACTGTTTGGAAGGAGATCAAAATCTGCCAGGTGGACTGTCTATAGTATATGCACAGGAAAACGGCAGTCTTTCTTCTGTGACAGAAGAAGCGCAGATTCTGCCTATTTCAGACAGCGGAAATTATATGCTGAAAAGTGACGGATTTTATTGTCTGAATGAAGACGGGACAAGCCATAGTACATCCTATGTGCATTATTTTGACCATTTTAATATTGATGGCACTGTATTTAACGGATACTACTACCACGATGAAAGTGGGAAATTTAAAGCAGAAAGTGAACATCTGGTTTTTATTTCCCAAAGTGGTCTGTCAGAAGAATGTGTAGCCGACGGGTGGGTAGAAGGCATTTACATGGCTGGTAATCTTGGCAGGCTTTCTTCTGTACAAAGAGCAGTATTTGTAGACAATGAGGAAATCAATAAGATTAAGTTAAATGGATGCTATTATTTTGACAAAAATGGACGGCTTGTGACAGAGGGTGGAATTTATTATATAGAAAACCTGAAGCTGGATCAGCAGGAGTTTGACGGATATTATTATTTTGATGAGAAAACAGGTGTTTTATCCGGGGAGGGAACCACTCCTTTGGGGCTTAAAACAGATACAAATGGTAAAATACAGGAGCTTACAAAGCCGGGGATGAAGAATCTAAAGACAGCACTGGAAAATGTTACGAAAGATCTGGAGGGTGAGTGGAGTATTTTTGTAAAAGACCTGGATTCAGGAGAGTCTGTTTCCATCAACAACAAATCCATGCCATCAGCAAGTCTGATAAAGACTTTTACCATGATGGCAAGTTATGGGGACATGGAGAAAATCCGTCAGAGGGAAGGGCTTTTGTTAAAGGCTGACCCTGCCAGCGATAAAGTAAGCAATAAATTATACCGGCTTATGGAAAATATGATTACATTCAGTGACAATGAGTCTTTTAACGAGATTGTGCGGCTGCAGACGGATTCGGGAGATTTTAATGCAGGAGCCAGGGCAATTGACCGTTATCTTAGGGCACAGGGCTATAAAGAGACTGCTGTTGTTCATACCCTTGCTCCTTCAGCAACGGATCCTGTTGGAATCAGTGATAACAATACCACTTCTGTAGAAGACTGTGGAAGACTTCTGGAAGCTATTTACAGGGGAGAATGTGTCAGCAAAGAAGCATCCGGACAAATGCTGTCTTTTCTTCTGGCACAGGATAAAAGAACCAAGATACCGGCAGGGCTTCCCACGAATATACAGGTGGCGAACAAAACCGGAGAAAATGATTTGTGCCAGCATGATATTGCCATTGTATACGGGGAGAAAACAGATTATATTTTGTGTGTGATGTCCGAGAACGCAGGGAAAGAAGCAGATGTGCTCCCGCATATACAGGAGGTTTCGGCACTGACATATTATGCATTGAATTAGAGCCGGCTCTCAAAATCATTCCCGCAATTTGCACACCACCGCCCCACCTTAAAAATATTGCTTGACACTAACAAATTTTTGAGATAGCATGGACTTAACAAGATAAAGCTGCCCGATACTGTTTTCAAACAGGCTTTTATCGGGCTTGCTTCCCACTTAGAAAGGAGATTTACATCATGAAAGTTGTTTACACAGACAAAGCTCCGGCTGCAATCGGACCGTATTCCCAGGCTATTATTTTAAACGGTGTTTTATTTACATCCGGACAGATACCGGTAGATCCTGCAACTGGTGAGATCAATGGAGATACCATCGAGACACAGGCAGAGCAGGTTATGAAGAATCTTGGTGAAGTGCTTAAGGAAGCTGGAAGCAGCTTTGAGAAGGCTGTCAAGACTACCTGTTTCCTTGCAGATATGGGCGATTTTGCAAAATTTAACGAAGTTTATGCCAAATATTTCGTAAATAAACCAGCACGTTCCTGCGTTGCAGTAAAGACTCTTCCGAAGAATGTTCTCTGCGAAGTTGAAGTAATTGCTGCTGTAGACTAATTTGCAGTAACCGGACATGAGAAAAAACATCCAGACATAGTTTGGTGACATTCTTATGACAAATGTATGACACAAAGCAAAACCCCTCAGAGCTTTCAAACTCTGGGGGCTTTCTTTTTATGTTGTGTGCCCGACGGCTAACCACCGCCTCATGCTCGGTTCACAGTATACGAACTGCGAAGAACTGCTGTTAATCTTTCACATCTGACCATTGGATGATATCAAACTGTAGCGTTGATTTTTAAGTAAAAATCATGTATAATAGCAGGCGATAGTGTGAGGATTTTCTGAAATCCTCTTTAGAAAAGAAAGGCAGGGACCAAACGTGGAAAATCTTATGAGAGTTGGAATGGGCTATGATGTACACAGATTGACAGAAAACAGGGATCTTATTCTGGGTGGTGTGAAAATCCCATGGGAAAAAGGACTTTTGGGACATTCTGATGCAGATGTGCTGCTCCATGCCATTATGGATGCTCTTTTAGGTGCAGCAGCTCTTGGAGATATTGGCCAGCATTTTCCGGACACAGATCCGGCATATGAAGGCATTTCCAGTGTGAAGCTTCTGGAACACGTAGCAGCTCTTCTGGAAGAAAAAGGCTATGGAGTGGGAAATATTGATGCAGTGATCATTGCACAGAAGCCTAAAATGGCTCCGCACATTCCCATGATGAAAGAGAATATTGCCAGGGCACTTCATATGGATCCGGATTGTCTTAATATCAAAGCTACCACAGAAGAGAAACTTGGTTTTACCGGAAGAGAAGAGGGAATCGCGTCACAGGCGGTCTGCCTTTTATACAGGAAATAAAAGTAACTTAATCACAGCACCGGAGGGAAAAACAAAATGAAGATTTTTAATACACTTACCCGTCAGAAAGAGGAGTTTGTACCGCTGGAAGAGGGAAAGGTAAAAATGTATGTATGCGGCCCTACTGTATATAATCTGATCCACATTGGAAACGCACGTCCCATGATCATTTTTGATACAGTCCGCCGTTATCTGGAATATAAAGGTTACGAAGTAAACTATGTATCCAACTTTACCGACGTAGATGACAAGATCATCAAAAAAGCCATCGAAGAGGGCGTTTCAGCAGAAGAAATTTCTACCAGATATATTGCAGAATGCAAGAAAGATATGGATGGAATGAATGTTAAGCCTGCTACCACACATCCTCTTGCAACACAGGAAATTGACGGAATGATCAGCATGATCCAGACACTTATGGACAAGGGATATGCCTATGCTGTTGCCGATGGAACTGTCTATTTCCGCGTAAAGAAATTTAAAGAATATGGAAAACTTTCCCACAAGAATCTGGATGACCTTCAGTCCGGTTTCCGTGCCCTTCAGGTATCCGGAGAGGACCAGAAGGAAGATCCGCTGGATTTCGTTTTATGGAAGCCGAAGAAAGAAGGAGAGCCATACTGGACTTCTCCATGGTGTGACGGCCGTCCGGGCTGGCACATTGAGTGCTCTGTAATGTCCAAGAAATATCTTGGGGATGAAATTGATATCCACGCAGGTGGCGAGGATCTTATTTTCCCTCACCATGAAAATGAAATTGCACAGAGCGAATGCTGCAATGACAAAATTTTTGCAAGATACTGGATGCACAATGCATTTTTGAACATCGACAACCGCAAAATGTCAAAATCCCTTGGAAATTTCCGCACTGTTCGTGAGATCAGCCAGCAGTATGACCTTCAGGTTCTGCGCTTCTTTATGCTGAATGCACATTACAGAAGTCCGCTGAATTTCAGCGCAGACCTTATGGAATCTTCCAAGAACGCCCTGGAGAGAATCACAGATGCAGCAAGCCGTCTGAAAGACCGTAAGGAAAATGCAGCTGTTTTGGATCTTACAGCCAGCGAGAGTGAGCTTCTTGCAGAGGCAAACGGATATGTGAAGAAGTTTGAAGAGGCCATGGAGGATGATTTTAACACTGCAGACGCACTTGCAGCTGTATTTGAACTGGTTAAATTTGCAAATACAAATGTTACAGAAGAAAGCAGCAGTGCCTTTGCAGCAGGAATTCTTGAGATCCTTGTAAAGCTTTGTGACGTACTTGGTCTTATTGTTGTAAAGAAAGATGAGATCCTTGATAAAGAAATTGAAGATCTGATTGCAGAACGCCAGGAAGCAAGAAAGGCAAAGAATTTCGCAAGAGCAGACGAAATCCGTGATGAACTTCTTGCAAAGGGAATTATCTTAAAGGATACACGCGAAGGAGTAAAATGGAAACGGGCTTAAAGGAATTAAAAGAGCTTTTCGGCTTGCAGGATAAGGATCTGCGAACCTATTCTCCTCTTACACTTGCTTATATAGGTGATGGAGTTTATGAACTGGTTATCCGGACAATACTTGTGAAGAAAGGTAACTGTCCGGTGAACCAGCTCCATAAACATGCCAGCAGCCTTGTAAAGGCCGGTGCACAGTCACAGATGATGGAGATTCTGGAGCCTCTTCTTACAGAGGAAGAGCTTGCAGTATATAAGCGTGGAAGAAATGCACATTCTCCTACAATGGCGAAGCACGCTACAATGGCAGATTACCGCAGGGCAACTGGCTTTGAAGCGCTTATGGGATATCTGTACCTGAAAGAGGATTATTCCAGAATCGTGGAGCTGGTGAGAAAAGGAATTGCAGAGGACAATTTGTAAAAAGAAAGTTTGTTAAAAAGAAAACAGGAGGCTGCCAATGAGTGAGCAGATCGAAGGAAGGAATGCGGTATTAGAGGCATTTCGTTCCGGTAAATGTGTAGATAAGCTTTTTGTCCTGGACAGATGCCAGGATGGACCGGTGCGTACAATCGTCCGGGAAGCACGAAAAAAAGATACCATTATTAATTTTGTACCAAAAGAGCGGCTGGATCAGTTAAGCGAAACAGGGGCACACCAGGGCGTGATCGCACAGGTGGCTGCCTATGAATATTCTACAGTTGAGGATATTCTGGAAAAAGCAAGAGAAAAAGGAGAAGCTCCTTTTATTTTCCTTCTTGACGATATTGAGGATCCTCATAATCTGGGTGCAATTATCCGTACTGCCAATCTTGCCGGTGCACACGGAGTGATCATTCCCAAGCGCCATGCAGCAGGACTGACTTCTGTTGTTGCAAAAACATCAGCAGGAGCACTGAACTATACACCGGTGGCAAAAGTATCCAATCTTAGCCAGACCATTGAAGAGCTGAAAAAAGAAGGCATGTGGTTTGTATGTGCGGATATGGGCGGCGAACTGATGTATAATCTGAATCTTACAGGCCCTATGGGCGTTGTAATCGGAAATGAAGGAGAGGGTGTCAGCCGTCTTGTAAAGGAGAAATGTGACTTTGTGGCAGCGATTCCAATGAAAGGTGACATTGATTCTTTGAATGCTTCTGTAGCTGCTGGAATCCTGGCTTATGAAGTAGTGCGTCAGAGAATGAAATAATATTAAACACCATGGGAAAATTTGATAATGTAAGTGATGAAGAACTTATTGCACGTTTGCGGCAGGGGGAAACAGACATTGAAGATTATCTGATGGAAAAATATAAAGGACTGGTACGCCAGAAAGCCCGCGCTATGTTCCTGATTGGAGGAGATACTGATGATCTGATCCAGGAGGGAATGATCGGGCTTTTTAAGGCTGTACGGGACTATCAGCCGGACAAAGAGGCATCCTTTGCCACATTTGCCCGGATCTGTATAGGCCGTCAGATTTACAGTGCGGTGAAGACGTCTAACCGTGAGAAGCATATTCCGTTAAATTCCTATGTTTCCCTGAACCAGGAGGACGAAAACAGCCCGATTTGGGAACTGCTTGTGGAGGATGAGAATCCGGAAGCAATTGTGATCGATCAGGAAACAACAAGAGATCTGCAGCAAAAGATTGCAGATTATTTAAGCCCTACAGAAAATAAGGTATTGGACTACTATCTGAAAGGCGTGGGATACGTGGAAATTGCCGAGCTTTTGGATAAATCACCCAAGTCCATTGACAATGCCCTGCAAAGAATCCGTACAAAAATACGGGAAATTTTAAGTTGGAACAGGAAATAGAAGAAAATCTGGTGAATTGAAAATTTTATTTTTCTTTAATATTTCCTGTATTGACTTTTGTAAAAAACATGATATCATATCAAGTAATCAATGCGTTATGAAAACGCGTCAAGTTAATCTGAAAATCTATAATGTTAATTCAGTTATGAAAATCCAGTAGTAAAGTTAAAAAAATGTTTTGAAAATGTCAATATCTCAGAAATAATTTCGCTGTAATGTATACGTGCTCTGTGTGATGGAGCTTGGATGTTTGTAAGAGACTATTTTTTATTTTAAAATTAATTTTTTATTCATTTGACCAGATGTATTGTTATTTAATTCAGTTCATTTAATCAGATGTATTGGTATCTAATTCGATTTATTTAATTAGATGTATTGTTATCTGATTTAAGTTATTCAATTAGTCATATTGTTATCTATTCAGTTCATTTGATCAGTCGTATTGTTATTTATCCAATTGATTTAATTAATCGCATTATTATTTGTTCCATTTATTTGACAAATTGTATCACTATTTATTCAATAATTCGCATTTCAGTAATTTCGTTAAATAACAGATCAGCCATTGCTTGGCTGTAAAGCTGATGCGAAGCGGAATTTTTATGCCCGCATAAAAAATTCAGGTTAAGGAGGTGATTCCAATGTGCTAAGCAGAGGCATTTTATGCCTGTATAATGAAAGATTCCCGGAAGAAAGGAGTAAGCGGGATGCAATTCCTGCGTAATTTGATCCATGAAGAAAAAATGGATGATTTTTATACTTATGTTCTGTTTGACTGTAGGGATTACAGGCTCTATTGCATATGCCTATCTAATTGATAAAAATGAAACAGTCAATCAGGTGAGATTTGTAGATATGGAAAATAAAACACATATTGAGGAAGAATTTGAACCGCCAGAAGATATAGATCCTGGGCAAATCATAAAAAAGAAACCCTGTATTTTTAATGACTCAGAAATTCCGGTATATGTACGCGTGATGGTAAGCTTCAGCAACTCTGCTGCACAGGAACTGTGTGAGCCGATTTCCATAAATAAAGATTGGAAAGAAAGAGAAGACGGATACTGCTATTATCAGAAAAAACTGGGAAGTAAAGAACGTACAAGCACTATTTTTGATAATATTGTTATAAAAAACACCATAAAGAAGGAGGATATTATTCCATTTGATGTTCTTGTGTATGAAGAGTCTGTTCAGGCAGAAGGCTTTTTAACGCCTGAGGAAGCCTTCGCAGGAATGTAAGGAGGTGCCAATGAGAAAGAAAAAGGTTGCAATTTTTGCAGTGATGCTTTGTCTTGCAGCAGGGACATGGGAAACACTGTCGTACATGAATGATGGTGAAACAACAGTGAACCGGCTGGAATTTGCAGGTGAGAATGGTATAAATGCCAGGCTCACAGAGCCGTCCTGGAAACCACAAAAAGGGCTTCTGACTGTACCAGGTACATTTTTGCCAAAAGATCCACAGGTGACAAATACATCAGAAATCAACATAGATGAGCTGGTGGCTTTGAAATGCGAATTTGTATATACAGATAACTGTCCGGATCAGACAAAGGCTGGCAGAACTTTAAGTGTACAGGATATGGAAAAGGTTACAGCTGTTTACAGCATTGACTATAACAGTGACAGTTCAGAAAATGCAGACTGGATCAGATTTGAAGGACAGACAGATAAAGATCCGGTACAGTGTTTTTACTACAGAAAAGCGCTGAAAAGAAATCTGCCAGAAGCCGGGGAGACAACGGTTCCTCTTTTTACCAGGCTGTTAGTTCCTTACAGTGTTAATAACCGGCAGCAAAAGTGGATTCAGGATATGGGAGGATTTGAAATAAAAATTTCGGGACAGGTTATCCAGCAAATGAAAAATGAAGAATATTTTGGACTGGATAATGGAGAAAAGGCCTATGAAGCAGGCGTGTTCAATTTGAATGAAAGAGAGGAAAATGAAGTATGAAAATGAGCAGAGGAAAAAGAAATGTTTTATTTGCAGGTGCGATCTCCTGTGCAATGTTATTTGGAATTGGAAATACCATGGCGTATTTTACTGAAAATGCAGTAAAAACAAATGTATTTACTACCGGAGATCTTGATATTGGATTAAAAGAGACAGAATGGAGTCCGGAAGAAAATGACGGGAAAAATATGTATCCTGGTTATACCACCTATAAGAACCCCACAGTAAAAAATATTACCTCTTCCAAAAACGGGGAGGAACCCTGTTATGTGCGAATGTCAGTGGATATTCTGGACAGTGCGGGAAAACCGGTTAAGGATCCTGATGCGCTTACCCTGATTTATAAAACCATTTATTTTGACAGCAGTTTCAGCGGTGGATATGACAAGAATGACGGTACTTCTTCCGGACTTATTCAGGATAGGGTTCCAGGATATAATCTGGCACAGCTTTCAGGATATCCAATGGTGAATCCGCTTTGGAGCAAGGATACTACCCGCTCAACTGCATCACAGCTTGTATTTAATTATATGGGAGA
Organism: uncultured Blautia sp.; assembly: GCA_934364795.1. Lineage (GTDB taxonomy): Bacteria > Bacillota > Clostridia > Lachnospirales > Lachnospiraceae > Blautia_A. The sequence goes on from CAKRMK010000020.1 coordinate 12,614, forward strand.
AAAAGGAGACGGAATTTTAAATATCGGGGAAGAATCTACGCTGTTTACGAATATTGTAATTCCTACAGACTGGAATCAGACGCAGATGCAGAAGATCGGGGATTATCAGCTGAAGGTTACAGCACAGGCAATCCAGAGCAAAGGATTTGCCACACAGTCAGAGGCATATAAGATGCTTGATGAAGAAATAAAGGGAGGAACCTTACAGGAAATTACCAGAGAAGCCTCTAACTGATGAAAAAAGGGGGGAGACAGGTTGAAAGAGCGCAAATTTGCATATATCTTCGTAGCTGTACTGGCAGGGGTTCTTTTAATTGGAACAGCTGTACTGGCAGCATGGAATGCTTCAGAATATGCAATCAATTTTTTATCTATGTCATCTTTTAAAGTTTCTATACAGGAAGAGTATCAAAGACCAGAGCATGTAGATCCGGGGCAGAAAGTAACAAAAAAGGTCAGCATAAAAAATCAAGGGGATGCAGATTCTTTTGTCCGTGTAAGGATACAACGGGTATTTGGTAAAACGGATAAAAACGGTATATTTACCGAAAATAAGGAACTGGACCCAGAGCTTATCGAAGTCCATTATAACACAGATTTATGGAAGCCTGGAAAGGATGGCTACTGGTATTATAAGGATGTTCTAAGAGCTGGTACAATTACCAGAAAACCCCTTCTGGACAGTTTTTATCTTTCTGAAAAAGCGGATAACCGGTATAAAAATAAAGAAGCACGAATTATTGTCAGTCTGGAGAGTATTCAGGCTGACAAAGAAGAAATGAAAGCAATTTGGGGTGTAGATGAAAAGTTTCTTGGAATTACATATCAGCCATGTATCTGTGAGACTGTAACAAGTGTTACGTTGAATAAAGAGCATAAGCTGACAGTTGAAGGTGAGAATGGAAATCTTTTTGCTGATTTTCAAAACCTGCAGCCAGGCTGTGCAAGGAGCCAGACAATTTCTGTATACAATGAAACTGACGAAGAGGTTCTTATGCAGCTTCATGCAGAACCTGCCAGCCAGAAGAAAATGAATTCGGAAAAGTTGAAAATGGTACAGCAGCTTTTGACAAAGTACGCAACCATAGAGATTTCAAAAGACGGCAAGGTTCTTTATCAGGGAACGGTAGATGGTAATTTCACAGGAGAAGGGCAGAGCATGAAAGAGAATATTTCCCTTGGCAAATTTAAAGCAGGGGAAAGGAAAAAACTGGTGGTAAAACTGTCCTTAAGCCCGCAGATGGATAACAAGTACGAAAAATTGCTTGCAAAAGTAAAATGGGTATTCAGTGCAAAAAAGGCAGATTCATCAGAAGAAAAAAATGGGGAGAATGAAAATAAAGAAAACGGAAGCCAGAAGAACCCAGATGGCGGAGGAGCTGGAGCCGGGGAGAACCAAAATAACGGCGGAACTGGGACTGGGGAGAACCAAAATAACGGAGGAAACGGGACTGGGGAGAACCAAAATAATGGAGAAGCAGGGGACGGGGAGAACCAAAATAATGGAGGAACCGGAACAGGAGAGAACTTAAATAGCGGAGGAACCGGAACCGGGGAAAATTCAAATAACGGAGAAACCGGAGCTGGGGAAAATGGAAACAATGGAGGAATAAAAGGTAAAGAAAATGGAGTGCTTGCCACTGCTGCCATAAGTCCCAAAACCGGAGATGAAACAGTGGTCTGGTTTAAATGGCTGGTTTTAATAACTGCATTGTTTGTTATGTATGTATGTGGCAGAAGGTTACACAGAAAGGAAAACTGACAGATGAGAAGAACAGCAAAAACAATAACGGATTTATTACTGGGAGCATTGCTGGTACTTCTTATCTGCCTCACATTGCCAGGGCTGTTTGGCGTTCAGTGCTATGCAGTGGTATCCGGAAGTATGGAACCGGTACTTCCGGTTGGCAGTGCTGTCTATGTGCAAAAAAAGGCTCCTGATACTATAAAAGAAGGAGAAATTATAACATTTTTAACAAATCAGTCAAAAAACAGGGTTACACACAGAGTGATAAAAAGTGATCTCAGAAGAAAAGTTTTTGTTACAAAAGGAGATGCTAACAGACAAAAAGATGCTTCTTTAGTCAGCTGGGAGAATGTATGTGGTGTGGAAATTGGATGTGTTCCATATGCTGGATATGTTTTGGAGTTTCTGAATAACTGGAAAGGAAAGGCTGCAGCTGTATGTTTCTTTTTGGTTTTATTATTGATTTCAGAAGCTTTGACTGTCAGAAGAGAAGTTTTGCAAAAAGAATGATTGAAAAAATGGTAAAAAATGTTTGAGAAGAATATTTGAACAATAAGAATAACCAGGAAAATGAAAGAAGGTAGAAAAATTGAGAAAAAAACGATACATATTTATGGCAGCTGGAATTATGTTGGGGACGGCTTCTTTTTCCGGATTTACAGCTGCATATTTGACACAGCCTGTGAATGAGGTCAGCAATGTTATTACAGCAGGGTCTGTAAAAGCAGAAATTATAGAAGAGCACTGGGACGCCAATAATGCTTTAAAGGTTTATCCAGGTCAGGTTCTTGCCAAAGATCCAGTTGTGAAAAATACAGGATACAACGTAGCGAATGTTTTTCTGGAAGTAACCGTTCCAATGGAAAATATTGCGATTATTGATGATGTAACCGGAATAAAAAGACAAAAGGAAAACAGGGAACTATTTTCTTTTCAGGCAGACACCGAAAATTGGAAATTATTGTATCAGGAACAGACAGCGGCCTGCAAGAAATATATTTATGGGTATACCAGCACATTGGCTCCAGGAGAAAAAACATCACCTCTGTTTCAGAAAATTACAGCAGTTCATTATGTAGCCGGTGAATTAAGTGATAAGAAAAGCTATGAAATTCCGGTGGTAGTACAGGCAATACAGGCTCAAGGTAATTTCAGAACCTTAAAAGAAATATATCAGGAATATCTGAAACAAAGTGCATCTGACAGTAAGGGGGAAATGTAATGATAAGCAGAAAATTAAAGAAATCAATACTGGCAGTAATCTTGGCAGTGCCTCTGACTTTTTCATTTCCTGATCTGCCAGTAAATGCAGAAAATGTTGTTAAAGAAGTGGATGCAGAATTACAAAGTATATGGGAAGAGCCAGAAAAATCCGGAATAAATAGTGAAGAGTTAGAAAGCCTTGAAATGAATAATGAAGAGCCGGAAAATTTTGAAATGAACAATGAAGAGGATGAAGCTGGTAACGCGGATACGAAAAGCAAAGAGAACGGATCTGATAAAGAAAAAAAGCAAACTGTTAAAGAAGAAACAGGAAATACAGAAAAGAAGGACGATGAAAAAGCTACAGAAGGTGAACAAAAGAAGAGTGATGAAGGAGAAGAAAACGATATAGAAAAAAATAACAATGAGGAAACCTTAGACGATGTAGAAAAGAAGTCTGACGAGGGAGAAACCGGCGCTGTAGAAAAAAAGAATAATGAAGGAATTTCTGATTATGTGGAAGAAAATGATTTTTTTGCCTGGAATCAGTCAGATGAAGAGGAAAACGAATTCAGTGGGGAAGAATTTGAAGAAAAGCTGAATTTTCTGGATGATTTTGAAGTTACAGAAGGCGGAGAGACAGAAGATATGATATCGCTTCAGGTACTGGCACCTACAGATTTTGTACAGGAGGGTGTTCCAGTGCGAAACGGAAATAATGGATTTACGCCTGTAAATATCGGGAAGACTATTTTTAACAGCAGATATACCAGACTGGGCTGGAATGCAGATTCACAGGTTGTTCCGTGGAATAATGCCGGAAATAATGTAGTTCTTGGAAGAAGAGAAGATACGATTGTCTGTGGCCCTTATTTTGTTCCTTTAAATGACAATGCAAAAGGAAAATTTGGATTCAGGGTAACCCATGCAGGCTATAATAAAGATGCAAATACGAAGGTGGATTTGCTTCTGACCTGTGTGGATTACAAAGATTATACATATGATTATAAAGGTAATAAACTGACAGGGATTTATCCACTTTTTGGAATGCGTGATTCAGTTAATATATGGCTGCTGTTTAAACGTGAACTTCCTATGATGGAAATAAAAATAGATATTGTGAAAAGTGGAACAAATACACCTGTTCCGGGAAATTACCGTTTCCGCTGGTTGGATATTGATGAATACCAGCGCTTTGCAATCAGACTTCAAAATGGCACGGTTGGACATAAATATGCTACTAAGGATTCTGTCGTAAATGTAGATAATAAATATCTGTTTAATAAAAATTATGAGGCATTGACAGCTCCGGCAGAAGAGGTGACAGGTGAGGTACCAAAACACACAGTAGTATATGAGCTGGATAATTCCTCCGGATTTTATCTTGCGATTTTGATGCCAGGTTATAACAAACATTCGGTATCTTCCACAAATACCATAAAAAATGCTTACGAACAGGTAATTACAGGAACGGTAAAAGCAACGTCAGGACTTAACTGGGATGCAAAAGCATATGGATCCGTTGAATATCCTACACTTACCAAAAAAACAGGGAACAGTTTAAGTGCACAGGGAACTTCAAATGAATTAACGTCCAGTCTGACCGGGTATTATTATACGTTGCAGACAGATATTCCAGAGGAGTATGAAGAATATTATTACAGCTCCTGTGTCGTAAAAGATACATTACCTGCAGGGGTAGATTATAACGGACTTGCTGTTGTGAAAACACTTCCTTCGGAAACAAATGTAAGTTCCTGGTTTAATATTTATACGGATGGGGATGTGATCCGTTTTGAAGCAAAAGCGACAGCACTTGCGTCGGCTGATTTTTATGGAAAAACCTATGAGTTTCAGATTGGGGTAAAGATGGATCCTACAGAAGTGAATCCAGTTTACAGCGGAGAAAATTATAGTTATGAAGTAAAAAACAAGGCTTCAATTACCTGCAGACACAAAAACCAGGCAGAAGGAACAAACTGGTCAAACGAAGTATCGACTATATGCAAAAAAACAAAAAGCAGGTTGAATGCTTCTCATATCCAGAAATCTACGGCAAATTTACAGGCTAACACCTGGGGAACTGATATTTTATTGCCTGGCGAAAACAGTACATTTCAGTATAAATTATCTGTTAATGTACCTGCAAATGAATCTGGTGGTTATTTGAATCAATTGGATGTGGCAGATACGCTTCCGGCAGGAGTTGACAGAACAGAAGATGCTGTTACAGTATATGATTCCTCATCATCCAATGTGACGGATAAATTTCAGATTACTACAAGTGGAAAACAGATTACTGTGAAAGCAAAAGCAGCAGCACTTGGTACAGCAGCATTTTATGGAAAGCAGTACGATATTGTTTTTCGTGCCAAAATGAATCCGGAGCAGCTCACACCAGCTTATAATGGAAATGTGGCATCTTATTCGGTGAGCAACAGATTTTCTGTTACTACGAAACATAGAGGAGACAGTAGCAGTGCAACTTTATATTCTAACAATGCGGTTGACCGGGCAAGCGTGACCCGAATTGATCCGGAAGTTCCAAGTAAATGGATTCTAAGTGAGAACCAGTATTTTACCAGCAAAGAATATAAAGGCAGAACATTTGAAACTGTTTTTGAAATTCAGCAGAAAATTCCGGCATATAAAAGGGAGTGGACAATAAAGAAGTTTAAATTTTCAGATAATCTTGCTGGCTGTCTGGAGATAAAAAACGCTGTTTTGCTGGCAGATGAAAAAAGCCTGGCAGTATTTGAAAAGACGGGTGGAAATTCAAATGGCTGGAAGATGGAAGCAAATGGAAATCTGGCTGAAGTATGGTATGATGGGCTGCTGCCTGTAGAATATTATGGAAAAACGTTAAAACTTCGTATGACAGTGGGATTAAAAGAGAACTGTGATTTACAGGCATATTATGTAACTGGCTCACAGGCAGACATTCTGGAGGCACATATTTATAATATAGCTTCAAGTACTTTTGAGTGGTCAGAAGGAATACCAGCGTCAGTGACAAAAAATTCTGATAGAGTGGAACTGATTGTTAAAGAAGATATTTCCAGGGGAACTATTACTGTTTCCAAAACAGATAGAGACGGTAAAAAATTATCTGGTGCAGTATTTTTGATCACAGCAGCTAAAGAAATTCGTTCAGCATCAGGAAATGTTTTGCTGAAAGCCGGTGCAGCTGTAGGAAAATTTACTACAGGAGATGACGGAAGTGTAGTTGCTGAAAATTTGTATCCAGGAGAATATAAGATTCAGGAAATAAAGGCACCAGATGGATATGTTTTAAACGAGGCCTCTCAGATAGTTGAGATCAGCAGACAGGAAATGCAAAGACAGGCAATGTTTGTAAATGACAAAACACTTGTGAAGATAAAAAAGATTGCAGAGAAAGAAAAAGCGGATGAGAAACCAAATGTTATTTCCGGAGCTGAATTTTATCTATGGGAGAAAGACGGGAGCAAAGAAAATGGAACTTCCTACCAAACGGATGAAAATGGAATGATTGAAATAAAGGGGCTGAAATCCGGTGTGTATCAATTTCAGGAAATTTCTGTTCCATCAGGGTATATTTTGGATTCCTCTGTAAAAGAATTTCTGATAGATGAAAATGGACTGGTAAATAACGAATATGGTTATACCATTGTCATTGAAAATACATATACAAAGGCAGAGTTTATGAAAACAGACAAGGCAAGCGGTAGTTTAGTTGCAGGAGCTACTTTGCAACTGAAAGACAAAAATGGAAAAACGGTAGATACATGGGTATCAGGGATGGAACCGCACAGAATCAATAAGCTTGTTCCAGGAGAGTATGTCCTTACGGAAGTAGAAGCACCAGAGGGCTACAAAAAAGGAAAACCTATCAGCTGTGTAATTGAAGATACAGCGCAGATACAGGATTTCAGAATGACAAATGTGAAAATGGTAACAATTACCCTGACGAAGATTATCCATGGTGATGAACTGGTATGGGCGCATGGAAATCCCGTTTTTACATTTCTGGTTGAAGGAACTGATCTGGATGGGGAGAATTATGCCTGCACAGATTGTGTGGAATTTAGCAGGAAAAATTCAGACACAAGAGCTGATGTGGAACGGAAAATTGTCTTTACAGTTCCGGCAGGTGTCTATTATGCCCGGGAATTGAAAACAGTCCGCTATGATCTGGAAAACATTGACAAATTAGAAAACGGAAAGATACAGGAGAAAACAGTACAATTTGTTTTAAATCAAAATGAAAATGGGTCAGCTGCATTTATTAACAGAAAAATAAATGATGATGGACTGACAGACACTGATTTTGTACGAAATGTGATTGTTCCAGAATAAGAAAATTTTGTTAATACAGGTATGCACTTTAGAGTATAGTTGGAAAAGCATACCTGTATTGACTAAAAAATGTTCGAAAAATTTGAAATTTGAAAAAATTTGAAAAACTTAAAAATAACTGTTGACAACAAAAGATTCATCTGGTAATATAATCAACTGTGAGCAGCAGAAACGCTGAAACACAAGAGTGCTGATGTGGCTCAGTCGGTAGAGCGTCGCCTTGGTAAGGCGGAGGTCACGGGTTCGATTCCCGTCATCAGCTTAAAGTCCTTGATTATATTTCAAGGGCTTTTTTGTTTTTATAGCTTCCTGCTAAAAAATAAGTTTTTTTACAGAAGAACTTTTAAAATGACAGTGTTTATGATAAGATAAATCAACTGGGAAAAATAATTAAGATAAATTCAGGAGGGAGAAACATGGAGAACGAGACGGTTTCCAAAAATTTTATAGAAAACATCATTGATAAAGACCTGGCAGAAGGAGTTTATGATACCGTTCATACACGTTTCCCGCCAGAGCCAAATGGTTATCTTCATATAGGACATGCGAAATCCATTCTGCTGAACTATGGACTTGCAAAAGAATATAATGGAAAATTTAATATGCGTTTTGACGATACAAACCCTACTAAAGAAAAATCAGAGTTTGTAGAATCTATTAAAGCAGACATTAAATGGCTCGGCGCTGACTGGGAAGACAGACTGTTCTTTGCATCTGATTATTTTGGACAGATGTATGAGGCAGCTGTAAAGCTGATCAAGAAAGGAAAAGCTTATGTCTGCGATTTAAGTGCAGATCAGATCAGAGAATATCGTGGAACTTTAAAGGAGCCTGGAAAAGAAAGCCCGTACCGTAACAGAACCGTTGAGGAAAATCTTCAGCTTTTTGAGGAAATGAAAGAAGGCAAATATGCCGATGGTGAGAAAGTTCTGCGTGCGAAAATTGATATGGCATCTCCGAATATGAATATGCGTGATCCGGTTATCTATCGTGTGGCACATGTAAGCCATCACAGAACTGGAGATACCTGGTGCATTTATCCGATGTATGATTTTGCACACCCGATAGAGGATGCCATTGAAGGAATTACACACTCTATTTGTACTCTTGAGTTTGAAGACCACAGACCGTTATATGACTGGGTAGTAAGAGAACTTGAATATCCTCATCCTCCAAAACAGATTGAGTTTGCAAAACTGTATCTGACAAATGTGGTGACTGGTAAGCGTTATATTAAGAAGCTGGTTGAGAATGGAATAGTAGATGGCTGGGATGATCCAAGACTGGTATCTATTTCCGGTTTACGCCGCCGTGGATATACCCCGGAATCTATTCAGAAATTTGTAGAGCTGTGTGGAGTATCAAAGGCAGACAGTTCTGTTGATTCTGCTATGCTTGAATACTGTATCCGTGAGGATCTGAAATTAAAGGCACCACGTTATATGGCAGTTCTTGATCCAATCAGACTGATCATTGACAATTATCCGAAAGGTCAGGTGGAATACCTGGATGCTCCGAATAATATGGAAAACGAAGAACTGGGAACAAGAAAGATTCCATTTAGCGGAGAACTTTACATTGAAAGAGATGACTTTATGGTAGATCCGCCTAAGAAATATAAACGTCTTTTCCTGGGTACGGAAGTACGTCTGATGAACGCGTATTTTGTTACCTGTACAGGTTATGAGGCAGACGATGATGGAACAATCCGTGCTGTACACTGTACTTATGATCCTGCTACAAAAGGTGGAAATGCACCAGATGGCAGAAAGGTAAAGGGAACGATTCATTGGGTAGAAGCTTCTAATGCAGGTAAAGTTCCGGTACGTCTGTATGAGAATATTGTGGATGAAGAAAAAGGAGTTTATGATAAAGAAACAGGAGAACTGAATCTGAATCCGAATTCTCTTATTGAAGTTTCTGCATATGTGGAACCGGAGCTGATGAAAGCTACCGGATCTGATAAATATCAGTTTGTGAGAAATGGTTTCTATTGTGCAGATATTCACGATTCCAAAGAAGGTGCTCCGGTATTTAATCGAATTGTATCTCTCAAGAGTTCATTTAAACTGCCGAAAGCCTGAAATATTTACTGATTTTAAAAAGAAATACTAAAAAGAAATATTAAAAAAATATTAAAAAGAAATACCTAAAAAGACTATATGAGAAAGACCATTGTCCGGCAGAAGTGATATATCCCTGTTCCTGAACAATGGTCTTTTTTAGACTTTTATGATGTTTGGAAAGAGGAAAAATAGGCTACAATAAATTAATCAATATGAATGGAAGCCTCTTCCTCGTCCTGTTCTTTTTTTGCCTGTTCGATATCTTCCTCGAATTCGCCGGCAACCTTCTGGGCTTCTTCAAGGGCTTCATTAACAGAGACAGCTTCATCACCTTCGAGGGTGTCCTCTTTGGTTTCTTCTGGAGTGTTTTCTTCTTCGGACTCTTTTTCTTCTGTATCAGAAGTAGCTTCCCAGGAGATGAAATCTTCGTGTGACGGTTTTTCTTTTTCTACTGGTTCTTCTTCTGGACAATCTTCAAAATCTTCTTCCAGATCAGCAGCCTCCTGAAGTGCTCTGCGTTTTGCAAATGCTGCGGCTACAGCACCGGCAGCAGCGGCTGTTACTGCGCCAAGGGCAACCATTCCCCAATATTTGTTAATTTTTGCCATAGTGTCTGCTCCTTTCGGTATTCTCCATCTGTCACGTAATAATGTGAGTGGGGAGTTATTGTTATTGTAATACTTTTGTACAAAAAAGAAAAGTAAAAAATGATTGCACCGGCAGAAAGTGAGGGGTATACTGATAAGATAGAAAAGGAGAAAGTTATGAAAAAAATTGTTTTAGCATCAGGTTCTCCACGCAGAAAAGAAATTCTTGCAAAAATGGGTGTTTCATTTTCCGTTGTGGTAAGTCAGGGAGAAGAAAATGCAGATTTCGCAGATCCTGTAAAAACAGTTGAAAAGCTTTCCAGGGATAAGGTATTGACTGTAGCCGAACAGTTGAAGGAAGAAAAGATTCCATGTGTGATTCTGGGAGCCGATACAGTAGTTGCATTCAACGGGAAAATTCTTGGAAAACCGGCAGATAAAGAGGATGCATTTCATACACTTATGGAACTGCAGGGCAAGACCCATCAGGTATATACAGGAGTGACAATTCTGAAGAAAGAAAATGAAAAATGGAATTGTTATACTTTTTGTGAAAGAACAGATGTGGAATTTTATCCAGTTACACAAGAGGAAATAAAGGAATACATTGAAACCGGTGAGCCTATGGACAAAGCAGGAAGTTATGGAATACAAGGCAGCTTTGGAATGTATGTAAAAGGAATCTGTGGGGACTACAATAATGTAGTGGGACTTCCGGCCGGCAGGTTATTATTTGAATTCAAAAAGCTGGGAATTGATATAAGGAGACTATGAAATGATTAAGGCGTGTATTTTTGATCTGGATGGAACACTTGCATATACCTTGGATTCCATGGCAACAGTAGGAAATGAGGTTGTAAGGAAATTTGGTTTAAAGGAAATGCCAGTGGAAAATTACAGATATTATTGTGGAAATGGAGCAGATATGCTTGTGCAGAGACTTCTGATTGATGCAGGGGATAAAGAACTTATACATTATGAAGAAGCAAGAAAAATGTACAGAGAGAAATTTGATCAGGATCCGTTTTACAAAATACAGCATTACAAAGGAATGCCAGAGACTTTAAGAAAATTGAAGAATAAAGGGGTTCGCCTTGGAGTGTGTTCAAACAAACCACATGAGGCAGCTGTAAAAGTGATTGAGAAAATGTTCCCGGAACATGAATTTGATATTGTTTTAGGTCAAATGGATTCCATAAAGAAAAAGCCTGCACCAGATGGACCACTTAAGATTGCAGGTGAGTTTGGAGTTTTGCCACAGGAATGTATGTATCTTGGCGATTCCGGTACAGATATGCAGACTGGAACGGCTGCAGGAATGTATACAATAGGCGTATTATGGGGATACAGAGAAGAAAAAGAACTTCTGGAGAATGGAGCAGAAGCACTTGCAGAAAAACCGGAAGATATATTGAAGATTTACGAAGAAAAAAATGAAGATAAAAAATAAAAATAAAGATAAATAATGTCACAAAAAGATAAGAGAGGAAAAATTATGTATACAGAAGAGTGGATAAAAACGTTTCTTGAAAAACAGGAGCAGCTTTTTGATGAACCGGTAGCTGAAACCTATGAGGAGGCAGAAGCCTTTCTGGAGGAGTGTATGGCTGTGGTAGCTGATTCTATTGAGGATGTCAGAAAGTATCTGTCCGGTATGGGAGCAGATGTAGATGGAATGAGCAATGAAGATCTTGAAGAAGCCAGTGAAGTTTTTGCCCTGCCAGACGGGAAATATTTAATTGTAGAAGGCTGAAGCCTGTTTGAAAAAGCATTCTCACAAATCAGTAATATGCTTTTTGTACTTTAAACGTCGATAAATGCATATTACATAGCGAAAAAAAAGACTGCTATAATAGCAATGAAAAGAGGGCATAGACGAAATTTTTGCAAAAGGGGAATGTAAAGGAGGATGTCATATGAGACCCAGAAAATTTATTGCAATGGTCATGACTTTTCTTATGATGTTATCGCTTCTTCCATCAATGGTGTTCGCGGCAGCAGCACCGGCAGGAGAACTTGGAGGAAAGCTGAAGATTAAAGGAAAGGCTGCTGTAGGAACTGAATTAAGTGCAGACTATTCCAAGGCAACACCAGAGGGACTTACAGATGAATATGTAAGTTTTTCATGGTCAAGAAAAGTTGGAGATGAGATTACAGAAGTAGGCACAGAAAAAACATATAAGCTTACAGAGGAAGATCTTGGAAATAAAATTGAACTGAAGGTTACTGGTCTTACAGAAATGGGAGTTACCGGTGAACTGAAAGCGCATACTGTTGAAATTGTAGCCACACCAGAGGAGGCTCCGGAAGAAACAACAGAAGAGGATGAAAACGATCCGGAGAGTATAAACGAAACACCTGATGGAGAAAATCAGGAGACGGAAGAAACTCCTTCAGAGGATAATACAGAGGTACCATCAGAGGAAACTCCTTCAGATGTGAATACTGATGGGAACGATGAAGATGGAGTTATTGTGATTGGAGGAGAAGAACCCTCTGATTCTTCAACAGACACAATGCAGCCGTCTGATGAATCCAGCGAGAATCAGAATACGGGAACTTCAGATGGAGATACATCCGGCATTTCTACTGATGACAGTGTAATTGACATTGGAAATGAAGATTATCTGGAAGTTCCGGCTGACGGTCAGGCAGATGCTTCGTCAGATTCAGATGGTCAGGATGACAACGCAGATGTGACATATGATGCATCCGCTGTATATGGAGATGGAACATCTAATACCGTTGAGTTTGATCCGGTACAAGAGGGATTTACCAATACAGATAATGAATATACCAAATCAGTTACCATAAAAAACACCGGCACAGGAACTTTACATTTTAAAAAAATTGCACCTGATCATTTCATGGTTAAAGATATTGAAGATCCTCTGGCAGCTGGAGAATCAATAGAAGTCTGGATTATGCCAAGAGAAGGGCTTACAGCAAGTGATTCTCCATATAATGATGTGATTACTTACGAAACAGAAGAAGGTAAAAGTGTTTCCTTTAAAGCATCAGTTGTAGTAAATCCAGCTCCGGAACCGACTGCGACACCAGAGCCGACAGAGGCACCAGAGCCAACTGCGACACCAGAACCGACTGCGACACCAGAGCCGACAGAGGCACCAGAGCCAACTGCGACACCAGAGCCGACAGAGGCACCAGAGCCAACTGCGACACCAGAACCGACTGCGACACCAGAGCCAACAGAGGCACTGGAACCGACTGCGACACCGGAACCGACAGAGGCACCAGAGCCAACTGCGACACCAGAGCCGACAGAGGCACCAGAGCCAACTGCGACACCAGAGCCGACAGAGGCACCGGAACCGACTGAGATACCAGATATAACAATGATTCCAGAAGTGAAGGTAACTTCCTTAACTGCACTGGATGGTACTGGTATTGCAAGCATCAATCTTGCATATGGTGCAGAGAAATCATTGGCTGGTTTACAGCTGCCTGCTACAATTAAGATCAGCACAAGTGATGGAGAAAGAGACGCTTCTGTTACCTGGGATGTAAATGGATGTGCTTATAATCCAAGCAGCAGTGAAACACAGACTTTCTCTGTAAATGGTCTTGTTACCCTTCCAGATGGAGTTTCAAATCCTGATAATATCAGTCTTGTTGTAGCCGCGAATGTTACAGTAAACAGGGGCGCAATTGTATCAGATGCTTCTCAAAATACCATTACAGGAATCAGTTCAGATGGCTCCTATACAACAGAAACAAAGATTACATTCAATGCTGTTGGTGCAGGTATGAATATTGAAAAGCCAATCAATGGCGATGTACGATATCTGCCTTTGAACTGGGAAGTACTGGAAACAAGAAGCTGGGATGGAGCTCCATACAGTGCAACATTCCGTATGGGTAAGAGTGGAAATTACACTCTGACAGTAACCTACAATCAGCAGAAGTTTGATGGAAGTAACTGGGTGAATACAGGAACACAGGATACCAAACAGGTTAACTTTACTGTTGCAGCAGCTCCGAATCAGACTCTGACTCCAGCTGTAAATAAAGATGACGCAAATAAGAAAAATGCAGTAAAGACCGGTGATAATACACCAATTCTTCCGTTTGTGATTATCTTAGTAATTGCGGTTGTTTTAATTGCCGGAATTCTTGTTTACCGTAATAAGAAGAAATAAACAAAGCGAAATAAGCCCCAATAAACCAAAAGAAATAGATCAAAAGAAATAAACCAGAAGAGATAAATCAGATAAAAAAACGAAAAACGTATAAACTGGATCAAAAAATCAAAGAAACGACAAAGGAGAAAGGGAAGTCTGCAGCAGGCTTCCCTTTCGATTCAGAAAAAACGACAACCATTACTAGCACTCAATTGAAATGAGTGCTAAATTTTTCTTGACTTTTTGGAAATTTGGTATTACTATAGGTTGTATAATTTAGAAAAGAAAACAAAGGAGAGTGAGCTGCATGGCTGAGAAGCGTGGTAGTTTATCAATTAATAGTGAAAATATTTTTCCAATTATAAAGAAATGGTTATATTCAGATCATGACATTTTTGCCAGAGAGCTGATTTCTAATGGATGTGATGCAATCACAAAGCTTAAAAAACTGGATGTAATGGGTGAGTATACACTGCCGGATAATTACAAGGCAGAGGTTCATGTGATTGTAAATCCAGAAGAAAAAACACTGAAATTCGTTGATACCGGTCTTGGTATGACAGCTGATGAGGTTGAAGAATATATTACTCAGATTGCTTTTTCAGGAGCAACCGAATTCTTATCTAAGTACAAAGATAAGACCACAGATGATCAGATCATTGGCCATTTTGGACTTGGATTTTATTCCGCATTTATGGTAGCAGACGAAGTACAGATTGATACACTTTCTTACAAAGAAGGCGCAACACCTGTACATTGGACCTGTGATGGCGGTACAGAATATGAGATGCAGGATGGTAATAAGACCACTGTTGGTACAGAGATCACCCTTTTCCTGAATGATGAGAGTACAGAATTTGTTAATGAATACCGTATGCGGGAAGTCATTGAGAAATACTGTTCCTTTATGCCAGTGAACATTTATCTGGAGAAAGAGAATGCACCACAGGAATATGAGACAATCGAAGAATCTGAACTTCGTGACGACGATGTGGTTGTAGAGCATATTCATGAGGATGCGAAAACTGAGGAGAAAGAGAACGATAAAGGTGGGAAAGAAGTCGTTGAAGTTTCTCCAGCCAAAGATAAAGTAAAAATTAACAAACGTCCGGTATCTTTAAGTGATCCAGAGCCACTTTGGATGAAGCATCCGAATAACTGTACAGACGAGGAATACAAGGAATTTTACCGTAAAGTTTTCATGGATTACAAAGAGCCTTTATTCTGGATTCATTTGAATATGGATTATCCGTTTAATCTGAAAGGAATTCTGTACTTCCCGAAGATCAATACAGAATATGACTCTATAGAAGGAACTATTAAACTGTATAATAACCAGGTATTTATTGCAGATAATATTAAAGAGGTTATCCCGGAATTCCTGCTCCTTCTGAAAGGTGTTATTGACTGTCCGGATCTCCCTCTGAATGTTTCCAGATCTGCTCTGCAGAATGATGGATTTGTGAAGAAGATTTCCGAGTACATTACCAAGAAAGTTGCAGATAAACTTACCGGAATGTGTAAAACTGATCGTGAGTCCTATGAGAAATACTGGGATGATATCAGCCCATTTATTAAATATGGCTGTATTAAGGACAGTAAGTTTTCAGATAAGATGAATGACTATATTCTTTTCAAGAATATTGATGGTAAATATCTGACCCTGAAAGATTGCATTGAGGAGAATAAAAAGCCGGAAGAAACAGCAAATGCAGAAGAAGCAGCTGATACAAAGGAAGAGAAAAAGGATGCTTCTGATGAGAAGAAAGCTCCGGAGAAAACAACTATCTTCTATGTAACAGACGAGGTACAGCAGAGCCAGTATATTAACATGTTCCGTGAAGCCGGAAAAGATGCTGTTGTCCTGAAGCACAATATTGACAGTGCATTTATTTCTCATCTGGAGCAGAAAGACCAGGAAATCCAGTTCAAGAGAATTGATGCTGATCTTTCAGAAGAGCTTCGTGAGGATGGCGCTACAGATGAAGAGACATCCAAGAATCTTACAGAAGTATTCCGCAAAGCACTGAAGAATGAGAAACTGGAAGTAAAAGTTGAGAACCTGAAAAATGAGAAGGTTGCTGCAATGATGACTCTTTCCGAAGAGAGCCGCCGTATGCAGGATATGATGAAAATGTACAATATGTATGGCATGGATCCGTCTATGTTTGGTGGACAGGAGACTTTGGTTCTGAATGCAAAGCATCCGCTGGTTCAGTTTGTTGCAGGAAACAAGGATTCAGAGAAGACTCCTGTTATCTGCGAAGAGCTGTATGACCTGGCAATGCTGAGCCACAAACAGCTTTCACCAGAAGAAATGACCAGATTTGTACAGAGAAGCAATGAGATTCTTCTTATGCTGACAAAATAATTATAACAAGCAATTGCATGAAATAAGTATATATAAAATGCTTATCAGAGGGCCTCTATTCTGTAAAGAGTAGAGGTCCTTTCACGTATAAAGCCTTTAAATCTCGAAAATCCTAAAAAATATTACATTCTTCTTATTTTTTTGTCTCAAAAAGCTAAAAAAGAGGAAAATAATTCGTATTATATATAGAGGCAAATGATTTGTTAACTGCAGATGCTAAAGTAACTTATTGTGGGAGGGACAAAAGGATGAGAGAGGTATACGGAACCATACGAAGGCTTGGTGCAACATCAAAATATAAAGGATATTATTTTGTGGCAGAAGCAATTCACATGACGATGGAATTTCAGGAACGCCCGATGAAGATCACCAAAGATATTTATCCAAAGCTGGCAAAGAAATTCAAATCAAAACCATCTAATATTGAGCACGATATTCGGACTATCGTAAATGTATGTTGGGAAAATCACAGAGAACGACTGGAGAAGATTGCAGGATATCCTCTGGAATACAGACCGACAAACAGTGAATTTGTGGATATGATTGCGTTTTACCTTGTGTCAGGAGGAGAAGGCTGAAGATGGGAAAGCTTTTAGTCTGTTACATGCTTTCGACTAAAAGCTGGTTATGTGCAAAAAAATCCAGCACATACTGATCCCAGAGATGCTCCAGTTCTTTGTCCGGAAGAAAGGTTTTCAGGGAAGTTCCGGTGGTGCAAAGGAGTATCTTATTTTTATACTGAAGATTCAGATAAAGACCGGCTATCATATCAGGAGAAATTGAAAGGACAGTGTTCTGAAAAAGGGCTGCTATTTTGTTCGGAGAAAATTGAAGTACAATTTTAAAAGAAAGAGGGGTACGTTTCCCACGGATAACAGAGCAGCAAAAAGGCTTTATTTCTTTCCAGAGGGAGCAGGTACGGTGACTGGATGCCAGGAAATCCTGTTCGTCATTATCGAAAAAACTGGTCTGAAGTCTGCCATCGATGGTAAAAACATTGCTTGTTACCAGTTCAGCCTGGTTAAGCCAGAAAGAGTCAAAGGTGTCTCCAAGGAAAAGTCTGTTGGTAAAATCTTTTTGATCAATAATTTTCAAAGCGAGCATAAGTGCCTCCTTTCAAAAAGAGAAATTCGTAAGTGCTTACCATTATAAAGCAATTTTACAGAAAAAGAAAGAAAAGGACATAAAAAAAGCAAATGCTTTTTAAAAAAACTCTTTTCAAAGATGTAGTAATGTGTTAATATAGATGTGGTATTTAAAACTACATATTACGGAAAAGAGGACGATATAATTGAGCTATAAAATTGTGATAGATAGTTGCGGAGAACTTTTGGATCAGTGGAAACAGGATGAGAAATTTCAGTCTGTTCCGCTGACTCTTACTGTTGGAAGCGAAAATATAATAGATGATGAGACGTTTGACCAGGCAGATTTTCTACAGAAGGTAGCAGCCTGCCCGGAGTGTCCCAAGTCAGCATGCCCTTCCCCTGAGAGCTACAGAAGAGCTTTTGACTGTGAGGCAGACCATGTATATTGTGTGACCCTGTCTTCTGAATTAAGCGGCTCTTACAACAGTGCTGTTCTTGGTACCAGCCTGCTCCATGAAAAGAAGAAGGGCAAGAAGATCCATGTGTTCAATTCCTGCTCCGCATCTGTAGGACAGACACTGATCGGGATGAAAATTGCAGAATGCGAGGATGCCGGACTTCCTTTTGAAGATGTAATCAGCGTAGTAAACAAATATATTGAAGAGCAGCATACATTTTTTGTTCTGGAGAATCTGGAAACTTTACGAAAGAATGGACGCCTCAGCAGTGTGAAAGCGCTTGTGGCAACTGCTCTTAAGATTAAGCCAATCATGGGAGCCACTCCGGAGGGAACCATCTGCCAGCTGGATCAGGCAAGAGGAATGAACAAGGCTCTGGTAAAAATGGCAGAGAAGATTATGGAAGCTACTGAGAACAGCGAAAATAAAGTACTTGCGATTTCTCACTGCAACAGCCCCAAGAAAGCCCAGATGCTTAAAGAAGCCATTCAGGAAAAAATGAAATTAAAAGATATTATTATTCTGAATACAGCAGGTGTCAGCAGCATGTATGCAAATGACGGAGGAATTATTGTAGCAGTATAAGCACATTATAGCAGCATGACTGTATGAAGAAAATGTGAACAGACTTTTCTTTTTAAGGGAAATGTGTTATACTTATCCAAATGACGATATTTATCGTAAAGGAGAACTGCTACTATGAGTCAGAAGAAAGTAGATGCTTACAAGGCAGAAAAAGCAAATCGTGAGAAGATCATGAAAAAAGAGAAGCTGATCCTTACCCTTGAGAAGCTTGCAGCACTTGTATTGTGTATTGTTGCTGTATGCTGGATCGGTTATTCTGTTTATGGAAAGGTTACAGAAGGACAGGAAGATGTGAAGACAGAAACTGTTATGGACACATCCGCTCTGGATTCTTATCTGAATGGTTTAAGCTCCGATGCCGAATAAGGCGAATGCCGTTTCGTGACAGCTTGTTTCCAAATTGGAGATAGGCTGTCTTTTTTTGCAATAGAGGATTTTGGGGGCAGGCTCTAGCAGAATTTCCTCTTGCATAAAAAAATCCCCCCGGAATCATCCGAGGGGAATTTTTTGCTTCAATTATAACTTAGTAACGTTAGCTGCCTGCATTCCGCGAGCGCCTTCTGTTAAGTCATATGTTACAGCCTGGCCTTCTTCAAGAGATTTGAAGCCTTCACCATTGATTGCAGAAAAGTGTACGAATACATCAGCTCCGTCTTCTCCTGTGATGAAACCATAACCTTTTTCAGCGTTGAACCATTTTACAGTGCCCTTGTTCATTTGAGTTACCTCCATAAAAAATAAAAAATTAAAAAATGTTCTGGCGAAAAAAAATCACCAGATTTTACAGACTATATCATGTAAATATATAATCTCTAAAAACTAGTGATTTTACATTAAATAATCTTCGACATGGATTGATTATATAACCTGCACCCCAAAAAGTCAAGGAGAATTAAAGTTGTGTGATAAAAAATATCCTCATGGAAAAAAAGTCTTTATTAAATGAAAATTTTCGTGTATGATAGTTGTGATATAGTTTAGACATCAGAAGGGAGAGAACCAAATGGGTATTCTGATTCAAGGGGGACGCGTTATAGATGCGGCAACCCAGATGGATAAGATTGCTGATATTTACCTTGATGGCGGCATAATCCAGGAAGTTGGAGAAAAGCTGAAAACAAGGGATAAAGATGACAGGATCATAGATGCAACAGGTAAGGTAGTAATGCCAGGCCTGGTAGATCTTCATGTACATTTCCGTGATCCGGGACAGACAGAGAAGGAAGACATTGAGAGCGGTTCCAAGGCAGCGGCGAGAGGTGGCGTAACTACAGTAGTAGCAATGCCAAATACAACTCCGGTAATCGACTGTGCAGATCGCGCCAACTATGTGAAAAATAAAGCTACACTAGTTTCCAAAATCCATGTTCTTCAGGCTGGCGCCATGACAAAGGGAGAGCTTGGACAAGAACTTTCTGACATTGCAGGAATGGCAGCAGCAGGTGTGCCTGTTCTCTCCGAAGACGGGAAATCTGTTATGAAGGCAAGCCTTTGCAAAAAGGCAATGGAAGAGGCGGTAAAAGCCGGACTTCCTGTTTTTGACCACTGCGAGGACATGACTCTTAGAGGCGATGGCTGCATGAATGATGATGAAAATGCCAGAAGACTTGGACTTCCGGGAATCTGTAATTCTACAGAGGACACTATTGCAGCAAGAGACTCCCTGCTGGCCATTGAGACTGGTGCCAGACTTCATCTTTGCCATTGTTCTACCAAAGGCGTGGCCATTATGATGAAAATGCTTAAAGAAGAGGGAATCCAAAATGTTACAGCAGAGGTGTGCCCTCACCATTTCATTCTGACTTCTGATGATATTGAAAGAGACGATCCCAATTATAAAATGAATCCGCCTCTTCGTACCAGAAAGGACGTTGATGCCTTAATAGAAGGTCTGAAAGAGGGATATATCCAGGTGATCAGTACAGATCATGCTCCCCACACATTGAAGGATAAAACTGGCTCCATGCGAAATGCTGCATTTGGAATCGTAGGAATTGAGACCAGCTTTGCCCTTAGCTATACAGCACTTGTAGACACCGGAATTCTTACGCTCACCCAGCTTGTGGAGAAAATGAGCTACAATCCGGCACAGATTCTGGATCTGCCCTGTGGAACTTTGCAGGAGGGACACCCGGCAGATGTAGTGATCGCTGATATCAAGCATCCATATACGATTCACAAAGCAGACTTTGTTTCAAAAGGAAAAAATACACCATTTGAAGGCAAAGAGGTAAAAGGTAAGATTTTATATACTATCTGCGATGGAAAAATTGTATACAAAGATCCGGCAGAAGAACATAAATAAAAATGATACTCAGGAGGAAATATCCATGATTAATAAACTTATTGCAAACATTAAGAAAACAGGAGCACCTATTGTGGTAGGTCTGGACCCCATGCTGAACTACATTCCGAAACAGATCCAGGAAGCTGCATTTAAAGAGTTTGGAGAAACACTGGAGGGTGCTGCAGAAGCAATCTGGCAGTTCAATAAAGGAATCGTAGATGCAACTTACGACCTGATTCCGGCTGTGAAACCACAGATCGCAATGTATGAGCAGTTTGGACTTCCGGGACTTGCAGCGTATAAGAGAACTGTAGAATACTGCAAAGAGAAAAATCTTGTAGTGATCGGAGATATCAAACGTGGTGATATTGGTTCCACATCTGCAGCCTATGCAACAGGACATCTGGGCAGAATCCAGATTGGAAGCAAGACCTATGTACCCTTTGATGAAGATTTTGCAACTGTAAATCCTTACCTTGGAACAGACGGTGTGAAACCTTTCATGGATGTGTGCAAAGAAGAGAAAAAAGGAATTTTCGTACTTGTAAAGACTTCCAATCCGTCCAGTGGTGAATTCCAGGACAGAATTATTGAGGGACGTCCACTTTATGAGTGGGTTGGTGAGAAAGTTGCACAGTGGGGCGATGAGCTCATGGGTGATGATTACAGCTACGTAGGAGCTGTTGTAGGCGCAACCTATCCGGAAATGGGTAAAGTATTAAGAAAACTTATGCCGAAAACCTTTATCCTTGTACCTGGCTATGGTGCACAGGGTGGTAAAGGCGCTGACCTTGTACATTTCTTTAATGAGGACGGCCTTGGTGCCATTGTAAACTCTTCAAGAGGAATTATTGCTGCATACAAACAGGAGAAATATGCAGAGTTTGGAGAGGCTAACTATGCAGACGCATCACGCCAGGCAGTAAAAGATATGATCCAGGATATCAGCCAGGCACTAAAAAGCCGCTAGGAGGAAGAAAATGGGTACAAAGGTAAAAGAAACCTGTACAGTGATCCGTCAGGATTGTATCGGGAAAGATATTTACAGCATGTGGCTGCAGACCAGAACCATTGCAAAAAATGCAAAGCCGGGACAGTTTGTTTCTGTTTATACACAGGATGGAAGCAAACTACTTCCCCGTCCTATCAGCCTGTGCGAAATTGATAAAGAAAATGGAACTCTTCGTCTTGTTTACCGTGTAACCGGTAAACATACAGGCACAGAAGGCTTTTCCAGACTTGCAGCAGGTGCGAAGCTGGATATTCTGGGACCTCTTGGAAATGGATTTCCGTTAGAAGAGGCAAAAGGCAAAAAAGTATTTCTCATGGGCGGCGGAATTGGTGTTCCGCCAATGCTTGAGACCATGAAAGAACTTGATGCCAAGAAAATTGCAGTTCTTGGATATCGAGATGAGCTGTTTTTAAATGATGAATTTAAGAAAAACGGTCAGGTTTATATTGCAACAGAAGATGGTTCTGCAGGAACCCGCGGCAATGTAATGGATGCCATCCGTGAAAATAATCTGGAAGCAGATGTGATTTTTGCCTGCGGTCCAAAGCCTATGCTTCGTGCAATCAAAGCCTATGCACTGGAAAAAGGAATTCCCTGCTGGATTTCCATGGAAGAGCGCATGGCATGCGGAATCGGTGCCTGCCTTGGCTGTGTGTGCCAGTCTACAGAAGTGGATGGACATTCTCATGTGCACAATAAGAGGGTATGTAAAGATGGCCCGGTATTCCTTAGCACGGAGGTGGAGTTATGAGTAAAATGAGCGTAGATCTTGCAGGCGTGACTCTGAAGAACCCGGTAATGACAGCTTCCGGAACTTTTGGATCCGGTGCAGAATATAGTGAATTTGTAGATCTGAACAACCTTGGAGCAGTGGTAACAAAAGGTGTGGCAAATGTGCCCTGGCCGGGAAATCCCACTCCACGTGTAGCAGAGACTACAGGAGGAATGCTCAATGCAATCGGACTGCAGAATCCGGGAATTGATGTTTTCTGCGAGAGAGATATTCCTTTTCTGAAAAAATATGATACAAAAATCATTGTAAATGTTTGTGGAAAAACAACAGAAGATTACTGTGAAGTAGTAGAACGCCTTGGAAATGAGCCGGTAGACATGTTGGAGATCAATGTGTCCTGCCCAAATGTAAAAGAAGGTGGTATTGCTTTTGGACAAAATCCAAAAGCTCTGGAAGCAATCACAAAAGAAGTGAAAAAGTATGCCAGGCAGCCGGTTATCATGAAGCTTAGCCCAAATGTAACAGATATTACAGAAATGGCCAGAGCAGCACAGAGCGGCGGAGCAGATGTGGTTTCGCTCATTAATACCATTACAGGCATGAAAATTGATATTAACCGCAGAACATTTGCCCTGGCAAATAAGACTGGCGGTATGTCAGGCCCGGCAGTGAAGCCTGTGGCAGTCCGTATGGTATATCAGGTGGCAAATGCAGTTAAAATTCCGATTATCGGAATGGGTGGAATTGCAAGCGCAGAAGATGCCCTGGAATTTATCATGGCAGGTGCTACAGCTGTGTCAGTGGGAACAGCGAACTTTATTAATCCATATACCACGCAGGAAGTTGTGGATGGTATGGAAGCTTTCCTGGAAAGACAAAATGTAGAAGACATAAAAGAACTGATCGGCTGTGTGAAATAATTAACAAAGTATAATGAGAAAATATCAGGAGGATATAGAAATGGAACAGTATAAACAGGAATTTATTGAGTTTATGATCGATTGCAATGTACTTAAGTTTGGAGATTTTGTTACCAAATCCGGAAGAAAAACTCCATTTTTTGTAAACACAGGCTTCTATCGTACAGGAGCACAGTTAAGAAGACTTGGCCAGTATTATGCAAAAGCTATCGAAAGCAAATTTGGACTGGATTTCGATGTACTTTTCGGACCTGCTTACAAGGGAATTCCCCTGACAGTCGCTACCACTATGGCAATCAGCGAGGAGTATGGCAAGGACATCCGCTACTGCTCCAACCGTAAAGAGGTAAAAGACCACGGAGATAAGGGAATTCTTCTGGGAAGCCCAATTGGTGACGGCGACAAGGTAGTGATCATTGAGGATGTTACCACTGCAGGAACTTCTATTCAGGAAACTCTGCCGATCATCAAAGCACAGGGAGACGTTTCTCCTATCGGTCTTGTTGTATCTGTTGACCGTATGGAGCGCGGACAGGGAACCAAGAGTGCATTAAAAGAAATCGAAGAGAAATATGGCCTGAAAACAACTGCCATTGTAACAATGGCAGAGGTTGTAGAGCATCTTTACAACAAAGAATACAAGGGAAAGGTTATCATTGACGACACTTTAAAGGCAGCCATTGATGCATATTACAGCCAGTACGGCGCAGAATAATGGTAAAAGGAGGAAATGCTGATGAGTGAGAAGCTTTATAAGATTGTATCAGGCGTTGGTGCCGGAAGCATTGCACTTGGAATCATTACCCTGGTAACAGGTGTTACTACAGGGATCCTTATGATCGTAAATGGTGCCAGACTTCTGAAGGGCAAATCTGATATGATGATTTAAGGGGAATATTTTGAAAAAGGAAACGAAAACTTTGATCCGCCGTGTGGGAATCGTGTTATTTGCGGTCTATGTGGTCCTGCTTATATATTTTCTGTTTTTTGCAGAAGAATATGGCAGGGTGGCACAGGCGGAGCGGGTATATCGGTATAATCTGGTTCCATTCGTAGAAATACGAAGATTCTGGATCTATCGGGAACAGCTAGGCACATTTGCCGTATTTACCAATATTTTCGGAAATGTGATCGGCTTTCTGCCCTTTGGGTTTATCCTTCCGGTTATTTTCAGAAGAATGAACAGTGGTTTTCTCATCTGCATATCAGGATTTATATTAAGTCTGACTGTGGAAGTGATCCAGCTGATCACAAAAGTCGGATGTTTTGATGTGGATGATCTGATTTTAAATACTCTGGGAGCTGTTCTGGGGTATGTACTTTTTGTCATCTGCAATCATATTAGGAGAAAATTCCATTATGGCAAGAAGATATAGATATTCATTTACGAAGAAAAAAGAAGCTGCAAAGGGGAAGCTGTCTGCCGGTCTGGCAGCAGCGTCCTTTTTGTTGTTTATAACAGCTGTGATTCTGGCATATACGCTGGATAACAGCTTTGGATTTATTGTAGGCGGAGTGGGCTTGTTTGCAACACTTCTTTCCGTTTACGGATTTATTATGGGACTGCTTAGTTTTTCAGAAGAGGGCAAAAGCCACAAAACCAGCATTATCGGTTCTATCAGCAACGGTCTTATTATGATTGTGTGGCTTGGAATTTATCTGACAGGACTATAAAACAGGTTAAAAAAGGGAGGTTTGTACAGTGGAAAAAAGTGTTTTGGATGAACGGCTGAAAAAACAGATGGATTTCATTCTGGAAGTAGATAAAGTAAAAAATATTATGCGGCAGACTTATCTGGCAGATGGAAACCGTAAGGAAAATGATGCAGAGCATTCCTGGCATCTGGCATTGATGGCGGTCCTTCTAAAAGAATATGCGCCAGAAGAGGTAGACCTGTCCAAAGTAATTCCCATGGTACTGGTTCATGACCTTGTGGAAATCGATGCAGGAGACACTTATGCCTATGATGAAGAGGGAGCCCTGACTAAACGTACAAGAGAGAAAAAAGCAGCAGACCGTATTTATGGACTGCTTCCAGAAGATCAGGGGAAATGGCTTTATGATCTCTGGGAAGAATTTGAAGCATATGAGACACCAGAGGCAAAATACGCACACATGCTGGATAACAGCCAGCCATTGTTTCTGAACAATGCAACAGATGGAATCAGCTGGGTAGAGCATGGTGTAAAGAAAAGCCAGATTTATAAACGAAACAGCCGTACCGGTGAGGGTGCACCAAAAATCTGGGAATATATGCAGGAACTGATCGACGAACATGTAAAAAAAGGTCATGTGATTGATGATATGTAATCGACGAAAAAAGAAAGGAGAGGAATCGTTGGACGAATTATTAATGGAACGCTATCACCTTGCAAAAGAGCGGGTATGTGAAATTACACAAGAGAAAGTTGTTGCAGAGCCATATCTTGATTTCTTTGTAAAAACAGCTGTTTTTCTGGTGAAATGTATACAGATTATGGATAAAAATACTATAGATTTATCTATGGACGAGTGTAAGAAACTGAATCTGGAATTATATGAGGACATCCTTTCTGCAAATTATGGCAGCAGCTATGGAAATCCGGTTTATGCCTGCAAAATGCTGGGTGAATATGGAAAAGATTTTACTTTTTTGTATGCAGAATTAAGAGGTGCTGCAGTCTTTGCTTTCGAGAAAAAACTGTGGGATGTAACAGTGCTTCTGGAGCTTTTCCTGGAAGTATACGGTGCATTTGCACAGGAGGAGCTTCCAACAGAAGGAGAAATAAAGGGCATTCTTGGTTCTTATGTAAATGATTACTGCCAGGATATGGTAGAAGAACGCATCAGGGAAAATGTGGATCCATCAGTTGATTTTGCCACAAAAATCATTATGGAATCAGATCTTACAGACCTTCGTTATCTGTATCAGTATGGTGAGTATATAACAGAAAATGAGCTTGGAGTAGCAAGATTTCTGAACAGTCTTTCTCAGGAAGAAATTGATGCCTGTGCCAGAACTTATACAGAAGGCTTCCGTATGGGCTTTATAAACGGAAGGAAAGATTTAAGCAAGAAAAAAACAGTAAATATCCGTTTTAATCTTGGATTTGAACGTATGGTAAAAGCTGCTATCCTTCAGTTTGAGGAAATGGGCTTAAAGCCTGTGATCTTTCGCTATGGAGTTCATGCAATAAACAGGCGTGGCATGCTTAGAATCGGTTATACAGGTGCAGTGGCAAATCCACAGTTTGACTATGACCACCGCCAGGATAATGCCCTTTATCTGGACAGTGATTTTGTACAGAGACGCCTGCGGGCACTTCAGACCTCCTATGAGAAATATAAAGAGCTTGCTGCTGTCCACGCAGGACCTGCCTGCATGGAGATTTTCGGTGAAGCTCCATTTTCTCCTGTAAGTGTAAAAGAAGCATGGGAATGTACAGAAGCACAGCAGAAGCTGGAACTTGAAATGGCAAATGAAACCGGACAGATTACCAACCGTTATATTAAAGGGGACGAAAGAAGCTTTACCATTATTGCCTATCCAATGCCTGAAATCGGTGGAAATTATGAGGAAATTTTCCGGGAAATAGTGAAAATCAATACACTGGATTACAAGCTGTATGAGAAAATCCAGCAGACGATTATTGATACTTTGGATACCTGTGAGTGGGTATCTGTAAAAGGAAAAGGGGATAATCTGACAGATATGAAGATCCATCTCCATAAGCTTACAGATCCGTCAAAGCAGTCAAATTTTGAGAACTGTGTGGCAGATGTAAACATCCCTGTTGGAGAAGTATTCACCTCCCCGGTTCTTACAGGTACCGAAGGTGTTCTTCATGTAACAAAAGTATATCTGGAAGGTCTGCAGTTTCGAAATCTGAAGCTGGAATTTAAGGATGGAAAGATCGTTTCCTACTCCTGCACCAATTTTGAAAGTGAAGAGGAAAACAAAAAATATATTGAGGATAATATCCTTTATCATCATCCTACACTGCCGATTGGCGAGTTTGCCATCGGAACCAATACCACAGCTTATGTGGCAGCAGAAAAATATAATATTGCAGACAAGCTGCCTATTCTGATCGCGGAGAAAATGGGACCTCATTTTGCAGTAGGAGATACCTGCTACAGCTGGTCAGAGGATACCCCGGTTTTTAATCCGGATGGAAAAGAAATCATTGCAAGAGACAACGAAGTTTCTATTTTGCGAAAAGAAGATATGAGCAAGGCATACTTTGGCTGCCATACAGATATTACCATTCCGTATGATGAGCTGGGAAGTATCAGGACAATTGGCAAAAACGGGGAAGAGACTTCGATTATTGAAGATGGAAGATTTGTGCTTGCAGGTACCGAAGAGCTTAATAAACCTTTTGAAAATTAATTAGCCCTGCAAAATTTTTCTTTGCTTCATTTTTATTGACAGAAAATGGGATTCTTAGTAGAATTTACGCGGACGCAAGTTTCATGTTTGTCAAAAACAAATCACATAAAAGAGGAGAACATTATGCCAAAAGTAGGAATTGTAATGGGTAGTGATTCAGATATGCCGGTTATGAGCAAGGCAGCTGACATTCTGGAAAAACTTGGAATTGATTACGAAATGCGTATTATCTCCGCACACAGAGAGCCGGATGTGTTCTTTGAATATGCGAAGAGTGCTGAAGAAAAAGGTTTTAAGGTTATCATTGCAGGTGCCGGTATGGCGGCACATTTACCTGGAATGTGCGCGGCAATTTTTCCTATGCCGGTTATTGGAATTCCTATGCACACCACCTCTCTTGGTGGAAGAGATTCCCTGTACTCTATTGTACAGATGCCTTCCGGTATTCCGGTAGCAACTGTTGCTATTAACGGAGGCGCAAATGCAGGACTTCTTGCAGCAAAGATTCTTGCAACATCCGATCAGGAGCTTCTTAACCGCCTGAAAGCATACAGCCAGGAGCTGAAAGAACAGGTAGAAGCCAAGGATGCAAGATTACAGGAAGTAGGACATAAAGATTACAAATAAATGTACGATTCTGGCTGCAGGCAGTGCAGCCCAAAACAGCAAAATGATTCTGGGAGGAAAATGGCATGGATTATAAGAACGCAGGTGTTGATATTGAGGCAGGATACAAATCAGTAGAGTTAATGAAACAGCATATTGCAAAGACTATGAGACCAGAGGTACTTGGAGGAATCGGAGGTTTTTCCGGAGCTTTTTCCATGAACAGCTTCAAGAACATGGAAGAGCCCACACTGGTTTCCGGTACTGACGGAGTTGGAACCAAGCTGAAACTGGCTTTTATTATGGATAAACATGATACAGTTGGAATCGACTGTGTGGCAATGTGTGTAAATGACATTGCATGTGCAGGTGGAGAGCCTCTTTTCTTTCTGGATTATATTGCCTGTGGAAAGAACTATCCGGAGAAAATCGCAGAGATCGTAAAGGGTGTTGCAGAGGGATGCAGCCAGTCAAGCGCAGCACTGATCGGTGGTGAGACTGCTGAAATGCCTGGTTTTTATCCGGTGGATGAGTACGACCTTGCAGGCTTTGCAGTTGGAGTTGTAGACAAAAAAGACCTGATCACAGGAGAAAACTTAAAACCAGGTGATGTGCTGATCGGAATGGCTTCTTCTGGTGTGCACAGCAATGGTTTTTCCCTTGTGCGTAAGGTATTCGAAATGACCAAAGAATCTCTGGATACTTATTATGACGAACTTGGAACTACTCTTGGTGAGGCTCTGATCGCACCTACCAAGATTTACGTGAAAGCACTTAAGAGCATCAAAGATGCAGGTGTAAAGATCCATGCATGCAGCCATATTACAGGCGGCGGTTTCTATGAGAATGTACCGCGTATGCTTAAAGAGGGCACAAGAGCTGTCATCGAGAAAGACAGCTATCCGGTACTTCCAATCTTCAAACTTCTTGCAAAAACAGGAGATATTGAAGAGAAGATGATGTACAATACATACAATATGGGACTTGGAATGGTTCTGGCTGTAGATCCTGCTGATGTGGATAAGACTATGGAAGCAGTCAAGGCAGCAGGAGAGACTCCATATGTAGTAGGACGCATTGAGGCAGGCGAAAAGGGAGTGACATTATGCTAAAAACAGCAGTCCTGGTATCCGGCGGCGGCACTAACCTTCAGGCAATCCTGGATGCCATTGATTCTGAAAAGATCACCAATGCAGAGGTATCCCTGGTAATCAGCAATAATCCAAATGCCTATGCACTTACAAGAGCCAAAAATCATGGAATTCCGGCAATCTGTATTTCACCAAAGGATTTTGAAAGCCGGGAAAAATTCCATGAGGCACTTTTACAAAAACTGCAGGAAAGCGGCGTGGAACTTATTGTTCTGGCTGGATATCTTGTGGCAATCCCACCGATGATCGTAGAAGCATTTCCAAACAAGATCATAAACATTCATCCATCTCTGATTCCTTCTTTTTGCGGAGTTGGATATTATGGGCTGCATGTTCATGAGGAAGTGTTAAAAAGAGGCGTGAAAGTAACAGGTGCTACGGTTCATTTTGTGGACACAGGCACAGACACCGGTCCCATTATTTTGCAAAAAGCAGTAAAGGTAGAACCGGATGATACCCCACAGTCTCTTCAGAGAAGTGTGATGGAAAAAGCAGAATGGAAGATCCTTCCAAAAGCAATTAATCTGATTGCCAATGGAAAGGTTTCTGTAGAAAATCATATTGTGACCATCAGCGATTAAGGAGGAAGTTATGAAAGTACTGATCGTAGGAAGCGGCGGAAGAGAGCATGCAATTGCATGGAGCGTATCCAAAAGCCCGAAAGTTGATAAAATTTACTGTGCACCAGGAAACGCAGGAATTGCAGAATATGCCCAGTGCGTGAATATTGGCGCAATGGAATTTGAAAAGCTTGCTGATTTTGCACAGGAGAATCAGATAGATCTTACCATTATCGGTATGGATGACCCACTTGTAGGCGGTGTTGTTGATGAATTTGAATCCCGTGGACTGCGTGTATTCGGACCTCGGAAGAATGCCGCAATCCTGGAGGGCTCCAAGGCATTTTCCAAGGACCTTATGAAAAAATATAATATCCCAACTGCAGCATATGAGAATTTTGATGATCCGGAAAAAGCACTGGAATATCTTCGCACTGAAGCGAAATTCCCTATTGTTTTAAAAGCAGATGGCCTGGCTCTTGGAAAGGGTGTTCTTATCTGCCAGAATCTTCAGGAAGCTGAAGACGGCGTAAAGGAGATCATGGAGGATAAGAAATTCGGAAATGCCGGAAATACCATGGTCATAGAGGAATTTATGACTGGCCGTGAGGTTTCTGTTCTCTCTTTTGTAGACGGAAAAACCATTAAGACCATGACTTCCGCACAGGATCATAAACGTGCCATGGATGGGGATAAAGGATTGAATACAGGTGGAATGGGAACCTTTTCTCCAAGTCCTTTCTATACCAGAGAAGTGGATGAATTTTGCCAGAAATATATCTATCAGCCTACTGTTGATGCAATGGCAGCAGAGGGAAGAGAATTTAAGGGAATTATTTTCTTTGGCCTGATGCTGACAGCAGATGGTCCTAAGGTTCTGGAATATAATGCACGTTTCGGAGATCCGGAAGCACAGGTAGTACTTCCGCGTATGAAAAATGATATTGTGGAAGTGATGGAGGCATGTATTGACGGAACTCTGGATCACATTGATCTGCAGTTTGAGGATAATGCAGCTGTATGCGTTGTTCTTGCAAGTGATGGTTATCCGGTGAAATATGAGAAAGAAATCCCTATGTATGGCTTTGAGAATTTTAAAGACAAAGAGGGATATTACTGTTTCCATGCAGGAACCAAATTTAAAGATGGACAGATCGTTACAAACGGTGGCCGTGTTGTGGGAATCACTGCAACAGGAAGCAATCTTAAGGAAGCCAGAAAAAATGCTTATGCAGCAACTGAATGGATCACTTTTGCAAATAAATATATGCGCCACGATATTGGAAAAGCAATTGACGAAGCTTAAATAAGTGGTATAAAATAGGCAGGAGACAGATGAGAAGTTTCCTGCCTGTTGTTTTTATGTACCAGAGCGTGCCCCCAAAATCATTCCAGCAATCTGCACGCCCCACTTTGCGGTATATTTCACCCAAATTCGGTTGTCGTAGCTAGGAACTTCCTAGTACATAAAAAGCTCTACCGTGCAGGATTTTTTCTTAAGATTCTTTCCTGATAGCAGGAAAAAAGGAGGAAGTACTATGTACAATGTTAAAAAAGTAAATGAAGATTTATACTGGATCGGTGCAAGTGACAGAAGACTTGCTTTATTTGAAAATATTTACCCAATTCCAAGAGGAGTATCTTACAACTCTTATGTGATCCTGGATGAGCAGACAGTTCTTCTGGACACAGTTGACAAGGCAGTAAGCGGACAGTTTTTTGAAAATCTGGAGCATGTTCTTGGGGAGAGAAAACTGGACTACATAATTGTGAATCACATGGAACCGGATCACTGTGCGATTGTAGAAGAAGTAGTAAGAAGATATCCGGAAGTAAAAGTGGTAGGAAATGCCAAAACTTTTACTATGATGAAGCAGTTCTTCACCTTTGATGTAGATTCCCATGCAGTTGTGATCAAAGAAGGAGATACTTTAAGCACAGGAAAACACACTCTTGCATTTGCTATGATTCCTATGGTTCACTGGCCGGAGGCAATGGTAACTTATGATGCCTATGACAAAGTTCTGTTCAGCGCAGACGCATTTGGAACATTTGGCGCGTTGAATGGTAATGTTTTTGCTGATGAAGTGAACTTCAAAGAAGAATGGCTGGATGATGCAAGAAGATATCTTGTAAATATTGTTGGAAAATACGGTGTGCCGGTACAGGCTGCCCTGAAAAAGGCTTTGACACTTGATATTGCCATGATCTGCCCGCTTCATGGACCGATCTGGAGAGAGGATCTTGGCTGGTTTATTGACAAATACCAGAAATGGAGCACCTACACACCAGAAGACCATAATGTACTGATTCTGTATGCTTCTATTTATGGAAATACTGAGAATGCAGCAGATGTCCTTGCTGGTAAGCTTGCAGATGCAGGGGAGAAAAATATTGCAGTTTATGATGTATCTGTAACAGATCCTTCTTACCTTGTGGCAGAAGCGTTCCGCTGTGACAGAATCGTTTTTGCATGCCCTACCTATAATGCAGGTCTTTTCCCGAAAATGGAAACTCTTCTTCATGAGCTTGCAGCACATAATCTCCAGAAGAGAAAAGTGGCAGTTCTTGAAAATGGCACCTGGGCTGCGACAGCAGGCAAGCAGATGAAAGAGATCCTTTCCACAATGAAGGATATGGAAATTTATGAGGAAACTGTGACTGTGAAATCTGCTCTGAAAGAAAACCAGATGGAGCAGCTGGATAAAATCGTCAGCTTTTTAACAAAATAATCCCTGCAAAGTGCATAAAAAACTGATGCTTATGCTTTACTTTTTAATGATTATGTTATAAAATAAAACATATAGCGTCGCATGAAGCGACCCGCCGCAGGCGAAGAATCCTGCAAAGCAGGATCCTTTCTTGTATAACGACAGAAAGAAAAACCAGGACTGAGAGGATAAAAACATGGGAATCAGTGAACAGGATGCAATTAAGGAATTACAGACAAGAGAGAATATCTTTGTAGCATATTCACAGGCTACGAAGCTTCCATATGTAATTTGCGACGAAGAGAGTTTTAATGATCAGGTGTGGGTATTTGCCACAGAAGAAGAGATCAAGGAATTTGGCAAGAAGAAACTGGAAGAGAAAATTCTTCTCATGGGAATGAAATATGAGAGAAAAGATTATCCAAGATTCTATGGCACTCTTTATGCAATCGGTGTAAACAGTGTTGTCTGGGTAGATGGCGAGAATAAAGCAGAGGTAGAGCTTACCAAGATTGCGAAGCAGGCAGATTTCAGCCAGTTAGAGGAGAAGAAGCGCCCGCTGTTTAATTCTACACTTCAGCTTTCCGGCATTTATTTCATGCAGGAGCTGCGCCGTCCTATCAAGAAGGAGGAACGTACTGCGAACATGCGTGAGATGGAAGAGGAGCTGATCGTGAACCTTAGAAAATCAGAATTCCTCATTGCAATGGCTGCAGATGAGAATGAGCCAACCAAGGTGAATATTCCATATCTGAAGAATAAAGACGGAGATATTCTTCAGCCTGCATTCACAGATGTTATGGAATTTGACAAATTTGCAAGAGGTAAGAAGATGCGTGCAGCCAAGGTTCCATTTGACAAGCTGCCAGGACTTTTCATTCCACAGGCAAAGTCATTTGTAATCAATCCTATGGGATTTAACCTGATTCTTGACAGAGAGCAGCTGGGAAGAATCCTTGGCATAAAGATTCCAGCAGCAATGCCGGTTGGAGAGACACATACACAGGAAATCCAGATCCAGGATCTTCCGAAAGCCGAAACTCCTGTAACAGAAGCAGTACAGGGAGACAGCGATGAGAACAATGAGAATCTTCAGTAATCACAGCTGATAATATATTTCTTTGGGAGAATTACGAAAGATATGAAGAGGCCGGGGCCAGAGACTCCGGCCCTTTCGTTTTTGGCAGAATTATGTTACGGGGAGGGAGAAAATGGTAATCGAAATAGATTTCCAGAGTGATGAAGCACTATATACCCAGCTGATGAATCAGATCATCATGGGAATAGCCACATCCAGGCTGCAGGAGGGGGATTCGCTTCCCTCTGTAAGACAGCTTGCAGATACTATAGGAATTAATATGCATACAGTAAATAAAGCCTATTCACTTCTGCGCCAGGAGGGCTTTGTATCTATTGACAGAAGAAAAGGCGCAGTGATTTGCCTGGATGTAGACAAATTACGTGCAATGGAGGAAATGAAACAGAATCTCAGGGTTGCACTTGCAAGAGGATGCTGTAATAATGTGACCAGAGAGGAAGTTCATGCTCTCATTGATGAAATTTTGGATGAGTACGGGCAGTAAGGAGGAATTGCAGATTTATGCGAAATGAATTCACGAAACAGGCTCAGACAGCACTGACTCTGGCGAAAGCTGCGGCAATTGATTTTGAGTTAGGCTATATTGGAACTGAGCATCTTCTTTTGGGACTTCTTAGTGAGACAGAGGGAACTGCCGGCAGAGTATTAGAAGAGTTTCAGGTGGATGGAAAGAAGCTTGTAGAGCTGATAGACAAGCTGGTTACACCGTCAGAAAACGGTGGTGTGGCAGAAATAGAAAAAGCACCCGGATACAGCCCAAGAACCAGGAAAGTACTGGAAAGTGCTGTTATGGAGGCCAAGCAGCAAGGCAATGACAAGGCAGGAACAGAACATTTGCTTCTTGCCATGCTTCGTGAGACAGACTGTGTTGGAACCAGACTTCTGTACACTATGGGTGTGAATATTCAGAAGCTTTATGCAGCGGTTCTTGGTGCAATGGGATATGATAATGAATCCATTCAGGAAGAATTTCAGGCAGCCAGGGCAATGCAAAGCCAAAATGGCAGTGCAACACCGGCTCTTGACCAGTACAGCCGTGATCTTACCCAGATGGCAGCAGAGGGCAAGCTGGATCCAGTAGTGGGAAGAGAAAAAGAAATCAGCAGGCTGATCCAGATTTTAAGCCGCAGGACGAAAAATAATCCCTGTCTGGTAGGCGAGCCGGGTGTAGGTAAAACCGCCATTGCAGAGGGCCTTGCACAGAGGATTATTGCAGGTACAGTGCCGGATACCATTAAGGATAAGCGTCTTGTTGTACTGGATCTCTCCGGAATGGTAGCAGGAAGCAAGTACAGAGGAGAATTTGAAGAAAGAATCCGCAGGGTTGTGGACGAGGTGAGAGAAAATCAGGGAATCCTTTTGTTTATTGATGAGCTTCATACCATTATTGGAGCCGGAGGGGCAGAAGGGGCTCTTGATGCGTCCAATATTCTGAAGCCTTCTCTTTCAAGGGGAGAATTGCAGATTATAGGTGCCACTACTTTGGAGGAATACCGGAAGTATATTGAGAAGGATGCAGCTCTGGAACGCCGTTTCCAGCCAGTGACAGTAGAAGAACCATCTGAAGAAGAGGCGTATGAGATCCTCAAAGGACTTCGTCCCTATTATGAACGTCATCATAAAGTGGAAATTCTGGATGAAGCACTTAAGGCAGCTGTAAAAATGTCTGTACGGTATATTAATGACCGCTTTCTTCCAGATAAAGCGATTGATCTGATTGATGAAGCTGCATCCAAGGTACAGCTTGCCGGATATCAGTCCAGCGGGGAAGCGGATGAACTTGCAAGGGAAATTCAGGAAATCCAGCAGGAAAAGGAGCGTGCCATTAAAACCGGGTATTTAAGTCTTGCAAAAGAATGCCAGGAAAAACAGAAGGCAGCAGAAGAAAAACTGGAACAGCTTCACCTTAAAGAAGAAAAGAAGAACCGCAAAAAATCCGGAAAAGTAGACGAAAAAGCGGTAGCCTCCATTGTATCTGACTGGACCAAAATCCCGGTGCAGAGGCTTACAGAAGGGGAAAGCAAAAGGCTTGCCCAGCTGGAAAAAGAACTCCATAAGCGTGTGATTGGTCAGGAAGAGGCAGTTCATGCCGTTTCCCAGGCTGTAAAAAGAGGCCGTGTAGGACTTAAAGATCCGAATCGTCCAATTGGTTCTTTTTTATTCCTGGGTCCTACCGGTGTTGGAAAGACAGAGCTTTCCAAAGCACTTGCACAGGCTGTTTTTGGCAGTGAGCAGGCTATGATAAGGGTTGATATGTCAGAATATATGGAGAAGCACAGCGTTTCCAAGCTGATTGGTTCTCCGCCAGGCTATGTTGGCTATGAGGAAGGCGGGCAGCTTAGCGAAAAAGTACGCAGAAATCCCTACAGTGTAATCCTTTTTGATGAGATAGAGAAAGCTCATCCGGATGTGTTTAACATTCTTCTTCAGGTACTGGATGACGGACACATTACAGATGCACATGGAAGAAAAGTGGATTTTAAGCAGACCATCATTATTATGACCTCTAATGCAGGAGCCCAGGCAATTGTGGAACCAAAGCAGCTTGGCTTTATTTCCACAAAGGATGAGAAGAAAGACTATGAGAAAATGAAATCAGGTGTTATGGAGGAAGTCCGCAGACTGTTTAAGCCGGAATTCCTTAACAGAATCGATGAGATTATGGTATTCCATACCCTGAAAAAAGAAGAAATCCGCAAGATAGTCACCTTGCTTTTAAAATCTCTGGAAAACAGATGCCTGGAGCAGATGGAAATCCACCTGAATGTAACAGGCTCCGCAATTGATTATCTGGCAGAAGCCGGATTTGATTCCAAATACGGGGCAAGGCCTATCCGCAGGGCCATTCAGTCGAAAATCGAAGACAGTCTGGCAAATGAGCTTCTGGAGGGCAAAATAAAAAGAGGGGATCATGTGCAGGTACAATGCAGAAATAAAGAAATAAAATTTACAGTAAAAGAAAAATAACCCTGTAATTTTAAAAAAATTATAAATTTGTGTAAGGTACTGGCAAAGAAATTTGTTTTATTATATAATAACTACAACGTCAGGAAACTGATGAAAAAGATCCGGGCAGTTCTGCTTTTTTTGAGATAATCAGCAGAAACCGGAGAACATAACGAAAGAGTCTTAGGGAGGACAAGCATCATGGCAGTAGTAAAGGAACTGATCCGTACAGAAGCAAACGGTACTATCAGCTTTGGAGATTATGAGAAGAGTCAGAAATCAAAAGTCTCTGATTTTCCACATCAGGGAGATATGTATAAAGTAAAAACATTTAAGGAGATCACCAAGCTGGAGCGTAACGGTATGTTCGTATATGAGTCTGTACCGGGTACCGCTGTATTTGATCTTGCACAGGATGGCAATCAGATGAGCTTTCGTGTAGAAGGACCAGAGGATGCACAGATCACTGTAGAGCTGGAAGCAGAAGCGAAATATGAAGTCTATATTGACGACGCAAGCACAGGAAAAATGGAAACCAATCTGGGTGGTAAGCTTTCTTTCAGCGTAGAGCTTGGAAGTGGCTCTGCTGTTGATGTAAAAATTGTAAAATGCTAAAAAATAAAAAAATGGTATACTTCTGCCAGGAATGCGGCTATGAATCCGCAAAGTGGATGGGGCAGTGTCCTGGCTGTAAAGCATGGAATTCTTTTGTGGAAGAACCTGTTTCCACAGGAAAGAAAGCTGCAGGAGGGGCGAAATCTGTTTCCCGGCAGCAGTCAGAGCCGGTGGTTCTTAAAGACATCAGTCTGAAAGAGGACGAGCGGCAGACAACAAAAATAGGCGAACTTGACAGAGTACTCGGGGGCGGCATCGTCCCCGGGTCTTTGGTTCTTGTGGGCGGAGATCCCGGAATCGGCAAATCCACCCTGCTTTTGCAGGTGTGCCGGAATCTGGCAGAGAATGGAAGCTCTGTACTTTATATTTCAGGGGAGGAATCTCTTCGCCAGATCAAGCTTCGTGCCAACCGTATAGGAACCTTTAATGAAAATCTTCAGCTTTTATGTGAGACGAATCTGGATACTGTCCGTGAAGTGATGGAGCGCAAAAAGCCAGATGTGGCAATTGTAGATTCAATTCAGACAATGTTTGATGAAGAAATCGGTTCTGCGCCAGGAAGCGTTTCCCAGGTAAGAGAATCTACCAATGTGCTGATGCAGATTGCAAAAGGCCTTGGGATTACGATTTTTATTGTAGGACATGTGACCAAAGAAGGTAATGTGGCAGGACCAAGAGTTTTGGAACATATGGTAGATACAGTACTTTATTTCGAGGGGGACAGGCATGCTTCTTACCGTATCCTGCGTGCTGTGAAGAACCGATTTGGCTCAACTAACGAGATCGGTGTTTTTGAAATGCAGGGAACCGGGCTGGAAGAGGTGTCAAATCCATCGGAATATCTTCTGGAGGGACGGCCGGAGAATGCTTCTGGCTGTGTAGTAGCCTGTTCCATGGAAGGAACCAGACCAATTCTTGTGGAGATACAGGCCCTTGTGTGCGAAAGCAATTTCGGAATTCCAAGAAGAACAGCAGTTGGAACCGATTTTAACCGTGTAAATCTTCTGATGGCAGTGCTGGAGAAAAAAGTAGGACTTCATCTTGCTTCTTCAGATGCCTATGTAAATATTGCCGGTGGTATGAAAATGACAGAACCTGCTATTGATCTTGGAATCTGTCTTGCGATTGCATCCAGCACGAAGGATATTGTGATTCCCGATAAGCTGATGGCTTTTGGTGAGATCGGACTTAGCGGTGAGGTGCGCTCAGTGAGCATGGCAGGGCAAAGAGTGCAGGAAGCGAAGAAGCTTGGTTTTGATACAGTAATTTTACCAGAAGTGTGCAAGAGTTCAGTAGAAAAAGCAGATGGGATCAAGCTGGTGTATGTAAGACAGATCCAGGATGCTATCCGGTATATAGTGAACCGGTAAAATCGAGAAAATTTGATTTTGCCGGTTCAAATACATAGAGGAATTAAGTGGTGTCAAACATGCTATAGGTACGGATAGAAATATAAGTGTACGAAATGTACAAAAATATAAAAATAAAATTATAAAATATATACAAATTCCGTGTTGGAATTTTGGAAAAAAAGGAGTACAATGTCAACAATAAAGAGAAATGCATGGAACAGGACAAGTCACAAGAAAGAATCTGATTACAGAGAACTGCAGATTGGTGAGATGCAGTAGAAGATATTTTGTGATATCACCTGGGAGCATCCTGCTGAATGAAGTAAGTTAGGACGTAGTCTTCACGTTACAGAAGAGGCTGTTTATATTGACAGCAGTGAGAGATTGTATTTAGTAATAGATATGATAATACAAAGTGGTACCACGGAAATTCCGCCTTTGTTATCCAATCGGATAACAGAGGCGTTTTTTATATATTTCATAAGGTGCAATAAAATGCCGGAAAAACATTTTCCTGACTGTTTTTGCACTTAATAAAACAAAAAGACGAGGAGAAAGATTATGAGTGGAATCGTAATGATGGTGATTGCCATCGTTGTTCTTGGTGGAGCCTATCTTCTGTATGGCCGTTACCTTCAGAACAAATGGGGAATTGACCCGAATGCAAAAACTCCGGCCTATGAAATGGAGGATGGAGTTGATTATGTACCGGCTGATACCAATGTAGTATTTGGTCATCAGTTTGCATCAATTGCAGGTGCCGGCCCGATTAACGGACCGATTCAGGCTGCAATTTTTGGCTGGCTTCCAGTACTGCTTTGGATTCTGATTGGTGGTGTATTCTTTGGGGCTGTTCAGGATTTTGCATCTATGTATGCATCTGTAAAAAACAAAGGACGTACAATTGGATACATTATTGAAGCTTATATTGGAAAACTTGGAAAAAAATTATTCCTTTTATTCTGCTGGCTGTTTTGTATTCTGGTTGTTGCAGCATTTGCAGATGTTGTAGCTGGAACGTTTAATGGATTTGCAACAAGTGATGCAGGCGAAGTTACTAAAGTAGTGGCAAACGGAGCTGTTGCAACTACTTCTATGTTGTTTATAGTGGAAGCTGTGGGACTTGGATTTTTCCTTAAATATACCAGATTTAATAAATGGGTTAATACTGTATTTGCAATTGTATTGCTGGTAGCGGCAATTGCACTGGGCCTTCAGTTCCCTGTTTATGTAAGTCTTGGTACATGGCACTTTATCATATTTGCATATATTCTGGTAGCCAGTGTAACTCCTGTATGGGCACTGCTCCAGCCGCGTGATTATCTGAACAGTTATCTGCTTATTTTTATGATTGTTGGTGCTGTAATTGGTGTATTTGCAGCCAACCCGGCATGTAATCTTCAGGCATTCACAAGCTTTAACGTAAATGGGCAGTATATGTTCCCGATTTTATTTGTAACAATTGCCTGTGGTGCAGTTTCTGGTTTCCATTCCCTGGTATCTTCCGGTACTGCTTCCAAACAGATCAAAAATGAAAAGAATATGCTT
This sequence comes from uncultured Blautia sp., assembly GCA_934364795.1. Lineage (GTDB taxonomy): Bacteria > Bacillota > Clostridia > Lachnospirales > Lachnospiraceae > Blautia_A. The sequence continues at coordinate 53,112 of CAKRMK010000020.1, forward strand.
CCTGTTTCCTTTGGTGCAATGCTTATGGAAAGTATGCTGGCAATTATCGCACTGATTGCAGTTGCATCATTTGGGGAAGGAGAGGCAGCGGCACAGGGGCTTACAACTCAGCCACAGATTTTTGCTGGTGCTATTGCAAACTTTCTTTCTGTGATAGGTCTGCCACACTCACTTGTGTTTACTTTGATCAACCTTGCTGTATCTGCCTTTGCACTGACATCCCTTGATTCTGTAGCCAGAGTGGGACGTCTGTCATTCCAGGAATTTTTCCTTGATTCTGATACAGATGAGGAAAATATGAGTCCATTCCTGAAAGTAGTAACAAATAAGTATTTTGCAACAATTATTACACTTGTACTTGCTTATCTGCTTACAAAAGTTGGATATGCAGAAATCTGGCCTTTGTTTGGTTCTGCCAACCAGCTGTTATCTGTACTTGCACTTGTAGCCTGTGCTGTATTTTTAAAGAAAACAAAGCGTCAGGGCTGGATGCTCTGGGTACCGATGGTATTTATGATGGCAGTTACATTTACTGCACTTGGAATAACAATTGTGAAACTTTCAAAAGCATTTTTCCTGACAGGCCTGGACCTTGGAAATACTTTACAATTGATCTTCGCGGTATTGCTGTTGATTCTTGGTGTGCTGGTTGCAATCCAGGGTATTCAGAAGCTGTTTGAAAAAAATGACGACAAAAAAGTGACAGAATAGTAGTATATAGAAATAAATTACATAAAAAGAAGTTGTACAAAATAAGAATTAAACTTTTGAGTAAAAAAAGTAAATGAAATTTTTTTACAAAAAATGCTTGACTTCTCCTTGCGGCAGTGGTATATTAAACGAGCTGTCGCAAGGAATTGCTTCTGAAATACTGAAAAATAAATTAGTTTTCAGAATATTCAAATTAACTGTTGACAATCGACTGAACTTATGATAAAGTATCCAAGTCGCTTGAACAGAACGACAGAAACAAACAACTTTAGAAAGATCTGAAAAACCTCAAAAACTTTTGAAAAAAGTTCTTGACAAGGTTTGAAAGATATGATAAAGTAAACAAGCTGTCGCAAAGA
>CAKRMK010000021.1 GCA_934364795.1 uncultured Blautia sp.
ATAAATATAGACAAAAACAAGCTTGTTTTTTTGTTAACAATAATACAAAGATTTTTAGGTAATCTAATTGTTTTTGCGCCCACTATTTGGTATACTATATAAAACAAAAGAAAGCAGGAGAACATTATGAAGAGAGGCAGTATTTTTGAAACTGATGGTATCCCGCGTATCCAGGAAGCTCTTCCTCTTGCGCTGCAGCATGTAGTTGCAATGATCGTGGGATGTGTCACCCCTGCCATTATTGTGGCAGGAGCAGCCGGCCTTGAGAATAAGGACCAGGTCATCCTCATTCAGGCTGCTCTTGTGATCGCTGCGTTTTCCACTTTGGTCCAGCTGTTTCCAATCGGGAAAAAGTTTCGGATTGGTTCCGGACTTCCCATGATCATGGGTGTCAGCTTCGCATATGTGCCAAGTATGCAGGCCATTGCGGACGGATACGGAATTGATACCATTATGGGAGCGCAGATCGTAGGTGGAATTGTAGCGGTTATCATGGGAATTCTGGTGAAGAAGATCCGCGTATTTTTCCCGCCGCTGATCACAGGAACAGTAGTTTTCACCATTGGACTTTCCCTGTATCCAACTGCCATCAACTATATGGCAGGCGGAACTTCCAATCCGGACTACGGTTCCTGGCAGAACTGGCTGGTTGCATTCTTCACCCTGGCTGTTGTAACTGCGCTGAATCATTTTGGAAAAGGAATCTGGAAGCTTTCCTCCATTCTGATCGGTATGCTGGCCGGATATCTGGTATCCATTCCCTTTGGCATGGTGAATCTGTCCAGTGTTGGAAATGCAAGCGTGTTCCAGCTGCCCCAGCTGATGCACTTTGGAGTGCATTTTGAGATTTCTGCCTGCGTTGCCATCGGACTTCTGTTTGCCATCAACTCCATTCAGGCCATCGGAGATTATTCCGCCACCACCATCGGTGCCATGAACCGTACTCCGAAGGATCAGGAACTCCAGAGCGGTATTGTGGCGTATGGTATTACCAACATCATCGGCGCTTTATTTGGCGGACTTCCCACTGCTACATACAGCCAGAACGTAGGTATTGTAACCACTACCAAGGTTATCAACCGCTGGGTTCTGGGACTTGCAGCTGCATTCCTTGGCATTGCCGGATTTGTGCCGAAGTTTTCCGCACTTCTGACAACCATTCCGCAGTGCGTGCTGGGCGGTGCAACAGTATCCGTTTTTGCATCCATTGCCATGACCGGTATGAAACTGGTGGCTTCCGCTGAGATGGATTACCGCAACTCCTCCATTGTCGGATTGGCAGCAGCCCTTGGAGTAGGCGTATCCCAGGCCAACGCAGCACTTGCCACACTTCCTTCGTGGGTGACTACTATTTTTGGAAAATCTCCTGTAGTTCTGGCAACGATCATTGCAGTCTGTCTGAATCTGATCCTGCCTAAGTCACGGGATGAGAAAAAGGAAGAAAAGATCCACGACAGTGAGGTAAAAGATAAACTGGAAGAGGATCACAGAATTTTCGAGAATGAGAAATAAATGGGAAAATCTGAACGGAAAATTGAATATGGAAGAAATGGAATAAGATGAAAAACAGCACCGGATGGGAGTGATCTCTCGTCTGGTGCTGTTTGGGTATATGGATAATCAAAGTTTTCGATGGTTTGTCAAATTTCAAGTTTGCCATTCATGAAGCGTGTTATATTCATATACAGAAGTGCTTTTTATTTGCGATATACGCAAACCGGAAGCCCGTCTTCGCCCATAGGGAGCTCCACATTTCCCTGGATCAGCGGGCGTGCGTAGCGGATGAAATCCTCTGTCACATCAGAGCCATCCTCCGTAATCCAGGAGAGAGGAACGGTTTTCTCCTCGTTGCAGATCTGGTTCACATCCTCAAGTCCGCATTTCATCTGGTAAACGCCATCTGGAGTTTCCTGGCGGATAAAGGAAACCATCTTGCCCGTCTCACCCTTAAGTGCAGCCTGAACACCGAAAATTCCAGCTGTAACAGCTTCCTGCCGGTCTGTGTCAGAAAGAAGGGAAGCGCTGCAGCGCTGGCTTACATTCAGCTCAATGGAGCGGGCTTTCACTCCAAGGCGGTCACGCACCAGGTTTTCCAGGTATTTGCCGCAGCCTGCCAGCATTTTGTGTCCGAAGGTATCGGTGCCTACGGAGTTATCATATTCACAGATGAAGGTGCCTTTGGCATCGTGGATTCCTTCAGAAACACAAACCACAACGTTGCAGTTTTTCTCAAATGCACTGCTTACCTTCGTAAGGAATTTCTCTGTGTCAAAAGCTGTCTCAGGCAGATAAATAAGAAGAGGATTGTCACCTGTATATTTGCGGGCAAGGGCACCTGCGGCGGTCAGCCAGCCTGCGTGACGTCCCATGATCTCCACGATGGTTACGGATTTTTTCTCATAGACGCTGGCATCCAGGGTGATCTCGCGGACTGTGGAAGCCACATATCTGGCCGCACTTCCAAATCCAGGCGTATGATCGGTATGCACAAGGTCATTGTCAATGGTTTTAGGTTCGCCGATAATGCGGATGTCACTGCCGATCATGGCTGCATAGCGGGAAAGCTTGCTCACCGTATCCATGGAGTCATTTCCGCCAATATAAAAGAACCAGCCAATATTCATCTCTTCAAACCTGCGGAACAGTTCCGGGTATACCGGGTCCTCCAAAGACTGGGGAAGCTTATAGCGGCAGGAGCCAAGATAAGCACCTGGGGTGTAAGTGAGGTATTCCAGCTTTTCCCCGGGAAGAGCTTCCTCAAAATCCAGGACTGTGCCTTTCAAAAATCCCTCAATTCCATTTACCATTCCATAAACATGTCCGATTTCCTCCTGACGGATTCCCTCAGAAACCACACCATAAAGACTGCTGTTTATCACTGCGGTAGGTCCGCCGGACTGTCCGACGATCAGATTCTTTTTTGCCATACAAGTTAGTCCTCCTGTTGTTTTTGGTCTCTTCATTATAACAGGAAGGCAGGCTGGTGGCTAGAGTCTGTTTGAAAAATCATTCCAACGCCCCGCTTTGCGGAAAACTCAGCTGGAATTCGGGGGTTACTGTTCACTGGTAACATTCCGCGAGGTGTTTTTTGTGAACAAAGTTCACAGAAAACCCGAGAATTGCAGCGCGAAATCATGCGAATGCATGATTTCTGTGCATCGCGAAGCGTGTTACTGCTCACGGAGTGAACAGTAACATTCGGGTGGCGCAGACGGACTGTATTGGAAAATTTTACATTGTGGGAAAAGAAAGGATGGATTATAATAACAGGCAGGGAGACTGCATAAAAAAGTGAGCGTGAAAGAATCGATGAATAAAGAACAGGAATTTTTATACGAGAAATTCAAAAGTACGGGGCAGGAGAAAGTGAAGCTGTCCTGTGCGTTGGAAGGCTTTTTTCAGGAAAAAGAAGAGACTTCAGAAGAAGCAAAAAACGCATACAGCCAGTACCTGAAGCGGAGAATACGTCCAGCCATGGAAGAATTGATCCGCCAGGAAAATATCTGTGAAATGGAGCAGCTGGCAGGAATGGACTGGTTTGGAAGAAATGAACTGGAGAGCTTTATCCGCACCGCCAGGAAAGAGCAGAAACTGGAAAGCCTGGTGTGGCTGATGAAATTAAAGGACAGTAAATATGGATATACGGACAGAGATTTCACCCTCTGAGGTTATGAAAAAAGAGGCGTCCACGAATGCAGAGGCTGCCCAGAGCGCCGGGACTTCGGAAAATGCCAGAGAATCCGCCTGCCGGGAGCTTGGAAGCCGTATTTTATATACCTGCCGCAGCGAAGTCTGCGCCAGATTTCCATTTTTTTCACCGGGAATCGCGGCCCTTTCCTGTGAAGTGATCAGCAGGGAGAAAAGCAGGAGAACAGACCTGCAGGAAATTCACGGAATCGGCACAGACGGAAGCCGGATTCTGGCAGATCCTATGTTTCTCATCCGTGTCTGGGAGAAAAATCCCGGAGCACTGAAACGGGGATATCTGCATATTCTGTTTCACTGCCTGTACCTTCACCCCTTTTCCCCGGAAAAAGCAAAGAAACGGTTGTGGAACCTTGCCTGCGATCTGGCAGCAGAGCTTTTGTTAAAGGAAAATATACCGGAAGATCTGTGGGGATTTTCTGCAGAAGAAAAGAAGCTACGTGGCCGGGTTTTGGAATTTTTTGGAGGAAGGCCTTTATCTGCGGAGGTATTGTACCATCGGCTTGAACAGGAGAAGCTTCCGTTTTCCCAGGAGGAAATGGAGCAGCTTTTTGCATTTGATGACCATTCTTTGTGGAAGTTGAATCCGGAGAGGGCAAAGCAGGAGAAAAACCGCTGGGAGAAGATCCTCACCTACACCACCCTTGGAAAAGAACACCAGAAGCACCGGATCGGCGCCAATCCTGGAAACCGCCAGGAAGAGCTGGAACAGCTTTACAAAAGCCGTTATGACTACCGGAAATTTCTGAAAAAATTTGCTTTTCCAAGGGAAGAAATCCAGCTGGATGAGGAAAGCTTTGACTACATTTTCTATCATTTCGGAATGGAGCACTATGGAAATCTGCCTCTGATCGAACCGTTGGAGTATAAGGAAGTAAACCGCTTGGAGGAGCTGGTCATCGCCATCGACACCTCAGGTTCCTGTTCCAGGGAGCTGGTGCAGCGGTTTCTGGGGGAAACCTATCAGATTCTCAGCACAAGAGAGAATTTTTTCCGGAAAATGAAAGTCTACATTATTCAGTGCGACTGCTGCATCCAGTCTGTGTCCGTGATCCATTCGGAAGAAGAGTGGAAGGAATACGTGCGAAATGTGCAGATACAGGGGCGAAGCGGCACAGATTTTGTGCCTGTTTTTACTTATATAAAGAAAGAACGGGAGAAAAAGGAACTGAAAAACCTGAAAGCCCTGATTTATTTCACAGACGGCGACGGCATTTATCCGGGGCAGAAGCCAGATTACGAGACTGCTTTTGTCTTTGTGAAAAAGAATGAAAATATGAAATATGTGCCGAATTGGGCATACAAGCTGGTGATCAGTTAGGAGCAAACCGATGAATATAAAAGAAGCAAAAAATGAGATTAAGCATACCCTTTTGGCTTATCTGAGAAAAAACGAAAAGGGTGGGTACACCTATCCTCTGGTGCGCCAGAGGCCAATCCTTCTGATGGGACCTCCGGGAATCGGCAAAACAGCCATTATGGAGCAGATCGCAGAGGAATGCCAGGTTGGGCTTGTGGCCTATACCATCACCCATCATACCCGTCAGAGCGCGGTAGGACTGCCGAAAATCGTCACCAGAAATTATGGCGGCAAGGAAATGGATATCACCGAATACACCATGAGCGAGATCATCGCATCCGTCTACGAATGCATGGAGCGCACCGGCAAAAAAGAAGGAATCCTTTTTGTGGATGAGATCAACTGTGTGTCCGAGACACTGGCGCCTGCCATGCTCCAGTTTTTGCAGAACAAAACCTTCGGAACCCATAAAGTGCCAGAGGGGTGGATCATTGTGGCAGCAGGCAATCCTCCTGAGTACAACAAGTCTGTCCGGGAGTTTGACATTGTAACCCTGGACCGCGTGCGAAAGCTTGAGATACAGGCCCAGACAGATGTGTGGCTGGAATACGCCGGGAAAAGGCAGGTCCACGGCGCCATTTTGTCCTATCTGACTCTGAAAAAAGAGAATTTCTACATAGTGGAAAACACGGTAGACGGAAAATTTTTTGTGACTGCCAGAGGCTGGGAGGACCTTTCGGAGCTTCTCAAAAGCTATGAAGAGCTTCAGGTGGAAGTATCCGAAGAGATTGTTGGCGAGTTTCTTCAGAAAGAGGAAATTACAAGGGACTTTGCCGCCTATTATAGACTATATGAAAGGTACAAAACGGATTACCGGGTAGGGGAAATTCTAGAGGGAACTGTGCCTCAGAAGGAATACAGGCTGATCTGTGAGATGGCAGCCAGGGCGCAGTTTGAGGAGCGGTTTACCTTGACCCAGCTTGTAATGGAAGCACTTGATCAGCAGGCAGCAGCTTTCGAAAAAGTGGATGTAAGAACTGTGATGCTCCACCAGAATCTGATGCAGCTGAAGCGTTTTTTCCAGGAGCAAACATGTGTGGATTCCATGAAAGAGTTTCTGGCAGAAAGAAGAAAAGCACTGGATGCGAAATGGCAGGCAGAGCTTTTGTCGGAGCGGGAGAGATGCCAGGAGGAAGAGCAGATCGGGATTCTGGAAGAGTATTTTCTTCAGATCTGCGAGGCTCATGTGACGGACTGCCAGGAAGGCTTCCAGCTGATACGCCAGCTGTTTGAAAAAGAATGTGAGCTGCGGGGCAGGGAATTGGAGCGCACGAAAACTATGCTGGAGAGGGGCTTTGCCTTTCTGGAAGACTGCTTTGGAGAAGGACAGGAGCTGCTGCTTCTGGAGACCGGGCTTACCGGGAATCCGTGCACCAGTACTTTTATTTCCGAACATGGATGCGATGCTTATTTCAGGCACTGCGGGCTTTTGCTTTACCAGAAGCAGGAGAATGCCATGCGGGAAGAATGCAGGGCGATTCTGGATTCCCTGCAGGAATGATGGTTGCGGGAATTTTTCCCAGCGCTTATAATGACAGGGAGGAAATGTGCGAAAAAGTTCCGGGAAACTGCATCCCTGGAGAGGAAGAAAGTTCATGAGAAAAAGGAGGTTGCCATGAAGGAAGATAAGAAACCTAAAAAGAAGAAAAAGGCGGGAGATGTGCTGCTTACGGTTGTGCTGATCGCAGCAATCTGCATATTCTGCTATGCGGCATACAATCTTTATCATATTTACACAGAGTACAAAAAGGGCTCAGATGAGTACAATGCCATTGCCCAGATGGCAGTGACAGAGCGCGATCCGGATCAGGATGCCCAGGAGCAGGAACCGGCAGGACCGGAAGGTCCCACCCTGAAAGCCCCTATGGACATTGATTTTGATTCTTTAAGAAGCATTAACACAGATGTGATCGGCTGGATTTATGTAGAGGCTCTGGACGGGGTCAGCTATCCGGTAGTTCGGGGAACTGACAATGACCAGTATCTTCATATGACTTATGAGAAGAACTATAATTTTGCCGGAACTATTTTCATTGATTATGAGAATAAGGCTGACTTCAGTGACTGCAATACCCTGGTTTACGGACATAATATGAAAAACGGCAGCATGTTCGGCCAGCTGAAGAATTTCAGCAAGGACGATTCTGCCTATAACAAGAGCAAATATTTCTGGATTTTCACGCCGGAGAAGAACTACAGATATGAGATTATTTCTGCGTACACTACAGCGGTAAACAGCGATACCTACACGCTGTTTAAGGGCCCGGGACAGGAATTTGTGGACTACATGAACAAGATCGTTTCTTATTCGGATATTAAGACCACGCCGGGAGAGCTTGGAGTGGAGGATAAGATCGTCACCCTTTCCACCTGTACAGGCAATGAATCCACACGTTATGTGGTTCAGGGAAAAAGAGTGGACACCCTTGATGTGGTGAAAAAGACAGACAGCAGTGAGAACTGATTTTTGAGAAATGGAATGCCAAAGGCGTGCCAGGCGGGAAATTCTCCTGCCAGGCTGCTGGGAATGGAGGAAGATGGCATATGAGCGAGGAAACAAAAAGACTGCAGGAACTGATCGATAAGTATGACAATATTGTATTTTTCGGTGGAGCGGGAGTTTCCACAGAAAGCGGAATCCCGGATTTTCGAAGCCAGGACGGCCTGTATAACCAGAAGTACGACTATCCTCCGGAAACCATATTAAGCCATACCTTTTTTATGCGTCACCCGGATGAATTTTACCGTTTCTATCAGGACAAGATGCTGTGTGACACAGCAAAGCCAAATGCGGCTCATTTGAAACTGGCAGAATTGGAGGCATCAGGCAAGCTGAAAGCAGTGATCACCCAGAACATCGACAATCTTCATCAGATGGCCGGAAGCAAAAAGGTACTGGAGCTTCACGGAAGCGTATACCGCAATTACTGTATGAAATGCGGCAAATCCTACGATTTCGCCTACATGAAAAATGCAAAGGGCGTGCCTAAATGCACCTGCGGCGGAATGATCAAGCCGGACGTGGTGCTGTATGAGGAAGGACTGGACAACGGTGTGATCAGCGAGGCGGTGCGGGCTATTTCCCAGGCACAGGTTCTGATCATCGGAGGAACCTCCCTTGCGGTTTACCCGGCAGCAGGCCTGATCGATTATTTTTCCGGTGAGCATCTGGTGGTGATCAACAAATCACCTACACCAAGAGACCGGTATGCGGATCTTCTGATCAAGGAGCCTATTGGACAGGTATTTTCACAGATCCAGGTGAAAAAGGCAGAAAAATAGTATTTGGAAACGTGTGAAGAGACACACAGAATAAAACGTTTTTAAGAGGAGTTTGTCAGATTATGGCAGAAGTTTATGAAATCGGAGACATCGTTACTTTGAAAAAAGGCCATCCATGCGGCAGCAAGGACTGGGAGATCTTGCGAGTGGGCGCGGATTTCCGCCTGAAGTGCATGGGATGCGGGCATCAGATCATGGTTCCCCGTAAAATGGTGGAGAAAAACACAAAAAATCTTCAAAAAAAAGAAAAATAATGCTTTACAGTCCACAAAAAGTATGTTAGAATCAAAAATCGTGATATATAAAATATCCTTGCTCTTTGACAGGCAAAGGGCCAACAGACCATAAGGAGGTAAGACAAGCATGAACAAGTACGAGTTAGCATTAGTTGTTAGCGCTAAAGTTGAAGACGAAGTACGTGATGCAGTAGTTGAGAAAGCTAAAGGATACATCACTCGTTACAACGGCGTTATCACAGACGTTGAAGAATGGGGTAAGAAGAAATTAGCTTACGAGATTCAGAAAATGCATGAAGGCTTCTACTACTTTATTCAGTTTGAGGCAGACGCACAGTGTCCGGCAGAAGTAGAAAGACATGTACGTATCATGGACAACGTATTAAGATACTTAGTTGTCAGAAAAGACGCGTAATCTTTTACAGAATCGGATTTAGAGAGCACCATTAAGAGGTCGTTCACTTAGCATAATAAGAGAGGTAAGAAGAATGAACAAAGTAGTTTTAATGGGTCGCTTAACAAGAGATCCTGAGGTAAGATATTCCGCAGGAGAGAATGCACTGGCAATTGCCAGGTACACATTAGCTGTAGACAGAAGATTCCGTCGTGATGGAGAAGCAAGTGCTGACTTTATCAGCTGTGTTTCTTTTGGACGTACAGCGGAATTTGCTGAGAAATATTTCCGTCAGGGACTGAAGATTGCGGTTACAGGCCGTATTCAGACCGGAAGCTATACCAATCGTGATGGACAGAAGGTTTACACTACAGAGGTTGTAGTAGAGGAGCAGGAGTTTGCTGAAAGCAAGTCTTCCAGTGACAGTTATGCTGCATCTCATCCGCATACAAGCGCACCTGAAGCATCTATGCCGAATCCTGGTGTTGCAGCGGAAGGCTTTATGAACATTCCGGATGGCATTGACGAGGAATTGCCGTTTAACTAGAGCTTAGCTTTTAGAACTGAATAAAACAGGAGGAAAACCAACATGGCTTACAATAATAGAGGCGAAAGACCAGATTCTCCAATGAAGAGAAGAGGCGGCCGCAGAAGAAAAAAAGTTTGTGTATTCTGTGGTAAAGAGAATAACGAGATCGATTACAAGGACGTAGCAAAATTAAGAAAATATGTTTCCGAGAGAGGTAAAATTCTTCCTAGAAGAATCACCGGAAACTGCGCGAAACATCAGAGAGCTCTTACAGTAGCTGTTAAGAGAGCTCGTCACCTTGCTATGATGCCATACATCCAGGACTAATTTCCTGAATGCAGTAATGCAGATGTTTGGAAGCCTTCAAATGCTTGTTATATGAGCGTTTGAGGGCTTTTTCTTTTTTGATAACTCTCTATGGAAAAAAATTCAGAAATCTGTTATACTATAATACAAAGCCGGTTTTTTGAGGTTGTTCTGGAACATGTTTGAAAAAGGTTTTGTGTAAGATGTGCGTCACAGTTTGCGGGAATGCTTTTTCAAACAGGCTCTAAGACAGCTGACAAGAGTCTTCTGGCTTGTAGTTATGTTACTCAGGTAGCTGAGGCTTTTGTAAGTGAGGATGAAACTTATGAATAAAAAACTGAAATTCAAAGGCTCCATGAAGCAATATATGAGATGGCCGCTGTATTTGTCCATAGTACTGGTCTGGCTGGATATTCTCATTTTCATGGTAAGTGTGAAGGCAGGAGTTCTGGCAACTCTTGGACTGGTTGTTTATATTGCGGCTGCCCTGCTCCTTACACATCACCATCGCCCGCTGATCCTCAATGACCTGATCGCATTTGCAAATCAGTACGAGTCACTGGAGAAAAGACTTCTGGATGACCTGGCACTTCCGTATGCCATTATGGATACCAATGGAAGGATGATCTGGTCAAACAGAGTATTTGCAACGCTTACAGGTAAAGATCAGTTATACAAAAAACATATCAGTATGATTTTTCCGGAGATTACATCAGAGAAGATACCAGTTTTGGGCAAACAGGAAATCGCAGAAATGAGTATCAATTTCGGAGAGCGTATCTACCGGGTTTCCATGCAGCTGGTGACTATGAAGGATGTGGTGAATGAAGCCCGTATTCTGGAAAATGTGGATACGGACATCAGTCTTGTTGCCATGTTCTTTTATGATGAGACAGAGCTTCAGGAATACATCAAGAAAAATGAAGATGACAAGCTGGTAACAGCTCTTGCCTGCCTGGATAATTATGAGGAAGCTCTGGAAGGTGTGGAAGAAGTAAGGCGATCTCTTCTTATTGCACTGATTGATAGAAAAATAACAAAGTATTTTACCAGTTTTGACGGCATTGTCCGTAAACTTGAAAAGGACAAATATTTCCTGATTATGCGTCAGAGTTCCCTGGAAGAACTGAAGGAGCAGCGCTTTAATATTCTGGAAGAAGTTAAAACTGTCAATATCGGTAACGAGATTGCTGTTACTTTAAGTATGGGAATAGGTCTGAATGGCGCTACCTACCAGCAGAATGCAGAGTACAGCCGCATTGCAATGGAAATGGCCCTGGGCCGTGGTGGAGATCAGGTTGTGATCAAAAACGGGGATTCTATCAGCTATTATGGTGGAAAGTCCCAGCAGATGGAGAAAAATACCCGTGTAAAGGCAAGAGTGAAAGCCCAGGCCCTGAAGGAGTTTATGAGCACCAAGGATCGCGTGGTTGTTATGGGACATAAGATCACGGATGTGGATGCACTGGGAGCTGCAATTGGTATTTACCGTGCAGGAAAAACTCTTGGAAAGCCGGTTCATATTGTGGTAAATGATCCGACTACATCTATCCGTCCTCTGATGGCCGGTTATATTAACAATCCGGACTATGAGCCATCCATGTTCATTGACTGCGCCCAGGCGAAGGAGCTTGTGGATAATAACACGGTTGTAGTGGTTGTAGATACCAATAAGCCTAGTTATACAGAATGTCAGGATCTTTTATATCTGACAAAGACTATCGTAGTATTAGACCATCACAGAAGAGGCAGTGAAGTAATCCAGAACGCTGTGCTTTCTTATGTGGAGCCATATGCTTCCTCCACCTGCGAAATGGTGGCAGAGGTTCTTCAGTATTTTTCTGATGATTTGCGGCTTCGCAGTCTTGAAGCAGACTGCCTGTATGCAGGTATGGTCATTGATACCAATAATTTTACAACACGTTCCGGTGTGCGTACCTTTGAGGCTGCCGCATTCCTTAGAAGAAGCGGTGCAGATATTACCAGAGTACGAAAGCTTCTTCGGGATAACATTGATGCCTATAAGGCAAGGGCAGAGGTTGTGCGTACAGCACAGATCTATCGAAACTGCTTTGCAATAGGAAGATGTCCAAGTGAAGGGCTTGAAAGTCCTACCGTTGTCGGAGCCCAGGCTGCCAATGAGCTTTTGAATATTGCAGGTGTGAAAGCATCTTTTGTGCTTACTCCATATAATAACGAGGTGTACGTAAGTGCCCGTGCCATTGACGAGGTAAATGTGCAGGTTATGATGGAGAGAATAGGCGGCGGTGGTCATCTGAATATTGCCGGTGCCCAGGTAAAAGCCACAGAGGATGAAACCGAGCAGATGATCAAAGATATTATCGACCAATTATACCAGGAAGGGGAATTTAAAGAATGAAAGTAATTTTATTAGAAGATGTGAAATCTCTTGGAAAAAAAGGCGAAATTGTAAATGTTAGCGATGGATATGCAAGAAACATGATTCTGCCGAAGAAATTAGGCGTTGAGGCTACTCCTAAGAATCTGAACGACCTGAAGCTTCAGAAAGCAAATGAAGAAAAAGTGGCGCAGGAGAATTTGGAAGCTGCAAGAGCTTTTGCAAAGGATCTGGAAGATAAAGAAGTAATCCTTACCCTGAAAGTGGGAGAAGGTGGAAGAACATTTGGTTCTGTTTCCACAAAGGAAATTTCCGAAGCAGCAAAGAAACAGTTAAATCTTGAGATTGAGAAGAAAAAACTGGTTCTTCCAAACCCAATCCGTAATCTGGGCGTAACAAATGTACCGGTCAAGCTTCATCCAAAGGTAACCGGAAGCCTGAAAGTATGGGTAAAAGAAGAAGCATAAGAAAAAACAGACAAGAAAGCCAAATGAGAGGATGTTTGTTACGAAATGGAAGAAGCGCTGATCAAGAGGATTCTTCCTCACAGTATTGAAGCAGAGCAGTCTGTTATCGGTTCTATGATTCTGGACAGAGATGCTATTCTGATTGCATCGGAAATCCTGACAAGTGATGATTTTTACCAAAGTCAGTACGGAATTATTTTTGATGCTATGGTGGAACTTTGCAACGAAGGGAAACCTGTGGATTTGATTACACTTCAGAACCGCTTGAAGGAGAAAGAACTTCCACCGGATATCAGCAGCATGGAATATGTAAGGGATCTGATCGCTGCAGTTCCCACATCTGCAAATGTAAAATATTATGCTAATATTGTCAGTGAGAAAGCAGTATTAAGACGCCTTATAAAAGTAAACGAGGAAGTGGAAAATTCCTGTTATCTGGAAAAGGACAGTACCCAGATGATTCTTGAGGATGCGGAAAAAAAACTGTTTAATGTTCTGCAGAGACGTTCCAGTGATGATTTTGTCCCGATTCAGCAGGTTGTTTTAAACGCTGTCAACAATATTGAGAAAGCATCCAAGCTGAAGGGTTCTGTTACTGGTATTCCCACCGGTTTTGTAGATCTGGATTATAAGACATCCGGAATGCATGCATCGGATCTGGTGCTGATTGCGGCCCGTCCTTCTATGGGAAAGACTGCTTTTGTTTTGAATATTGCACAGTATATGGCATTTCGAAAAGATGTCACGGTTGCCATATTCAGCCTTGAGATGTCAAAGGAGCAGCTGGTAAACCGTCTCCTTGCAATGGAATCTCATGTTGATTCCCAGAATATGCGAACCGGTAATCTGAAAGACGAGGACTGGACCAAACTGGTGGAAGGAGCAGATATCATCGGACGCTCTAATCTTATTATTGATGATACTCCTGGTATTTCCATTTCCGAGCTTCGTTCCAAGTGCAGGAAATATAAGCTGGAACATAATCTGGGCATTGTGATGATCGATTATCTTCAGCTGATGACCGGAAGTGGACATTCTGATTCCAGGCAGCAGGAGATTTCAGATATTTCCCGTTCCCTGAAGGCTCTGGCAAGGGAAATGAGTGTTCCTGTAATTGCGCTTTCCCAGCTTAGCCGTGCTGTGGAGCAGCGACCAGATCATCGTCCAATGCTTTCTGACCTTCGAGAGTCTGGAGCTATTGAGCAGGATGCGGATGTGGTAATGTTTATCTACCGTGATGACTATTACCATAAAGATACTGAGAAGAAGGATATTGCAGAGATTATTATAGCAAAACAAAGAAACGGCCCTATTGGTACCGTGGAACTTGTATGGCTGCCAAGATACACGCAGTTTGTAAATATGAAAAAATAGAAAATTAATATTGTAAAATGCTGTAAAGAGTATTTTACAGGGAAAGGCCGGCATGTTATGTCGACCTTTTTTTGTTGCATTTAAAGTAGCCTTTGTTATAATAAAATCAGCGAATTTCATAAGGAGGGGTAGTATGGAGAAGTATTATACGGTTGCCGAAACTGTGAAAATGACAGGCGTAAAATCCTATGTACTGCGTTACTGGGAAGAAGAACTGGACATGCATATTGGCAGGACACAGCTGGGACATCGTTGCTACACCGAAGATGACATTCAGCTTTTTTTGAATATTAAGGAACTGAAGAACAGGGGATTGCAGCTTCGGGCAATTAAGGAGCTTTTGCCTAAAATAGCCATGTGTCATCCCAAAAATGTTACAGAAGAAAACGAAAATCAGATCCAGATGCTGGAACAGGTAGTAAAAGATGCTGAAAATACCAGTCATTTTATATCGGGTGACGAAAAAATCCTGGAATTTCAGGAAATTCTGGAAAGACTGATAAACCAGGAGCTTCATGCACAAAAAGAAGGTGAGGAAAGGTGGCGCTCCCTGGATGCGGCGATCAGAAGACAGCAGCTTGCAAGAAAAGAAGCTGCAGCTGCTTCAGACAGAAAAGGAAAAAAGAATACCCGGACACAAAAGTAATGCCTCTGAAATAAAAAAGGGAGCCTCTCTACAGAGAAGCCCCCTTCTTTATTCACTGTCAGTATGGGCAAATCAACCCTCGCTGATAGCGCCTGTAGGACAGGCATCAGCACA
This sequence comes from uncultured Blautia sp., assembly GCA_934364795.1. Taxonomy (GTDB): domain Bacteria; phylum Bacillota; class Clostridia; order Lachnospirales; family Lachnospiraceae; genus Blautia_A. The sequence continues at coordinate 14,773 of CAKRMK010000021.1, forward strand.
GGTACCGCACTCCATGCAGGAATCTGCATCGATTACGTAATGCTCATCTCCCTGAGAAATAGCACCTGCAGGGCACTCGCTTTCGCATGTTCCACAGCTAACGCACTCGTCAGAAATTACATATGCCATAGTTATATCCTCCTTTAATCTCTTTTGTTCCCTTTCGGGATATAGATATATTCTAATATATCTGGCATAGGATATCAAGTACAAAATTATAAACAAATTTTTAGAAATGTGACGGTTGCGAAAAAGTGCATTTGGTATTATAATGGGGGAACGTGAGACATACTCTCACAAGCGCTGAATAAAAAGGAGGAAACAGATCATGGCACAGGTGACAAAAGATATGCTGATCGGTCAGCTTCTTCAGTTAGATCCTAATATGGCTGGTATTCTTATGGCATCCGGAATGGGATGTGTTGGATGCCCATCCGCTCAGATGGAATCTCTGGAGGAGGCTGCTATGGTACACGGAATTGATGCTGACGTATTAATTCAGCAGCTTAACGATTATCTGGCAGGACGCTAGAGCGTGTTTGAAAAACATTCCCGCAGGCTGTGAATCGCATTTTGCTGAATTGGTTTTTTTACACATCTGGAATAAATAAAAAAGACTGGCATAATGAGCCAGTCTTTTTTATATACAAGGAAATTCCGTTAGAATCTCCCTGTACATAAAAAGCCCTACCGGGAAGGATTACGCTGCAGCCAAAGGGTAGATGCCGCTTAAGGTGGCCCTCCGCAGGCGGAGAATCCTGCAAAGCAGAATTCTTTCCTGATTTGCAGGAATTTATATATTTGCAGAAATTTATATATCAGCAAGCTGCTGTAAAGCTTTTCTGGAAATCAGTTCACCGTGTTCCTTTAAGTATGCTTCTCCGGCTTTGGTAAAAGCCCGTCCGCTTCCATATTCGGAAAGAATGTTGCAGATCTTGTTAAAATCCTCGGCAGAGCATGAGGACTGATGTACGATGAGCTGGTAAAGGGAATTTTCATCCTTGTACAGAGTATTGGCTCCCTTGTAAAAGCCGTCAAGACCATGTGCTGCTGCAATTACATCATCCAGTGTATGGAAGGTATAAAGCCGTACAAGGCTGATGGAAACCTTGGAGTTATCAGAAGATGCATCTTTCGTTGTCTTGGAAACAGGAGCATCGCCGGAAACCTTTTCATCCTCTTTGTTCTGATCTTTGGAAGAAGCAGCTTTCTTTGTCTCTTCGTAGAGTTTCTGGAAAATATCAATAATATTATCAGCACCGTCAAACTGCATAGCATCCGGCTTTGATTTTTTATATGGTGAAAATTTGGAAAAACGGGTATCAAGTTCTTCTGGATCTTCCACCTTGGTAATGATCAGGATCACACTTTCGCCGCTTACCGGAATGGCTTCTATCATCAGCGGGATATTATCTGCTTCGAATCCAAACTCAATCTGGGCCTGCTGCATCATATCGCGAAAAAGTTTCTTGGCCTTCTCTGTACCATATGCAAGTTCGCTGATACGGATCTGGTGACTGTCCAGGTCTTCTTTTGTAAGAGTACAGCGAATCTGTGTATCGCTGATTTTTTCGATTTTCATATAATCACATCCTGTTCTTGTGGAATAAGGGTTACTGTTCATTGGGTTCACAGTAACGAATAATATCTATATCTATCTTGATTTCTCATTGTATAATATATGCCAGAAAAGTGCAATAGGAAAAGAAAGGCGAAAATTCTCATTATTTATTAAATTTTTAGAAACGAAAAAGAAAAAAAGAATAAACTTGTCAGATGCTATTGCATAATGGAAAATGAAACCGTATAATGAGAAACAGAAAAAGAAAACGGATTCGGGTTCACGATTAAATTGAACAGTTGAACACAAGTTCGTATTAAGTATTAACATTAACATCTGGTTTTATCTAAAGACAGCGCCATTTTCATACAGCGTATCAGCTGGGGCGGTGTTTCACATTCCCTGAAGATGAAATGAAGCTATGATCCGTCTCTTTTTCTGCCAACATATTTCAGGTGTTTTCTAAATCTGAAAAAAAGGAAAGGAGGATAGGACACGAAGCGTATATCACGATCAGGAAAGAAGCAGTCCTGCCAATCTTTGGAAAAGGAGCTTGCACGTTATCAGGAGATGGGAATTTCCCTGTACTTGGAGGGCGAGCAAAGTACTCCCGGCGCCATAGCAAGAGCCTGTCAGATTGCCGAAGGCGGAGGATATATGCGGGACTATACAGAAGATGGTCAGGGGCATATTGCCCGTGTGGATTTTGATTTCGTGATGGACGAAAGCGAAAACACCGGGACAAAGCAGTCCTGATACATTGCAGGAGGATTCTTCTGGAACGGCAGTTCCCCCTACTCATACTTTGCATTTCCAGGGAATCCTCTGCAAAAACATGGATTTTCTTCCTGAAACAATTCTTTTTGAAATGTAAACAAATTGTGAAAAGTCGAATTTTGTAATCCAATCACAGGAAAGTATGGTATAATGAAAAACAACTGTGAGAAGCAGTATACAGACTTTTACTGAGAGGATATTTAATATATGAAAAGAAAGATTAACCCTGTAATCGTGGTATGTCTTTTGATTGCAGTAGTTGCAGTTCTGGGAATTGCGACTACACTGATCATGCGTCATATTCCAACGAAGAAGCAGATGGATCTAACAGAATATTATGGTCAGACAGAAGATGGAGAGGGAGTTATTATCATTGGTACAGAGATTTTGGAACAGCGTGCAGCAATGTCCGGTGGTGAACCTTATCTGCCTGTAGATGTGGTAAACAGTTATCTGAATCAGCGTTATTACTGGGACGAAGAGGGACAGCAGATTCTTTATGCGACTCCGTCAGAGCTGACTTACACTGCTGCGTCCACAGAGGCGGGAGGAGATGTGTGGCTGAAAGATGGTACACCATATTTAAGTCTTGATTTTGTAAAGAAATATACGGATCTGGATACCAGCGTATATCAGCAGCCTGACAGAGTTGCGATTCAGAAGGATTTTTCAGATATATCTGTTGTGACTGCACAGAAGAATACCTATGTACGTTACCGAGGTGGAATCAAATCCGAAGTCCTTACCAAGGTAAATAAAGGGGACAATCTGATTTTTATGGCAGAGCTTGAAAACTGGCTTCAGGTTGCTACCTGGGATGGATACATTGGCTATGTGGAGAAGAAAAGTGTAGGCCAGGTTCAGCAGATCAGTATGGACAGAGCAGCAGTGGGAGAAGCCTATACGTATCTTACCATGGATGAACCGGTGAACCTGATCTGGCATCAGGTAATGTCCACAGATGCAAATGCGGGCCTGTCCGATGCGATTGCAAATATGACCGGAGTAAATGTGATTTCACCTACCTGGTTTTATGTTTCTGACAATAACGGTAATATTATTAATAATGCAACAGCAGATTATGTTGCCACAGCCCATGAAAGAGGACTGAAGGTTTGGGGACTTGTAGATAATTTTACACAGGATATCACTACATATGAAGTGTTATCCAGAACAAGCTCCAGACAGAATCTGATCACACAGCTTATTGGTGCTGCCACAGGTGCGGGAATTGACGGAATCAATGTGGATTTTGAGCAGCTTAGTGAAGAAGTTGGGGTTCATTTCCTGGAGTTTTTGCGTGAGCTTTCTATTGAGTGTCATAAGAATAATCTTGTTCTGTCAGTGGATAATCCGGTTCCGGAGGATTTTACCAGTCATTATGACAGGGCAGAACAGGGAAGGGTTGTGGACTATGTAATCATTATGGGATATGATGAGCACTATGTAGGTTCTGAAGAAGCTGGTTCTGTTGCTTCTCTTCCATGGGTAGAGAAGGGAATTCAGGATACTATTGCACAAGTTCCGGCGGAACGAGTGATCAATGCGGTTCCGTTTTACACCAGACTGTGGAAAACAGAGGCAGGAAGTCTGTCCAGTGAGGCTATTGGAATGGACACAGCCCAGGATGTTGTAAATACCAACAATGCACAGGTGTACTGGGACAGCGATGTAAGCCAGAACTATGGCAGCTTTGAGAAGGATGGATGTACGTATCAGATCTGGATTGAAGATGCACAGTCTATTGCCGCCAAGGTACAGCTGGTGCCTAAGTATGGTCTTGCAGGTGTGGCTGCATGGAAGCTTGGATTTGAGAACAGTGGTATCTGGCAGGTAATCACAGATAATCTATCCACAACTTCAGAGGCGCAGTAAGAATTCTGCCTTTTATTTATACGAAAGATAATCAATGCTAAAAACACTCTCTGAAACATATACTGAACTGTATATACCAGGGGGTGTTTTGCGTTGAAAAAGCATTGGATGGAATTGGTTATGGGATGTCTTCTGCTTATTGGATTTTACTGTCTTTCCAGGCAGGCGGCTGAAGTCACAGTTGGAGTGAGCCCGAAAGAAATTATTGTGGTAGATTGTGGCCATGGAGGGATAGATCCGGGAATGATCGGTATTGGAGGGCTTCTGGAAAAAGATTTTAATTTGTCTATAGGTCTGAAATTAAAGGAGGCTCTGGAAGAAAAAGGATATCAGGTAGTGATGACCAGGGAAACTGACACCGGACTTTATGAGGAGGATTCTAATAATAAAAAGGCACAGGATATGCAGAAGAGGATCCTTTTAATGCAGGAGGTAAAGCCAGCACTGACGATCAGTATTCATCAGAACAGTTATGAGGATCCGGATATAAAGGGACCACAGGTATTCTTTTATAAGGATTCATCAGAAGGCGAGCGTCTGGCAAAGATTCTTCAGGAACAGCTGAATCAGAAACTGGATATACAGCGGCCAAGAGAAGCAAAGGGAAATACTTCTTATTATCTTCTGAAGCGCAGTCCAGGAGTACTGAATATTGTAGAATGTGGTTTCCTTACAAATCCGGATGAAGCCAAAAAGCTGGCAGATAAAGAGTATCAGAGTAAAATTGCAGAAGCGCTTACCGCTGGGGTAGAAGATTATTTAAACAATAATTCTCAACAATAACTACGGACTTTTCAGATACAGAAGATTCTGTTATACTGAACCCAAATACGTCTAAAGAGAGGAAATACAAACAGATGGCAGGATGTATCTATCTGATTCTGGCAGTTATGATCGGTTGGAAAATTACCGGGAGCATTTTGTCAGAGCAAAAAATGAAAGAAAAAGGAATTACTGCTTTGTGGGTACGGTTTCCGGCAGCTTTTGGCTGTGGGATTCTTCTGCAGACCTGGGCTGTGTACATAGCAGCGTGGGTCCTTAGCGTGTACAAAGACACAAAGACTCCGTTATTTGGTGCCAATCTTCTGGTAATGGGAATTATTTTTGTTGTATTGGCAGTACAGTTTTATCAAAAAAAGAAAAAAGAAAAGGCACAACTTTTTAATTTTGCGGATAAAATACCACCTGTCAGAGAAACTATATTTTTTCTGATCCTTTTGTGTTTTATTACCTGGATTATGTTTTACGTGTTTCATTTTAAAAACGGGTATTTATATTCCGGTTTTTCCGTATTTGGGGATTATGCTCCTCATACAGCAATGATGCGTTCTTTTTCAGCTGGAAATAATTTTCCTACCCAGTATCCGCATTTTGGCGGTGAGGATGTGAAATATCATTTTATGTTTCAGTTCTTATCCGGAAACCTGGAATACCTGGGAATGCGTCTTGATATTGCCTATAACAGTGTAAGTATTCTGGCTCTCTGGTGCTTTTTTATGATGCTTTATTCCATATCCCAGAGAATTACCGGGAAATTTGCAGCAGGTGTATTGTCTGTGATTCTGGTAATATTCCGAAGCGGAACTGCATTTTTTCAGTATGTATATGAACACTGGCAGATTGGCGATCTGTGGCAGACACTAAAAGAGAATACCAGTTTTATCGGATACTCGGCAAATGAAAACTGGGGATTGTGGAACTTTAACGTTTATCTGAATCAGCGCCATCTGGCATTTGGACTGATACTGGTTGCCATGGCTATGTGGATCTTCTGGGACTGGCTGGAAAAAGGATGTGCCCATGAGGAAAAAGGTATAAAATGGCTGAAAGACCGTTTCTTTACCAAAGAGGCATGGAAATGTATCCAGCCGGAGATCGGACTGTTTGTGGGAATGATTCTGGGATTGTGTTCGTTCTGGAATGGGGCGGCAGTAATCGCCGGACTCCTTATACTTATGGGATTTACTGTATTTTCAGATGGAAAGCTGGATTATGCCATTACTGCCGTTGTGACTGTTGTATTTTCTATGCTTCAGTCCAGAATCTTTGTAAAAGGAAGCGTGGTTTCCCCTGCTTTCTATTTTGGCTTTCTGGCTGAAGAAAAAACACTGGGATCTGTAGTCGCTTATCTGTTTGAAATCAGTGGATTTGTATTTCTTGGCGTAATTGTTCTGGTAATCTTTTTGAAACGGGAAAAAAGGGCAGCAGCAATCAGCATGTTGTTTCCAACTATTTTTGCTTTTGTAATGTCGCTGACACCAGATGTAAATGTAAATCATAAATATGTTATGATTTCCTATGCATTTCTCTGTGTTTTCTGGGCAGATGCAGTTATACGGCTGTGGTGTCTGAAAAAGCGTATTACGGGAAAACTTGTGGCAGTGCTTCTGACTTTGACGTTGACAATTACAGGAATATATGATTTCGTGATAATATTAAGAGACAATGATTCCATGCACAGTGTAAGTATAAATATGGAAAGTGAACTGACCAGCTGGCTTGAGGAACACATGGAAAAGGACGATCTGATCCTGACACCGGAATACAGTATGAACGAAGTAACCATGTCGGGGGCAATGCTTTATCTGGGGTGGCCTTATTATGCATGGTCAGCAGGCTATGATACTTACTACAGGGCAGAACAGGCCAAGGAAATGTACACCGCAGATAACAGTGTGAAATTACAGGAATTGGTGGAAAAAGAGAATATTACCTATATTCTATACGAAGAAGGAATGGAACTTGAAGGAGTAAGCTGCCGCGAAGATGTGATAGCACAGACTTACCCTCTGGTATATCATTCAGAAGATAGGAGAATCAGAATTTATGGAACAGAGCAATAAAGAAATAACCAAAACACAAAAGAATAAAACCGCACTGATAATTAAGGTCGTGCTTGCAGTGTTGCTTCTGGCTTCCTCTGCATATCTTTTGAAAAGTGATGTATGGACATTCTGGACCTGGTGGCTGCTGGCCGGAGTAATGGGATTTGTGGCAATGCCGGTAACCGGCCGTCTGTTTGGCCGCTTTGAGGATAAGGGCTGGATTTTTTCCAAGGTACTGGCAATTGCAGTTACAGGATATATTACCTGGTTTCTGGTATCCATTAAATTACTGCCTTTTGGCACAATTACCTGCGTTGGTGTTACCATAGCCTGTGCGTTAATCTGTTTCTTCCTTCTTAGGAAACAGTCAGGAAAGAAAATTGAATGTTTTCCTGTGGAAAGTATATCTTTAATTTACTGGGAAGAGCTTTTGTTTTTTGTGGCTTTTCTTATTTGGACATATGTGGCAGGTTTCAGACCGGCTGCCTATGGAACAGAAAAATTTATGGATTATGGTTTTATGGAAGCTATGATGAGAAGTACCAGCCTTCCGGCAACTGACATCTGGTATTCCCAGGGACGTATTAATTATTATTATGGTGGACAGTATTTTGCTGTATTTTTAACAAAGCTGTCCCACACAAAAGTTGAGCTTACCTATAACCTAATGCGTACCTTTGTGGCCGGACTTGCGTTTGCAATGCCATTTTCTCTTGTTTATCAGATGATGGCAGACCGGATGAAGGGACAGCAAAAAAGCGAAAGAATCAGGAAAGGACTTCCCTATATCTCCGGATTTACAGCAGGAATAGCTGTATCAATTGCTGGAAATATGCATTATGTTATCTATGCGGTCATCATTCCATGGATAGAAAAGCTGACGGGACAGGAAGTAAGCAGCTACTGGTTTCCGGATGCAACCAGATATATCGGGTACAATCCATACCGGGAAGAGGATCGAACGATCCATGAATTTCCCTGTTATTCTTTTGTGCTTGGAGATCTTCATGCCCATGTAGTAAATATTATGTTTGTTCTTCTGGTAATAGCACTTTTGTACGTTTGGTTAAGAGGTGTCCGGAAGAAAACAGTACCGGCAGAGACATCTATGAAAGATGGAAACTTCTGGAAAGAACAGCTTCTTATGCCTCATCTTCTGGTGGTAAGCATTCTTCTGGGAATGTTTCAGTGGACAAATTTCTGGGATTTTGTCATTTATTATGTGGTAACTTTGGGAACAGTGCTGTTTGCAAATATCATACGATTCCCGGGAAAGATAAAGAAAATAGTGACAGTGACGGTTGCACAGATGGTAGAGATTTATCTGATTGCATATGCGACAGTGATTCCATTTACCATACAGTTTGATACCATGGTGGATGGTGTTGCACTGGCGAAATATCATTCTTATTTTTACCAGCTTCTGGTATTATGGGGACTTCCTGCAATTCTTGTGATTACCTTTGTGATCGCGATGCTCTGGGAAAAACTTCGTAAAATGGAGAATAAGAGTCTTTACCGTCTTATGAAATCAGTACGCACCGCAGATCTGTTTGCTGTTATTATGGGCCTTTGTGCCATTGGTCTGGTGGTAATTCCGGAGATTGTGTATGTCCGTGATATTTACGAAAATGGAAATGCGAGAGCAAATACCATGTTTAAGCTGACTTATCAGGCATATATTATGTTTGCTCTGACTATGGGATACGCAATTTACAGACTTCTGGCAGTCACAAAACAGAAAATATTTAAGATGATTTCCGGAATCTGTCTGTTTTTCCTGATCTGGACAGTGGGATATTTTGGAAGAAGTGTTACCTCCTGGTGTGGAAATGTACTGGATCCGTCAGGATATCAGGGACTTTATGCTCTTGGATATCTGGAAACAGATTTTTCGGAGGATGTATCTGCCATTAAGTGGCTGAAAGAAAACATCAAGGGTGCGCCAGTGGTTCTGGAGGCAAATGGAGACAGTTACAGTGGATATGAAAGAGTATCTGCATCTACAGGACTTCCGACTATTCTTGGGTGGTATGTTCATGAATGGCTCTGGAGAAATGATACCGATGATCTGAACCAGAAACGGGCGGATGTAGAAACGATATACACTTCCCAGGATGAAAATCTGATTTGCTCCCTTCTTGGGGAATACCATGTTTCTTACATTTTTGTAGGCTCCAAGGAACGGGAGAAATATGAAGATTCACTGAATGATACCATGCTTCAGAGTCTGGGAACAGTAGTATTTTCTGATGAGACTTCCGGTACTTATATTGTACAGGTGGATTGACAGAATTTCCTGACAGGTGGTATAGTAAATTTTACAGGTAAATTTATTGAGAAAGCTGGATTAAGATGAAAGCAGAGATAGTAGCCATGACCGCACAGGCAATTGATGAAAAAGCAATTGCCAGAGGCGGAGAAATATTAAAAAAAGGAGGTCTGGTGGCATTTCCTACAGAGACTGTGTATGGTCTTGGAGGAAATGCACTGGATCCCATGGCATCCAAAAAAATATATGCAGCAAAGGGAAGACCTTCTGACAATCCGTTGATTGTACACATTGCTGAAATAGATGCCCTTGCGCCTATTGTGAAGAGTGTACCAGAGAAGGCGAAAATTCTTGCCAAGAAATTCTGGCCAGGTCCTCTTACCATGATATTTGAGAAATCAGATCTGGTTCCCCTTGAGACAACTGGTGGGCTGCAAAGTGTAGCTGTACGTTTTCCAAGTGATCCTATTGCAGCAGCTCTGATCAGAGCTGCTGGCGGATATGTGGCAGCTCCAAGTGCCAATACTTCAGGAAGGCCAAGTCCTACCACTGCACAGCATGTGGAGGAAGATCTTGGAGATGCAATTGACATGATCATAGATGGGGGTGCTGTGGGAATCGGACTGGAATCTACGATTGTGGATTTTACAGAAGAAGTGCCTGTTGTATTGCGTCCAGGCTATATTTCCCTTGAAATGCTTCAGCAGGTTCTTGGAGATGTAAGAATGGACAGAGGACTTATTAAGCCCGACAGCAATATCCATCCCAAGGCTCCCGGAATGAAATACCGTCATTATGCGCCAAAGGCAGACCTTGCCATTGTGGAAGGGGATACAGATGAGGTTATCCGTGCTATCAATGAGTTTGTAAAAGAAAATCAGCGGGCGGGTCTTCAGTCTGGTATTATTGCAACGGAAGAAACAATTTCCAGGTATCCCCAGGGAATTGTGAAATGCATTGGAAGCAGGGCAGCAGAGGAGACAATTGCACATAATCTGTATGAAGTTCTGCGAGAATTCGACCAGTGCCAGGTGAGCAAAATTTATTCAGAGGCATTTTACACTCCGAGAATGGGACAGGCAATTATGAACCGGCTTCTTAAAGCAGCAGGACATAAAATAATAAACGTAGGGAGAGACGAGAAATGAGAGTAGCATTAGGTTGTGATCACGGTGGATTTGAACTGAAACAGGAGATTATCAAGTATCTGGAAGAAAAACAGATCGAATATAAGGATTATGGATGCCACAGTACAGAATCTACAGATTATCCTATTTATGCGAAGAAAGTCGCACATGGAATTCTGGACGGAGAATGTGATCTTGGAATTCTTGTATGTGGAACCGGAATTGGAATTTCCATTACAGCAAATAAGATTAAAGGAATCCGTGCGGCAGTGTGCACAGACTGCTTTACAGCGGAAGCTACCAGACTTCATAATGATGCCAATATCCTGGCACTTGGAGGCCGCGTGGTAGGTCCTGGACTTGCAGTGAAAATTGTGGATACATTTTTAAATACTCCTTTTTCAGGGGATGAGAGACATATCCGCAGAATTGCCCAGATTGAAACTGAATAAATGAGAAAAAACAATAAGAAAAAAGATACAAAAAAGATAAAAAAGATATAAGACAAAGATACAAAACAAGGATATAAAACAAAGATACAAGACAAAGATACAAAACAAGGATACAGAACAGGGATGCAAAACAAAGATATAAAACAGAGGAGAGCCGCTATGGAAAATACAAGTCATAAGCAGATAGATCCAAGGGCAGTATCTGCCCAGAGCCATAAAAGAGATGGATATCTTACCTGGGATGAATATTTTATGGGGGTTGCCATGCTTTCTGGAATGCGTTCCAAAGACCCGAATTCACAGGTAGGGGCATGTATTGTCAGTGAGAATAATAAGATCCTTTCCATGGGCTATAACGGTTTTCCAAAGGGATGCTCTGATGATGTGTTTCCATGGGCGAGAGAGGGGGAACCTCTTGACACCAAATATCTGTATGTGACACACAGCGAGCTGAACGCCATATTAAATTACCGCGGAGGAAGTCTTGAAGGTGCCAAAATGTATGTGACACTTTTTCCGTGTAATGAATGTGCCAAGGCTATTATCCAGGCGGGAATCAAAACACTGGTTTATGACTGTGACAAATATGCCAGTACCCCGTCAGTGGTGGCTTCCAAACGGATGCTGGATGCAGCCGGGGTGCGCTATTACCAGTATACGAGGACAGGAAGAGAAATTTTACTGAATGTATAAAAATTCCATACTTGACACCGGTATTGATTTCGCATAAAATAAATGAGAATCTATAAGAAATCAGCGTTGAAGAGAATAGTACATGAGGAGCAATCTCAGAGAGAAATCCAGTTGGAAGAATGCATATTCCGGCATTGGTGTGAGGATTTTGTGCGTGAATCATGGAACCGGCCTCGGAGCTCCGTACAATTGAAGTACGGCGTATGTCCCACGTTACCGGGATTTTGAGAGAGTATTAAGTGACCACAGTATGTGGTCTGATGCTAATCAGGGTGGTACCGCCGAAACCTTTCGGTCCCTTATACAGGGATGGAAGGTTTTTTCTTTTTTATCCCTGCTTAAAATAGCCGGTCAGGATATAAATAGATATCCAGACTAAAATTGTTAAAAAGAAAAAGGAGAATTAATCATGGCAAAAGAGAAGAAAATGGTAGAAGCCATCACTTCCATGGATGTGGATTTTGCACAGTGGTATACGGATGTTGTAAAAAAAGCAGAGCTTTGCGGTTATACCAGTGTAAAAGGATGTATGGCAATCAAACCTGCAGGATATGCAATCTGGGAGAACATCCAGAAGGAGCTTGACCGCAGATTTAAAGAAACTGGCGTAGAGAATGTATATATGCCGATGTTTATTCCGGAATCACTTCTGGACAAAGAAAAAGATCATGTAGAAGGATTTGCACCGGAAGTTGCATGGGTTACTCATGGCGGTCTTGACCAGCTTCAGGAACGTCTTTGTGTACGTCCTACTTCCGAAACTCTGTTCTGTGATTTTTACCAGAAAGAAATCCAGTCCCACAGAGATCTTCCTAAGGTATACAATCAGTGGTGTTCTGTAGTACGCTGGGAGAAAACAACCCGTCCGTTCTTACGTTCCCGTGAGTTCTTATGGCAGGAAGGTCATACTGCACATGCAACAGCAGAGGAAGCAAAAGAGCGTACGATCCAGATGCTGAATCTGTATGCAGATTTCTGCGAAGAAGTACTTGCAATTCCGGTTATCAAAGGCCAGAAAACAGAAAAAGAGAAATTTGCAGGTGCAGAGGCAACTTACACCATTGAGTCTCTGATGCATGATGGAAAAGCACTTCAGTCCGGAACCAGCCATAACTTCGGAGATGGATTTGCAAGAGCATTTGGTATCCAGTACACAGATAAGAACAACCAGCTTCAGTATGTACATCAGACATCCTGGGGAATGACTACCCGTATGATTGGTGCTCTTATCATGGTTCATGGTGATAACAGCGGTCTTGTACTGCCGCCAAGAATTGCACCGGTTCAGGCAGTTGTAATCCCGATCCAGCAGAGAAAAGAGGGCGTTCTTGAAAAAGCAGAGGAACTTACCAAGATCCTGAAAGAAGCAGGAATCCGTGTGAAAACAGATGCTACAGACAAGAGCCCGGGATTCAAATTTGCAGAGCAGGAGATGCGCGGTATTCCGGTAAGAATCGAGTGCGGTCCGAAGGATATAGAGAATGGACAGGCTGTAATCTGCAGAAGAGATACCAGAGAGAAATATGTTGTGAAATTCGAAGAGCTTGCTGTTAAGGTACAGGAAGTACTGGATACCATGCAGAAGGAAATGCTGGAAAGAGCAAGAGCTCACAGAGATGCACATACCTATGTTGCAACCAATTATGAAGAGTTCAAAGAAACTATCAACACCAAGCCTGGTTTTGTAAAAGCTATGTGGTGTGGAAACCGTGAATGTGAAGACAAGATCAAAGAGGATGTTCAGGCAACCTCCAGATGTATGCCATTTGAGCAGGAGCATTTAAGTGACGTATGCGTTTGTTGCGGAAAACCTGCCAAGAAGATGGTATACTGGGGACGTGCATATTAATAAAATATGAATTTTCAAATTCCATCAAAAGTAGAAACAATTATAAATATTCTGGAAACAGCTGGCTTTGAAGCTTATGCAGTAGGTGGCTGTGTACGTGATACACTTCTTGGACGGACTCCAAATGACTGGGATATAACCACCTCTGCCAGGCCAGAGCAGGTAAAGGAGCTGTTTCACAGAACTGTAGATACCGGCCTTGCACATGGGACAGTAACAGTTCTGATGGACAAAGAAGGGTTTGAGGTTACTACCTACCGTGTGGACGGGGAATATGAGGATGGACGCCATCCAAAGGAAGTAACCTTTACCGCCAGTCTGGAAGAAGATCTGAAGCGCCGTGATTTTACCATTAATGCAATGGCGTATAATCACAGGAAAGGACTGGTAGATCTTTTTGACGGACAAAAAGACCTGGAGGGGAAAGTCATCCGCTGTGTAGGCGATCCTTTGGAACGTTTTACAGAAGATGCCCTGCGAATTATGCGTGCAGTGCGTTTTTCGGCACAGCTTGGTTTTTCTCTGGAAACTGATACGAGAAAGGCACTGTCCGTTCTGGCACCTAATCTGAAGCATGTAAGTGCAGAACGTATTCAGGTGGAGCTGGTGAAACTTCTTGTTTCTCCCCATCCGGATTATCTGCGGATTGCGTATGAAGCCGGGATAACAAAGGAATTTCTGCCGGAATTTGACCTGTGTATGGAAACACCCCAAAATACCCCTCACCATTGCTATACAGTAGGAGAGCATATTCTTCACAGTTTGCTGTACGTAAAAGAGGACCGGGTGCTTAGAATTACCATGCTTCTTCACGATATCGCCAAGCCAGTGGTCAGAAAAACGGATGAAAATGGCAGGGATCATTTTAAAAATCACGGTCCTGAAGGGGAAAAAATGGCGAAATCCATTTTACGCCGGCTGAAATTTGACAATGATACCATTTCAAAAGTAACCCGGCTGATCCGGTGGCATGATCTGCGGCCTTCTTCTGACCCGGTGGAAGTGCGTAAAGCCATGAACATAATCGGAGAGGATCTTTTCCCCATGTGGATGGAAGTGCAAAAGGCAGACAGCCAGGCACAAAGCGATTATCTTGCAGAGGAAAAAAGAGCCCGCCAGGAAGGCGTAAGAAGGACCTGGGAAAAAATTGTCCGGGAAGGACAGTGCGTTTCTTTAAAAGGACTTGCAGTAACCGGAAGTGATCTGATTGCAGCCGGAATGAAGCCTGGAAAAGAAATGGGAGCTGTATTGCATATGCTTCTTAAAAAAGTGCTGGAAGAGCCGGAATTAAATGAAAAAGACAAACTTTTGAAGCTGATACCGTAGAGTGTGCAAAAAATCATTTCCACAATCGGCATGTTCCATTTTGCGGCATATTTTGCCTGAGTTCAGTTTCTTTAGATAGGACATAGTCTGAATAACCACCCCCGTTTACTCATAAGATAGAAGGTACCTAAAGGTTGCAATCTGTGAGTGACGGGGGGATTTTTATTGTATGATTATGGTCTTAGCACCCTGAATCAGTATGGGATAACAGCCCAGTCTTCATCCAGGATGCGAGGTGCCCTTGTTTGCCGTACTGATCAGGGTTCTCTTATTCTGAAAGAATTTCATGGTTCGGAAAAAAAACTGCAGCTTCAACAGGAAATGCAGGAAAAACTTATGGAAAACGGCTGCCTGACAGATGTTTATCTCAGGAATCAGGCTGGCTCTTTTGTCAGCAATGATAAGGACAACATCCCATATACTCTTCAGAAATGGTACGAAGGACGAGAATGTGATACTCGTTCTCATGAAGATATTCTAAAAAGTGTACAAATGCTTGCGAGAATACATAAGCTTATGAAAATGCCTGTAAAAGATGTATATATTGCCCGTTCCCTGGAAGAAGAATTTGCCCGGCATAACTGCGAAATCCGGAAAATCCGGAAATTTATCCGGAAAAAAGGAGCATCTGTTCAGTTTGAGAAAGATTTTCTTTCCAGTGTAGCCTGGTTTTTGCAACAGGGAGAAAAAGCATTTTTGATGCTTAAGGAATCTGATTACCAGCCTTTAAGGGAAAAAGCACTGCAACAGGGATGTGTGTGCCATGGAGAGTATAATCAGCACAATGTACTGATGACAAAAAATGGCCCTGCTGTTACCAATTTCAGTCATTTTGAATTTGACATCCAGATGAAAGATCTGTATTGTTTCATGAGAAAAATTCTGGAAAAATCTAACTGGGATCTGGAGCTGGCACGAAAAATGCTGGAACAGTACCACAAGATACAAAAAATATCATATGAGGAATGGCAGAATCTTAAGATCCGTTTTGCCTATCCGGAAAAGTACTGGAAACTGGCAAATTATTATTTTTCCCACAACAAATCCTGGATTTCTGCAAAGAATACAGAGAAGCTTCAAAAGGTGATTTCCCAGAAAGAAATATGGGCTGATTTTTCTGAAAAATGCTTTGGAAAATACCCTTTCTAAAGCAAAAACCTTGACAATAGAGGGCAAAAGGTATATATATAGATAGAAGAATCATCAAATAGGAGGAAACACCATGAATAAGACTGAATTAGTAGCAGCTATGGCGAAAGAAACCAACCTGTCCAAGAAGGACGTTGAAGCTGTTTTAAAATCTTTCATCGACGTTGTATCAGAAGAACTGAAAAAAGGAGAGAAAGTTCAGTTAGTTGGCTTTGGTACATTTGAAGTCAGCGAAAGAGCTGCCAGAGAGGGAAGAAATCCTCAGACTGGAGAGACCATGAAGATCGAAGCTTCCAAGGCTCCGAAATTTAAAGCAGGAAAAGCTTTAAAAGATATGGTGAATGCATAATAGCGAGGGCTTTTGCCAGGGAGGGACTTTTTTGTTCCTCCCTTTTTTTAACAAACTGAGGAGTTTATAAACAAGCTCTAAAACAATACAGGAGTGCATATGAGATTAGATAAATTTTTAAAGGTTTCCCGTCTGATCAAAAGAAGAACGGTTGCCAATGAGGCATGTGATGCAGGAAGAGTTCTGGTAAATGACAAACCGGCCAAGGCATCTGTTCAGGTAAAGACAGGAGACACCATTGAAATCCAGTTTGGAAGCCGTAATGTGAAGGTGGAAGTGCTGGATGTAAAAGAAACAGTAAAAAAAGAAGAGGTTGAAAACCTTTATAAGTATATTTAAGGTTACAGTTTAAGAGTGATATTCCGGCTTATTTTATCATAAGCTATTAGTGAACCCACATATTCGGGAGAGAGGGATTTGGAAGAAAAAAACGTGAACATATCCCACAGGCTTACACTGGAAAACAGGAAAGAAGCATACATGACAGGCGTTAAGGATGTAATATCTTTTGATGAGAAAGAAATTATGCTCCAGACCGCAGATGGACGGCTGCAGATTCGAGGCAGCCAGCTTCATGTAAAAGGACTGAACCTGGAAAAAGGAGAAGCTGCTCTTGCCGGACATGTGGATTCTCTTGTCTATTTGTCTAAAGAATCTGTCAGAAAAGAAGAATCCCTGTTAAAAAGGATGTTCCGGTAAAAGGTGAGTACATATATCCATTATGAAATCTGGCTTTTTTGCCAGTCTGTGCTTCTGGGGGCTTTGCTGCGCCTGTCTTATGCTGTAATACAGGCATTTCGGAAGAGCTTTCCCCATAGTCCGGCAATAAAAGGATTTTTTGATATTTTGTATTGGCTAATAGCTGGTCTGGTGATTTTTGCCAGAATATATCAGACAAATCAGGGAACACTTAGGAATTTTCTTTTTACAGGACTTTTGACAGGTGCAGTTTTGGCACATTTATCAGCTGCACCTGTACTGGAAAAAATATGTGTGAAAATACTGAAATTTCCTGTAGATTTCGTAAAAAAAATCTTGAAAAAATATACAAAGCGGTTGCTATTTTTGGGGAAACGTTGTAAAATTTTGGATAGACAATCTGTAAATCAGTACAAAAATGATACCAGAAGTCATCAAAGAGCGAAAAGAGGCAGGAAGTTTGGGAAAATCAGGGAAAAACAGGAAAAAAAAGAAAATAGGCTATAATCATCTTGGAATGTTTGGAATTTCTCTGATCGTTCTGATCCTTTTATCGGCACTTATGTTTCAGAGCAGGCAGCTTAGAGATTCTTTAGCAGGATATGAGACGCAGGCAGAGTCTTTGAATCAGCAGATTGAGGAAGAGAAGGCCCGCACACAGGAGATTGAAGATCTAAAGGATTATATGCTTACAGATGAATATGTAGAGCAGGCTGCCAGAGAGAAGCTGGGGCTTGTGAAGGAGAATGAAATTATTTTCCAGGAAGAAAAGTAAGAATTTTAACGTGTTTCAGGAAGAATTTGGCGAAAACTTTTTTAAAGCGTTCGCCTGTGTTTGACATATATTTTCCTGCCTGTCCCCTATAATAGGCATAAGGCTATACAGGGGAGGGGAGAATATGCAGGAATGGATAATTGCCATGCTCGTGATCAGTGTACTTCTGGTGCTGCGGGACATGGCAAAAGCTTTTTTCAGGGGAAGAAAGCTGCGGGGAACCCGCCAGCCGCCTTTGGAAAAGAATCCTCAAAGGGAAAAGGTAGAACGGTATGCAGCAGCATTTCGAAAGCTGGCAGACAGCTTTTACGGGCTGCCCTACCGGAAAGATTTCTTAAGCAGCGGGCAGGTAGACTCTGTTATAAGGGATGCCTGTGAAGATGTGTGCAGCCATTGCTATCAGAAAGAAATCTGCTGGGAAGGACGCTCTTTTGATATGTACCGTGGAAGCGAGCAGCTGATACGTTCAATGGAAGATGGGAATCCCGTGGAAATACAGGAGACAAAAAACGGCTGGATGAGTATGTGCAGCCGTTTTTTACAATATTATGATGCACTGGAAAAGAGCTTTAAAAGAGAAAGACAGAAGCTTTTGTGGGATAACCGTATGATCGAAAGCCGTCTGGCAGTGGCAGGGCAGCTGCAGGAAATGTCCAGGATCATGGACATGGTAGCAGAGGATCTGTATGATATTTCGCCGGCAGAGCCTGTGCTTATGGAGAAGCTTCAAAAACTTCTCCGAAAAAGACATATTGTGGTGAAACAGGTATGGGTAATGGATAAGGTGGAAGGCAGGCGGCAGATTTTTCTTACCATGCGTGCCAGAAGTGGTCAGTGTATTTCAGTAAATGAAGTGGCACAGTTGCTTTCCGGGGAATTTGAAACTCCCATGGCAGCGGCAGGAGGCGGCAGGAGAATTGTGAACGGAGAGTTCCATACCGTCCATTTTGTAGAAGATGTAAGCTATCAGATGCTTTATGGAGTGTCAAAGCTTACCAGGGAGCAGGAGAAGGTTTCCGGCGATAATTATATTTGCAGGCAGGAGGAAAATGGACGCTTTGTGATGTGCCTTTCTGACGGCATGGGCTCCGGTGTGGAAGCCTGCCAGGAAAGTGAGGAAGTAGTGGAACTTCTGGAGCAGTTTCTGGAATCTGGTTTTTCCCAGGAAACAGCGGCAAAAATGGTGAATTCTGCACTGGTGATGAAAGGGCCAGATGGCATGTTTTCCACCGTTGATATCTGTGCCGTGGATCTGTACACAGGAATCTGTAATTTCCTGAAAGCAGGGGCATGTGCTACTTTTATCAAAAGAGATCACTGGGTGGAGGCAATCTCATCAGAAAGTCTGGCAGCAGGATTATTGCAGCAGGTAGATTTTGAGACATCCTCCAGGAAACTTTATCATGGTGATTATCTGATTATGATGACTGACGGAGTCCTGGATGCTCTTCCAAGTCAGCGGGAAGAGGAGACTATGAAAGAAATTATCATGGATATTCATGAAGAGACACCAAGAGAAATGAGCAGAGGAATTCTGGAACGGGTTCTTGGATACAGTGATTACTGTGCCAGGGATGACATGACGGTCCTGGTTGCCGGAATGTGGAAAAAATGAACTGTAATATAAAAGCTGCAAGATAATAAGATGCAGGAAAATTGTAAAAGGCCACGAAAGAGGGAAACAACATAAAAATGTATGAAAAAGTAAAGGCTTATATAAAAGAGCACAATATGATACAGGCGCAGGACGGGATTCTTGCAGGAGTTTCCGGAGGGGGAGATTCCATGGCAATGCTGGCAATTTTAAAAAGATATCAAAAAGAAGTACCTTTTTCCCTGTATGTGGTCCATGTGCATCATGGAATTCGTGGAGAAGAGGCAGACAGGGACGAAAATGTAGTAAAAGAGCTTTGCAAAAAATGGGAGCTTCCTTTTTTTCCTTATCATTATGATGTGCCAAAGCTGGCGAAAGAATGGAAAACAGGTCTTGAGGAAGCTGGAAGAAAGGTGCGGCAGGAAGCGTTTAAAAAGACACAGGAAGCTTTGCCCCAGAAAATGCAGGTAAGGATAGCCCTGGCACATAATGAAAACGATGTGGCAGAGACTCTTATTCACAATCTTTGCAGGGGAACCGGACTGAGGGGGCTGGCGTCCATACAGCCTGTAAGAGGAAATATAATCCGTCCCATTTTGTGTTTAAATAAAAAAGAAATTGTCAATTATTTATCAGAGGAGAAAATACCTTATGTGACAGACAGCACCAATCTGGAGGATGAATATACCAGAAATAGGATCCGTCATAAAGTGCTGCCGCTTCTGGAAAAAGATATTAATGCAGCCAGTATCCATCACATGGCAGAAACAGCAGGCCTGGTAAGCCAGGCAGAAGCGTATATGGCAAAACAGGGTGCTTCTCTTGTGGAAAAATATGGAGAAAGCCGTCCGGATGGTATTTTTCTTTCTGAAAAATTCTGGCAGGAGGAGCCTGTAGTGGCATCCTATGGACTTTTTCTGGTATTTGAAAAACTGGCTGAAAAACGTAAAGATTTCACCATGACACATATAAAAAGTGTGGCAGCTTTGTGCGATCTTCAGGTTGGAAGGAAAATAAGCCTTCCCTATGGTCTTACCGCAACCAGAACCTACGGAGGAATTCTGCTTGGAAAAGCTGCATTCAGGAAAAATAAAAAAGAAACAATCCATGAGTTTTCCACAGGGCAAAAGACTCTTTTGGTGCCAGGAACCACTTTTTTCGGGAAAAGTGCCTTTTTTGCAAAAATAATTTTAAATCAAAATCAGAAGATTGAAGAAAAAACGTATACGAAATGGCTGGATTATGATAGAATAAAACAGGAATTGTCCATTCGGACCAGGCTGCCGGGAGATTTTCTTGTTGTTGATGCAAAGGGAAACCACAAGAAACTGAACCGATATTTTATTGATGAGAAAATTCCATCACAGGAACGGGATGAGATTCCTCTTCTGACAGCAGGCAGCGAGGTTTTATGGGTAGTGGGAGGCAGAATTAACGAGAATTATAAGATTACCCCCCGGACCAGGAGAATATTGGAAATACAATACCAAGGAGGAAAAGATAATCATGAGTGAAAAAATCAGGGTTTTACTGGATGAGGAAACTGTAGAAAAGCGTATCTGCGAGATCGCAGCCCAGATCAGTGAAGAGTACAAGGGAAAAGAAATTCATATGATCTGCGTTCTTAAGGGCGGAGTATTTTTCATGTGTGAGCTTGCCAAGAGAATCACTGTGCCGGTAACTCTTGATTTCATGTCTGTTTCCAGTTATGGAGACGACACCAAATCAAGCGGAGTTGTAAAGATCGTCAAGGATCTGGACCAGCCTCTTGAGGATAAAGAAGTTCTTGTTGTAGAGGATATCATTGATTCCGGAAGGACTTTAAGCTATCTGCTTGATGTTCTTAAGAGACGTAATCCTAACAGTGTGAAGCTGTGCACTTTGCTGGATAAACCAGATCGCAGAGTTGTAAAGGGTGTTGATGTGGATTACTGCTGCTTCAATATTCCGGATGAATTTGTTGTGGGCTATGGACTTGACTATGCCCAGAAATACAGGAACCTGCCATACATCGGGGTGGTAGAGTTCGAATGAAAGGAGAACCAGGCAAGTGAATAAGCAGTCAGGCAGAATTGGCTTGTATCTTGTTTTGATCGCAGCTTTGATTGCGGGGTATCTGTATCTGAACAATCAGGTTCAGGCCCAGAGCGATTATACCATGGGACAGCTTGAAGAGGCATTAAAGGACGGCAAGGCATATGATGCCCGGATACATCAGAACAGTGAGGTTCCTACCGGCTCTGTGACCGTATATATCAGGGACGAAGGCCAGAAGCGGATCTATGTGTCTGATGTAAAGGAAGCCAAGGAGCTTCTTGAGGAAAATGGTCTTGATCCTGTTATAGAGGATGTACCGAAACAGAGTGTATTTTTATCTTCTGTATTTCCGGTGCTTCTCACATGTGGGCTTATTATTTTTCTCATGCTGATGATGAACAGGCAGATGTCAGGCGGCGGTGGCGGCACCAATGCCAAAATGATGAATTTTGGCAAAAGCAGGGCCAGAATGTCCATGCCGGATGACAAAAAAGTAACATTTCAGAATGTTGCAGGTCTGGAGGAAGAAAAAGAAGAACTGAAAGAGGTTGTGGATTTTCTGAAAGCACCTCAGAAATATACCAAAGTAGGGGCCAGAATTCCAAAGGGTGTTCTTCTTGTAGGCCCTCCTGGTACAGGTAAAACTCTTCTTGCAAAAGCTGTTGCCGGGGAAGCGGGAGTTCCGTTTTTCTCTATTTCCGGTTCTGATTTTGTGGAAATGTTTGTAGGTGTAGGTGCTTCCCGTGTGAGAGATCTTTTTGAAGAGGGAAAACGTCACGCACCATGTATTATTTTTATTGATGAGATTGATGCTGTTGCAAGACAGCGTGGTACAGGAATGGGCGGCGGCCATGATGAGAGAGAGCAGACTCTGAACCAGCTTCTTGTAGAGATGGATGGTTTCGGTGTGAATGAGGGAATCATTGTAATGGCAGCTACTAACCGTGTGGATATCCTGGATCCGGCAATTCTCCGTCCGGGAAGATTTGACCGTAAGGTAGGCGTGGGACGCCCGGATATCAAGGGCAGAGAGGAAATTCTCCGCGTCCATGCCAAGGATAAGCCTCTTGGGGAAGACGTAGATCTGAAGCAGATTGCACAGACCACAGCAGGATTTACGGGAGCAGATCTTGAGAACCTGATGAATGAGGCTGCTATTGCAGCTGCAAGAAAGGGTCATGCATTTATCCGTCAGAAGGATATTAAGAATGCATTTATCAAGGTAGGTATCGGTGCAGAGAAGAAGAGCAAGGTAATCTCTGAAAAAGAGAAGAAGATTACTGCTTATCACGAAGCAGGCCATGCTATTTTGTTCCATGTGCTTCCAGATATGGAGCCTGTTTACACCATTTCTATTATTCCTACCGGAATGGGAGCTGCCGGTTATACCATGCCGCTTCCGGAAAATGACGAAATGTTTAATACCAAAGGAAAAATGATTCAGGACATTACCACTCTTCTTGGTGGCCGTGTGGCAGAGGAGCTGATCTTTGGTGATATTACCACAGGTGCGTCCAATGATATCAAGCGCGCTACCAGCGAGGCAAGAGCTATGGTAACCAAGTATGGTATGTCTGATAAGATTGGCCTGATCTCCTATGGTGATGATGACGATGAAGTATTTATCGGAAGAGATCTGGCGCATACAAGAGGTTACAGTGAGGATGTAGCCAAGGCTATTGATGGTGAGATCCACAGCATTATTGAAGAATGCCATGAGAATGCAAAGAATATTATTTCCCAGCATATGGATGTTCTTCATGGCTGTGCAAAGCTTCTTCTCGAGAAGGAAAAAGTCCATCGGGAAGAGTTTGAAGCACTTTTTACAATGGAAAATCCGGGTGAAAACAACGAGAGTATATAACATGCACAAAAAGTAATAATGATTTTTGTGAAGTTTGTGCACACTTTTTGGTTGCCCCATGGTACTATATACATCGTAAAAACCCCCCAATACATTATATAGTTTTTGCTACACCCCATAAGAAGAAATACCTTCTCCAAAAAAGACAGCTTTTACCGGCTGTCTTTTTTACGTTAGAGCATGTTCCAAAAGGGCTTTCTGTAAAATCTCCCACAAAGTGGGGCATGCAGATTGTGGGAATAATTTTTAGGGCATGCTCTAATGGGATAAAATAAAAACTTTGGTGAAATCGTCGGGAAGATGGAAAGAAGTTTGGAGGATAAGCCGAATTTTAGCTGTTGTGGAAAGGTAAATTTTCAGTTAAAATAAAAAGCAGAGTGTAATATTATGTAAAAAAGGGTTATTGTTCACTGGAATGTATGTCTTAACGGCAATATATGTCATAGCGACAGCATATGTTTCAACGGCAGAGGGGAAATATGTGGGCAATAGCGAAAGAGGGATATTATGGATCATAAAAATGTAGATGTAATGAAGAAAATGCAGTATATATTGAACATGCGGCCTGTTTTAAATACAGAGGCACTGTTCAGTGACGGCTCTGACTATTACCGCAGCCCGTCCAGCCCGAAGGCAGGGGACAAGGTTCGTATCCGATTCCGTACACAGCGAAATAATGTGGATATGGTTTATCTGGTTTATGACGGCAAGCGCCAGCAGATGGAACGCTGTGCAAAGGCTAACGGATTTGATTATTATGAGACTTCCATTATTATGGGAGAAGAGATTATACGGTATCATTTTGAGATTATTTACGGCTGGGTGACCTGTTATTACAATTATCAGGGAGTTTCCATGAATCCGGAAGAGCGTCTGGAATTTGAGATTTATCCGGATTATGATACACCACAGTGGGCAAAGGGTGCTGTGATGTACCAGATCTTTGTAGATCGTTTTTATAATGGAGATCCTTCTAATGATGTGGAGGATAGAGAATATTTTTATATTGGAGACACCACATCAAAGGTAAGAGACTGGGGAAAAATTCCTGCTGTTATGGGTGTAAGAGAGTTTTATGGCGGTGATCTTCAAGGAATTATGGATAAGCTGGACTATCTTCAGGATCTGGGGGTAGATGTTATTTATCTGAATCCTATTTTTGTTTCTCCAAGTAACCATAAGTACGATATTCAGGATTATGAATATGTAGACCCTCATTATGGAAAAATTGTGGAAGACATGGAAGGCGGACTTCTTAATGAAGGCGACCGCGAGAATTCCCATGCTGCAAAGTTTATCAAGCGTGTGACAGACAAAAGGAATCTGGAAGCCAGCAATGAACTGTTTGCAAAGCTTGTGGAGGAAATCCACAAAAGAGGCATGAAAGTAATTCTGGATGGTGTGTTTAACCATTGTGGTTCTTTTAATAAGTGGATGGACAGAGAGCGCATCTATGAGAACCAGGAGGGATATCCAAAGGGGGCTTATATTTCAGCAGACAGCCCTTATCGGTATTATTTTAATTTTTATGATGAGAACCGCTGGCCATATAATCCTACTTATGATGGATGGTGGACTCATGATACACTTCCGAAGCTGAATTATGAGGCTTCCAGAGATCTTTATGATAAAATTCTTGAGGTAGGAAAAAAATGGGTTTCTGCTCCTTATAATGTAGATGGCTGGAGACTGGATGTTGCGGCTGATCTTGGACACAGCAATGAGTTCAATCATCAGTTCTGGAAAGATTTCCGTAAATCTGTAAAAGAGGCAAATCCAGATGCTATTATTCTTGCAGAGCATTATGGTAATCCGGAGAGCTGGCTGCAGGGTGATGAGTGGGATACAGTTATGAACTATGATGCTTTTATGGAGCCTCTGACCTGGTTCCTTACCGGTATGGAGAAGCACAGTGATGAGTGCAGGGATGACCTTTTTGGAAACAGTGATGCCTTTATCGGAGCTATGAAAACTCATATGAGGGCACTTCATATGTCAGCTCTTTATACCTCCATGAATGAGTTGTCAAATCATGACCATTCAAGGTTTCTGACAAGAACCAACAGAAGAGTGGGAAGGATTTCCTACGCAGGAGCAGAGGCTGCTTCCCAGAACATTAATCCAGCAGTTATGCGTGAGGGCGTTGTGGTGCAGATGACATGGCCGGGAGCACCTACTGTTTATTATGGGGATGAGGCAGGTGTGTGCGGCTTTACAGATCCGGATAACAGAAGAACTTATCCGTGGGGACATGAAGACCAGATGATGATCGCTTTTCACAGAGATATGATTCGGATTCATAAAGCATATGAATTTTTAAGTAACGGATCTTTAGTATTTTTGTGGAATGATTATCATGGACTTTGTTTTGGAAGATTTTCTCATGATGAGAGAATGATTGTGATTCTGAATAATCGAAACGAAGACCGTGAGGTGGAGATTGAGGTATGGAAAACAGGAATCAGCAGACTTCGTGATTCTGTACTGAAGAGAATTATGCTGTCCTATCGTGATGGTTATACTACAGAAGAGTATGAATATACTGCAAAAGCAGGTGTGATCAAGGTGCCTATGCCGGCATTTGGTGCAATGGTTCTGTACCATAAATGCGAGAATCCTACGATTTTTGTTGAGGAAAACCAGGACTAAATAGAGGGGATGTGGCTGGAGTTTTTACAGGCTCTGGCGTGTGTTTGAAAACGCAGGGGGATTTAAAAATATGAAAGAGAATTATAACAGAACACTTCAGGCGTGTTTTGTTGGGTATGTAGTGCAGGCAATTGTAAATAATTTTGTGCCTCTTTTGTTTCTTACTTTTCAGGGAATTTATGGGATTTCACTGGAAAAAATCACATTACTTGTAACTTTTAACTTTGGACTGCAGTTGATTATTGATCTTGTTTCGATCAGCTTTGTGGATAAAATTGGTTATCGGGCGTCTATGATACTTGCACATGTTCTGGCAGCAGCCGGACTTATTTTGCTGACTGTTTTGCCAGAGATTATGAGTGATCCTTTTGTGGGACTGTTCCTGGCAGTGCTGGTGTATGCAGCTGGCGGCGGGCTTCTGGAAGTCCTGGTAAGTCCGGTTGTGGAGGCATGTCCTACAGATAATAAAGAAAAGGCAATGAGTCTGTTGCATTCTTTTTACTGCTGGGGACATGTTGGTGTTGTACTTATTTCAACATTATTTTTCAGCGTGTTCGGTATTTCTAACTGGAAAATCCTGGCAGTGATCTGGGCAGTGGTTCCTATTTGTAATGCACTGGTATTTACGAAGGTTCCTATGGCGTCTCTTCTGGAGGAAGGGGAGCAGGGAATGTCTATGAAAGAACTGTTTGGAATGAAGATGTTCTGGGTTCTGATGCTTATGATGATGTGTGCAGGTGCAAGTGAGCAGGCGGTAAGTCAGTGGGCCTCTGCTCTTGCAGAGAAGGGATTTGGATTTAGCAAGACAGTAGGAGATCTGGCAGGTCCGTTATCTTTTGCTGCATTGATGGGATGTTCCAGGGCTTTTTATGGAAAGTTCGGAGATAAGATCAATCTGGAAAGATTTATGCAGTGCAGTGCTATACTTTGTATTGTATCTTATCTTATGATTGCGTTTATTCCTGTTCCGGCGCTTGGATTTCTTGGATGTGCTCTTTGTGGGCTTTCTGTAGGAATTATGTGGCCGGGAACATTTAGCATGGCGTCTGCTGCAATGAAGAGGGGCGGAACTGCACTGTTTGCACTTCTGGCACTTGCAGGAGATCTGGGGTGTTCATCAGGACCTACCTATGTAGGCATGATTTCAAGTCAGTTTCATGATAATCTGAAAACCGGCATATTTGCGGCACTGGTATTTCCGGTTCTTCTGATTGTTGGGGTGGAACTGATATCCAAAATGAGAAAGAAAGCATAAATAAAAACTCCGGGGGAAACTCGGAGTTTTTTATTTAATTAGTAAAACAGCACCGCCAAGTAACAGTAAAAGTGAAAAAACAATTGAGAAAATATTAGTTCCTGTGCTGGGAACACCACCCTGCTTGATAGCAGTTTCACGATCCAGTGCATTTTCCATCAGATTATCCGTGATGCCGGATACAGCCTTAAGGGTGTGACCATCCTGTACACCGATGGCTGTAACCATTTGTCCTGTTTCGAAGCTGGCAGCATCATAAAAATAACGATAATCGTCTTGCCTGTCATTACGCTGTGTCTGCGCCAAAGGCTCTATAAAATGCTCTTGTGATTGATTTTTGTCCGGAACATAAACATAACCAATCGCATCTAAAGCGGCTTCATCGTAATTATCCCAGGTTTTATCTAATATAATGTTATCTATAAAGTCCTGTGAAAGTGTATAAGCTCCGATTTTGCCATTGCCGGTAAAGGTTTTGTCATGATATGTAGAGTCCCATCTTAGAACACCATAGCGCTTTTCTTCTTCTGTCAGAGGTGGGGTAGGTGTTACGTTTTTTTTACGCTTCATTGTTTGCTTTGCTCGTGAAACACGAATGCTGTTAATGGATAATCCAAGTTCATCATCATAGGCTGGTTCTGTCAATTCAAAAGCGCCACATACGATCACTATTTTTCCATCGTTTGCAGGAGCAATCGCAGATTCTCCCACATAGACTGCCTCCTTCAAGGCAGCTTTTGTTTTCGGCGTATCTACAAAAATCATCTTTAAAGAGGATACCATAAAATAAATCCCAATTAAAATAATAAAAATGCCTGCTATTTTCTTCAGAATTTTTATAAACATTTTACCCACCTTCCTTTCTGACCTTTTGACACTGGTATCATTATGATTATATTATGGCATATCTGATGTTATCTGCCACTAGCATTTGCGATAGTGACAGGGGCAAAAATCCGTGTTATCTATAGGATTCAGACAGAATTTATAGTATAATAAATTACATAACAGATATGTGCAGTGTGGCTGGACAGGGAAGGAAATAAAGGATGTCTTATAAGAAGAAAAGATTGTTATTCTATATGATAATTGCATGCCTTGTTACAGTGGCGTATGCATTTAGGCATGTATCTTTTAAATCTGTGTATCTGCGTCATTTTGCGGGACAATGCCGAAGCAGTATTTATATTGGTTTATACTGTGCGTGGGTTATCTATCTGGAAAAGCATGTGGTAGAGATAAAGATGCGTCGATGTTTGACTGGGATAGGAGCATTGATGGTCTTGTGGTTCCTCATAAGGACGATTAAGTTCCTTGTTTTTTTTGATCCATTAGGGATGCGTGTCTGCTGGTATCTTTATTATATCCCTATGATTTTGATACCGACGCTGGGGCTGAATGCAGCAATGCTGATGAATAATACAGATGAGGATAAATGTAAAAAACAGACTGTTTTTTTGCTCATACCGGCGTTAGTGTTGATAGTGATGGTACTAACCAATGACTTGCATCAGAAGGTCTTTTATTTTTCGGAAGGTTTTCAGGCTTCTAACGAGATTTACGAGTATGGAATTGCTTTCGTCTGTATTCAGATATGGATTATGCTCTGTTTGATCCTGATGGAGCTTGTACTGATCCGTAAGAGCAGGATTCCGGGAAAAAAGAGGTTCTGGCTTCCTGTCATTCCGGGAATTTTACTGCTGGTCTGGAATATCTGTACTATTTTCAGGATACAGTTAGCCCAGGTAATTGCCGGGGATATGACGTCAACATGTTGTTTACTGATGGCAGCAATTTATCAGAGCAGTATTGGCTGCGGACTGATTCAGATCAATAGCAGATATCTTGAAATGTTTCAGGCGGCAGGTGGCTTGAATGCAGAGATTACAGACCGGACATTTGAACAGCATTATCAATCCGGAAGGTTTCCGGATATATCGCAGGAAATGCGATGGGGAGTTATAAGCTTACCTTTCGTGATGGACGATGGGATCAGAATCAGTCATATGTTTATAAAGGGAGGACATTTATTCTGGACTGAGGATATTTCGCTGCTTGTAGATCAGTATGAGGATATTAAAGAGCAGCAGGAGGAATTAAAGGAGAAAAATCTTCTTTTACAAAAGACTTATGAGCAGGAAGCAAAGCGTCGGAAAATAGAAGAGCAGAACAGGCTGTTGAATCTGATACGGAGTCAGACTGCCGGGCAATTGGAGCTGATCGCCTGTTTTATGAAGCAATTGGAAGAAACTGAGTCCAAAGAGGTTTATGAACGTCTGCTGGGGCAGATCGTTGTGGTTGGGACTTATCTGAAAAGACGCAAGAATTTTCTTCTGACACTTTATGCTGAAACGCAGGGTACACTGTTAAATGGGGAGGACCTGATCCAAAGTCTGGCAGAATCCTGCTCTGCCTTAAAGCTTTGCAATATCCGTGCTTTATATTATGTTAACGATCAGCAGCTTGATTTACACGATGTGGATATATTGAAATGCTATGATTATTTTGAATGGCTGATAGAGAAATTGTTTAATAAGATGGATATGATATTTTTCCGTGTGGTTATGTTAGAGGAGCATTTGACAATCTCTGCACATATAGCTTCCGGGTATGATCTGGATAAATTGCTGGCAGGAAGACCGGGGACGAAGGTGCAGAAGGAAGATGAGAAAGAGTGGCTGGTTCGATGTCGAATTTCATAGAAAGCAGTATAGGTATGCAGAATACCATAATGGTTATTATGGAAATCTGCCTGGTATTTGAGTTTATTCTTATACTTTTAAGAGTGACGCAGGTTGCGGAATTAAAAAGAATCATTTCTGCAATTGTTCTTTTTGGAGTGTCTCTTTTGCTGATAACTGTGCTGGCAAATGATCATCAGTACAGTGTGGGGATGCAGGAGCAGCGGTCAAGGTTTCCGGAAATTTCAGGCATATTGGTCTTGAGCGGCATCATAGGACTGGCAATATATCTCATGGGAAAAATCCAGGAGGAACGGAAACGGGAAAAAACTATGTTGTCCTCTTGGTCAGTTTATGAAGCTGTAGATAATGCGCCTTGTGGTGTATGCTTTGCTGATCCATTTGGGCAGATCATTCTCTGTAATTCAAAAATGTGGGAAGTGAGCCAGATGCTGACAGGCGTTCAATTGCAGGACTATGAAGTGCTGCATCAGGCAATACATTCTGAAAACGTCAGACCGGGAATCATTCCTATAAACTTCGATGACAGTGTTTTTTATTTTCCAAATGGAAAAGTGTGGATGTTCCAGGAATATTATCTTCAGAGTCCGGATCTGTCTGATTATAGGCAGGCCGTGGCCATAGATGTTTCGGAGATATATTATAACAGTAAAGAGATTAAAGCTAATAATGAAAGACTGAAAGAGTTCAACCAGAAACTGGAGAAAATGTACGAGAAAATCGGTGATAAAATCCGGGAGCAGGAAACGCTGGCAATGAAAATGCAGGTACATGATAACTTTGGCCGCAGTCTTTTTATGATACGAAGAATACTGGAGAATAAAGAAAATACAAGCTATATGGATAAACAGCTGGATGTGTTAAAGGAACAGGTTTATATTCTTACAAACATGACAGTTGAGAATATGGAGGATTTATATCAAAATACGGAAAAGCAGGCAGAGGAATTGGGTATAACAATCGGGATGAAAGGAAATATTCCGGAGAATTCAGTTCAAAGAATATTAATAGACCGTGCCATTCGTGAGTGTGTTACGAATTGTGCCAGACATGCCCATGGAAGTGAAATCAATGTGACAATAGAGGATGAAACAGAAGTATATATAGTCCGGATAACCAATGATGGGGATGTTCCCGGAAAAAATGCCAGAGAAGGTGGGGGCTTGTCCGCGCTCAGAAGGGCTTTGGAAATTGAAAACTGCAGTATGATTACAGTGTTTGAACCAGCATTTTGTCTGCTGTTAAAGTTTCCGAAGGTTAAGTAAACGCTTATGCATCAGAGGACACATAGAAAGGGTGAGAGATCATGATTCGAGTACTTATTGTAGAAGATCAGAAAATTATGCAGAAATATTTTGAATACATACTTTTTCAGGATGAGGAATTCCGGCATGTCCAGACTGTTTCGGACGCAGAGGAGGCTGTAAAGATATGTAGTTATTCTGCTGTTGACCTGGTATTGATGGATGTCCAGACTTATCATAATCATGATGGTCTAAAGGCTGGAAAAGCAATCAAGGAGGCATGTCCTTATACGAAAATCCTGATCGTAACATCTCTTGTTGATCCGAAGGTGCTGGAGAGGGCAAAAAGCGGATGTGCAGACAGTCTTTGGTATAAAGATCATGGGGAGGATGAAATCAGGGATGTGATCAGGCGTACTGTAAACGGAGAACATGTTTTTCCGGATGTTACACCTGATGTAGAGCTGAACTGGATAACAAGCGGTGAGATTAGCCCCAGACAATTAGAGATGCTGCGGCTGTATATCTGTGGTTATTCTTATTCTGAAATTGCCCGGGAAATGAACTGTTCAACAGCTGGTGTAAGATGGAATTTTCAGGAAATGATCACAAAGGCGGGATATAGCTGTAAAGAAGATCTTATTGCAGCTGCTCTGGAAAGTAAATTGATCGTTACCACGTTAAAGTAGAAATTGCGCCAAAAATCAGATAATTATTCGGTTACTATCAAAAGTGCTAGTGAATAACCTGTGCCTTCTCTGTATAATGTGAATATAGAAGCAATCATGTATAGAGGAGGCGGTAGAATGGGATTTTTTGATAAAAAGTATTGCGATATATGCGGAGAAAAAATCGGATTGCTGGGCAATCGCAAGCTGGAAGATGGTAATCTGTGTAAGGAATGTGCCAAGAAGTTATCTCCGTGGTTTGAAGAGCGCAGGCACAGTACGGTAGACGATATCAAGCGTCAGCTGGAGTATCGGAAACAGAATGAGGCAAAGGTACAGAATTTCCATATTACGCGGCAGATTCCCACAAAAACCTATAATGTCTATATCGATGATACGCAGGGGAATTTTACAATTGCCCATAACCTGGATACCAGAGAAAACCCGGATATTCTGCCTTTATCATCTATAGTTCAGTGCAGACTGGATATTAAGCAGGATCAGATAGAGGAAACGTATACTAAGGATGGCGAAACAGTCAGCTACCAACCTCCGGTTTATAAGTATGAGTATAATTACAGCATGAAAATCCAGGTGAGATCGCCATGGTTTGATGACATGAATTTCCGTTTACATGATTTTGCAATTGAGCAGGAGAAGAGAGCGGAAATAATGGAGATGGAGCGTACTGGTTATGAAATTGTAGCGGCACTGACCGGACAGACACCAATGGGAATGCAGCAGAATATGATGGGAATGAACGGAATGCAGCCGGGAATGCCAGGAATGAACGTAATGCCGATGAATAACGGTATGAATGGTGGAATGAATAACGGAATGCAGCCGGGAATGTCAGGAATGAACGGAATGCCGATGAATAACGGTATGAATGGTGGAATGCAGCCGGGAATGTCAGGAATGAACGGAATGCCGATGAATAACGGTATGAATGGTGGAATGAATAACGGAATGCAGCTGGGAATGCCAGGAATGAACGGAATGCCGATGAATAACGGTATGAATGGTGGAATGAATAACGGAATGCAGCCGGGAATGTCAGGAATGAACGGAATGCCGATGAACAACGGCATGAATGGTGGAATGAATGGCGGAATGCAGCCTGGCAGTACATGGAAATGTAAATGTGGGGCAGAAAATACGGGTAAGTTCTGTGAGTTCTGTGGAGAATTAAGACCATATTAAAAGTGAAGCAATATTGTGATTTCACATAAGAAAGGAGAATGTATTATGAGTAAAAAAATAAAATTATGGGCAGCAGGTGCATTGGGAGTTATGATGGCAGGTGTTGTCAGTGTAAATGTTTATGCTCTGGAAGAAAAGGATGTAGAGGGGTTGTGGTATGTGAACAGTCTTTCTATGGATGGTGGTGAAAATACATTCCATCCGGAAATGATGGGAATGGAAATGACCTTCAATTTTGCTGAAGGCGGCAAGGGTGAAGTAACCAATGCTTATGAAGGCGGTGAGGCGGAGCCTGACGAGCTGGAATGGAAAATTGATGGGGATAAGCTGTTAATAACCTCAAATGATGAGACTGTGGAAGCTGAATATTCAGATGGAACTATTTCCGTGGACGCTGGTGGAATGTTCTTTATCATGAATAAGGAAAAGGAAGAATATGTACCTTATGTACCGGGAAAACCAGTAGAAGAACCTAAGCTGGAAGACTTTGACGGTGATTGGAACAGCACATTGATGGATGCGTTCGGAATGCAGATGCCTACAGCTGCCGGAGTTTCAGATGTGGAAATGAAAATTTCCATTTCAGGCGGCAAAGCTTCTCTTGTAATGATCGAAAGCGGAACCGAAACAGAGGTTGACCTTGAGGGTGAACTGGATGGAAATGCGTTGATATTAAAATCCACAACAGAGAAGGAAGAGGATTCTGAAAGCTATTCTTTATTCAGCACAGACTCTATGAGATTCTACCTGCTGGATGATGGCAATCTGTGCTTTACAACTGGCGACAGCCTGGACGAAGCAGCAGATACAGAAGCAGCGGATGCGGAAGCAGTAGAAGCAGATGTAGCAGAGGGCGATGACGAGTATTCAGACTTTGGTGATACAGACTTTACTGTTAAGGTGTATTTTGAAAAATTAGTCGTAGAGTAAGAATGTCTGATTTTGAATGATGGTTGAGACAGCGTAAGAAGAGACTGATTTTGTTTACAAGGGGGACTGACATCATGAAGAAATGTTCAATCATAATAGGTATCAGTGCCTTGCTGCTGGCATTTATCATGCCGGTGGAATGTATGGGAAGTTTGCAGGAAGAAGCTGCCTATCTGGATTACTTACAGGACAGTTTAAGGGAAAATGATTGTCAGGTAGGAATGGCATTTCTGGGATATATTGGTGAAGATGCACTTGCTCAGGATATTTTGGATTATACGAGACAGAATGATTATCCGGAAATTTATCCTTTTTTACAAAATGGTACAGTTGTAGATGCAGGTGGATATGAGGTTTATGCCATTGTACCCAGATATGGCTGGTCAATTAGTGTTTATCCATCCGAAATGACAGAAGATGCTGAATATCGCGATAATCTGGATGCTCCTTATTATAAAGGAGCACCAGATGAGATCATCATTCTCAAGTGCAATATAAGTGAGATATACTCTAATGTAATGGTTTCTGCAACCGAAGATAATATGAGTGTTACATACCGCCCCGCAGTTTCTTTAAAAGATGGCCGCCTTGCAGAAGAAAAGCATTGCTGTGATTTCTCTATCTATTATTATGGAGATGGAGAATATAGTGAATATGAAGGTGATCTGTCAGAAGATAATAGTACAGAGGTAGATCGTGCTTATAATTTGCTTTGTGAGACTGATGAAGTCAGTTATTATTTAAGACTTGGAATGTCAGTATGGTATACCGGAAGTAAGGAAGTAATAGACGGAAGAGAATGCATGGTATTTGTTCTCGGCACAGAACATGAAGATCAGTTTGTAAAAGAAAATTACTATGCAGTGTACGAAGATCAGGTTTATTACTATGACGTGATTGATGATGTCTGGAATATTCTGGGCGCCGGATGAAGCATTAAGTAAATAAAATATCAACTGAGATAGTATATAGCAGATTCATTCCATTACTTGACAATGAAATGAATCTGCTATTAAATTGTGTATAAGAAGGGATAGAAATACCGGAAAATGATGATGCTAATACAAACGTAGAAAGGAGAATTTTAATGGCAAAAATTTTAATCAGCCCATCTAAATATGTACAAGGTGCAGGCGAAATGAAAAACATTGGCAAATATGCCGCAGAAGCAGGCAAAAAAGCACTGGTTCTGATCAGTCAGGGTGGTTATAAGAGAATTGGTAAAATAATCGAGGATAGCTTTGCCAAAAGCAGCTGTGAGGTAGTATTTGATTATTTCAATGGTGAATGCTGCAACAGTGAGATTGACCGACTTCTGAAGGTTGTAAAGGACAATGACTGCGATCTTACCATTGGTATTGGTGGCGGCAAGATTTTTGATACGGCGAAAGCTGTTGCGCATTATGCTGGAACGCAGGTATTTATCTGTCCGACGATTGCATCCACAGATGCTCCCTGCAGTGCGTTATCTGTAATTTATACGGAAGAAGGCGTTTTTGAGAAATATTTGTTCCTTCCTGCTAATCCGAATCTTGTTATGATGGATACCGATATTATTGCAAAATCTCCTGTCAGACTGACTGTAGCGGGGATGGGTGACGCACTTGCCACTTATTTTGAGGCCAGAGCATGTAAGAGAAGTGGTGCAACCTCTTGCGCTGGAGGAAATACAACAGGAGCAGCTATGGCACTGGCAGAGCTCTGTTTCGATACTTTGATGGAAGAAGGAGTAAAGGCCAAAATTGCTCTGGAAGCAGGTGTATGTACTCCGGCAGTAGAAAAGATCATTGAAGCAAATACGCTGCTCTCCGGAATTGGATTTGAAAGTGCCGGACTTGCAGGAGCACATGCAATCCACAATGGGCTTACTGTGCTGGAGGAATGCCATCATATGTACCATGGAGAAAAGGTTGCATTTGGAACGCTGACACAGCTGGTACTGGAAAATATTCCACAGGAAGAGCTTGAAGAAATTATTATGTGGTGTATAGAAGTGGGACTTCCGGTTACTCTTGAAGAGCTTGGAGCTGGCAAAGTAACAGATGAACAGCTTATGGAAGTTGCCAAAGCTGCATGTGCAGAGGGTGATACACTTCACAATATGCCATTTACAGTTACCCCTGAGAGCGTATTTGCAGCGATCAAGGCAGCAGACGCATATGGCAGATATTATCTGGGAGAAGTATAGGCGTCTATTGCGTAATGAGGCGTGTAAAGGGGTTATCGCTGAACTACGTTTTCAGGACAGCCCCTTTTAAATGGATGGAGAAGGATTCGAACCGCTTTGACATACGACAGAAAAACTCCAGGATCAACAACCCTGGAGTTTTAAATGGATGGAGAAGGATTCGAACCGCTTTGACATACGACAGAAAAACTCCAGGATCAACAACCCTGGAGTTTTAAATGGATGGAGAAGGATTCGAACCTTCGAAGGCATCGCCAGCAGATTTACAGTCTGTCCCCTTTGGCCACTCGGGA
>CAKRMK010000022.1 GCA_934364795.1 uncultured Blautia sp.
TACGGCTTGTACAACCTTACGCTGTAACTGAATAATTTTTATAATTTTGTGTCCAAAATATGTTGACTAGTGCACTATAAGGGGCACGCTATAGAAGATAGAAGACAGGAGATGAAAAATATGACAAGTCAGACATTAAGAGATGCCAGAAGATATGAAGAAGCTATGGCACAGAATATTACAGCTAAGGAGAGACCGGAATTTCATTTATCTCCAAGAGTTGGCTGGATGAATGACCCAAATGGCTTTTCTTATTATAAAGATAAATTTCATTTATTTTACCAGTATTATCCATACGATTCCCAGTGGGGACCAATGCACTGGGGGCATGTTGTAAGTGAGGATCTGCTGCACTGGGAGTATCTTCCGGCTGCACTGGCACCGGACATGCCCTATGATTATGTAGGTTGCTTTTCCGGAAGTGCAGTAGAGCTTCCAGATGGAAAACAGCTTTTTATGTATACAAGTGTCCGTAAAGAAGCACAGCCAGATGGCGGTGTCCGTGATATTCAGACCCAGAGCCTTGCTGTCGGGGATGGAATGGATTATGAAAAGGATCCAAGAAATCCAATTCTTACAGTAGAAGATATGCCAGAAAACAGCAGTCCTTTTGATTTCCGTGATCCAAAGATGTGGAAATGTGAGGATGGAACCTATCGCTGTGTGACAGTAAATAACAGAGCAGACGGAACTGGCGGAAGAGTTCTTTTGTACAAAAGTGCAGATGGATATAACTGGGAATTTGAATCTGTAATGCTTTCCAATGATGGCAATTACGGAAAAATGTGGGAGTGCCCGGATTTCTTTACTCTGGATGGAAAAGATGTTGTACTTGTAAGCCCGCAGGATATGCTTCCAAAAGGCTTTGAGTATCACAATGGTGATGGAACTCTTTGCTTTATCGGTAAATTTGATGAGGAAACAAAGACCTTTATTCCAGAAAAAGACCAGGCAGTGGACTATGGTATCGACTTTTACGCAATGCAGACAGTAGAAGCACCAGACGGAAGAAGAATTATGATTGGCTGGATGCAGAACTGGGATACCTGCAGCAATAACCGGATTCCAAAAGGAAAATGGTTCGGACAGATGAGCCTTCCAAGAGAGCTTTCCATTAAAGAGGGACGTCTGATCCAGAAACCAGTTCGGGAGCTGGAGAACCTTCGCACAGGTAAAGTAGAGCATAAAAATGTAGCTTTTGAGAATGTGATCCGTCTGGATGGAGTATCAGGCAGATGTGTTGATATGGAAATTACCCTTCGTCCAGGGAATGTACAGGATATTTATAAGAAATTTGCAGTACGTTTTGCACAGAATGAGACATATCATACTGCAGTTAGTTTCCGCCCCTATGAGTCAGTTCTGAAGATTGACCGTAAATTCTCCGGCTCCAGAAGGGCAATTATTCACCAGAGAAGAAGCCTTGTAAACAGCAAAAACGGGGAAATAAAGCTTCGCCTTATTCTGGATCGTTACAGTGCAGAAATTTTCGTAAATGACGGGGAACATGTGCTGACCGCGACTCTTTATACAGATCTGGAAGCTGATGGAATTTCCTTCTTTGCAGATGGCAAGGTGGAAATGGATGTTACAAAATATGAATTAAAAATCTGAGAAATTTTCAAAATACCAACAAGGTCAAATGATTTTGGCGTGTCAGGTATAATGTCTTGGAAAGAAAACGGGCAGTTACGAGGAGGATGAGAAAGTGAATCAGAGGGAAAAAAAGAAGAAAACAGGGAAAGTGGAAACCGCTGCAAAAGTAACTGAAGCAGTGGAGAAGAAAATAGTAAAAGAAGAGAAAAAAGCGGAGCCGGTGGCGAAAACAGTAACAGTAAAAGAAGAGAAAAAAGCGGAGCCGGTGGCAAAGACAGCAAAAGAAACAAATGCGGAGAAGATCTTCGCAGACCGAATGTCCAAAAAGGTAGATGAATTACGCTGGTTATATATGGAGCTTTACGGAAATGATTCTATGTTTGCCGAACTGTGTGACCAGATGTGGGCATTCTACAAAGAGCGTACGGACGCGCTGAAAAACCTGGATATCAAGCGTGAAGCTGATCCGCAGTGGTATAAGAAAAATGATATGCTTGGCATGATGTTCTACATCGACAACTTTGCAGGAAATATGAAAGGTGTAGAAAGCAAGCTGGATTATCTTGAGAAAAACAATGTAAACTACATTCATTTAATGCCATTTCTGGAAACACCTAAGGGACGTTCCGATGGTGGTTATGCAGTGGCAGATTTCCGTAAAGTGCAG
The DNA here is from genome assembly GCA_934364795.1 of uncultured Blautia sp. GTDB lineage: Bacteria > Bacillota > Clostridia > Lachnospirales > Lachnospiraceae > Blautia_A. The sequence continues at coordinate 2,264 of CAKRMK010000022.1, forward strand.
GAAAATCTGGGAACAATGGATGACCTGGAAGAGCTTACCGGTGCATGCCACGAAAAAGGCATCAGTGTGTGCATGGATTTTGTCATGAACCATACTTCCGAAGATCATGAATGGGCGAAAAAAGCCCGTCAGGGTGATGGAGAATATATGAGCCGTTATTTCTTCTATGACAATCCATATATCCCATCTCTTTATGAGAAAACTGTTCCCCAGGTATTCCCGACTACGGCACCGGGCAACTTTACCTGGCTTCCGGAAATCGGACATTATGTTATGACAACATTTTATCCTTATCAGTGGGATCTGAATTACAGAAATCCCCGGGTATTCAATGAGATGATGTATAATTTCCTTTTCCTTGCAAATAAAGGAATCGACATTATCCGAATTGATGCAGTGCCATATATCTGGAAAGAGCTGAATACTTCATGCAGAAACCTTCCACAGGTACATACCATTGTCCGTATGATGCGTCTCATCAGCGAGATCGTCTGCCCGGGAATTCTTCTTCTTGGCGAAGTTGTTATGGAGCCGGAGAAAGTCGTTCCCTATTTTGGAACAGTGGAAAAACCGGAATGCCACATGCTTTACAATGTAACCACAATGGCAACTACCTGGCACACAGTTGCTACCAGAGATGTGCGCCTGCTGAAAAAACAGCTTGATATTGTAAATGGACTGCCGAAGGATTATGTGTTCCTGAATTATCTGCGTTGCCATGATGATATTGGCTGGGGTCTGGATTACGCAACCTTAAAACAGGAAGGCATCGAGGAGCGCTCCCACAAGAAATATCTGAATGATTATTTCCAGGGATACGCAGGCGAAAGCAACAGCCGCGGTGTTCTTTATAATGAGGATCCGGTTACCGGTGATGCAAGATTCTGCGGAACTACAGCTTCTATGTGTGGTGTGGAAAAGGCCGGTTTCGAGAAGAATAAAGAGGCTATGAAAAAAGCAATCCAGATGGATGTTATGCTTCATGCATATATGTTTATGCAGTCTGGAATTCCGGTTATTTACAGTGGAGACGAGATCGGACAGGTAAATGATTATTCCTACAAAAATGATCCGGACAAAGCACCGGATTCCCGTTACATTCACAGAGGTGTTATGAACTGGGAGCTTGCTGCAAAAAGCGATAATCCCAGAACGGTAGAGGGCCAGATTAACAAACGTCTGAATCAGCTGGAAAAAATCCGCAAAACAGAGAAAGCATTTATGACAAATGCAGATACCTGGACAGTGGAAACCTGGGACAACAGTATTCTGTGTATTGGACGCTATTACGATGGAGAAAAGATTTATGGTCTTTTCAACTTCAGTGAATACGATAAAACAGCATGGATCAACGAGCGAGACGGACTGTATAAGGATCTGATCACCGGACAGGAGATGGAGGCAGCAGGAGTGAACATTCCTGCGTATGGATTCTTCTGGTTAAAGAAAAAGTAAAAAAGGACTTTTGTCCCTTTGATAATGTAAAACAGGAAGAAGATTTTCAGAGAAAACATTCTTCCTGTTTTTGCGTGCGAAAAATTATTTCAGTAATCTGCACGCCCCATTTTGCAGAAAGCCTTTTTCAAACACGCTCTAATACGGGAAATCGTTTTAGCAAACCCGGAGCATATTTTCTAATGAAAACAGCTTTTCCATAGATAACATATTTTCCATTGTGTTTAAATTCAGGTCAGAATGTTCCAGCTCCCTTGAAAAACGGTAGCAGATGGAAATCTGATCTTCCAGGCAGAAAACCCGGCCATTGCGAAGGTAAGTTCCCATGTCCAGATCCTGAATAAAAAGAGTACAGACTACAGCCATTTTAACCTTGGAAAAAATTTCTCCGTCATAAACAGCACCACAAAAATAAGTGTAAATCCAGTAAACCAGAAGCTGCTCCTCCTGAATGTTCCAGTCAGGATAGGCCTGGGAAAAATCTGTATAATGCTGACGGTAATTAGAGTGTCTGGCATATAAAGGGGTCAGAGTTTCTTGCAAAAATTCATGCCAGCCAGGCCTTAGAACTTCCATTTTTGGAACAATTGTTTCCCAGAACTTTTTCATAAGATGTTCCGGGGAAACTTCTTTATTTATGTGCTTTTGCACTTTCAGGGTAAAATCTTTTCCAAAGCCGGAGACCTTGTGCCTTTCACGGATTTCTTCCCAGCGAAAAAGCTCATTTTTATCTACACAGCGCTGAAAGTCACTTGCAATTGCCAGAACCTTCTGCATACGCAGGTTCATAGGAATCTGACGGTTCTGTAAAATCTCAATAAGGAGATCGCGGGTGTCCATCAGTGCAGTGAAAAGTAAATAGTCAAAATCGTTATAATTTTCTTCCCTGGAAGGAACTTTGGCAGTCTGAAATGTTACTTTATCAGATTTTTCTAAAATAATTCTGGCAGCCTCCGGGCAGGAAAGGGAAAGAGAGTATTCGCGAAGCCCTTCGAATTCTTCAATGTGGCGGGGGTATTTGCGGCAGGTGTCGCAAAGCATCCGTTTTCCTGCTTCACTGTAAATGTCGCAAAGATTTTCTTCGTTTAAAAAGGCACAGCGCCGGTGATACTGGCGGAAAACATGACCCTTCCAGTCAATGTCATTGTGAAGCCGGCCTCTGAAAGCGTTTTTTACATGACGATATTTTTTCAGGCTTTTATCATCAATTACAATCTGCCATCCGGCGCAGCAGGTATCCGGACAGGCTCCTGCAACACAGGAAAAACTTTTATAATAATCAGGTCTGGTAACTTGCATATTTGAAACCTCCTAAGATGTTAAAGTCAAAAGATATTTATGAATTGTTACGCTGTAAAAGCAGATCCTGCAATTCTTGTTTTATTATAAAATAGGGTGTGGGATTGTGCAAGAGTTGCAGCTGTTTGTAGGGCATTTTTCACAAGAAACCTCATTTTTTACAATGAATAAGTTGACATTGACATATCAGACTGTTAAACTAAAAATACATATCTGAATACTCTTGACAATTCTGTTGCTTGATCCCCTACACAAAAATAAGGATTTTCGACAGGGAAACAAGGGCGATATGAGAAAAGATCAAGCAAACAGAGTTATTAAGAAATGATGGCACCCAGGATCAGAAGAGCTGTCAGAAAACGGTGAGACAGGGTGTGGGGGGGGGGTAACCACGCCTGCAGAGGATAAGACACATGAGTGAAGCAGTAATGCAGCAAAGACAGAAGATACTTATTGCAGATGATTCTGCGATGAACCGGGATCTTCTGGCTACAATTCTTGAAGATGAATACGATATTGTACAGGCAGAGGACGGCGTGAAGGCAGTTGATTATCTGCAGAAGCATGCAGAGGAGATTGCACTTGTACTTCTGGATCTTGTTATGCCTCAGATGGATGGATTTGAGGTACTTGCCTATATGAATAAAGAGCGCTGGATTGATTATATTCCTGTAATCATTATTTCAGCGGAAGATTCTCCTGCTTACATTAAGCGGGGATACGACCTGGGTGTGACAGATTTTATCGGGAAACCTTTTGATGTAAATATGGTACGCAGACGTTCTGCCAATGCGATTCTGCTGGGAGCGAAACAGCGCCGCATGACAAGCATCGTCAGCAACCAGATCTATGAAAAAGAAAAAAGCAGTAAGCTGATGATCAGTATTCTTTCTCATATAGTGGAATTTCGTAATGGAGAGAGCGGGTTACACGTTCTGCATATTCAGGTGATCACAGATATGCTTCTCCGCCATCTGGTACAGAAGGAGAATAATCCATATACCATAAGCCAGGAGGAGATTGGGCTTATCAGTACTGCATCTGCACTTCATGACATTGGTAAGATTACCATACCGGATGAGATCCTGAATAAGCCGGGACGTCTGACGGCAGAGGAGTTTACAGTTATGAAGGGACACTCCATGGCAGGTGCCAATATGCTGGAGCAGCTTCCTTTTGAGCAGAAGGATGAACCCCTTGTCAAGACTGCATATGAAATCTGCCGCTGGCACCATGAGCGTTATGACGGAGGCGGTTACCCGGATGGACTGAAGGGAGAGGAGATTCCTGTTTCAGCGCAGGCAGTTTCTCTTGCTGATGTTTACGATGCACTTACAAGTGAGCGCTGCTACAAGGCAGCATATTCCCATGAGAAAGCCATCGAGATGATTCTTGCAGGTCAGTGCGGGGCTTTTAACCCGTTGCTGCTGGAATGTCTTCTGGATATTTCCGGTACCCTGAAGAAAGAAATGAGCGTGAAGTCCAATATCCGGTATGATAATACGAACATATCGAATATGGCGAACCGGTTCCATGATTTTGAGATGGACTCTTCAGAGAAGATTGTTCAGCAGCTGGAATGTGAAAGACAGCGTTTTCAGTTCCTGTCTGAGGGTTCTGAGAATATTATTTTTACCTATACCGTTTCCCCTCCGATTTTGAATCTGAATGAAGCCGGAGCCAAAAGAAGCGGGATTAATGAGCCACTACTTTCTCCTATGGAGAAGGGGACTTTTAATGAATTATTTGAAGAAGGCTCGCTGCAGCGCCTTTTGAAAAAAATAAAACAGGCAACCAGAGAGAATCCCTATGTCATCAGTGATATTCAGACAAAAGATGGCAAAAGACCAGAGCGTTACCGCTGTGACTGTAAGGTAATCTGGGCATCTGATGAGAAGAAAGAATATACAGGTGTTGTAGGTAAGCTGACGGATATTGATAAGGATTATGATGTTGTCAGTGCACTGGAGGATGCGGCAGTGAACCACTGCAGAAGTGCAGAATTTTCTAATTTCTATGACCGGTTTAAGAATCAGGGATTTGCGATTACTGGGGATGAAGCGTGGATTTTGCTTCAGTATCTGCAGATTACCTATGATCTTGTACGTTATGTAAACCCGGTTACCAAGAAGCTGATTCATGTAGAGCGGGATGGAAGAGTCTGGGAAAGCGAATTCAGCTGTTATGCAGTATGGAACCGGAATGAGGGATGCAGCAACTGTATTTCAGCAAAGACTGTCCGAACCAAAGAGCGGATGATGAAGTTCGAAATTACAGAGCGCGACATTTTCCAGATTGTGTCAATGTATGTGGAAATTGATGGCAAGCCATGCTGTCTTGAAATGGTATCAAAGCTGGATGACTCCTTTATCCCGGAAGGATATTCAAGAGAAGAAGTACTTTCTTCTATCCGCATTCATAAAGAGAAGTCCTATATTGACTGGGTGACCGGAATTTATAATAAACGTTACTATGCAGAAAAGCTGTGCAGAATGGAAAAGGTTTCAGCAGTTGCCATGGCAGATATCAAAAGCTTTAAGCATATTAATGAATCTTTTGGACATCAGACAGGTGACGATGTGCTGCGCCAGGTTGCCCGAGTTATTCATGAGACTGTAGGTGAGAGCGGCGAAGCACTGCGGTATTCCGGAGACGATTTTGTACTGGTTTTCTCAGACATAGAGAAAGATAAATTTGATAAGCTGCTGGAGGAGATCCGCAGAAAAGTGGAAGCCCTGGTGTTTGTTGAACTGCCGGGTGTGAAGCTGGAGCTTACCATTACAGGGGTCTGCAGACCTGGTAAGGTGGATGATCTTCTGGAGCAGGTGAGAATCTGAAAGAGTATATGTGAGAAATGGAAATAAAAGAATCCGAGGCGGGGGAATCTGCTTCGGATTTTTGTTACTATAATAAAAGCGTTCCGGCGGATAAAATGCACGGAACGCTTTTGCTTAAGTTGAATTTATAAAGATTTACAAAAAGGTCAGATCACATCTGCTCTCTTAATATATCCCGGACGTCCGTCCTCAGAGACAACCTCTTTTACATGCTGGATTTTAACCAGCTTGTCTACAACCTGATTTTCTACATGAACATCGGCACCGATTTCTGCGCCTGCAAGAACAATACTGTTCTTAATCACTGCGCCTTTGTGAATAATACATCCACGGCCGATAATGGAATTCTCAATAGTTCCCTCAACCTGGCAGCCATTGGAAATAACGGAATTGCGGATTTCTGCTGTATCATAGTAATGAGTCGGGCAGGAATCGTTGGTACGTGTATAAATGGGCCATTCCGGATCAAACAGGGTCTGTGCTGCTTTGATATCGATAAGGTCCATGTTTGCATCATAGTAGCTCTGGAAATCTGTGATGGAAGCGAAGAAACCACGATGGGAAATTCCACGTACATCCAGATCATCATGAAGCTCATTGATAATATCTGCCAAAGTAAAAGCAGAAGAGGTTGCTCTTGCTTTATGGATCAGTTCAACAAAAAGATCCTTCTTCATGATGTATGTATCCATGAAAATATTACGACTCTTTGCATTGCCATGGTTTGGCTCAATGGAAAGTACACCTTTCTGCTTGTTTAGGTTCAGAATATTACAGCTGAGGAAAGCTTCCTTGGCATTATCAACAGAATGATACAGTAAGGTAATATCTGCGCCGGACTCAATATGCTGGTCGATCAGCTTGGTGAAATCTGCTGTATATACCATATAATCCGGTGTGATGACAACATATGGATGATGCATTTCTTTGATGCATTCCAGGTTCTCATAGTAAGCTGCGATATCAGTGTTGTAGATATCGTTTCTCTGACCTGCATCGGAGAAAAGAATCTGCAGCTTACCACGTTTGGAGTTGATATTATAATGACGGCCGGTACCGATATGTGCAACCAGTGTACGTGGTTTTTCCTGCACATAGATCTGAATACGGTCAATGTCACTGTTGCTTAAGTTAGAAATTGGGAAGTCGATAACACGATATCTGCCCAGGAAGGAGAATGCTCCGATGGGACGATAATCCTCAAGTCCCTCTACTCTGATGTTTCTGGATGATGAGTTTACAATTCCAAATGCTTTATACATATTATTCGGCCCCCTTTACACGTTTCGCAATAAGCTCGATGTGCTCGCTGTCTGCACTTCCTACCAGAGCACCCTTACCTACGGTAATACCATTGGCAACAAGGGCACGTACTACAACTGCGCCGTCTTCTACAACAGCACCTGGCATAAGTACACTGTCAATTACTTTGGCACCGGGCCTTACTTTTGCGCCGGTAAAGATAACAGAATTGGTGACCTCACCTTCGATCACACAGCCCTGGGTTATGTATGCGTTTTTGATCTTGGCTTCTGCTCCGATATACTGCGGAAGAACGGTTACATCTTCTGTATAAATAGTCCATGCGCGGTCACTTAAGTCAAGTTCATTCTTCGGATTTAAGAGGTCCATATTTGCTTCCCAGAGGGAATCAATTGTTCCAACATCTTTCCAGTAGCCTTTGAAACGATATGCAAAAAGTCTCTTGTCATCGTTCAGAAGAGTGGGAATGATGTCTTTACCAAAGTCATGGCTGGAATCCGGATTCTTCATATCTGCAAGAAGAAGCTTGCGAAGAAGTTTCCAGTTAAAGATATAGATACCCATAGAGGCAAGATTGCTCTGTGGTACCGGTGGTTTCTCAACAAATTCGGTGATGCGGTCTGTCTCGCCGTCTGTGTTCATAATACCGAAACGGCTGGCTTCCTTAAGAGGAACTTCAATAACTGCGATAGTGGCATCAGCCTGTCTCTCTTTGTGGTAAGCAAGCATCTTATCATAATTCATTTTATAAATATGGTCGCCAGAGAGAACCAGGAGGTACTCTGGATCGTACTGATCTATAAAATCAATGTTCTGGGAGATCGCGTCGGCTGTTCCGCGATATACGTCAAGTCCGGTATCTGCTTTCTCACGTGGTGGAAGAACATATACACCGCTTTCTTTGGAATCCAGTCCCCAACGTCCGCCAGCTGCAACGTAGCTGTTCAGCTCAACTGACTCATACTGTGTCAGTACGCCTACTACATCAATGCCGCTGTTAGCGCAGTTACTGAGGGGGAAATCAACGATACGGTATTTTCCGCCATAGGAAACCGCCGGTTTAGCCACTTTGTTGGTAAGATCGTGAAGACGGCTTCCACGGCCGCCTGCCAGAATCATTGCTAACATACTGTTCTGTTTCATGGTGAACCCTCACTTTCATGTCTTTGAGATATATTATACAATCTTTGTATAAAAATTTCAATTTTTTTGTGCAAAAAAACCGTAAAATCCAGATAAAATTTAGCTAAAATTTCATTGATAATTCTGTAAACTTTTCACAGCGTCTATATCTTCGGCAGTTACTTTCAGGTTGGAGGTAAATGTTTTGCCGTCAGGAGGGGTGATTGTAACTTCAATTACAGTTCCCTCTGGTATGCCGGCCTGCTGTACGGCAGTGAGGAATTGGGGAAATTTTGGATGCCGTCTTGTAAATGCGGCCCAGAGATTTTTCAGTTCCAGTAATTTCATCGGGTTAATTGCCATTTTTGAATCCTTTCTGTCAGGAGCATATGAAATAATTTCTTAACTGCTCTTTGATTTTTGTATTGTCAGAAAAAAATAATTTTTTATATCTGTTTATCAGTATAGCAGAAAAAATTTTGCGTATCAATAAACGATTATAAGATTGATTTGGAAAAATTTACAAATCTTTCGCAAAGTGGAAGCCATCATTATGTATTTGGCCTGGAAGAAAGCTATGAACAGTTACCTTAAAAGGAATTGACGGTGCAGCCCAGATTCAGAGCATGATGAATGAATTCCGTACCAATCCGCTCCAACTACAGGACTTATTATTTCGGTGTAAAGGGTGAGTCCCTTGAGGATGCAGTTGCAAAACTGGAAATGCTCAGAAAAGATATGACAAAAGAAGCAGGGGACTCGCTATTGTTGCGGGGCATGTAGTGGAAAAAGAGAGTGTGCGGAAGTAGGCGCTGGGCTGATTAAATATGTGAAATGACGGGGAGAGATTGTGGCTTCCCGTTTTTTTTATATTGCTATTTAATGTGTGGGGGGAATGGTTTCCCGGACGCGGTTTTGCAAGGTATATTCCACGCAGACCGGAGCAACATTCCGCAAAGCTAACTGGTAACTGCGACTACGACGCTCGGGAGAGCCCTCGCGCCAAGTCTCCGTAACCAGTGGATCTTTGCTACATTAAAAGCGCTCCTGAAATGGTCTGCTAAGGAATATACCTTGCAAAACCGCTGGGAACTGACAGTGCTACACATGAAATTGCAGACGGTGGGTGTTGGATGTATTGTATGACTAAACTACAGTTATAAGATTAAATGAAAAATATTATCTGGTTGTACGTGTGGAGGGAACTGTAACAGAGGAAACTTTTATCAGTATTCTCATGCTGGATGGAGAAGGAACAATCACAGCAGATGGCGAGACAATTTCCTGCAAAAAAGGAGACAGTCTTTTCCTTCCGGCCAGTACCGGCGATTATAAAATTGAAGGAACCTGTGATGCCCTTATTACATCTATTCGTGAAAATGCAGGAATGGTGCGAATCGGAATCAATGTGACTGAAAATGGAACCATGATCGGTCTTGTTGATGAGAATAATAAATTACTTGCAGCAGATGTGGCAGCTGCTGGTGGCAAAAATACCACAGAGGAGCTTGCGAAGGCTACTGGAAAAGCAGTAAATGCTCTTCTTGAAAAAGAGAAGATCGGGCTTGACCAGTGCACAGGCGCAGGACTTGCACTGCTAATGGGGTGGGAAGAAAAATACATTTTGTATTTATAATTCTAAAATCGCGTGATATAATAATAGAGAATACTAAAAATTGATTTCAGGAGGCATTTAGAGTGAAAGATTTATACATGCTTAATTATTCTGTCAAAGGGATAAAAAACCTGGATAAGATGGTTTCTCTGTCCTTCTATAAAAAAACAATTACAAAAAATATGGATACACAGGAGTACAATATTAAAGGTATTTATGGCATGAATGGTTCCGGAAAATCAGGTATTGTAACCTCTGTTGAAATATTGAGAAAACTGCTTACAGATTCGGGATACTTAAGCAACCCGATTGCACAGAAAAATCTGGATGCAATAGTGAATAAAAGGACTGGGGAGTTGTATATAGAAGTAGATTATGTGGTGAAAGTTGAGAGCGAGTTATTCCATTTTCGGTATTCTATAATGCTGAAAAAAGATATAACGGGGAAATTTGTGATTGCTTCAGAAAATTTATCTGCCCGGAAAGCAACTTCAAAGAGCGAAGAAATGAGTGATATTTTCAAAGTTGTTGATGGTGAACTGATTTATCTTTATGGAAAAGAAAGAATACAAGAACTGTATGCATTGATTTCCAATAAAACTATGAATTTATTATCCACTGCAACGATGGCTGTTCTGTTTTATGAAAAAATATTGGTTCATGAACCTGAAAGGGTAGACTTTTCAGCTAATATTTCTTCTGTAGGGATATTTTTTCTTTATTTTTTGGGAAGAAAGCTTTATGTATATTTAGATCAATCAGATAATCACAGGGAATATATAGCCAAAAACTCTTTGGATAATTATGGGGAAAGTAAAATTTACGGAGATAAGATTTATTCTTTATTGACAAGCTATCTGGAAATAGATCATTCCTGGTTAAACATAATATCTCCCAGTGGAAATCTTATTTCTCGAAAAAAATATGCACATTTTGAAAAAACTATAAAAAGTCTATATGAATTTCTTCATATTTTTAAACCGGATTTGAAGGATATATTGATTGATAAAAAAGAAAGCAGAACTATGTGGATATGTGATCTGATAATGGAGTATGAAAATTATAAAATTCATGCTGAATACGAAAGTACAGGAATCAAAAAACTGATTCAGCTGTTTGCGTATATGAAAGAGATGGTTCAGGGAGGAATTGTATTTATTGATGAATTTGATTCCAACCTTCATGATGTTTACTTATGTGCATTATTGGAGTATTTAATGGAATATGGACAAGGACAGCTTTGCTTTACAACACATAATGTAGGTCCTATGGATGTTTTAAAGAATCGAAAAAAATCTATTGATTTTCTGTCTGAAAATCATAACATCTATTCCTGGACCAAAAACGGCAATTATTCTCCGTCTAAACTTTACAGAAATGGAATGATTGAAGGGTCTCCGTTTAATGTGGATTCTATTGATTTCATAGGAGTGTTTGGTTTTGATGAGGAGGATAAATAGTGGGGGTTCAGCTTATTTTCGTTGTTGAAACAAATAAAAAATGTAATTCGGACTGGATTTATATTAAAGATACAGTTGAACAGTTTTATTCTTATGATACAACACAGCTTAAACTTAGTGTGGTATATATGGATGGAAAGGGAAAATATAAAAAGAAAATAAAAGAAATTGAGAAATTAATATCGCAGTATAAAGCTGGTTCAAGAGAAAATAAATCAAACGTTTTATTTTGTTTTGACTGTGATGAATATGACAGCAAACAGGAGGATTTGAAATTTTTGGAAGAGGCGAAAGCATTTTGCCAGGAGCAAGACTATGAGTTTGTCTGGTTTTGCAAAGATATTGAACAGGTATATATAGGGAAAAAAGTAAATGACAGTCAGAAAAAGAATGAAGCTGCTACATTTAAAGCTAAAAAGCTGATCATGCAGGTGAATCCTAAACAGCTCTCGGAGAAAAGTTATAGGAATAACACAAGTAATATTTTAGAGGTACTGGATCAATATCCTGAGCTGACAAGGAAGATAAGGTGCTAGCGACTTTTTTAAACACGTTCTAAGGTATGTTTCAAAACCATTTCCGTAATCTACAACTTCACTTATGGGAGATCTTGTTCAGATAGAGGCGCTGTAGTTGGCTACGTAAGCCTTCATCTAAACAAGATCTCAGCAAATTGTGACGTATATTTGCGTAATGCTTTTTTATTCTGGTTGTTTTTCCATATCAGCAGTATTGACATCTGTATTTTCCGGTACGTTCATCATCTGTGCCTTAAAGTCTGCCATATTTTTGCATTTCGGCATTAATTTTTTTGCACGTTTTTTGAAATCGGCAATATTGTTATAATTTTGCGTAAGGGTTTCAAATTCCGGTAAAAAAGTGAGATAATCATAGTACCATTTGAAAGCTGGCGGGTATTCTTCAAGAGGCATAATATCCAGACTCCGGGAAAATGCCGCAGTCTGCGAAATAATTTCTTCCGAAACCTCCGGAACTTTCTTGTATTTACGATACCAGATAAATATATCAATCAGCTCACGCTCCATTACGACTGCCAGCTGGCGGTCTTTTATATTGTACTTTTTACATTGTTCCATGATCATTGCATAGGAATCAAATTCACAGTGGAAGTTCCGTGCTCTGTTTCCTACAAGAGACGCTCCGTTGTTAATGCGGTAACGGACGATTTTATCATGTGTAAGCCAGATCCGGCTGGCGGCAAAGACTGCTTCGCTATAGAAAGAGCGGTCATTTACACAAACCAGATGATTAAATCGCAGTTCTTTTTCCATAAGAAAACTTCTTTTATAAATGCCATTCCAGGGAACTACGCTGATATGGCTGAAAACATCTGGCTTCTGGGAAAAGGTCAGCACTTTATCAAATGCGTTTTCCGGAACATTGGAAAGTGCAAATAAAGGGGTGTCGGATACTTCACCTGTTTCGTTATCAAAACAGCTTGCACATCCCTTGATCAGATCAGCATCTGCTGCTTTCGCCAGGTCATAGTATTTCTGATAAGCACCCTGTTCTACGATATCATCTGCATCCAGGAAATGAACATATTCGCCCTGGGCGATTTCCAGTCCGCGGTTACGGCAATAACCTGCAAATCGGTTTTCTTCATTCTGCAAAAGAATAATACGGGAATCCTTTTTTTGCCGTTCTTTGATCAGGGCAACGGAGCCATCCGTAGAAGCATCGTCTACACAGATCACTTCCAGATCCTTTATATCCTGTCTAAGTACACTGTCAAGAGTTTCATTCAGATATTTTTCCGCATTATGAACCGGAATGATAACGCTTAATTTAATTGGGCGTTTCAGTTCGGTCAGTTTCTCCGGAACCCCTGTGGTACCAATACTCTTCATAAGACGGCACAGGAAGCCGAAACGCTGCCTGTAGGTCGGTGAGGTTGCATACTGTTCAGGACTGAATGTATCAAATGTATAGGAAGCAGATGGCGCCGCAGCAAGTAAAGTGGCAATGGTTTTCAGATTATCGGTGGAAGTAATGATTACCTCATCAAACAGCACTTTGTTCAGCAATTTTTTGTATTCTTCTTTTCCAAGTGTCAGAACATGAGAAAGAGGATAAATGCTGGAAAAAACTCTTTTTTCAGTAAAAGTGTCGGCAAACAACCATTGTTTATTTCTGACCTGGTCAGGTTTTAGCGGCAGGAAAAAGCATTCCGGTGACAGTTTGTCAAGATACTGTAAATAATTGGAATTGTTAAAATCGTTATAAGCCAGCCAAAACTGTTTGTCCGGTGACTGCGCTGCCATAGTGTTGAAATCCTGAATCAGATTTAAAGAAAGCTCCCTGCCAGTGTAATAAAGTACATGAGTCCGGTCTGAATGAGAAACGGATTCCAGGTAAGGCAGTGGGCGTCCACTTAGTAAGGAGTCCAGGACGCTTGTAAGCGGATAACTTTCGCTGTCGGCGGCAGAAACACGCCCTACAGAAGCTTGAGCTCCTGAAGAATCTGGCGTTTGACTTCCTGAAACAATAGCGTCTGTTGTCGAATCATCCTGCGTTCTTCTGACCTCATCTAAGTACTCCACAATTTTGGGAATATTGTTATATTTTGCATAAAGATTATCAGCTGCTTCACAAGAAGTATTTTCATTAAAACAAGCATTTCTCTCAGAAGAAGTATTGCTTTTCATGAAATCTGCATTTTCGCCCAAAACAGGCAGATATTCGCTGCTTAAAAACTGAATCTTTTTCGTGCCGGAGGAAAAATCAGCCGTCAACGCTGAGTGATAATCCGAAATGAATACATCACATGCATTTGCAAAATCGGAAATGTCAACATCCCGGGGCATTGCTTTTATGTGTCTGAAAACAGATAAATCGGTTTCTTTTATATTTTCAAGGTGTAAGTATACAATTTGGCGGTTATCTAATTCCTGGTCAAATTCATACAAAGTTGACATAAAATTACGGTAGGTCTGCATCACATCCGCATAATTTTCTCCGGGGAGAAGAGGCGCATACAAAATCGTCTGCTTTTTATCCATCTGCAGGCTGCTGCGGAGTTTTTCACGAAGAGAAAGCTCCGGTGTCATTGTCATTTCATTGAAATTACCAACAACAGAAGGTGTAGGACAAATACCCTCAAGCATACACTCTTTCATATAAATACTGCGGTTCTTTTCATTGCTGAAATAAAGACAGTCTGCCATAAACATACTGTGCTGCCACAGACCTGTGTCCGGAACAGAAACCTGTGTGTTTAAGATTGTTTTTGGATACAGGGTGTGTCCGCAGTAAAGGAGGAAGAACTGGCCCTCTTCCTTGCAAAAATACCAGGGCAGCGGTCCGTCTGTGATCACATAACCGGAAAGTGCCAGTGCCTTGCCATAGGCTTCGGTATGAGGCTGAACCAGTGTGATGTTAGAAGGAAGTGTATTCTTTTTTCCGGGCAGATAGTGGTTCAGTAAGGCCATAAGAAGGGGCTTTGATTTCTTTTGTAAAGACAGCACAATGTGATGGTCGCTGTGGTTCTTCTCAAGGTGCAGGATCAGTTTCAAAAGCCAGGTAGGGATTTTGGTGCCTCGCCCTGCTTCCAGGAAAATCTGCTCCGGGTCAGGCGCAATGCTTCCGGTATAAGCCAGATGATAAATCTGCGCTGCAGCATTATCCTTTTCAAGCTGCGCTGCAGGACGGTATTTGCGGATGGGGGCATGTTCAGCTTTATATTCCTTTAACCAGTCCTTCTGGAATCCGGGGCGTTTTTTACCACATGTCTTTACGAAACGGAGCATTTCCTTGCGGGAGCCGTAAAGATACATCATCCGGGCAATGTGAGGGGCAAGAGAATATTTTACATAATGATTGTCCTGCCAGTTTGGAATTTCCTCTTCCAGATAGTCAAAAAGCTCATTGACCAGCTGGATTTTCAGATCTTTTTTGGCTTTCTCATAGTTGGTGAGAAGTTTCCAGAAACGATAAAGAAAGTGGCGCACTGCAATGAAATCCAGTTCTGTTTTGTACTGGTCGAAATAACCAAGACGCTGCATTTCCTCTTTCATGAAAATAATAGCATCTTTAATCTGAAGGGTAGATGGTGTCAGCGCACCCAAAAAGCCAACATTTTTGCGGTAATTATAAAAACAGCGGTTTACATAACCAATTGAGTGAGCCTTTACTCCCAGAAGGTATGCAACAGGAAGGTCTTCGAAACGGATTCCTTCCGGAAAATGAAGCCCCTCAAATAAATCTCTTCGGATAAATTTGATCCATGGATAAGGAGAAATGGCAGGAAGCTCATAAGGCTTGTCTGCTACAGTGAAATTCTGATTATGACAGGCTTTGATATATTCTTTGCGCTCGCCTGTTTCGGCGTCCACATTATAATAACGGAAAAGTACCAGATCATTGTGATCATTTATGGCCTTTCCATAAAGACAACGGCATGCATCAGGCTCAATGTAATCGTCACTGTCCACGAACCAGATATATTCTCCATGTGAATGGGAAAAGCCGTAATTACGGGCATGGCTTACCCCCTGGTTCTTAGTGGAATAAACAAATACCTTCTGTGGATATCTCTGCTGGTACTGCTCAAGAATGTGCAAACTTCCATCTGTGCTGCCGTCATTAACAGCTACGATCTCAATATTTTCCAAAGTCTGGGCAATCAGACTGTCCAGGCAGGTTTCCAGATATTTTTCTACATTATATACTGGCAAAATGATGCTGACTTTAAAAGACATTACAAAAAAACTCCTTATCTTAAAGCATGAAATAGTATCTTAATAGTAGCAGTTTAACAGGGGAATTTCAAGGCTTGTTTAGGGGAAGTTTAGAGAGCTCTCACTGATTGGTCACAATTATATTGTAATATAAAAAAGATGTTAGGGTTAAAAGGTGTTTTGCTCCTAACTTGATATTTACGAATTGCTTTGCTGCTAGAGCGTGTTTGAAAAACCATTCCCGCAATCTGCATACCTCATTTTGTGGCATACATCTTGCAGAAAGCCTTTTGGGGACACGCTCCAGAATTCAGGGATTTAGAGAAAATGGAAAAAGAATTTGAAAAATATAATGATCATCCGGTTGAAATGTAGGGTGAATGGTTGCGAAAGAAAAGCCCATGCCGTATAATGAGATATGTCGAAACGTAATCTATTTTCGGAAAAATACCAAGAGCATACTGAGGTACAGCTATGAATTTGTTTGATAAAAAGAGAAAAGAAAAGGGATATACGCTGGCAGAGGTGCTGACTACAGTTATGATTCTTATCATACTTATGGCCATCGCAGTGCCAGCTATATTTTCTATCAGGAAAAATCTCCGGCAGAAGGCGTTGGACAGTAAGGCAGAGCTGATCTATACCGCTGTCCAGAATAATCTTACCAAACTTAGAAATAATGGAAACAGTTCTTTATATGCCTCATCGGGCAAGGCAACGAAGATGCAGACGATGCCGTCTGATGCAACAGAGAAGAAGAATCTGTATTATGCCACGGCTGCTGAGAAAGAAAATACCAACAAGGCTGCCAGTGTTCTGGTGACAACAGATACCGTAGATGAGGAATTGTACAGCCATTACTGGGTAGTAGAATATAATCCGGAAAGTGCCAGCGTGTATGCAGTGTTTTACAGTGAGACACGGAATAATGACTATACCACAGAAAGTTATAACAGCCTCCGTTATAAAGAAGAGCGTCTGGCAGACGGTGCCCGTGTAGGATATTATGGCGGAGACGCTGTAGATGGAAGCAATACTTCCACTTTGGCACCGAAGGTAACGATTACCAATGAAGAAAAGCTGATCGCTTCTATCAGCTGTCTCCGTCCGGACAGTAAGCCTCTGTCTTTTGAAGTTACGCTGCAGGATGATGCGGATAACAAAGTTACTTTGAAATATCAGGCTTTTGCAAATGGCACTCAGCTTGGACATAGTGCGGACGATCTTCATATAGGAACCGAATCCCATTTGGATAAAAATGAGTCTGGTTCTATTGTTGGTGTGCTTTATACCCTGAATATCACTCTGGATGATCTGACCTTTGATACAGACGGAACCCAGCCATACAGATTTACAAAGCTATATGGAACAAACAGTTCTTCTGTAAACAAATTGAATGAGGGAACTCCTCTTACCATTACAGTAAAGGTAAAAAGTGAAAGCTCCAAAATCGACGGTTTGAGCACCACAGTAAAGACCAACAGCCTTTTTGCAGATAACAGCACCAAAACAAAAGCAGTGCTTACTTATGGACGTCATCTGCAGAATCTGGATGAGGCTTCCGGTGTGACCGCCAATATTACAGAAGCAGAGCAGCAAAGTGACATTCATTTCGAAAAGCAGGATGATAAAGAAGGTACACAATCCTGGTACGATACTTATACAGTTGATAATAAGGAAATGACATTTACTCCAATTACCAACAATAATTTACAGAAACTGACTGGACAGTATCAGGGAACTTCTGGGATGGTAAATACTACCATCTATCATCTGACAGTGAAAAATCAGGAAAAAGCTGGTCTGTTTGCCACGTTGCCAAACCTGAAAAATGGTTCAGATGGAGTTGTGGTAGATTCCATTCATTTATCAGGCATGAAAATTTCCTCGGATTCTACGAAAAATGATTCCTGTGCAGGTGGAATTGCAGGTCAGACAACCGGTAAAACAACTTTGAAAAACTGTTGGGTTTATCTGGAGAAAACAGACGTGGAAGGTAAAAATGAGAATGATGTCTGGATCAGCGGCGCAAAGAATCAGGGAGGACTGATCGGAAAGACCAGTGGAGAAACGCTGACCATTGACAAAAGCTTCGCATCTACAGTAATGGGGGATGAGAATGCAGCTTATGTAGGCGGCCTGATTGGAAAAGTGGAAAAGACCGTCAAGATCACCAATTCTTATTCTGATTCCTACTTAACTGGTGACTATACCGGAGGATTGATAGGATATGCAACTAGCGGCGGAGAAATTAACTCCTGCTATACGGCAGGCTATCAGAAGTCCAGAACATATGCAGGTGGATTCATTGGAAAAGTACAGATTGCTACAGGCGATTTTACAATGAAAAATGGATATAGTGCTGTATCCTGGCTTACATGGGATCTGGCAGGAACAGCAGCTAATCCTAAAAGATATTCAGTAGCTTCCAGCCCCGTTAATAATATTTATTATTTAAACGGTGGTGATGACGATGGCGCAAATGAACAAGGTACAAAGGTTGGCTATAAAGAATTAAGCAAACGTGATACCATGATATCAAAACTGCAGAGTTCAGCATTTGCAAGCTCAACGAAATCTACGGTTCCGTATAACTTAAAAAATCAGGGATTGTCCAGTTACTCTTATCCGTCAATTGATGGGTTGCCACATTATGGGGACTGGGAAGCAACCTTTGAGCCAGGAAGTCTGGTTTATTATGAGGTATATGAAGATGGAAGCTACGGATTCTTTGGAGCGAATATTTCACCTACCTTGTCAAATGATAAGACAGTAATTGGAGATGGCTATGGAATTGTTTATTTTTCAGGGGACAGACCGGGAAATGATGATTCCGTAAATGTTATATATCAAAATGGTGCTGATGCAGATAAAAATAAAGATACCTATACGTTCCATGGAGCGGTTACAAATTACTCCGTAACAATTGGAGAAGGACAAAGTGCAAAAACCTATGTGATTTATCCATTACCATCCCAGATCGTTAATGCAGCTGCGATTAGTGATACTTATTATCAGAAGCTGATCATTAAGGGAGTCTCTGCAATTAAAGGGACAGGAACGGAAGCCACAGACGGCACTACAGCTGATTCTGGTACAGAGGATACAGATACAGGAAGTGTATTTTATTACAATCCACATTTTGCAAAAACAGTAGTGAATGCAAATCAGGCACCGGAAACAATAGATGATATTTCCATCCGGACAGCAAGGCAGCTTTATCAATTGAGTTTATATTATCCAGATTATAAAAATGTACTTCAAAACTGCAAATTCGTTCAGGAACTGGATATTGATTATGGATCATACGGACCAGACGATGAAGGCTGGAAGCAGTATGCAGGCACAGATGGAAAAATTTCTGTTCAGCAGCCTATTGGGGCAAAAAATGGAAGTCTGACTTCTTTTGTCGCTACTTATGAGGGTAAATATCACGAAATTCGTGGTATCAGTTTCCAGACAAAACAGACAGCAGTTGGATTTATCGGAGAGAATGCAGGAAGAGTCCAGAACGTATTCCTGGTATCTGATTATCGGAATGTAGCGGAAAGCGGTTTATCAAATCCATTTGTAGATTATACAGGAAAAATCCAGAATAACCGTACGGTTTACATGGGAGTGATGGCTGGAATTAACAAAGGTACCATTCGAAACTGTGCGGTTTGCGGTTATGATATGGACGATGCACTTCTTGTGTATGTACAGCGTAATGGTACACTTTATATGGGTGGTTTCGTGGGCAGTAACCAGGGAACGATTACCGGCTGCCAGTCTGACAGTCCGTCTATGAAAGTAAATGCACTTTATGGTACCGCATATCTGGGTGGCTTTGCAGGAGAAAACAGCTCTGTGATCCAGAACAGTTATGCAGTTGGAAATGCCATGGTAACTTATGCCAAGAGTTCCAAGTCTGTAATTGGAGGTTTTACAGCCAGAAATTCAGGCTCTTTGCGAAATGATTACTGTGCAGTGGCAATGACCGGAGCAGGTTCTACAGATACCTATGGATTTTCTCCAAAGGGAGGAAAAGTCGCTTCGACCTGTTATTATCTGAATGGCGGAACGTTTGAGTATCTGAAAGATATGTATGCGTTTGATAATAACAATGGAAGCGGAAAGAGTACAACTTATAATGACATGGTGGAAAAGGCCGGAGATACCTATGGAACCATCAGCAAATATTACAGTGGTACAGTTGACTCTGAGGTTTCCAATGCCAGTTATCCTTTTGCACCGGTTGTTCAGAGGGCTGACGGTTCTATGGTTCATTATGGAAACTGGCAGCTTCCTGTAGATCTTGGTGGTATCGGTGTATTGTACTGGGAATATGAAGATGGCGGTGCCAACCCGGGATATCATTTTTCTTATATTGGCTATGTTCCATCTGAAGAGAATTCTACTTCAGCAATGGAGCGCCGAAGTGGAAGCACTCTGTGTAAAGAACATGATGATGGCGGTATTGTTACACAGTATGGATACGGATATTATTATTCAGATACCACCCCTGCCACAAGTGCCCCGGTTCCACAGGCTTCCAGTGTGTTCCAGGTAGGTGACATCAGCGAAGATGTGTCTTATGCGTTAAGTCAGCGTCTGGATGGATTTACAGTGGTAGCTTATACTACAGCTCCCGCAATTAGCGGAAATTCATTTGATGCTACAAGGGAGTATATGACTATGACTGCAAAGAACCGCCAGGCAAATGCAGAATGGACTTTGAAATATAATTCCATGGATTATGTATTTACCATCAGTCCTTTCTTTGGAAATGCAATGCAGTACGGCGGTGAGAATGCCAATGCCATTTCCGTACAGAGTATTGAGGTGCTGGATAATGGCGTGGAAGTTCAAAGCAATGAGGATCTTGCCATGCCGGGAACTGCCGGAAATGAGTATGAGATCAGATCGGCAGATCAGCTGCAGTATATGAACTGGAATTATGAGGCTAAAGATGCGGTAACAACATTAAACCCAAATAATTATAAAAGCGCTGTTACCGCATACACTTATTTAGGGTGCATGTCTGGTGAGTACAGATGGACTGGTACCGAAAGTCCAACACAAACAAAAGAGGAATTTTTAGACTATAACAATAGTTGTGATGCATACAGGAGTTATAAGACAAACACCAACTATTGGGAATTTGTCAAGGACAGTAGTGTGAACACTGTGTATACTGTGATAACAGCCTGGAACCAGGAATGGCATCAGTATGGCCAGAGAGGACATACCCATTACAAAGTAACAGAAGAAAAACTTAATGGATACTGGAAGTGGGTAGGGGACACAGATACACTAACAAAGACTTATGACAGCAATTCTTACGAAGTAATAAGGTATGAAAATAAATATAACTGGATCCAGTCTCATGATGTGGATGCCAATATGAGTCATTTTGATACTCCTGGTGCAAATAAGCTGTTTACACAGATTGGTTCTTTGTATGATGCTAAGGGAAATCAGGATGTGGAGAATGCGGAAGCTTATATTTGCTACTTTAATGGAAGCTACGATGGAAATTCTTATTCCATAAAAAATATTGAAATTTACAGTCAAAGTGTAGCTACCGGTTTATTTGGCAGCATTATTGGTGCGAAAGTAAAGAATATAATCCTTTATTCTGATAACGGAAATTATATACAACGTAGCCCAGAAAGCTCCAAAAGCTGGTATGCTATGGGCGGACTTTGCGGATTAGCAGCTGTGGGAATGGGAAATTCTCCAAAAGATACAGTTATTACAAATTGTACAGTGTCAGGATATGTAATTCGTGATAACAGTAAGCAGGGTGCGTACGGTGATGCGAATATCGGCGGCATGATCGGAATGAGTACGTTAGATCTGGAAGGCTGTACAGCTGTAAATAATATTGAAATAAATACTGTATTTAAAGGAAGCAAAATAGATGGAGTTTCTCTCCGTGTTGGTGGTCTGGTAGGAAGTATGCGAGGAAATGTCACCAACTGCTATACTGGTGGGGATATTTCCTGTACAGAAGCTTGTTTAATAGACGCAACAAGTGAGGGATGGGCGTATGGGCGCTGGGATAGTAATGCATCAAAGATATTTATAGGTGGAATTACCGGCGGAATCTATATAAAGAATAAAGGTAATTTACTTACTTTATTAGGTGATGAAATTCAGGGTAAGGTAGGATGGTCAAACTGTAATGGAGAGCAGGGAACCTGCAGCGTTCCCACAACAATCATTAAGAACTGTTATACCTACATAAAATTACCAACGAAAAGTGGTGCGGTATATAGTAAAATTGCCAATTATGATAATTACGGTAAGCCAAAAACATATTTTGACTATATAAAATCTATCAATCCAATTGGAAGTAATGCAGAAACCCCGAATGAAAATGATAGAAATTATCATACAAGAATTCAAATTGAAAATTGCTATTATTACAGGCCTAATATTCCGGATACGAAATCTTTTACAACAGGAGATGCCGGTGCAGGAGGCAGTGCAACAAACATTGATAATACAGCTGTAGCACTGGAGAGCTGGAAGCAGCTGACAGGTGAGGCAACAATTGACGGAACAATTAATGGAGAAACTGGAAAATATACACTTTTGCAGCTTTTAAATCAAAAAGACGGCAGTGGTACTTTCGGTACCGTTACTGTTACCGAAAATGACCAAAAAGTTGACGGTAAATATTCTTTCCCAGGCAATCGTACAGATCTGGACGGAGAGAACTATCCGTTCCCAACCATCCTTACCCAGAAGACTACATCCGGACAAACTGTAAATGTTCACTATGGCGGATGGCCACTGGAAGGTATATACTGGAAAGAAAGCCGGGCATCTATGGATATTTTCGAAAACATGGAAATTAACGAAGGTGATACGGCTGAAACTGCGAAATCACGAAAAACTTTCGAACTGGAAGATGAGGGAGGCGTATTGCCGACGAATCTGACTTTAGATAGTGGTTTTACCGTTGCTTACAGCAGCGGGGATGACAGTGATACAGCTACTGCTTCGTTGTCCAGCGAAAATGACGAAAATGTACAGGCTGTATTTTCGGGTGAAATGGCAGCAGATGAGGCTGAGGAATTTTCCGATGGTTCAAATGGAGATAGTACTGTAACGGATGAGTTTACAGGCGCCTCTGATGAAATCGCAAGTTTTGCAGCAGACAGTACAGCTGATACAGGCAGTGATTCAGGTGTGACCACTCTTAGCGAAGATGATCTGATAGCAAAGGTTGTGGATATTAAATATGACACTGATAAAAAGAAATATATAGCCACAGTCGAAGCCCTGAAAACCGGAACTACTGTTATCACAGTTGAAGCCACTGTTGGAAGCGGAACAACAAGACAAACCTATACAGCTTCCTTCTCCCTGACTGTAACTGCTGACCTTACTGTTGTTTCAGATCCGGATTCAATTACCCAGCTGGTACATGATTCAACAGATGTAACACTTTATGCAGTACCAACTGCTTTAATGACCAGCACAAACAGCCTTGACAGTACTACAGGCGTTGTCGGAGCAGCAGAAGCCACTGAGGGATTCCAGGATCAGGAAACAGGAGATGATGGCTGGTCTTCTGAGGATGAAACATCTGCCGTATTTGCAAGTGAAACCGCATTTGAAGCAGAAAGTGAGTTTGAATCCGACAGTAATTATGTGGATATGATTACAGATCAGTCAGACGGAATTTCCGTATTTGCAGCTGATTACTCCGCTTTGAAGAATCTGGCATCTTTTATGACCTGGAAAGTGGAGGCAGACCAGATTGGCCCGGTTAGCATTACAATGGGAGCAAATAATACGTTCACGGTTACAAGTGAGTCTACAAACTTTGTCACACTGACAGTTACAGGAACCTATGTATACAATGAGATTTCCTATACATTTACTACATGGATAGAAGTAAGTGCTACAGAAGGCAAGGGAATCAGCTGGAGCTGGAATAAAACAGCAATAACAACACTAGAGATGTATGTAAAGGATACCCGTACGGTTGTTTTAAATGATCCTGATAAGTGGTTTGCAGAAAAAGGTCTTACCAAAGAGGATATCACGATTACAGAAGCAACGGATACAACAGATACACAGAATGTTTCTTCTGGTGAGCCTGCAAATGCCGGCGAAATCGAAATAGATATACCGGAAAATGAGGAAAATGCGTTCGGTGCAGCTGATGCATTTTCCGCAGAACAGGCATATGTGGGAGCGGCAACAGACGAAACAGGTGATATTGTGCAGGTGACTGCAATTACTCCAAACAGTGACAAGACAGGATATGAAGTGACAATCCGGGGACTTCGTGCCGGAACTGCTACAATCACAGTAAATGCAAAGGATTCAGAGGGAACAATCAGATACACAGCTTCCTTCAATCTGAAAGTCAAGACAGATTCTTCTGATACGAATCCTTCTGATACGAATCCTTCTGATACAGATTTTGCAAATACAGATTCTGCCAATACAGATTCTTCAGACACGAATCTGCCAGATGCTGATTCTGTGGATGATACAATTTCTGATAATACGGATTCCAGTGCTGATACAGATTCCGGATGGGATACTTCTACAGATGATTATGTGGATATCATTCCTGATGAGAATGATGATTTTTCAGATGAGGCAGAAGGCTGGGGAACCGGTGAATAATGCTTTTTCAGAGAAAAAAGGGTAAAATTAATAAGAGAAAGGAGGTGCCGGAAATATGCTGAAAGAAAAAATAATAAAAAAATTAAACTCCAGGCGAGGCACCTCCATATTTTTCGGACTGCTGCTGTTTTTAGCAGCGTCCATATTAAGTGTTGTAATTATTAACGGTGCTGTAACTACTGTGAAACGTGTGACATCAGACAAAAAAGCGGAACAGAATTATCTGACCTGTTCCAGTGCCGCGCGGATTTTACAGGATGCGATTATTAACAGCAAAGTCATTCGGACAGTGACGGAAACCAGAACGACAGGAACCAGTGGGACTTCCACGAAAACAGAGACTACCTGGAAAGTGGCAGCTGCTACGGACATAGGCACTCGTTCTCCTTTTGGAGATATGCTGAAAGGTTATGTACAGGAATATGTTGAAAATACTGAAAAATTTTCTGTTTCCACTTTTGGAGAAAAAGAGCTTAGTATTTCCGTACCGTCCAATATTACTACAGAACAGGGAAAGAGCATCGGTGAGGTAACGGCAAAGCTTATGATAGACTCTGGTGTAGAAAGCAGTGGAACGTCAGAACCAGCAGAACCAGGCTGTTATATTACAGTTAAGCTGAAAGTGGGAACCGGGACAGATATCTGCCAGATGGTACTGACTCTTAATGGAGTTGTGAGTACAAATTCAACAACAGGTTCAGAAACATCCGGCAAAACGGAGAAAATTAGTACCACAACCTATACATGGCAGGCAAATGATATTTTCTACGGTGAAGAACAGCGTAAACTAAAGGAGTCATAATGAAAGGATATTTGAATTTCTTTAGAATTTCCAGAAAATTAAAAAATAAATCAGGTGAAACAATTGCCGAAACACTGGTAACTATGGTGATTTTGTCACTGGCGGTTCTGATGATGGCAGGGGCAGTGGTTTCTGCGGCAAAGGTAAATAAAAAGGCGGATAATACATCCACTGCCTTTACAGTGGGAACGGTGATATCGGGAAGTGGAACGAATGCTGCTACAGTTACCATCACACAGACAAATGGAGCCGGTGGAACGGGGACTTCTGCTACCAGTGCAACGCTTCCGGTGACAGTATATGAAACAAAAAACAAATATATTTATTATGAAACCGGACAATATTAATAATGTTTGATTATGGTTTTTTCAACCGGTTTCAGAGCCACAGGCAGCTTACAGGAGAAAAACATGAGATTTACAGTCATAAAATCAATGAAAAATAAAATACGAAAAAAGCTGTCAGGACAGACAGGTTTTTCCCTTGGAGAGCTGCTGGCGGCAACATTGATCCTGCTCCTTGCAAGTCAGGTGCTGGCGCAGGGAATTACATTTGCAGTAAGGATGTACAACGAGTCACTGACCATATCCCATGGAAAGCAGTTGTGCTCCACTTTAACAAATGTGGTTGAAACAGAACTTCGATATACAACCAGTATTAAAATAGACAGCAGCAACACACTGCAAAACTATTTCAGTCCTACATACGGACAGACAAAAAGCAGTTTTTCTGTAATTGACAGTGAAGGAAATTTGACAAACAATACATCTGGCGGGGAACTGGCTATACAGATAACAGATCAGAACGACAAGCCCATCTGGCAGAAACTGGTTTCTTCAGCAAGCTACAGTTCTTATGATCTGAAAGCGCAGATTGGAAGCGTGACCTATAGTGATAATAAATTTCATGTAATACTTATTATAATGAATAAAAATGGAAAAAATCTTGTTACCAATGAATTTGATGTTATTCCGGTGAACAAGTTGACGATAAGATAAATACAAAATCAGGACAAGGAGAAAAGTGTCATGGCATATAAACGTCTGGGTGACTTGCTGATCGCAGCGGGAACAATCACCCCTGAAGAATTGGATCTTGGATTAAAAAGACAGAAAGAAACCAAAGAGCGACTGGGTGCGGCGCTGATTTCGGCAGGAATCATTACAGAGGCAGAGCTGATCGAGGCTTTGCGTCTCCAGCTTGGTATTGAATACATAGACCTTTCCAAAACCACAATTCCGATTTCCATGGCACAGGTTGTTCCGAAAAATATTGCGAAACAGTTCCAGGTCGTACCGGTACAGATTGTAAAGGATGAGCTGTATCTGGCAATGAGTGACCCTATGAACTTCTATGCCATTGAGGAAGTAAAAAAAGCAGTCCGTAAAAAAATTGTGCCAATGATCGCAACAGCAGAAGGTGTGGAACATGCGATTTTGGTTCTTTACGGAAATGAAGGTGCTGCAAGGGCGATTGAGGCCATGAAGCGGGAGGCTCCCACTGAAGAGGAAAATACCGAGGAAAACATGTTTTCCGGGAATATTCTTAATGATAATATTAACGATGCGCCGACCATCCGCCTGGTAAACTCTATTATTGAACGTGCCATTTTGGAGCGTGCCAGTGATATTCATATTGAGCCAAAGGAAAAAGAGCTTCAGGTTCGCATGCGTATTGATGGAATGCTTCGAAAAATCCTGACTATTCCAAAAAATCTGCAAAATTCTGTTATTTCCCGTATTAAAATCATGAGTGGAATGGACATTGCAGAACGACGTATTCCACAGGATGGACGATTTAATGTAAAAAATAAGAAACGTGAGTATGACCTTCGAGTTTCTTCCCTGCCTACTGTGTATGGAGAGAAAATCGTTGCCCGTCTTCTGGACAAAAGAGCCGGATATCTTACTCCGGATTCGATCGGTCTTAGCGGTTCAAACCTGGAAAAATACCAGCGTGCCATTCACTGTACCAGTGGAGTTGTCCTGATCGCAGGTCCTACCGGAAGTGGTAAATCTTCAACCATGAATACTATGATTTCTCAGTTAAATACCGAGGAAGTAAATCTGGTTACACTGGAGGACCCGGTAGAGTATAATATTGATGGTGTCAATCAGGTGCAGATCAATGAAAAAACAGGAATGGATTTTGCCAACGGACTTCGTGCAATCCTCCGTCAGGACCCGGATATTATTGCGGTAGGAGAAATTCGAGACGGCGAGACTGCACAGATCAGTATGCGAGCCGCTATTACAGGACATGTTGTGCTTTCTACCATTCATACCAATGATGCGGTGGGAACCATTGAACGTCTGGAGGATATTGGAGTAGAGCCCTATCTGATCGCCACTGCGCTTAGAGGTGTTATTTCACAGCGTCTTGTACGCCGCATCTGTCCGAAATGTAAAAAGAGTTATGAAGCTTCTGATGAAGAAGTAAGACGCCTTGGGCTTAGCACAGAAAGGAAGCATATTTTTTATCGTGGTGAGGGCTGTGCGGACTGCTTTAACACTGGATATCGCGGACGAATTGGTGTATTTGAGATTCTGGAAATCACACCGGAGCTGCGAACAATCATCTCCCAGGAAGCCGGCAGACCTGCTATTGAGAAGGAACTGGCAAGTGACAGAAGCGAGTTTAAAACCCTCCGGGAAAATGCTATTGAGCTGGTAGAAGAGGGAATCACAACAGCAGAAGAGGTTCAGAGGGTTATCTATGAGACGGGTGATGTAAAAACGGTTCAGGAAGAGAATGAGGATAAGAAAGAGTCGGAATTGGTATAAAAACCAGAGATAAAGGTAAAAAAATATGTACGAAGCGGAGAAAATAGATTATGTATAATGTAGAAGATTTAACAGAGTTAGCCAAAAGAAACGGAGCGTCAGATATTCATCTTGTGTGTGGACTGCCGCCCAAATACCGACTGGACGGACAGCTGGAAAATATGGCAGATGAAAGACTGACAGAAGATGACTGTGATATGCTCTGCCAGGATCTGGCGAAGGATGCCATGTATGAAAAATTAGAATATACAGGAGAGCTTGATTTTTCCCGGGAAATAAGGGGAATCCGCTGCAGATGCCATGTGTTTAAGCAGCAGGGAAAGGTATCCGCAGCTATCCGTCTGTTAAGTGAATCTATTCCAAGACTGGATTCTCTGGGGCTGCCTCCGTCAGCACTGGAATTTACCAAACTGCACAAAGGAATCGTGCTGGTAACGGGAGAAACCGGTTCCGGTAAATCTACTACATTAGCCGCAATGCTGGATGAGATCAATCATACAAGAAAGAATCATATTGTAACTCTGGAAGATCCAATTGAGTATGTTTACACGCCAGATCTTTGTGTGATCAACCAAAGAGAGGTGGGAAAAGATACTGCAAGCTTTTCAGAGGGACTTCGTGCCAGTCTTCGTGAGGATCCGGATGTTATTCTGATCGGTGAGATGCGAGATAAAGATACGATTGAGACTGCTATTACAGCGGCAGAAACCGGACATCTTGTATTTGGAACTTTGCATACAGGAAGTGCTTCCGATGCCATTGACCGAATGGTGCAGGTTTTCCCGGAAGGAATGCAGAATCAGATCCGCCTGCAGCTTTCCATGACACTGATGGCAGTTATTTCCCAGCAGCTTGTGAAGAAAAAAATGGGAGGCCGTGTGCTTGCCAGTGAAGTGATGGTGGTTACAGACGGAATTCGAAATATGATCCGCGGCGGTAACACTCCGCAGATTGCCAATGCCATTGCAACAAGTGCTGCCATTGGTGGTCAGACCATGGATCAGTCACTTGTGAACCTGGTGCGTTCCAGACAGATTGATAAATCTGTGGCAATCGAGTATGGCCATGATCAGGCTTATATTAAGAAGAATGCATAAAACACAGAAATGCATAAAAAGAGCAAGTGCGTAAAACATAGAAATGTATAAAGAGAGCAAGTGCGTAAAACACAGAAATGCATTAAAAACAGCTAATGTGTAAGACATAGAAATGTGGCAAACAGCAAGTGCAGAAAAGACAGGCATGTTGTATAATGGGGTCATATGTATATGTCAGAAAGGTGGACGAGAAGTGGCAACCTACAAATATACTGCCATCTCTAAAGACGGAGTAAAAGTCTCCGGTGTAGTAGAAGGCTTTAATGAGTTTGATGCGGTAGACCGTATCAAACAGGACTGCGATATCGTTCTGAAGCTAACCGAGGTAGAAGAAAAAAAGCCCGGGCTTCTGAACATGGAAATTGGTGGAAACCGTCTGAATACGAAAGCATTTTCCCTGATGTGTGCTCAGTTTTCCATTATCCTGCAGTCTGGTATTCCTATCGGCCGTACGGTTCGACTGATCGGGGATAAAATGACTGACAAAAAGCTAAAGGGTATTTTGAAAAAAGTAGCAGAGGATGTGGAGGCTGGACGAAGTGTTGCAACCAGTTTCCAGGAGCGTGGCGGTAAGCTGTTGCCGGCAGTTTTTATTGAAACGATCCGTGCCGGAGAGGAATCTGGAAACCTGGCAAGAGCTTTTGAAACCATGTACCAGCACTATGACAAACAGGTAAAAATGCGCGCAAAGGTGCGTAATGCTCTGATTTATCCGGCATTTGTCCTTGCTCTTGCAGTGGGCGTTGTAATTGTGCTGATGGTAAAAGTTGTACCTACTTTCATTGATATTTTTGCATCGTATGAAGCGGAATTGCCTTTAATTACACAGTCTCTGATCTGGGTATCTAATTTCTTCAGGAAATATATCCTGCTTATTGCACTGGTGGTGGCAGCCATTACAATTATTTTCAAACTCTATGCCAACACGGAAAAAGGCCGCATGAATGTGGCGAAGCTGGCACTGAAAATTCCAGTGCTTGGAAATGTTACGCTGCTTAGCGCGGCAAGTGAATTTTCAGCAAATCTGACCACTTTGATTGGCGCCGGTTTGCAGCTTACCAGAGCGGTCAGCATTACTGCAAGAGTTATCAATAATTATTATATCAGTCAGAGTGTTGGAAAAATGACTTCCCGTCTGGAAGAGGGACATACTCTTGGCGAGTGTATGAGAGAAGCAGGCTGCCTGCCGGATATTCTGGTTGATATGACGGCTGTAGGTGAGGAAACAGGAGAGCTTGAGGGAACTTTACATACGGTTTCCGGCTATTATGAGTCTGAACTGGATATGGCAGTCCAGGATGTGCTGAAAAAACTGGAGCCGACTTTATTGATTTTTATGGCTGTTGTTGCAGGATATATCGTACTTGCAGTTTATATTGCGATGTTCCAGATGTATAGTGTTATGTAAGAGGCTAAAGAATGTTTGAAAAATCCTGCCTGTAAGATACAGATCCTGCTCTGACGGTTGGAGAAGCAACTATAAATAATAAGAAAACAGGAAAAAATGAAATGTCGATATATGAAGATACGTTTTTTATGATATACTGTTGTGTACTGGCAGGTGCTTTTGGTGCAGTGCTTGGTTCATTTCTGAATTGTGCTGCATGGCGGATGGCTCATGGAGAGTCTTTTATAAAAGGAAGAAGTCATTGTACAAGCTGTGGTCATGTTCTGGGATTTCTGGATCTGATTCCGGTTTTTTCATGGATTTTCCTGGGAGGCAAATGCCGATACTGTAAAACTAAAATCAGCCCCAGATATATGCTGACAGAACTTTTTTTTGCAGCAGTCAGTGTACTTAGCCTGTTACGATGGGATATTTCAGCGGAATATGTGAGAAATATGGTGCTGGCATGCTGTCTGTTTTGCCTGTCGCTGGTTGATCTGGAGATCTTTGAAATCCCAAACGGATGCGTGATCATCCCTGCCCTTGCATGGTTTGCGGCACTTCCGTTTATGGGAATGAAGGGAATGGATGTGCTGATGCATGTGCTTTCCGGCGTAGGCTTAGGCGGGGTTATGCTTGTACTGGTACTGATCTTTGATAAAATCCTTGGCAAAGAGAGTATGGGAGGCGGTGACCTGAAGCTTTTTGTGGTTACCGGATTGTATCTGGGAGTTGCCGCATCGTTGTTTGCTCTGTTTTTTGCCTGTGTTTTGGGGCTTCTGACAGGAGCAGTTATGAAATATCTGGATGAAAAACATCTAAACACAGAGAGAAATGCACAGATTCCGTTTGGCCCGGCGATTGCAATGGCGTCTTATGTGATGCTTCTGTATGGGGACGGCCTGGTGAACTGGTATCTGGGACTGCTTTAAAGTGTAGATAAAATAATCATAGTAAAAGACATAGGATAGAAGAGGTTTGTTATGGCAAAATCATGTCTTGGAATTGACATAGGAAAGGATCAGTTAAAGCTGGTTCTGATGAAAGGGGAAACTATTCAGAAGACTGCATCGGTGCAGATGCCGGAGGGACTTTTGAAAGAGGGCAGGATCGTTTCTGTGGAGACCACAGGAGAACTTATTCGTAAAACCATGAGGGAAAACAAAATCCGCTGTAAAGAAGCGGCTGTTGTGGTGTCTTCAGGAATCTGCTTTCTTCGTAATGTAACCATGCCGGAAATGACACCAGATCAGCTGGTGTATAATTTGCCCTATGAATTCCGTGATTATATTACGGATGAGTTGAAAAAGTATACATTTGACTATTCATGGGGATCTGGAGAGGTTCCTTTAAAGGCAAAAAAACTGAAAAAAACCAGGAAAAAGAAGAACGAAGAAAAAGACGAAAATTCAAAAAATGAAGAAGGCTCTGAGCGTAAGGAAATGGAACTTCTGGCAGCGGCCGCTCCTGTGGAGGATATTGAAGATATCCGCCTTATGGCGCGAAAAGCAGGTTTAAAGCTGACATTTGCCGCCCCGGAGGTTTCTGCCTGTGAAAACCTTCTCCATTACAAGCTGAAGGATGAGCAGGACAAAGAGAAAGAATATGGAATTCTTGACCTTGGAAGCACTTCCAGCCGTCTTTTGATTTTTAAGGGGGACAGGCACCAGGTTACCCGTGTAATTGAGCGGGGAATGGAACAGGTAGAAGAACTGCTGGCAGATTATTTCCATATTGATATTCATCTGGCGCATACCTGGCTTCTGGCTAATCATGAGGATTGTGTAAACAGTGATGTGTGCAGAGATGCGTTTGCCCAGATTAGTGTAGAGCTGATGAGAGCGTTAAATTTCTATCAGTTCAGTAATCCGGACAGCCGTCTGGAAGATATCTGGATCTGTGGTGGTGGTGCTTCTATTGAGGCAATGCGTCAGAGCCTTAAGGAAAGCCTGGATGTGAATATTCACGATGCAGGAGAGCTTCTGGAGAGCATGGGTGGAAATCATGTATCGGGTACACCGGCACTGTGGCTGATCGCGGCAGGAACAGCTCTTGGAAGGACTGCCCGCGTGGCGAAAAAACAGATTAACCTGGCACTTGCAGGACAGAAGAAAAAACATTATTTTGTTGCGATTCCTGCAATCGGAGCAATTGTGGCTGCAGCTGGATTTCTTGGAAAAGTAGCTGTAGCAGACCGTCTGGTGGAAATGAGTGTGCAGCAAAGTCTGGCATCAGATTTGCAGAAGCAGGTGGATGATGTTACAGATTATATTGCCGGTTTTGGAGATCTGCAGCAGACGTATGCACATTATACCTATCAGGGACTTTCGGTAGATGAGCTTAGTTATATCAACCGCCCGAAGGTTTTGAAACTGATGAAAGAAGTGATTTTTCCAAAAGTGACTGTAAGTAGCTGGAGCCTTAGCGGTAATCAGCTTACCCTTCCGGTAACAGGAGAAAATCTTTCGGATATTAATGCACTGGTGCAGCAGCTGGAAGATGAGAAGCTGGTGGATTACTGTAATGTAATGACTGCGGTAACAGATGGAAACCAGGAAACTGAGCGGGCTGCGGATAAGGTTACAGGACAGATCGTGGTTTATCTGGCTGATTCTACAGAAGACGAGGAAAGCGAAGCGGCGGAAACTGGGGATGAAGCTGGAAGTGAGGAAAGCGGCGGAGCGGAGAGCGGAGCGGCTGGAAATGAGGAAGGCATTGGAGCGGAGAGTGAAGCGGCCGGAAATGAGGAAGGCGGCGGAGTGGAAAGCGAAGCAGCTGGAAATGAGGAAGGCAGCGGAGTGGAGAGCGAAGCGGCTGGAAACGATGAGGGCAGTGGAGTGGAAAGCGAAGCGGTTGGAAACGCAGACGCAGGAGCACAGAATGAGGAAGAAGCGGGAGGTGTACAGGAATGAAAATCATGAGTCGTGATTTTACAACGCGGGAAAAAGCATTACTTCTGTTTCTTACTTTAATTCTTATATGTGCCGGATATTATCTGGTAGTTGATCAGCCTGTACGAAGTGCGATTAACGAAGCGAAAAGCCAGCAGGATGAATTGAATACAGAGCTTATGCTTCTTCAGACGAAAGCAGCATCTTTATCCAGAATGCAAAGTGAACTGGATTCCATTGAAGAGGACGGAACTCTTGGGAAAATGGGAAGTTACAACAACTCAAAAGCAGAGCTTGATGAACTGAACCAGATTCTTCAGGATGCCAATACATATGATATCAGTTTTAGTGATGTTACCAGAGATGGAAATCTGATCAGGAGAGCGTTTAGCCTGACATTTTCTGCGTCTAATTACAACAAAGCACAGGATCTTGTAAACCAGCTTTGTACCGGAGAGTGGAGATGTCTGGTAAGTGATATCCGGGTGGCAGCAGATGGAGATGATCTGGAAACCGGTGCTGTGAATGTTGGTGTGACTGCAACTTTTTATGAGACAATGGAAGGTGGAAAAGCAGATAGCGGACTTCCGGCAGATGTGTCTGGAACAACGGATAGTTTTAGTACGGAATCTTATTATGAGTAGGGTTTTATAAGGTAAATTTTATCAGTGGATATGAATAAATTGAAGATCAGGGAGGAAAACCATCATGCTGCGCGCAGCAATTGTGGAAAAGTCAAAAGAGCACCGGGAATATATCCGTGCAGGTCTTGCTGGGGCTGGTATGGAGATTCAGGTGAGTGAATTCACAAATGAATATGATTATCTGGAAAATCTCAATGAAGATGGATCTTCTTTTGATATTTTGCTGCTGAATACTACGATTCGTCATGAAGGTGACGGGTTGCGTCTTGCTGCAGAAGTGCGGGCCAGAAACCGGAAAGTGATGATTTGTTTTATCACAGATTCCCAGCGGTATTATGCAGAGGCCTTTTCTGTGTTTGCAACAGGATATCTTTTATATCCATTTGATGTAAGCGAACTCCACAATTGCATTACCTTTTTCTGGCAAAAGCCTAATATGGAGCGGAGGGCATCTTTGATGCTGAAAGAAACTGGCGGCAGTTATCGGCGCATTTACTGCCGGAATATTCTTTTCATCGAAAGTTCCAACCGGAAAGTGTATCTTCATCTGGACAATGGAGAAGTAATGGAAAACTACGCCAAACTGGATGAATTGGAACAGCAGCTTCCCGGAAAGTTGTTTTTCCGCTGCCATCAGAGTTATATTATCAGTCTGTATTTTGTGGAAAAAATGGATGCCGGAAAGTTTGTAATACAGTCACAGGAAGTACCGATTTCCAGGAAATATCAGAGGGTGGCGAGGGAGACTTATTATGATTATATGTTTGAGAAGATGTGAGAGGGGAAACGATTGCTGATAGAATGAGTGTGTAAGTCTTTTAAATATTGGCTTACACACTCGTTTGATTTTTTAGAAAAATCTGAATTTTAATATCCAACATAAGATTTAATTGCCTGATCTGCTAAATCTTCAATAGACAACTCGCCTTTTTTATATGCACTTATCATAGATTCTGTTATTTTCAGCTCAAAGCCAGCTGTAGAAACTTCCTTTAAATTATATTCATCTAATAAATCATTTCTCAAATAAATACCATCCAGAGATATTGACTGATTACCTTTCCAAACACAGCCATATTCAACTGTATAGACTAAAGTATAATTATCTTTTAGTGTGATTTTTTTATCAAAAAGGGTATCGACATCTGCAC
The DNA here is from genome assembly GCA_934364795.1 of uncultured Blautia sp. Taxonomy (GTDB): domain Bacteria; phylum Bacillota; class Clostridia; order Lachnospirales; family Lachnospiraceae; genus Blautia_A. The sequence goes on from CAKRMK010000022.1 coordinate 37,407, forward strand.
GGCCCAGTAATACATCAGGATAATCCAATGTTCTCCAATAAGCTAGATTTTTTGCGTTTTCTGCATCACTTAAGTGCCTGTACTGATAGAAAGCCCTGTTGTCATCGCCATAATACACATTTGACAATATATTATGATTAAAGTATGCAAGGTATGTAGATACACCACCTAAAGCGTTTGTATCAATATCCTTGTATGAATATTCAGATAATTGTTCATACTCTTCAGTTTCCCAGCCGGAAAGTATCTGTTTTTTATCCAGACCATTTTCCTTAAGAAACTTTGATACTGCCCTTCCGGAGCTATAGTTCGTTTGAAAATCTAATATAGAGCTTTTTATGTTCCAGTATGCAGGAATTAACAAACAACCTAGTAAAACCAGTTTTCCCATAGAACCAAGAATTTGTTTTTCTTTTGGGGTAGTCATTATTTTGGGAATCAAGATATTCCAGCCATGTCCAAGTGAATTGTTTTTTGCACTGATCCATATTTCAAAAATCAATAATAATAATGAAATTCCTAAATGGTGAATGCCTAAGTATTTATATGCTCCAAATGTTGCAAAGAATATATATGGAACTATATAGTACTTAAATAGTTTTTTGCCAGATAAACAAAAGATACATAACCATAATAGAATTCCAATGAAACAATAGCCAATAAAAGGATAGGGTTCAAATACGGAGTATTGCAACAGTTCCCCTTCTGTTGAAAACCACGGGCTTGTATACAGTAAACTCTCTCCTGGCATAATCAGTAATGCGTACAAAATACGTTGCCAAAGTGCATTTGTTGGATTTGCGGTAGTTACATCACAATCCGCAGCTGGTATTATTTCTATTATAAGAATTATTGCGAAAATTAATAATAAAAATAATGCAAGCACTTGTTTATTATGAAAAAAACTTTTGGCAAATTGGCGTATTCCTTTCTCCATAATCATATCCCACAATACACAGATTGCAATTCCCCCAGCCATTAAAATTCCATATGCACTTGTAAGACATAACAGGCCAAGGCTTCCACAAAACCAAAACGGATGTTCTTTTTTCACAGGAAATATAATGGCAATCACTAAAAGCAATAACAACATTAAGCAGTATGGACGTACAACTATGCCATATTGATAAAATATAAAATAATTAAAAGGAAGGAGCAGTTTAACTATTCGTGGAATTGGAGAAACGAACAAAATAAGGATTATTGAGGTAATTGTTATAATAAATCCAATACTTTTTAATCCTATTTCGAATGGAATCCCCATTTTGGCAGGAATGGCAAGAATTAAATGCCATAGTGGTGGATGCCCTTCATAATGGGGGATTACCAAAAGAATGTCTTTTACGGATGAACATTTTGCAATTTGCCAAGCTTGTGCTTCATCAAACCATGGCTCATGGAAAATGGTAACAAAAATATAACAAACCGAAAAAAGTATTAGTACAATCCATTCTGATTTTTTGGCAGAAATACTTTTTTTAGTCATAGTTTTTTCTCCTCATGATAATTTCTTTCGGTATTAACATTCCACAACATATGTTTATCAGCTTTTCCCTCTATAACATTTATCGCGGCAAATGCCGTTGCCATAGAATGATCCATGTTATTATAACGATGTTGTCCATTTCGCCCAACGCAATAAAGATTATCGAAAATATTTATATATTCAATGAGGTCGTTAATATTTTTATATGTATCAAAATATGCAGGATAAGCTTTCGCAACGCGCTCTCGGCAACTGTCTAAGATTTGGACGTTATTGTCCAGAAAACCAATTTTTTTAAGCTCATTAATTGCAAAACTGATACTTTCCGCTTCACCCATATTCCAAAAATTATCATTTTCACGGCAAAAATATTCCAGTCCTATCCATACGGTATTTTCGGGATTTTCTAACATATAAGGTGACCAGTTGTTAAATATTTGAATTCTTCCCATGGTTACACTTGTATCCTGGACGTAAATCCAGCAATCAGGGATAATATTTCCTAAAGTCGGAATATTAGTCTGATTTTTTAATGCAAGCTTGTCTACCAAAAGTCCTATTGTTATAAAATCTCTATATGGAAGTCCTTTAGCGATTTCCTGAATTTTAGAAGGTGCATCTCCTAATGCGGGAATCAATTGCTGTAATGGCATACTGGAAATTATATAGTCTGCGTTATATTTACTTCCATCACTACAACGTACTGATGTAATACAGGTGCCGTTATGTTCAAGAGAAGTGACTTTTTTTTCAAATATAATTTTTCCGCCTTGTTCCTGAATTTTCTTTGCAACTGTTTCCCACATTTGTCCAGGCCCGTATTTAGGGTAATAAAATTCTTCAATTAAAGAAGTTTCGGTTTCTCTTTTGCTTACGGGAAGTACCTTTTGAAGTAAATTTTTTACTAGTGCTGCAACTGAAACGCCTTTGACTCTCTGGGCTCCCCAATCTGCGGATATTTCCCGTGGAGAACGTCCCCATACTTTTGTTGTATATCCCTCAAAAAACATGGAATAAAGCTGTCGTCCAAAACGATTAATATAAAAATTTTCCAGATTATCTTCTGGTAATTTATGAATACAGGATGCCAGATAGGAGCATCCTGCCAGAAAGCTGGTTCCTAATCCCATGTTAATAAAGGTTTGTGGTTTAAAACTAATGGGGTAATCAAAGAATTTATTTTTATAATAAATTCTGCTGATTCGATGCCGCATTAAAAAAACTTCATCTGTTAGTTCTGGATCGGGGCCAACAGTGGCCAGAGAACTTTTTCGATTTAAAATCTTATCGTCTTTTGCAGGAGCACCTTGAACTGGTAAAATTTCTTTCCACCATTGCATTACGCGTTCATCTTTTGAAAAAAAACGGTGTCCTCCAATGTCAATTCGCTGATTATTGTGACGTACTGTTTTGGAAATTCCGCCAACACTGTCAGTTGCTTCTAAAATAGTCACATGGTATCCTTTACGAAGCAACTCCAGGCCGGCTGTTAAGCCAGATGGGCCGGCACCAATGATGATACAATTTTTCATGTGTTTTTACCTTATCATTTAATATGAATAAAGCCTTATCAACCGTAAAGGGGAGACAAGGCTTTATATTACCACTGATTTATGAGGTTAATTATTACTTTTATTTAGTAGTTGTTGAAACTGTATTGGTAGAAGTGGTAGCACCATCAATTGTAATTTTACCACCACCGTTGGTGCCAGCTTCATATTTAATTACGAAGTGACCACCTTTTGTTGCATTGCTTGTAATGGAACTCAATGCAACGCCAGCGATTGTTGTACCATTATCTGTTTGCCAACCTGGCTGTGTCTGTTTTGCATCAACTGTAATTTGGTAATCATTGTCAGAATTTGTTAATGCCTGAGCTGTTACTTCTGCATAAGCGGAACGGATATTGGCAATATCAACAGCCTCTCTACTCTTTTCAAGCTGTGCAGTAAAAATTGGAATTGAAATCGCAACCAATACAGCGATAATAGCTACAACGATAAGCAGCTCGGCAAGGGTAAAACCTTTTTTGTTCTCTTTCACTTTTTTAAACATTTTAAATGCCTCCTAAATTATTTTTTGCATTTTAAGATTTTGGAGCTTTTAGGATTCTTAAGCATCTGGTATTGCAATCTTGATGCATCCTACATCACTATCTAACTGAATTTTCAGATAGCCATAAGAAGATTCAATAAGATCTCGCATCTTGATAATGCTCTTGTCGAATTCCCGAATCACACGGTCCTCACAGGAATACTGAATTTTAATAAGTGTCTGCTCTTGAATATCCCTGCATCGGATTCTGATGTAACGTCCTCTTGGGGGCGTTGTTTCAATACAATTGCGTCTGGCTGTATCAAGTGCCATACTGACAATCTGGCAAAGTCGTTTACCTGATCGATTCTCCTTAAGTTCCTGAACCTCGGCAGATACCCAGATATCATCCGCTTCTGCTTCTGTCGCAAATCTGTTTAGCACTTCATTCATTTCAGAATACGATGTATAAAAGCATCTGTTTTGTCTCCGATTCATTCTATCGATAGTATCCATTCTTTGCACTGCCACCATCCGTTTCGCTCCTTTCTCTTAGGATGTTCCTATTATAGCAGTATTTTTCGGATTTGTACAGATAATGTCGATTATAGCTGCTTTTTTGTCAAATTTGGTGTGAAGTTGTTTTTTTTGACACAATTTCTGTTGTTTTTAACTACGACATACTTCGGAAGTTAATTTTAAACGATTCACTTATGGACAATAAAGCCTTTTTGTTTTTCAAAAAATTGTGTTTGTTCAACTATCGGGAAATTAATGTGATAAGGGCCGTACTGGTTGCGATTAGTATTCCGATTTTTACTAGCCAGTTGGAGAAATCTAGAGAGGCTGTTGATGCTGCTAATATCCGTGCTGCTTATGCAGAAGTAATGTCAGATGTACTTACAGGAAATACAACTGAAGCTGAAACTGGTAAACAAGTAGATCAAAAACAAATAAAAGCAAGTTGGCAAACAACAATTGATTGGCCAGATGATCTTGATGTTTCTGGTAAAGCTCCTAAAGATGGAGCTAGTGATAATTATTGGACTGTGTATTGGAATGCCACAGATAATAAGGTTGTGGTTAAGTAATATAATATTTTGTAAATTAGTAAAGTTTTCTAAAAATCCGGTTTAAAGGAAAGTTTTCCTTTAAACCGGATTTTTTCAAGCTACAGAATGTATATTTTAAAGTTGAATTATATTACAAAACAGCATGGTTCTTGCACATAAAAAATTAGTAACAATTGAAACAAATTAATATTTTATCAGAAATCCGGATCACTTTTTCACAATTTTACACAATCCCAAATTCTTTCATTAATTCCCTACGATATTGCCTATCTCTACTTGCACGTAATAAATCTTCGATACGATTTGAAATTATTAATTTTCACTCAAAATTCCCATACGGTTTTCACCGCGATCTAAGCCTTCAACTAATCCAGCCTTTCTGCTATCTGCCATTAAATCATCAAATGCTTTACACATATCATATTTCCCTCCAATTTCTTGAAAATCTTTTTTACCATTTTCAGTTGCCTCATTTTCGCCACTAATACCAGCAAATCTGTCATTCGTTTTCATTCCGTAAAGTAATAATTTTGATTCATTTATAGCGTACTATTGATTGAATAAGAAGATCCTAATGGGTGGAAAATCCAAAATAACTCTAAAACTTAGCTTTTAACATTAGCTAAGTTAAAATGAAATAAATTAAGTTAAAAGGAAAATGCGTAAACATTTTACGGCGGTCGATGGGATTGCCGTTTTTCTAGCAATTAAAGTTTTTAGAAGGGGGGAGCTCTTCATTCAATTTTGGAAAGGGAAAACTTGATGCAATATTAATTAAAAATTCGAGTCTGCCGCAGTATCATATTGATAATACATGCCGTTCCTTTAGCTTTTATACAATTCCAAATTCTTTCATCAATTCTCTACGATATCGCCAATCTCGGCTGGCACGTAGTAAATCTTCGGTACGATTTGTTTTTATGAGTTTTTCACTTAAAAGCCCCATACGATTTTCGCCTTTTTTCTCACTATCTGCCATTAAATCATCAAACGCTTTACACATATCATATTTTCCTCCGATTTCCTGAAAGTCTTTTTTTACTATTTCCAGTTGTTTCATTTTTGCCATTACTACCAGCAGATTATAAGTATCTTCCGGCAAATTTGAAAATATTTTACGATTTTCTTCCAGATAAACACTTAATGCATTTTTATCTTTCGTCCTTCTCAAAAATTCACATACCTGTCGCAAATCTGTATGAAACCATTCTGGATTTGCAAAATAACATATCTCAAAAATGATAACCGTTTTTTCTATAACCAGTTCTTGTAATTCTTTTGGAAGGTTTTGCATCGAAAAAAGTTCTTCCATATTTTTGGCCGCATTCCAGGGAGTTTCCCCGAAATATACGATGATATGAAGTACTGGATAAAATCTGTCATTCGCTTTCATTCCGGAAAGTAATTCATCTCCAGTTTTCAAATCTTTTATTTCACGATGCTTTTTTGTTATTGCTTTCCACTGGTTATAATATTCTGTTCCCTTTTCATGTAATACCCGGACCGGCATTGCATAATGCTGGCGGGTTTGTAATTGTAGAACAAATAACACTTTCGCACTATCAAGTATTGCCATAATAGATAAGTCCTGGGTGTTCTCTAAGGCGGTGATACTTTTCTCTTTTCTGAAAATATTATGAATTACAGGATTTTGTTCTTGTAAGTCCTCACACTGTATAATCATTTTTCCATGAAAAAAGATTCCATTAAGAAGATCTGCAACCCGTCGCAAGTCTTTAAAATATTCAATTGATACAGCATTTGCCTCTTGCATTTATGCTCCTTCCTGAATATACAATGTCGTGCAAATGAATTTGGCCGAACGCTATGCTAAACAGCGAAAGTATATTATTAGTATACTATATATTGATTAATTACACAAGCAACAATATAAACAAAAAATGCAGACATCATATTCAAATAATTAAAATAGTGGAATTCATTTGACCGATTGACCAAATGCAGAATTATCTTTTGTGAAAGTGTTTTTAGTATAGACTTATTATGAAAAACTGTCAACAGTAGATTATTATTTTATTAATATTTTAGAGAATCAACAATATTTTTATTATTAGGGATGACGACCGCCATCCCCTTTATTAATCATTTCCTAGAGTAGTTATTTTGCTTTTTTTATTTGCACCCATTGTGATGCGTCTACTGTTGGAATTGTTTGAATGTCGCTTTCAGCTTTATAAATATATGTGCGGCCATCTTCAGCAGTATACAAATCACCTTTAACTAAATTGGTCACAATGGGTGGATTTCTTTCAAAATCAACTTCTGCAGAAGTATGAACTTTTCCAGGTTTCATCAAATTATTACTTTGGGACAGTTCTTCTGGCGTTGGATGATAATATTGAGTGAGTGTCCATGTTTTTGTAATATCCGCATAAATATAATAATTTCCGTTGTAGTATATAATTTGTCCTGTTTCCAAGTTAATGGTTGCATCATTTTCTGGCCAAACAATATATCCAAAACCATTTGCAACTGAAGATATTGTATCGTTATTTGTTGGAGCACTGGGAGTAGGTGTCGGAATATTAGAATTATTCCCATTCCCCGAATCACTTCCACCCGTCCAATAAAACGAAACATACTCCCCTGTATTTCCTGCCGCCGGATGATAAGTAATTTCACAATATCCTCCAGCACCTGGAATACCTCGCCAGTAAGTATCGCCTGCATCAGAAGACACTCCACCTATTGTAATCGGAGTTGACATCTGCCAGTTGTCTTTCTTTTGCTTCAATGGCTGTACTATAACAGAATAATTACCACTATCAGTTTTATAAATCTTTTGATTAGAATCGCCTGTATATGTGGCAGATGTATCACCGGTAATTGCCGCCATCATCACTTCAGCATAAGCTGCACGGACATTTGCCAGATCGGTAGCTTCCCGGCTTTTTTCTAACTGAGTAGTAAAAATCGGAATAGCAATTGCAACCAAAACAGCAATTATCGCAACGACAATCAAAAGTTCTGCCAGAGTAAAACTAGTATTATTTTTGAATTTTTTCTTCATAAAAAACACTTCTCATCAGTATAAATGGTTAATAATTTGCTGTTTTAAGATAGCACATAGCCGACAATAAATCTATTTTTTTTTACCAAATTTATACTAAAATGAACCTGTTTTTTCGCAAAATCACAGTATATATGAAATGGATAATTTCATTCTGCATTTTTAATAGAAAAGATACGTTCCAGCTCGCGGGCTTCTTCCTCTGTCATTTCTACAGAACCTGACTGGTGATTCTTAGCATCTCTCATTTTAAAAAATTGAATTGCAATATTTACTTTCGTGCCAGGTGGAACCTCATCAGTACTGATTTCAAAACTTTTAGCACTGTCTGCTGAAATTGACTGACCGCCAGAATCTTTTAAAATTTTCCCTTTTTCATCTGTAATAAAGTAACCAATTTCATATCCTCCACCAGCTGCAAGCCATGCTTTTAATTTCGGATATTTATCTGTAATACCTTCTACAGTCAACTGCTGTCCACTGTCATTTTTTGCTTCAATAAATTCCGGAATCGCACTGGCAGGCCAGCCTTCAGGGACAACACTTACATCACTTGGACTTAATTTTTTTTCAGATGCATTAATATCATATTTCCATTGATAATTTGGCTTTATTGTATATCCATCCCAGACCAAAGTCATGTCATTACGGGTGGTATTATAAACAACCTCACACCTTCCGCCGCCTTTTGCATCGCCCTTCCAATGGCTGCTATCTGTACGGGAAATGCCGCCTACATTTAAGTTTGATGAGTTGATATCCCATCCATTTTTTGTCTGTTTTAAATATACGATTTTAATATATTCCCTTAAAAAGCTATCATACAATGAACTGGATGTATCTCCTGTAGTTGCATCAGCCATAACTTCTGCATAGGCAGAGCGGATATTTGCCAGATCAGTAGCTTCCCGGCTTTTTTCTAATTGGCTTGAAAAAATGGGGATAGAAATTGCTACCAAAACTGCGATTATCGCGACGACAATAAGAAGTTCTGCCAGGGTAAAGCCTTTCGATTTATTTTGCATTTTTTACTTCCTTCCATACACACAATTAGTTTTTAGTTTAACGAAATTGTGGATGTTTGTCTATACCAAATTATTATAAAATCCAAGGTGGAAAAGGTATAAGATTTTTAGAAAAAGTTTATAATATCTTTCTACAATATCTATTGCAATTCAAAACAAAATATACTAAAATACAATCAAAGTGAAAATCTCATCGCCTGTTGCCAAGTCTGGCAACTCGAAAACAGGCTTATCTGGCATTCGCCAACATTTTCACCCGTATCAGTTAAATTTTATTATGTTGGCAAAACCAGATAACCGCAGCAGGTGTGCTGTTCTTTTTCTGGTTTTGTCAGAAAAGGAGGAACATGAGCTATCATTTCAGACCACTGGAGGAATTAAACGTAATTGATGACTTTCTGATGAACGCTATTGCCAATGATCCAGATGTAGGAGTACCTTTTTGCCGAACGCTGCTTTCCGTTTTGCTTCAACGTCCTATTGGAAAGCTGAAGGTCCATGTTCAGCGTGTAATTCCGGCGTTGACACCGGACCACAAGGGCATACGCATGGATGTGGAGATTGAAGAAGAGTTGCCGGGGTTAGATTCTCTTCCATCTATGAATATTTATGACATGGAACCACATTTATCCAATGACATCAATTATCCAAGACACAATCGTTTTTATCAGGCAAAAATTGACAGCCGTCTTATGAAGCGTGGGGAAAAGGATTTCCGAAAACTTCCAAACTTGTATGTGATTTCAATAACTGATTTCGATGTTTTTGGTTATGATTACATGATGTATACGGTACATAACAGATGCGAAGAAGTTCCAGAACTGGAATATAGAGACGGTTTATGGTTCTTTTATTTCAATACATCTGGAACTAAAGGCGGCAGCCCGGAGATAAAAGCAATGCTCAACTACATCCAGAACAGCACTGATGAAAATGTCACAGATAAAGCAACCAGAGAACTTCATCAATACGTAGAAGATGTAAAGATCTTACCGGAAGTGAGGCAGAATTATATGACATTTGAAGAATATGTGTATTATCGTGAACATGATGCTAAAATGGAGGGCAAATTAGAAGGCAGACTGGAGGGCAGATTACAAGGCAGACTGGAGGGCAGATTACAAGGCAGACTGGAGGAAAAATTGGAAAATTATGGAGAAGATATTTCAAATGCTCTTCGGGAAAGAATAAGCTCCGAAACAGATGTTGAGGTTTTGGAATCGTGGCTGAAAATTGCGGCAAGTAGCAATAGTGTTGAAGAGTTTTGTGATGCTGCTCAACTACATTCAGAACAGCATTGATGAAAATGTCACGGATAAAGCAAACGGAGAATTTTATCAATATGTAGAAGCTGTAAAGATCTTACCGGAAGTGAGGCAGAATTATATGACATTTGAAGAATATATGTATTATCGTGAACATGACGCTAAAATGGAAGGCAGATTAGAAGGAAAATTGGAAAGCAGAATTGAAGATATCATAGAAATATTAGAAAATTATGGAGAAGATATTTCAGAATCCCTTCGAGAAAGAATAAGCTCTGAAACAGATGTTGAGGTTTTGAAATCATGGCTGAAAATTGCGGCAAAATGTGACAGTATTGCTGAATTTTGTAATGCTGCTCAACTACATCCAGAACGGCATTGATGAAAAAGTTACGGACAAAGCAAATGGAGAACTTTATCAATATGTAGAAGCTGTAAAAATCTTACCGGAAGTGAGGCAAAATTATATGACATTTGAAGAATATGTGTATTATCGTGAACAGGATGCAAAAATGGAGGGTAAATTAGAAGGCAGACTGGAGGGCAGATTACAAGGCAGACTGGAGGAAAAATTGGAAAATTATGGAGAAGATATTTCAAATGCTCTTCGGGAAAGAATAAGCTCCGAAACAGATGTTGAGATTTTGAAATCGTGGCTGAAAATTGCGGCAAAATGTGACAGTATTGCTGAATTTTGTAATGCTGCTCAACTACATCCAGAACGGCATTGATGAAAAAGTTACGGACAAAGCAAATGGACAACTTTATCAATATGTAGAAGCTGTAAAGATCTTACCGGAAGTGAGGCAGAATTATATGACATTTGAGGAATATGTGTATTATCGTGAATATGATGCAAAAATGGAGGGCAGATTACAAGGCAGACTGGAGGAAAAATTGGAAAATTATGGAGAAGATATTTCAAATGCTCTTCGGGAAAGAATAAGTTCTGAAACAGATGTTGAGATTTTGAAATCGTGGCTGAAAATTGCAGCAAGTAGCAACAGCGTTGAAGAGTTTTGTAATGCGGCTAAATTTTAAAGAATGATTTTGTTTGTTTATATGAAATGAGCTGGCGCATGTTAAAGCGACAGCTCAGCTTTCACGCTAGATTCTATTTTAACAAGAAATTTTTCCTTAGATTTGTAAATCTTAATTTATAAAAGCCTAAATTTCAGATCAAATATCCAAAATCTAGGCTTTGTAAAATCTTTATATTATGAAGCTAACTGACATGTCGGAGTTGAGTTAACCTCACCATTTGTCATAGTCCATACAAATTTGACGTTAACTGTTCCTGTAGTTGAGCTATCTAATGCAGCAGCTACACCCTCTCCCATAGTAAATGGTAAATCAGTTCCCGTAAATGCTGCACCAGTTCCGTTTTTTCCTTTAACAGTAACAGTATAATTACTAGAAGTTAAAGAAGTTGCTGAACCTTTTGACGCATCCTGTGAAGTCAAAACTTCTGCTGCTGCTTCAGCGTATGCAGCACGCACATTTGCCATTGTAACCGCATCCCTAGATTTCTCCAACTGGCTAGTAAAAATCGGAATACTAATCGCAACCAGTACGGCCCTGTCACCGCAGTTTTTCTCCGGTTGAATGAATTTTGCTATTCTAAATTTTACTACCCCGAACCAGCCCCTTCCTATATGTTATATTGAATTTGCAATGGTATTTTCAATCACACATTGTTGTGTGAATTTCATCAAGGCAAGCTGTTACTCCATTTAACGATATCTTTTGAAGAAAAGTCAAAGACCAACTTACCGAGCGACAATCTCAAGTACTACCGTCAGCGAAAACAGATGACAACAAGACAGTTGGCGGAAAAGCTGGATATTGTACCATCAACTGTTGTGATGTATGAAAATGGAAAACATCCTATTCCTTATGATGTAGCTATTAAGCTGGCAGATGTTTTGGAAATCGTTAATGCAGAACTGATTTTTTGCTAACAGAATATAGAATTTTTACTTAGGGCTGACTGTAACAGGTCAGCCTTACAAGAACTGTCAAAAGCACAATGTAACAATACTGATAATAACTATACTGATTATAGTGATACTGATCTTATCCTTTCCTATCCGG
>CAKRMK010000023.1 GCA_934364795.1 uncultured Blautia sp.
GCCTTAACCCCAAATGGAGTGATCCAAAATAATTGCTTTGAAAAGACTCTTTCTTTGTCTTTCAAAATCTTCATAAGAATAGCACATATGAAAATGCATGTCAACTGTTTCATTTTATGATACCAGCAAAGCATCTTTGAAAAATGTCAGTAACTTATCATTTACCCACTTCACTGAACAGGAAGCCACATTTTCATGACTCACGCCTTGCTCTGGAAATGGGAATTTATGGGGAAAGTCTGCAGGATCTGGCAGTTTGTGCTTTGCTCCACGATAATGCTGACGGAAGCGGACCTTTCGGAAAAACATGGACAGAAGTATATTTTGTCCCTCTGTAAAAAAACTCCCAATTGTTAAATATGGAGCTATTTTACTGTATTTCCTTTTGACCGGCTTATTTTTTAATCTTCACCTTTGCTGCCTTACTGTAGCTTCCATAAATCTTTGCTCCAGTGGAATCTACCTTATATGCCCGTACACGTACATAGTAGGTTTTACCTTTTTTCAGCTTGCTGATGCTCTTTGATTTTGCAGCTGTACGAACTTTCTTCGCACTCTTAAATTTTGAATTTATGGCATAGCTGATCTCATAGCCTTTTGCTCCTGATACAGCTTTGTAGGAAACTGTCATGGTCTTTGCCTTGGAATTTCGCAGTTTCACATTTGCGGGAGCTTTACATTTGGTTACTTTGATCCATTTTGCATAAAGAGTTACGTTTTTCGCTGTATTTTTGGAAATAGACGTTACCTTTGTCTTAAACTTCTTATCCTTGTACCAGCCACCGAAGGTGTAGCCTTTTCTGGTCGGGCTGTAAAGCTTCACAGTCTGCTTATAGAAAGTTTTCTTATTTTTACTGTTTTGTTTACCACCGTTGAGTTTGTAGGTAATCTTATAAAGTTTTTCCTGCGGGGCTAGAGTTATAGTTGGAGTAGGAATCTTACTCGGGATATTTGTCAATCCAGGAGCCTTCGTTGGCTCTGGATTTGGCGCAGCTGTCGGCTTTGGACTTGGTGTCGCTGTTGGTTCCGGATCTGGCGCAGCTGTCGGCTTTGGACTTGGTGTCGCTGTTGGTTCCGGATCTGGCGCAGCTGTCGGCTTTGGACTCGGTGTCGCTGTTGGTTCCGGATCTGGCGCAACTGTCGGCTTTGGACTCGGTGTCGCTGTTGGTTCCGGATCTGGCGCAACTGTCGGCTTTGGATCTGGCGCAGCTGTCGGTGTCGGGCTGGGAACCGGCATTGTTGGTTCCGGAGGTTCTGTTGGCATCCATGTGGGTGTTGGTGTGGGTGTCTCTGTTGGTCGGGTAGACGGATCTACATCACCCTTTTTATACAATTTAACAGCTCCATTTCCATCAATAGAATCATATGGGCAGGCTAGATAATAATATTTTTTTCCAGCCTCCAACGTATTAACCAGTTCAAAATTACTGTCAACAGACTCATCCTTCTCATCTATTTTATTTCCATCTTCATCCAGAATATAGCCATAGGTGTCATAACCACCTGTGGATGCAAAAATATACTCTCCTGCGCTTTCCGGGATAAAACTATATATAAATCCCTTACTTCCCGTCCACTCTACGTTTTTTTGTTCTCCTGATACAAACGGCTCTATTTCAGATTTATGAGCACTGATATACTGGGGAAGCGTTATATACTCTGCCGGAATATTTATTGAAGCACCATCCAGATAAACATTCAGATTCGCCTTCTCAATATATTCTCCAGAAGCACTATACTCTCCATCTATATTGACTGTAAACTCAAACACATAATCTGCTCTGGTTCTGTCTCCTGCTTCCAGTATTTCTTCCTGTCCATCAGAATAAACCACCTTAATTTTAAGGCCATCTGTTTTCGGTGACATATTAAATCTGCCATCAAGAGTTTCTACATAATAGTTTTCCGTTGGTGGTGATATTACTTCAAGACTTATGGGCGCGAATGGTTTTTTGCAGGGAATGACACAGAAATCATATGCATCTGAACCATAATTATGCATAATCACATAAACTGTGGCATCTGCTTTTAGCTCCGGATTTGGACTGATTGAATTACCTTCGCTGTCATAACACTCAATATAACACTCTGGAGGTACATCTTCTCCATTTCTTTTTGCCCGAGTTCCAATCATATAGAATCCATCTTCTGGCGCAGTAAACTTAAATCCATGAGATTTAACAGTTTTATCTATCCTTATATAGTTCTCCTGATCCAAAACAAGCGTATCTTTCACTTTATCTGTCAGATACTCTTTGAAAGGATGTACTTTAAATGTAAAAATCTCAACAACATCATCACAGGAAAAAACGGATGTATATTCTCCCGGTCCGTTATTTATTTCAGGAATACTCCAGCCTACAGAATAATGATCTTCTGTAGCATGGCCATTCATTACTTCTTCTGTACCATCTGTAAATTTCAGTGTAATCTTCAGATTTCTAAGAATACTGGAAACAGCTTCATCGGAAAGATCATCAACATCTATATAAAGATCCTTCTCCACATCGCTTAAACAGATCTCTTCTACTGTCCGGCATGAAATTACGCTGGTGGTATAAGTGCAGGGATGGCTTAACTTAGATGCAAATTTAGCTGCAAAATAATAAGTTGTACCCGCTTCAAGCTGCACCCGTATAAAATGTCTGTAAGTTCCGTTTCCGGATGCCATTGATTTTCCGGAAACATCGTATACATTTACTTCTGGAATGTCCGGGAATTCGCCCTCCACATCTGAACTTCCATCTGTCTGAAACAGATATTTGCCGGTTTTGGGTGCCGTAAAACTGTAAATTGCAACTTCATCATCACTGTGTACTTCTGTAATTGTCTTTTCTTCGCTTAACTCCTGCACACGCCCGGAAGCTGCATATGCCTCCAATGACATTACGGTTATTGGCACAGTTCCAATCTCTTCATCCTTATATTGAATTCTCAATGAGTAGCCTCCGGGGACTGCCACACCATCTTCATATTCAATATCCGGTATGATTCTGAACAAAGACCAGAAATCATCATCACCATATGTGTAAGTAACAGACTTTCCCGATTCAAAATCCAAAGTCACTTTTAAGCCTTCGTAACTTATTGTTTCCAGCCCTGCAACAAAGGTTTCTTTTTTCGGACCTTCAATAGCCACATTGGTAACCCTGTCATTTTTATATAACTTTATAACACTTTGCCCTGAACTACCATAACGTGATTTTGCCAGAAAATAATATCTTTTTCCCGACTCCAATTCATAAGCAATTGTACAACTCAGAGCAGTGCCCTGCCCGTCCCCCTCTATCTTAAGAATATTTCCATTTTCATCCAGAACATAATCAAGCACCCCTACATTACCATTTGAATTAAAAATATATTCTCCACTTTCAGATGGGTCAAATCTGTATAAATAACCGTGGTATCCAGCCCATTTTACTGTTTCTTCTTCATTCAGGGAAATGGCCTTTACATCATCACCACAAGTTTGAATATATTCCTGAAGGGTTATAACCTTATGAAAGCTCTTGGATTTCTTCTGAACTTTCAGCTACTGTGGACTGGATATCTGCAAAGTTTCCATCTGTTTCGAACTGGGCATTTGCAAGGTTTTCATCTGTTTCAAAATCAACTGCCGGGTCTGATGAAAAATCGCGGATGGTTTCCGTACCTTCTGCTGTAAAATCAGCCCCGCTTGTCATCAATACAGTACCATCAATACTTGTAACCGCCATAGCAGCCGCAAGCAACCATGCTGCTCTTTTCCTGTTCATAGTTCCCCCTCCTCATTATGAATCATCCCGAAATCAAAAACTTTAGCATATACCGTACATATTCACTATAATTTTGAATGCATTTGATTTCAGTATTGAAAGTATACTTTAATTTTATATTTTTAACAGGAAAGTGTCTATAGCAAGCTACCATTTTGCAAGGAGAAAATAGCAACAGAAAACTGTATAATTTTACAATAATAAAAAGCGTACAACTCCGTCAGACCATATCTGCACAAAGCTGTACGCTTTCTTATTTACTCATTCTTTTTCTTATTCTGTTTTACCAGTTTTCTTCTCAACAGGCTTATTTTTTAATTTTTACCTTTGCTGTCTTACTGTAGCTACCATAAACCTTAGCTCCTGTGGAATCGACCTTGTATGCACGAATACGTACATAATAGGTTTTGCCCTTTTGCAGTTTGTTAATATTTCTGGATTTAGCTCCTGTAAGAACTTTCTTCGCACCTTTGAATTTTTTATTTGTTGCATAGCTGATCTCATAGCCTTTTGCTCCTGATACAGCTTTGTAGGAAACTGCCATGGTCTTTGCCTTGGAATTTCTCAGTTTTACATTCGTTGGTGCTTTGCACTTGGTTACTTTGATCCATTTTGCATAAATGGTTACATTCTTGACTGTATTCTTGGATATAGAAGTCATCTTTGTCTTAAACTTCTTATCTTTGTACCAGCCACCGAAGGTGTAGCCCTTTCTGGTCGGGCTGTAAAGTTTTACAGTCTGTCTGTAGAATGTTGTCTTGTTCTTGCTGTTCTGCTTACCACCGTTAAGTTTGTAAGTAATCTTATTCAGGATCTGGAAGGTCACTGCCTTCTCGCCTGTGTATGCACCCTTACCGGTGACTGTAATTGTAGCAATACCGGAATTAACATTATTTGTATATGTTACAGAATAATCAACATCTGCTGTCAGATTCTGTCCTGCATAGGTTACAGTTGCTACAGGAATAATTGCTTTTCCTGTATAAATGTAGGACTCATCAATACCCGTTACTGTTGCTTCGGAAATATCCTTCAGCGGAACCGGTGTTGCGGTCGGAGCAGGTGTCTGGGTTGGTGTTGCAGTTGGTACTGCTGTCGGTATTGGTGTCGCAGTTGGCGTTGGTGTTGCCGGTATTGGTGTCGCAGTTGGCGTTGGTGTTGCCGGAGCCTTAGTTGGCTCTGGAGCTGGAGCTGCTGTTGGGGTCGGCTCTGGTTTCTCGGATGGATTCGGAACTGGTGTTTCTGTTGGTTCCGGAACAGGAATTTCAGTTGGAATCGGAGTCGCCGTTGGAACCGGTGTTGGGCTTGGTGTTACAACTGCTTCTGGATTATCTGTAACTGCAAATCCCCATTCTTCATTATAATTTCTTACATCAAAGTAATAGGTCTTTCCAGCTGTCAGAGTCATTTCTGCTGGTGATTCTTCTACATCCCAGGTACACAAAACTGCCCCTTTTTCGTTTCGCAGAGTGATATTCTGATAATCATACAAACCATACGCCTTGTAAGAATACAGCTGTGTTTTTTCCGGTACAAACTTAAATCGTTTGATCCGATCGGATTCTGTTAATTTTACATATTCGCTGTTTTTAATTTCTGTTACTTCCGGGTTCTGTACCGTGCGGCTGTAATCTGCACGAAGATTGCCTAATACAAGCTGGCCATTGAAGGTTCCTGCCCCGGCAATGTTGTCCATACGAAGATCAATAAGATTGGTCCGTACATCACTCTTTGCCTGTCCATCATTCTGCAGAACTTCTGTAGTTCCATCTGCATAGGTAAGCTGAACCTTCAGGAAGTTTCTGTCATT
Source organism: uncultured Blautia sp. (assembly GCA_934364795.1). Lineage (GTDB taxonomy): Bacteria > Bacillota > Clostridia > Lachnospirales > Lachnospiraceae > Blautia_A. The sequence continues at coordinate 5,566 of CAKRMK010000023.1, forward strand.
TTCGTTAAGGCCATAGTAGTATTCAGCATTTTCTTCTGGCAATGCAGTAATTCCGGTAATAACCTTTGTTCTGGCAAGTTTGACGGTTGCATCTGTGGTTGCTGAAGAATTATCCCATTCATCCTCTTCATCATCACTGCCTCCAACCAGAATGTAATAAGTCTTATTTGGCTGTGCTGCAAAATATAAGGTTCCGTTATTGCCATATTCGATACTGCTGCTTCTGAAATCACCAGATTCGGCTTCTACTTCTACATAAGCTCCATGATATTCAACTCCACAGATCTGAATACCAGTTGTACCCTTAACAGTATAAACACCCCTCTGATTTGTCAGCTGATCTGCGGTTATTGTATAAGTTTTTCCATCTTCCAGCTCTGTCAGGTCTTTTGCATATTGAACGGTATATGGAACGCTCACCTTACAGGATGCAGAAGAATCAATACTGATATAAGCATCTAACTGATACTTTCCAATGCTGCTGAAACACTCTGCAAGATATAAACCAGTCTCCAGTGTACGATATGTACTGTAGTTTTCAGGAATTGTCACAAGCTTCTCTGTATCATCAGCATAGATAACCTTAAACTGTGCTCCTGCGAAATCTACAGGCTGACCGTAAACAAAATCTGTATTCAGTGAATCTTCTACAAATTCAATGCGAACCGGCACAGAACTATAGTCAACCAGTTGAAGTTTACAGGTTCCTTCTACTGTTTCTTCCTCTTCTTCCGACCATTTTCCACATGAAAGATACAGATAATTCTTTCCGGCATTCAGATAAGTTACAGAAGAATATCTTGTGTCACTATTTCCACTGTCAGAATAAGCATTATAACTGTTATTACCCAGTGAAAATGCAGCATAATTTCCGTTTTCTACGGTTACCACCAACTGATAATATCCTGCTGATACTGCTTCAAATTCATATAATTCTCCAGCTGCGGAAGCATTTATTTCAATTGTTTGATTGGATAAAACTAATTCCTGTATTCCATTATTATTTACAGTAATTGGCACAGAACATCTGACACCCTCACCATGAGTTCCGTTATAAGAAATTTCAATCTGATAATTTCCCGGAACCATCATTCCGTTTCTGTACTGTACTCTGTTTCCAATATAAATATCGCTTTCCTGTGCTTCTTCTGCTGTGAGATTTTTTTCTGTTCCATCATCATAAATAGCATGAATGAGCATTCCTTCATAAGTGATGGAATCTGATGGCTCATATTCCGTTTTTGGAAGAGAAGTAACTTCCATAGCCAGGATTTCTGCCTCATCATCGCTGTAGGAATTCAACTGTTTCAGGGTTACAGACATCGTACCAATTGCTTTTTCATTACAATATGGAACAAAATAATAAGTTTTTCCTTTTGTCAGGCGATAGGTATTATATCTGTTCCATTTTCCAAGGACTTCTCCCTGATCATCTGTATAGAATCCCCTATAAGCATCATATGAAACATTTTCAAACTGATTTTCAGCTTTCATGTATTCAGAGAACCGATAGGTTCCGGTTTCTTCTGCTGTGTAGGAATATACATGATATTTGCTGTTTTCTGTAATAGAAAATACAGTTTCTTTATCTAATTCCAGAGAATCTGCCTGTTTATTTACCGCACTTGCCACACTAAGTGTAAACGGTACTTTTATGTTTCCAAGCTCCAGAGTTAATGCATTTTCTCCTTTCTTAAGCTCGGAAATCTCTGAAATCTCTGTTCCCTCTTCGTTCAGGATTCTCACCTGTCTGCCATACAGATCACTGTAGGAATCTACTGGTACGGTCTTTTCTGCACCATTTTCATTCTGGATACGTACAACCATTCCGGTAAGGTTCAGGCTTCCCTGCATTCCCTCCAGATACTCTGTAACCTCAGGTTCGCCGACAATTTCTACTGTCTTCAGAGCACCTGCTGAAGAAATTTTCTCATACTGGAAACTTCCGGTTCCTTCACCGTTCTGATCCTCCAGGCAGAGATAGTAATTTCCGCCTGCAAATTGCAGATCGTCACTTGCATTCAGAGTCTGACTGATTCTCTTTCCCTGACTGTCATAAATTCCAGCCAGATTCCACTTCCATTCGTTTGTATAGTAATAATATCTTCCGCTTAAATCAGATGGAAGCTTCACATATAAGAGATTGCCATTGGTCATCGGTTCGCAGGTACCCTTTTCCAGAATCTCGCCTGGGTTCAGTACCGTTGTAATTCCTGCAAGGTAATCCTGGAAAGATTTTACCTCGATATTAAATTCTGCTGCTTTCTCACCGTTAAAAAGGACTTCTGCTGTATACTGGCCAGCAGTCGGCATTCCTTCATCATCTCTGCCAATATTAGAGTTCACAGTAAATGGGAATTGATCTTTGTCTTTGCTATAAGAATAAGTTTTGGTTTCCCCAGACTCATCTTTTGCACTGATCTGGAGGCCGTCATAGGAAATAGCATAAGTATTCAGTTCACCATCACTATTGTAAGCATAAAATACTGTTTTCGACGGTTCGGATACAAGCTGGAAATCAGATAATTTCAAAGTTTCATCTGGCTTATCCGGATTTTCCGGCTCCTGGTTCTCCTTGGTTGTAATTGCGATCATGCACTGACCAGTACCATTACTGTATGCACGAACCCCAAGATAATATCTGGTTCCTGCGGTCAGTTCTCTTGTAATCTTGAAATTACTGTTTTCGCCGCCATCGTCATTATACTCAATCTGATCTCCATCCTGGTCAAAAATATTGCCATAGGTATCAATATCACCTGTTGAATAGAAAGTATAGTCTGCTGTTTTTTCCGGAACAAAGCTATATATCTGATAACGCTGTCTGTTTAATGTAACAGGCTCCATCTTATTTACCGGCAAAGCGTCCAGATTTTCTCCGTTATTCTTCAGATAATCCCTGAAACTTACCAGTTCTACAGGAATGTCAGCCGCCCGGATGCCTGACATGGAAATCATTAAAACAGAGTTTTCATTTCCCTCTTCGTCATCAATATAGGAAAACCATACAGTTAAGGTATCTCCATATCGGCTCTTATCGCCATATTTCAGTTCTTCTGTTTCCCCATCTGAATACCGGGCAGTTACTACCAGACCTTTGGCATATTCTTCTGTAAATTGAGGCTCACTATATGGATAGTCAATTTTTTCTATAAAGGTTTTCTTTTCTGGTTCTGATTTAATGGTAAGTGACTCAAGAACTACGTCCTGGGTTACAGGTGTTACCAGAGCCTTTACATCCCAGTCAAAATAGTTCTGGAGGGTAAAGTAAAATTTCTGGTCTTTTTCTACCTTAACTGCACTTTCGGATCTGTTGCCCTGTGCATCATAATAGGTTATTCCAGCTTCAACACTTGCCAGGTAATCCACTTTATAGTAGCCAGTTTCCGGGGCAACTGCATAATATGCAGTTGTAGTCTTGGCAGCTAACTTAACGGGTGTTCTGACTCCTGCCTGAAGTTCTGTGGCAGATTGGTCCAGATACTCGCTCATGCTCAGTACAGTAATTGGTACAGTTCCTACTTCTTCATTATCACACTCGATTTTTAAAGTATAGCTTCCTGGTATTAATTTTCCGTTTTCATCAAATTGAGGCACATTTAAAATTGAAATATGATCCCCAAAATCATCCTCATCGTAAATATAGGTATCTGTTTTTCCAGATTCATAGACAACTGTTACTTCCAGACCTTCATAATCCAAATAATCAATACCGGAAACCAGTGTTGTCTTATTTGGTTCTTTGATAATACAGTTTTCTTTTACAATGCAATCTTTCTTATACAGCTGGACAGTTCCGGTTCCAATAATACTACTCAGCGGACGAGCCAGATAATAGTATGTTTTGCCTGCTTCCAGTTTGTTGGAAAGCTTGAAATTATTACTTTCTCCACCGTCATCATCAGAAGCTAACTCTTCTCCGTTTTCGTCAAACAACAGGCCATATGTATCCCCATTTCCTGTAGATGTAAAGATATATTCTTTACTTTCCTCTGGAATAAAACGATATAAATAACCGTTGCTGCCATTCCATTCTACGTTCTCATCTACACCTGGTGTAATAGCCTTCACATCAGAACCACAAGTGCTGATGTACTGCGGAAGATCCATAACACTGACAGGAACTTTTACAGAATAACCGTCCATAGAAATATTCATATAATATTTCTGTATGGATTCCTCTGTTTCCTCATCATATTCCCATTCATAGGAAATATTAACTGACAATGAGCTTCCATCCCGTGAGCTGTCATCGGCTCCCAGAATTTCCTCTTCTTTATCAGAATAAATCGCCTTAACTTCAAGACCCTCTGTCTTTGGTGTAATGTTATAAGTATTTCTGAAATCAATATACTCTGCATAATTCGTATCAGATGGCTCTGAAACAAGTTCCAGCCCGGTAAGTATATAAGTTCTTCTACTTGGGGTAATGCAGAAATCATATCCTGTATCACTGCCAGACTGTACAATTATGTAAACAATATCACCAGCTTTTAATTCAGAAGTTTCTTCAATGCTCTCTCCCTTACTGTTGTAATAGCCCACAGAATAGTCAAACCCGCCTGTTTCTTCTCCGTTTACCTCTGCTTCATAAGAAAAAGTATAGATACCATCTTCTATTGCTGTAATTTTATAGCAGTATAAAGAATCTTCACTTTCTATTTTGGTAATCTTTTTCTGATCAAGAGTAAGCTCTTCAGCTCTCTCTTCACAATAATCTACCAGAGTCTGAACTTTCAGCTGCACATTGGCTGTCATTGTCCCAATTGAAATTGGGATTGTATACTCTCCAGGCTGTGCATTTTCTTCATCATCACAGGTAACCGAATCCATATCTGATGTGAGATATTCTCCCTCTGATGTAGAACTGCTGCCAGTAATCATCTCTGATGTTCCATCTGTATAGTTCACTGTTACTTTTAAACTATTAAGCAGATTCCATCTGTGAACATCATCTTTGCCGATAAATTTCACAATTTCCGGTGTATCAACTGTAATAGACTGAATCTTTTTTGCCTGTGTAACCTTCGTAAGATTGTATGACTTTTCATACTCTGAACGGTTTATTGCTAAATAGTAATCTTTTCCGGCTACAAGCTCTGCTTCTATACGTCCATCACTATCTGTAGTGATCTTTTCTCCATTTTCATCCAGAAGAGCAATCAGATCCGTACTATAACCCAATTCATCATGCACCTCATTTGTAAAGGTATACTTTCCATCTTCCTTTGGAGAAAAGTGAAGAAACTGGTCTGTCAGTCTGCCGTCAGAATCTCTTTCATCTGTTTTGACTCCCTCTTCAGAAGTGGTCAGCTCAACCACTTTGTCTTTATTGTTTTCAAAAAGCTCTTTCAGAGTTCTCACAGTAATATCTTCTATATCAAAATCATACAGGCACTGTGATTTTCCATTCACCGTCTTGAATATGTTAAGAGTTGCTTTATAAGTTCCTGACTCATCCGGAGATATAGTTCCATACCCATTATGGTCTACTACTGAAATATTAAACCATACGTCGCCATCATTTCCATCGGTAAGCTCCTCTATATCACCATTAGAGTATGTACATTTTACAGAACCACCTACTCCTGCCAGAAATACCTCATCTTCCCATAAAGTATAATCCAGTCGTGGTTCTTTTATCCATTCATAGCTCTCAACTGTTGGAAAAACACCTGCGATTACATCTCCTACATAATCAAGATTATATATAATGTAATAGGTTTCTCCTTCCTGTGCAGTAAAGACATCATTATATCCCTCCACTTCGCATTTCTGGAAAGAAGAATCGTAAATTGGTGTATCTCCGCCATAGCTTACATCACTGATCGCAAACCTGTACTTACCGGTTTTTGGTGCTGTAAATTTCAGAACGGTCTTTTTTCCTGCTGGAATCTGATCTGCAATACTTAAAAAGTCTTTATATGGCACTTCTATTGCTTTTTCCGCCAGTTCTGCGGTCATGCCATCAGAATCTGCCGTGCTGTCTTCACCGTCACTGGCAAATTGTGCTAATTCTTCTGTGTTATCCGCAACTTCTGTAAGACCCTCTGCTTCCAGATCTGCATTCAGCGTATCGTCTGGCAGACCGCCATTGCCATCTTCAAACATGAAGTCCTGGTTTTCTTCTGGTATCTCTGACTGTTGTGCCGGCTGGCTCTCTGCCAGGCTTCCAAGCTCTCCTGCTTCACTTGTATCAGCTGCATCTGACACATCTGCTTCTTCAACAGCTGCCGGCTGTGGCTCTGCAGTTTCTTCCACTGGCTCTGATGTAAAATCCTGTGCAATTTCTGATGTTTCAGCTGAAAAATCAGCGGCGCTTGCCATCAGCACAGAACTGTCAACGCTTGTTGCCACCATAGCTACGGTCAGTAACCACGCTATTTTTTTTCTGTTCATAGCCTTTCCCTCCTCTTAAAAAAAATATTACAAAAATATACTTTGATTATACGTTTTTATAGCGGAAGTGTCTAGGATAATTTAGCACTTTACACGTAGAAATTGCCGCTGGAAAACTATACATTTTTACTACTTTTTTGTCTTTAAAAAAGTTTTTATTGTAATTGCTTATCGAAAAAGGCAACCTGCAATTTTCCATAAACCACAGATTGCCTTTTCATTATCATTTAATTCTACATTCAGCCATCAGTTTTTCCCTATATTCTTTATCATCTATTGCCAGTTGTAATTCTGCCATTCGGCCTGATGCCAGTAAAACTTTAGCCAAAGCCGCCATCTCATCGCTCCCTTCTTTTCTGCCATCTTTCAAACCATCATCATATAGCATCTGTCCTAATCGTGTCATCGCAACTACCTCCTTTATTTCTTCCAGCTCATTTCCTTTAAGGAATTTATCTGCCAACGTATACAACATTGCCAATGTTTTTTCAGCGGTTTCGCTGTCATCCTGTTTTGCCAGTAGAATAGCAGTTTTTATCGTATCCTTCTTGCTTTGATAACTGGTCATCAGCAGAGTTAATGATAATCTTGCAAACTCTTCTTCCGTAAAAAATTTTCCGTTTTCCTTTTTCTTCTTAAGATATTCAAAAACTTCATCAGCACCCTTTTGCATCAGATAGACAGGAAAAATTCTGTACACATAGCCACCACAATCTAATTCGTCTTGAGCATCGTAAATTCCACAAGTTCCGTAGGTCCGACATCAATATAAGTATAGTCAATTCCCAGAGTTTTTAATATCTGATCATGAAAATATCGAAATCCCATTTTCATAATCGCATCTTCATGTTTTGTATTTGACATGAGCATATCCTTTCTTTCTGTTTCGTATTATCAGCTCATGTACTTCTGGAATTATATTTATCTTAAAAATTGTTTTCATTCTTTGTAAATAAATTCACAAAGTTTTCTACTTATGTAAAAATATGCATCCGGATACTGTCAGCCAAGCCAGCAGCACCTTCTTTCAGTACTACGTCACCTTCTTCCATTTATTTTTTTATATTTTATCAAATAAGAGAATAGAATACCATCCCCAAACACCAGATACTTCAAATTCCAACGGAATTTCCTGCTACATAAAAAAGGCAGCCTGCGATTTTCTCCAAACCACAGATTGCCTTTTCATTACTATTTAATTTCCGCCACGCTCTAGCTAAGGAAGTTCTCAATAATCACATTCTCCGCCTCTGCCTCTGTCATTCCCAGAGTACGAAGCTTCAAAAGCTGCTCATCATTAATACGTCCGATTGCAGCTTCATGTATAATAGCCGCGTCCACATGCTTTGCCTGAATCTCCGGAATAGAACCAACTTCTGCATGATCCATAATAATGGAATCACACTGGATATGAGCGTGACATTTATTTTTTCCAACAGCCTTGGGATGAAATACCTGAACAGAATTTCCTTTTCCAACAGAACGGGAAATAATCTGTGCGGAAGATCCGACTCCATTCATACAGACCTCAATATTGGACTCTGCTTTTTGCTGTCCATCTGTCATCAGACGCTCCAACACAAACAGCTTTGAATCAGCATCCATCTCCACATTGGTATTACGGACAGTGGAATCTACCCCTTTGATCTGCACCGTATCCAGAGTAAATACAGAATTTTCTCCAAGTTCAATATTGGTTACAGGATTCAAAACTCTGGCACCAGTTCCATTTCCCTCGCCATAATGCTTTTCTTCATAACGGACATTGGCATTTTTTCCAACATGGAAAGTATGGATACCATCATGACGGCTTTCGTTGCATCCACTGTTGTGGATTCCACAGCCTGCTACAATTGTCACATCTGCACCATCTTCAATATAAAAATCATTATAAACAAGGTCTGTCATTCCTGACACGCTTACAACTACCGGAATGAAAACCTTTTCTCCCTGTGTTTTTCCATCAATCAAAATATCAATTCCCGGCTTGTCTGCCTTTTTGCGGATTTTAATATGCTCACTGTCACCATGACAGACAGAAATGCCATTCTGGCGAAGATTATAGGCACCTTTCTGCTCAAACCCTTCGCTGATCTTATCAAGCACACCCTGTGTCGTTTCTTCTACTTTAATCATTGACATTTTCCTCCTTCAAGTCCAGTCACACATTTTTGACATTTTTCCTGTTGAAATAAGGTGGGGAAAACGTCCTCCTTCTTTCCGTATTTCTTGACTTCGCCATCCTCAATAACCATGATCTTATCCGCCATATTGATGATTTTTTCCTGATGGGAAATCAGAATCAGACACTCCTTTTTCTCTTTATGAATCTCTTCGAACCGCTTGATCAACATAGAAAAGCTCCAAAGATCGATTCCTGCTTCCGGCTCATCAAAAATACTCACCTTGTGGGATTTCGCCAGAACAGTTGCAATCTCAATACGTTTCATTTCACCACCGGAAAGAGTTCCATCCAGCTGACGGTTCAAATATTCTTCCGAGCAAAGCCCTACTGACGAAAGGAGCCGACAGCTTTCCTCTTCTGTCAGTTCTTTTCCTGCTGCAAGGGATAAAAGCCTCGTAACAGTCATACCCTTAAAGCGTGGCGGCTGTTGGAATGCATAGCCAATTCCTGCATTTGCACGATGATCAATATCATATCCTGTAATATTTTCCTCATCCAGATAAATTTCTCCACTGTTGGCATTCTCAATACCGGCCAGTACCTTAGCCAGTGTGGATTTTCCTCCACCGTTTGGTCCTGTGATCACCAGCATTTCTCCATCTTCCACCTGGAAACTGATGTGATTTACCAGACAGCGCTTTTTCCCTTCTTCATTTACTTCAAAAGTCAGGTTCTCTACTTTCAGCATATTTATACCTCTTCTGTCTTTCATTTGTGATAATGCCGACAACAGGCGGCATATCTTTCCTCTTATTGGAGAGTACTCCTTATATATAGATATGTCAATATTTCCCAGAGGATTTGCGGGAAATATATATTACCAGTGAACAGTAATATTACTATACCATAAATCAATATTTTCATACAGTACTAAGAAAAAACAAAGTATTGAAATGGACTTTTCTTTGCGTTATAATCGACATATGTCGAAAACAAGGAGATGACGTATATGCCAAGACCCCCAAGATGCCGCAGAATTTGTTGCGCCCCCCAGTATGAATCTTTTTCCCCGGAATATAGCCAGGAGCCAGAAACTGTCACACTGACTCTGGATGAATATGAGGTTATCCGTCTGGTAGATCTTGAGAGAAAAACCCATGAACAATGCGCCGCCCAAATGGACATTTCCCGGACAACTGTTACAGAAATTTATGAAAATGCCCGAGAAAAAATTGCCCGATGTATCGTCTATGGACAGCGCCTTGTTATTGCTGGAGGAAATTACCGGCTTTGTGAAGGACGGGAACATATGCGCTGCGGGCAATGCTGTCATGTCACCCATTTGGAAACAGCATATGCCACAAGCTCACTTTACGAACATAATCTACAGAACAAGGAGGGAAATTCACTTATGAAAATTGCAGTAACTTATGAAAATGGAGAAATTTTTCAGCACTTTGGACACACAGAAACTTTTAAGATTTACGATGTAACGGATGGCAAAATCACAGGCACACAGATAGTAGATACTAACGGAAATGGACACGGCGCACTGGCTGGTTTTCTGGTAGAAAATGGCGTAGATACCCTGATCTGTGGCGGCATTGGCGGTGGCGCACAGAACGCCCTGGCCCAGGTCGGAATCCGTCTTTTCGGTGGTGTCAGCGGAAATGCCGATGACGCTGTAAATGCCTTTCTTTCAGGAAACCTTGGTTATGATCCTGATGTTCACTGTAATCACCATGAACATCATGGAGAAGGGCATTCCTGTGGAAATCATGGATGTGGAAGCCATTCCTGCCACTAGAGCTTTAAAATACGCTAGAGCATGTTTGAAAAATCATTCCTGCAATCTGCACGCACAGCTTTGCGGGAGATTTCACCCAAATTGTGACGCACAGCTTGCAGAAAGCCTTTTTCAAATATGCTCTAAAAAATCCGGGAATTTCAACTTGCGAAACTCCCGGATTTTTTATCTGTCAGACATGAAAATTCTGCCAGCCAAACCCTTTTATTCTTTATTCAATTCCATATTCTTTAAGTAAAGATTTCCAGAATTCCTTATTATTAATTGCACGTTCCCCATCCTCATAGCACTTATCTGCCAGGAGATGCTTTGTCAGTTTCCGCCTTCTTCGGACATTTTTTTCGGCTTCTTCTGCATTTCGCTCTGCTTCCCTTTACTCCCCTTAGCTGCCTGCAATTTTTTTGACGTAAATTTTCATGATCCGGACGGTATTCTTACCAGCAATTTTTCCCCATCTTTTACAACCAAAGTCAAAACCGGAATATGTTTTTTCCGCAATATATGCACCACCGGATAAGTAAAAAATGTGCCATTTCCCACAAAAACAGCCTCTGGTTTGTATTTCAAAATCCGTTTTACCTGCTCTTTTACAACTGACTTCCACTCCTGTTTTTCTAACAATACCGCTCCGTAAATCCCCTGTATTTCCAGTTCCGGAAGCCCTGGAAATTCTAAATTTACAATCTTTGCACCTTGTAATCTGGGAAGTTTTTTCAACAGCTCATTTACGGAAAAATCTCCGCCATAATTCACAACTACCGGCTTTTCATGAAACTCTTCCAGGCTGATTTCGCACGCTTTTACTGCATCATCCAGGGTTCCTGTGGTCATCAAAAAACCGCCTTTATGGCAAAATTCGGCACTTGAAAGACCCGTTTCCCGTACCAGTTCTTCATTTTCCAGTCCCAGCCATTCTGCCGGAAAACTGCATTTATAATTCAGAGAATATTCTTTTTTCTGCGGCTGGATACAGTAGCCACCTCTGTTTGATGGGAAAATAACGAAAGCAATTTCTGTTTCTGACAGCCGCTTCTGACAGGGAACAAATTCTGGCAAAATCAGAATTTTTGCCTCTTCCACTGACTTTTCCCCTGAAGAAATTTCCAGCTCATGCTCCTTTAAAATCTCCTCAATTCTTTTATCTGCACGCTCATTTCCACGATAATGTTCAAACTTATTTTCCAGAATCATCCCTGCAACACTCACTGCCTGAAAAAATGCCTGATCATTATTCCCCGATGAATCCCACCCTGGATTAAAGTTTCCAATCAGAGAAGCCAGCTCATTTTTTTCTCCCGTATTGTCGTTATTATCCAGCGGCTGAACAAAAGACTGGTCAAATTTTTCAGCAAGTTCTTTCCCTAAAATCTCTTCTCCAAGTGCTTCCCAGAGAAGCCCAAATGCCGCATAAGGCACTCCATTTTCCCGGATTCTGCTGTCCTTTTGATGATGATCATATTGTCCTCTGCCAATGTCAAACACCACCCCTTCAAAATCATCCGGCACTTTATTTCCCCTGAAAATGTTGATTTCCGGGTTTAAATACAGCAAAAGTGCAGCAGAAAAAACATCATCTGCGTGAAATTTTCCACTGTGTGTAAAAGCAGACGCATTGTTTCTTTTTATCTGTTTTAATAACTCATTCATAATTCTTTTTCTACCATTCTTTTAAATTTTCTATTCAGAATATACCCTCAAAAGACTCTCTGCAACCATAAGATATGCCTTACAATTTGCAAAAGATTTTTTCCGATAAGAGCGCTGTAGCAGATTATAACAGGCTACATAGGCCGCATCCGGGTAAGCTCTCTTCTTGCAAATACCACTGCCAGAACAAACGCTGCGCCATCCGCAATAGGTCCTGCATACATCACTCCATCAATTCCCATGACAAGTGAAAAAATAATGATCAGTGGTAAAAGAAACAATACCTGCCTGGTCAGGGACATAATAATTCCCAGTTTTGCCTTTCCAATAGAAGTAAAAAATCCAGAGGACATGGGCTGAATTCCATTGGCAAAAGTCATAAACATAAAAATCTTCAGATAGCGCTCTGCAAACTGGAAATACAGGTCACTTCCCGTTCCAAAAATGCTTACAATCTGATGCGGAAACAATTGAAAGCTTACAAAAAACAAAGTAGCAATTATAGTACACGCAGTCACAGAATAACCATATGTCTGCCTTACTCTATTATATTTTCTGGCACCATAATTAAAGCCCCAAATTGGCTGACAGCCCTGTGAAATACCGATACAAATGGCCATAAATACCTGATTTACTTTCGAAATTACCCCTACACAGGCAATAGGAATATCACTTCCATAGACAGATAACCCACCATAATAACGGAGAATATTATTCATTACGATCTGCACTACAGCCATTGCAATCTGATTAATGCAGGATGCCATTCCAAGGGAAATAATGGCTCCAAGACAGCTTACAGACGGCTTCATCATCTCTAATTCCAGATTCATTTTACGGAATCTTACAAAATAAACAACCACCAGAATACCAGATACTACCTGACCAATTACAGTAGCCCATGCAGCTCCTTTAATTCCCCAGCCAAATCCGAAAATAAAAAGAGGATCCAGAACTGTATTGATAACAGCCCCGGTAAGGACACAAGTCATGGAATATGTGGGACTTCTGTCGGCACGTACAATATGATTTCCACCAATGGATAAAACATAGAACGGAAGTCCCAAAGCTGTTATTCCCAGATAATCCACAGCATAAGGCATAACGTCTTTTGTTGCTCCAAATAAAGTCAGCAACGGCCAAAGAAACAACAGTACAATAACTGCAAGAATTACCCCCATGATCACCAGTGATGACAGTCCGGTTCCGGCAATTGAACTTGCCTTCTTTTCATTTCCTGCACCCATTTCCAGATTGTAATTAGATGCACTTCCAATCCCCAGAAGCAATGCCAGTGCAGTTCCGATGGTCGTTACCGGAAACGCTACATTAGTAGCCGCATTTCCCAGCATTCCAACGCCTTGCCCAATGAAAATCTGATCTACAATATTATACAAAGCACTTACCAGCATACTGATAATTGCCGGAATTGCAAATTTCGCAATCAGGCCGCCTACGGGGGCCTCCCCAAGGGGATTCTGCCCCTGATTTATCTTGTTGCTTTCCAAAAAAAGCACCTCCTTTTGCTGTAAATCATAGCAAAAATTGCAAAGCTGTGCAAGAATATCACTGACAATAATTCTTGTTATCTTTTTCTATCCGTGCTATTATTACCCCAAAATCCAAAGAATTACAAAGAAATCCAGAGCACATTCTCAAGTCATTTCTGTAAAATATACATTACATTTTACCCAAAATCTTTTGACCGGGCTCTGGTAGAAAGAAGAATAAAATCATGTCCGAAATTACAGTCCGCGACGCCTCATTAGCAGATGCCAAAGCCATCTTAAACATCTATTCCTACTATGTAGAAAACACAGTTATCACCTTTGAATACACCGTTCCCACTCTGGAAGAATTCCAGAACCGGATGCGAAATACCATGAAAAAATACCCTTATCTTGTGATTGAAAAGGACGGAATCATACAGGGCTATGCCTATGCCGGAGCTTTCGTGGGAAGGGCTGCTTATGACTGGTCCTGTGAGCTGACCATCTATCTGAATCATAATGCAAAAAGATGCGGACTGGGAAAAATTCTTTACAGTGCCCTGGCTGACAGACTGAAAAAAATGGGAATCCTGAACCTGTATGCCTGCATCGGTTATCCCCAGATTGAGGACGAATATCTTACCAAAAACAGTGCACAGTTCCACGCGCATCTGGGCTTCAAGCTGGCTGGAACCTTCCACAACTGCGGCTATAAATTTAACCGCTGGTACGATATGGTATGGATGGAAAAAATCATTGGAAATTATCACAAAGACCAGCCTGCCATTGTTCCATATCCGGAAATCCGGCAAAACTTGTAATGACAGATGTGAATAATTTTCACCTGATTAATGACTACTGGGGCTACGAAACCGGTACCAATATCCTGAATTTTATCCTGAAAAAACTGGAACTTTTTCCCCAGACTTTGTTTGTAAATCGGTATCATTCTGATATTTTTGTCTGTGTAATTGACATTACCGGTCAGGAATACTGCCACATTAAAGAAAAACTAATTCAATACAATAAGCAGACTGCCAGGGAAGTTCTGGACAATTATCCTGTCAATTATTTTTCCTTAAATGCAGGGATTTATTATCTGGAAAACGCCGAAATACCAGGTGAAGAAATCATTTCTCACACCAACATCGTCCGTCTGAAAGCCAAAAGCGAAATTACAGGTGTGTGCGAATATACTGCGGAAATTGAGAAAGCAGAATTAAAAAGAGCCGATACCATCCACTCCTTTAAAGAAGCACTCACAAACAAAGAATTTCAGATTTATTTCCAGCCAAAAATCAGCGGAAAAGAACAGAAAATTGCAAGTGCCGAGGTGCTCGTCCGCTGGCAAAGAGAGGACGGAGAGCTGTGGTTTCCAGACAGTTTTCTTCCCATTCTGGAAGAAACCGGAGAGATTGAAGCTCTGGATTATTATGTATATGAAGCTGCTTTTCAATGGCTTTCCAGACGCAGAAATGCAGGCCTGAAACTGATTCCCCTTTCCTTAAATGTATCACCGGTTCATTTTCGGAAAATCCATAAATTCACTGAAAAAGTTATGGCTCTGATCAAAAAATACGAGATTCCATCCCAGTATCTCATTTTTGAAATTACAGAAACCACTTTTGTCCATAACATTGAGTCTGTAAATCATATGATTAACTTTTTCCATGAATATAACATCCGTATCTCCATGGATGACTTCGGCTCCGGCTATTCTTCGCTAAATACATTGAAGAATATTCTGTTTGACGAAGTAAAAATTGATAAACGATTCCTCTCCGATGATCTTACTGAAAAGGGAAAAATTGTTCTTCAGGAAATCTTCCATCTGCTGAAACGGACTAACAAATTCATTGTCTGTGAAGGAGTGGAAACAAAAGATATGGTAGATTTCCTGGTGCAGGAAGGCTGTGACGAACTTCAGGGATACTACTATTACAAACCTATGGAAATGAATAAATTCGAGGCACTTATCGCATAAAATATAATATAAGAAACGTGTTAAACCTACTTTGCCAGTAAACAGTAACAACTTAAGCTACTGTTCACTGGTAATATTCCGTGAGGTGTGCATCACAATTCGTGGGAGATTTTACCCGGATGAGAGCGCCACAGAGGGCTACGGCAACTGAAAATCCATTTTTAAACCAGTTCCATCACTTCCCCAATATCATCCTCTATACACACCGACTGATATTCCAGTTCCACAGGAACTACAGCATCCTTCGCATTTATACAAATATAGGTGGCATCTGGGTTTTCCACAGTCATCTTCCAGAAAGGATATTTTATGATCCCGGGAGTGTTATATCCAACTCCTAACTCCAGAAAAAGCATCTTCATTCCTTTATGTCTGTGAATAAAATCATCATATCGGCCCGCTGCTTTATGCCATCCTTCATCCTCCACAAAAGTATTATCTGCCCGAAGATTCATTGTCATTGGTGCACCACAAACAGGACAGCGTGGTACCAGTTCAGATGGAATTTTCATATCTTTTCCCTGTTCCTTTACCATCCTGCACACAAGCTCTTCGTTATCATATGTCTTATTATGACAGGGCTTACTGCACTGAAACAGCCCGTAATCTCCCTGTGTATAAAACAGTCTGTGTTTATCAAATCCTGCTTTCTGGAAACAATGATCTACATTTGTTGTAAGCACAAAATAATCCTTGTCCTGTACCAGCTTTAATAAGTTTTCATACACTGGTTTGGACGCATCCATATAGCGGTTAATATAAATGTACCGGCTCCAGTATGCCCAGTGTTCTTCCAGTGATTCAAAGGGATAAAAGCCTCCTGAATACATATCTTTAAAACCATATTTAGCTGCAAAATCAGAAAAATATCTGTCAAACCGCTCTCCTGAATAAGTAAATCCTGCTGATGTAGAAAGCCCGGCACCGGCACCAATTACCACCGCATCTGCATTATCCACAGCCTGTTTCAGTTTCTCTGTTTTATTATTCAGAGAGTAATCTCTCATAGATTTTTTTGTCAAGATCTTTGAAAACATTGAATACCACCTTCTTTACACTGGTCTTTTTTTCCATAAATTTCTTTACTGTAAGTACTGCAATTTCTGCTGCTTTTTCATTTGGAAAGTGAAATTCCCCTGTAGAAATACAACAAAAAGCCACGCTTTCCAGCCCGTTTTCTGCTGCCAGTTCCAGACAGGAATTATAGCAGCTGGCAAGCAATTCACAGTCCTTTTTACTAAGTTTTCCGTAAATAATCGGGCCAACCGTATGCAGAATATACCTGCATGGCAGATTATATGCCGGAGTTATTTTTGCCTGTCCGGTGGCTTCCTGATGCCCCTGTTTTTCCATCATTTTATCACATGCAATACGCAGCTGGATTCCAGCAAAAGTATGGATACAGTTGTCAATACATCTGTGATTTGGCACATAGCAGCCGGTCATTCCACTGTTAGCAGCATTTACAATTGCATCACATTGCAAAGTTGTAATATCCCCCTGCCAGATATAAATTCCAGGCGCAACAGGCCGCAGACTTTCCAACGCTACAATCCCTTTGCGGGCGGTTTCCTCTGTAAGATATTCATTTTGTATTTTTTCGAACTGTGGACTGATTTTTTTTGGCGCACGAATATTCATCAGCCCCCTAAGAAGCTGTTTCTGTCCTTCTTTGTCCCCGGGAATGGAAACTGTACCGTAATTTTTCGCTTCTCTTTCCTTTAAAAGTTCCTGTATTAAAAAGATCCTTCTCTCATTCTGATTCATAATAACCTCCAAATCTATGCTAAATGGCCATGTCTGCGGATTGCATTTTGCGGACAGATTTCAGCACATCTTCCACAATGAAGGCAATGATTTTGATTGATTTCCACCGGAATCCTGCTCACATCAATACAGCTCTGTGGACAGACTGAAAGACATTTTTTACATCCGTTACAACCATCTCCCACGTAGTAACCGCCTTCCGCCTTCTGTTTTCTGACATTTCCAAGCGTAAAACTGTCTCTTACAATATGGGATGGTTCGCTGATATCAAAGTATTCTCCCTGTGCTTCATACAGCCAGAATACCTCTAGCGCTGCTCTTGTATTACCTGGATAAATCCCCTTCATGTATGTGTTTTTCTCAAATATTTCATCCAGTTTTTCGCCATGTATATTACGGATTTTGCCACGCAGGGAAATAGAAATTTTGTCCTTTGTTGCAGACAGAGCAATATACTTTTGCTCCATTAACTGGGTATAAAAAGCTTTTCCTTTTGCAGTGAGAAAATACACTCCCAGATCATCCCAAAGCATCATGTCAATTACTCTTGTCTGGGGATGTCCGTCTGATCCTATTGTGGCGATTGTAGTGGAATGGATCTGCTCCACCAGTATTTTCAGATAATCATTTTTTTCCATAACTGTCATCCTTTTTCCTGTCTTTTTGTTTCTTACTATCTGTTATTTTCCGCAAATATAGATTGCAGAAATGATTTTTTACAGACTCTATACTGTATGAATATGCAGAACAATTCCTCGAATATGCTTATAGGTTAGCATAGTAAATCCACCGATCACAAGTCCTTTTATCAAATTAAAAGGAAAAACATTATAAAGCACAATGTCCAGTTTTGTCTGTATAAAGGGAAGAAATTCTCCGAAGGACGCAATAAGCTGATCCAGTGGCATAAAATTTTCAAACAACGGTAACAGAATAAAATAATTTGCTATTGCAGCTGCAATTCCCATGAAAAAACTTCCTGCAACAAGCGCTGAAATTGCTCCCTTTTTTGTTTTGTTATGTCTATATATTAAGCCTGCAACAGCAACATAGGAACTACCCATAAGAAAATTTGCCAGTTCTCCTACCCCACCAGTGGAACTGGACAGCAGCTGCAAAGCATTTTTTACAAATTCAACCAATACGCCGCAAACAGGACCTAAGGCAAAAGCTCCTATAAGCGCCGGATAATCCGATAAATCCATTCGTGCAAAAGATGGCGACAATGGAACCGGAAACTCAAAAAATGCAAGAATATAAGACACTGCTGCCAGAACTGCAGTCATCGTTATCATTCTTGCTGATAAAATTTCATTATTTCTTTCTTTTTTTAAAACTTCTGTACTCATATTTTTCTCCTTTCATCCGGACTTTACCGTCGGTTACGGAATTTCACCGTATCAGCCCGTAAGGCGCGCAGACTTTACTGCCGGTCAGGAATTTCGCCTTGCCCTGAAGAATTTTATAATATTGGGGATCCAAGATCCCCAATGCTCCAGACTTCATTTTTCACAATTAGAATTCGTATGGTGGATTTCCGGAAAAATCAGCGATCAGACCGTGTACATTTTCCAGATAAAACACTTCAAAAATCGGGTTGTCAGCTGTCTGATACTGGCCTTTTACAATTGGATTTGCAATACACATTTCTTTTACAGCCATGTTGTTTTCAAAAACGGCTTTCCCGTGAAGGCGGATCCATGCGTACTCCGGGCTGGAAACAGAAACTTCAATTTCCGGATTTTCCTGCATATCTTTGTAAACATCTTTTGTATTATTTGTGCAGAACCACAGTTTTCCTTCCATCTCTCCTGCAAACATAAACGGACGGCATTTTGCCTTTCCATCACGACCTACTGTTGCCAGATACTGTACCGGATTTGCGTTTAAAAATTCTACTACTTTGTTCATCATAAATTCCTCCATTTTTTCATTTTGTTTGAATGCCTGTTCTCTTTATTCTCTGAAAGGTTGTTTTTTCCTTTCGATGAGTTTATAATAACGTCATACAGCCCAACAGTAAAGTAAGCACAATATTGTACTATAGTTACCTAAAACATACTATTGTGTAAAATCAAGGTTTTTGGCATGTAAAATTATTTATTTTATTTCATTTTTGTTTTATTTCTAACGATCAAATTTGTTTTAAACTTTATTTTTAATTTGAACTTTATTTTTAATAGGAGGATTTTTATGAATTCACTGTCGTCTATAAATAAAACCGAATCTGCCTGCAATACCAAATCTGCACTTTCTTCAAATGATCCATCCTCTGACAGCCTATCCATGTCACAAAAAAGTGCAAAAGGACCCGGACTTCATGAGCTTCCTGCCTGCCCGGTGGAAACCACTCTTACACTCATCAGTGATAAATGGAAAGTCCTGATTCTCCGCGATCTCATGCCTGGAACCAAGCGTTTTGGCGAATTGCGTAAATCCATTGGACATGTAACCCAGAAAGTACTTACTTCACAGCTCCGCCAGATGGAGGAATCTGGGTTGGTATCACGTAAAGTTTATGCAGAAGTACCACCCCGTGTAGAATACACACTGACAGAGCTTGGTTACAGTCTGAAACCAATTCTGGATGCCATGTGGGTCTGGGGAGAAAATTATAAACGTCAAAATCAGTAAACAAAAAATTCCAACACAATTTGCTGCAAAAAAAATCTACAGATCTTCTAATATTTGAAGAACTGTAGATTTTTATACTATCTTATTTACCATCTTCCAGGGCCAAAGTTTTGCCATTTTATAACTTTATTATTTTCTTCCTTACACCGTTTTCACGCTATTGCTGTTGTCTCAAATTTCTAAGTATGTGCTCCACCTGTGCAATAGCATCTTCCACCTGACGTTTCGCATCATTAATTTTGGACTGTACCAGCCAGTCAGCGATCACGCCGTCCCAGAAGAAATCGGCAAATGTAAGGAAGTCACCGCAATCTATTGATAAATTTGTATTCAAGGTAACGTCCCGAAGCTCTTTCTGGAATTTTCGCAGATCATATTTTGCGCTTTCCATTAAACGAGACGCATTATCCATTTTGGAATGCTTGATCAGATTAGTGATAAAACCACCGCCAAACAAATCCACGATTCCCCAGTTACCAGCTTTCTGAAGCTCATCCCTTGCCACCTGCAAACTGTATAATGCATTTTCTCCGGCATCTATAGCTTCTCTCATTTCTTTTTCTACATCATATGCGCCCATTTTCTTTCCCTCTTCCTTTACTTTCATGTTATAATTCAATAAGTTTAAGTGTCCGTTAAACTGAATATATTTCATACATAATTACAAATAATTCATTCTTTCAAATGATTTATGGTATCATTTGATTTACGATATTATTTAATTTCTGTGTTTAATGAACTTGATACAAGAATTATATATGTTCCGCCTCCCAAAATACACCGCATTCTCTGCGTAATAAAAACATATATTCCGCAAAATATGCGATAAAACCATCCACACCAACCCAATTACTTTGGGAAACAGATTGCAGGCACTCAAATTGCAGTACTAATTTTTACACACGTTATAGTAGAAAAGAGGAAAAAATGGGAAGAAAATCCACCAGAGAAAATAAAACAATTTATCAGAGGTTACGGGAAGAAGATCATCTTACCCGCGAAAAAGCAGCCGAACTTCTGGAATTTATTTCCGAAGACCGGCTGGAACGTATTGAAAATGAAAAAACACAACCGGCACCAGAAGACATCATCCGTATGTCACAGACCTACAATGCCCCGGAGCTTTGCAATTATTATTGCTCCCGCCAATGTCCTATTGGGCAGAAATATGTGCCTCCTGTGGAAATGACCGACCTTCCAGCCATTATTCTGGAAACGGTTGCTTCTTTAAATACCGTTTATCCCCTTACCAACCGGCTCATTGAAATTTCCAGGGACGGCAAAATATCAGAAAATGAAGTACCGGATTTTTCCCATATACAGGAAAATCTTGAAAAGGTTTCAAGAGCCATTGAGGCCCTTCAGCTATGGGTGGAAAAAGAAAAGGGCTAAGCCAAAAGTGACCATACCTCATACGAAGTATGGTCACAATCCTAGAGTGCGCTTCCTAAAGACTCTATATTCAATTCTGTTTAAAAAATACCAGCAGCGAATTATACAAATCTGCGATCCAGCAGTTATACGCATGTCCACCATCCTGGAAAACTACCCATGCCACATTTTTATCCAGGGAAAAGCGATCCGGCATTTCTTCCAGTACTTCATTCAGGAACTCTTCATGATTTTCCAGTGAAAAGTCTGCAGTACCATTGCCATTGTACCAGTATTTAAAATCATAATCTTTATATTCGTCTGATTCCAGAATATTCTTAAATTCCGCTACATCTGCCCATGCACCTGAATAAGAGCCAATGTAGGAAAAAAGATCAGCACAGTGCATCATACCGGAATTTACGGTTGTCTTGGAACCTCTGGAAAGTCCGGAAAAGCCACGGTGATCTCTGGTGTTCTGAAGATTTTCCACGGTTACATTTTTGTCTGCATAGGTGGAATAGGTACTTTCTACCAGAGGAATGATGTCATTGCGAAGTTCTTCCCAGAAGTACATTGGCCACTGATCTGCATAAGGATCTTTTTCTGTATTAAACAATTCCATGGGATCCATAGCACGGTATCCCATATCTTCTGTTGGGGAATAATAGGTTGGGGAAACTATGATCACAGGCTGGCTTTCTCCCCTTTTGATCATGTTGTCCAGCACATTGCAGGTCATTTTTCCGGTAGAGCTGTCTCCGATCCAGTAGTCCTCAAAGCCTCCGGTTCCATGGAGAAGATAAAGCACATCATACTTTGTATTTTCGTCATATCCACAGGGCAGATAAATATTCATGGATTTCTCCACCATAATGTCACTTTTCCCTGTTACAGCCTCTAATGCATAAGAATGGCAGGTGTAGGTTAAAGTTTCAACGGTTCCTTTTTCATCGCATTCCTGGGCGTAAGAAACGTCTAAAGGGATACTGCGGACAAAACCCACAACCGCTTTATCTGAACTATCCTCTTCCAAACTGCCCTCTTCCGAACTGCCCTCTTCCGAACTGCCCTCTTCCGAACCACTCTCTTCTGCCCAGACAGAATAAGCTCCTGCCGGGATACTTCCTATGGCAAATGTAAAGGCTGCCACACCACACATTATGCCGGCTAATTCTTTTTTTAAGCGCATATTTTTCCTCTTTCTCATATTTCCTGATTTCATGAACTCATACGAAGCTTTTATAATTACATTTAAGTTACATACAAATACATTTTGCTTTCAGAAACACATTTTCATTTGAAAAAAGGAGCCGGCGCATCAACTGCGCCAGCCCCTTCATAAAATCAATAGCTTAGCTTATTTCGCTGCAGCTTCTGCTTCAGCAGCTTTCATTTTCTTTCTCTTTAACAGAGCACGTACCAGTACAAGAAGTGCGATAACACCGATCACAACGCCACCGATTACATTTACTTTGAAGAAGAGTTTGTCCATGTTAGATTTTCCACCAACTGGGTTCTCTCCGGCATATGCACCGCTGTTTACGATTGTGTACATAATGTTCTTGCAAGCATTACGCATTGCCAGTGTTCCTGTTGCACTCTGGTTCGGGAACTGGTTGGATGCTGCATTACCATATCCAAGCATCAGGTCATTTCCGTTTCTTACACAGTTCTCAGAAATCATGTATCCATAAGATCCATCATAGTCTGTGATTGCCATTCCACGGAATCCCCACTCGTCGCGAAGAACAGTCTGAAGAAGGTCGGAGTTTGCACAAGCCGGAACGCTTCCAAGCCAGTTGTAAGATGTCATAACTGCCATGGATCCGCTCTCTAAGCCCTTAATGCAAAGCTCGAACGGTTTCAGATAAATCTCTCTCATAGCCTGCTCAGAAACAAAGGTAAGAAGGAATGCCTCACGGTTTGTCTCCTGATCGTTAACTGCAAAGTGTTTGATGTATGGATATACACCCTTGCTTACTGCACCATTTACCTGGTTTGCTGCAAGGTATCCTGCAAGTACACCATCTTCAGAGTAGTACTCGAAGTTACGTCCTGCAAATGCGGAACGATGTGTATTCATAGCAGGTCCGTACCATCCATAGTTCTTAACATCAGAGAATTCCTGACCCATAGACTCTCCTGCTTCGCGGGCAAGGTCTTTGTTCCAGGTCTGTGCAAGTAATACTTCTGTCGGGAAGGAAGTACCATATGTCTTAGTTACGAAGTTGTTAAGACCGGCAGGTCCGTCACAGTCGGAAGTAGCGATCTTGCCAACAGAAGTAACTTCTGCTGTCTGCCATCCACCAACGTTGATCATTGTTGCCATGTCTTCATAGGAAAGCTGGTCAAGAAGCTCATCCCATTTTGCATCATCATAGTCAACACCTCTTAAATCATAAAGTGTAAGACCATTGTCTGCGCCAAGTGTTGGCATCTCATCGTCTGCATTGTCATATTTGCTGCTGTCATAAATACCAAAAGTATTTTCTTCTACTGCTGCACGAAGTTCATCAGACATCTGTGCTGTCTCTGATGTAGGAGCAGCCCAGGAAGCACCTGCATTGCTGAATCCGTCTGCTCTGGAAAGCTGAACGAAATCACCGCGTGTGTAATCATTAAATACATTTACAGCTGCTGTATCGTCTGTAGAACGTCCGTCTTTGCTGTAATCAATATCCTCGTCAACTGTAAATGTTTCTTCAGCAACTACAGTGTGGGAGTCGGAACGAACGGAAATGGAGTATTCTCCAGCCTCGAGAATATATCCGCCGCCTGCAACCTTGATCTCATCAGAGTCATAGGATGCCATGTCTTCTTTTGCAATCTCAAAGGAAAGTGTCTGAGATTTGCCTGGCTCAAGGGAATCCGTTTTTGCAAACTCAACAAGGTTTACAGATGCTTTTTCAATTCCACCGTTTGTATAAGGCGGTGTGTAATAAATTTCTACTACATCTTTACCGGCAACATCACCAGTATTTGTTACTTCAACATCAAAGGAAACAGTATCTCCATTGTCCTTGAAGTTTGTCATTTTTTTATCAAATGTTGTATAGCTTAAACCATATCCAAATGGATACTGTACATTGTCTTCGTAGTTGATAAGACCTTCTTCAGCAGCGGTCTCATAGAATTTGTAACCAACATAGATTCCCTCTACATAGTTTACGAAAGCAATATTTCCTTTATAGGAAGAGTCAGCAGCAAGTGCCTGTGCTTTCAGATCGTCTACGTTTGTATATGGGAAGTTTCCGATGTTGTTGATGTAATGTGTTCTAAGCAGGTCTTTTACATAAGTATCTGCTGTTTTTCCTGATGGATTTACGGAACCATTGATAATCTCGCCAAGTGCTTCAAAACCAGTTTCTCCTGCACCAGGTGCAAGAATAACAGATTTGATCTGCTCATAGTTATCAACCCATCCAAGCTCCATTGCATTGTTTGCGTTTACAACAACGATAACGTTATCAAACTCGGAGCAAACTTTCTCAACAAGCTGCTCTTCTGTTACAGAAAGCTCAAGATAGGACTCACCTGGCTCGAAATCATCATAATCACCATTGTTTGTGTAGCTTGCGTTCTGATAACGCCAGTTTGCAGGTGCATTGGATGTGGAAAGACCAGTGTTGTAGGTACCATTGATTACTGCGTTCATGTCAGTAGGAAGGTCTGCACCTTCTCCACCAGGACGACCAACTACTACAACTGCTGTATCAGAGAAGTCTTTTGCTTCATTCATGATATCGTCTGTGTAGTGTTTCATGTTTGGCTCTGGCAGTGACCAGTCCTGTGCGGACATGGAAATTGCAGGACGCTCTGCACAGTAATCTGTGTACATGCTTGTAAGTGTTTCGTTTGTTTTATAGCCTGCATCCTGAAGGGACTGGATAATGCTGATGTTTCCATCAGAATGAGATCCTGCAGAACCAGTTCCACCGTAGATCGGGCAGCTGGAATCCCATCCGAATACGTTCAGGCTTGTTACATCAGAAGATAATGGAAGAAGTCCATCGTTCTTTACAAGAACCATACCCTCTTCTCCGATTTTCTGGATTGTGTCTTTACTCTGCTGAATTGTTTCCTCAGAAAATTCTGCTTTAGATGCATTTAAAAATCCGGAAACGTTTGCATACATCGGACCATAGCAAATAGAATTTACAATGATCAAAATAGCAACAAAGAATGCCATGAGTGCTTCCAGGCGGACTGCACAGCGGAATCCCTTTTTGGCAAAGTGTGCAAGGATCATTACCACTACCAGAACAACAACTGCGGCAATAATTGCATAAATATAACCTTCCAGTGTTGTAAGGTAAGAAATAAGGTCTGCTTCACTGACGCCCAGGCTGTACATAAACGGTCCCAGAAGTTTTACTAATAAATCAACCATTTTTCTCCTCCTTCTTTTTGTTCGCGTGACCATATGGCTACGGCGCATTCGCGACGGTTGTCTGCTGTTTCCTGCTTTTTACAGAGACAGCGGTTGTTTCTTATAATGTAAATATTATCATAAATCCACATAGTATGCGGCTTTACTTCATAAATTGTTGTGTTTTTGCATAAATTGCATAATTGTGTTTCTGCCCGGCAGGGCTTTTTCTACCACAATCTGTTGTATAAAAATATTGCACAATTTAATTGTTATGTTTCACATGAAAAGCCCGGCAAAGATCTCTCTCTGCCGGGCCATACTGAGCATTGACCAAGGCTTAGCTCAATAATTTATTACTTATTTATTTGCTGCTTCATATGCTGCATAGTCAAAGCTCTGAACTTTGGAGATTGGCTCTGCAGAGTATTTAGCTGTACGGTCATCATCGATCTTTCCGGACCAGTTAAGACCAAATGCGAAGTCATAAGTATTTCCTGCTGCATCTGTGTAGCATTCCATATCACGTGGAACGTCTTCCTGCTGTGCCTCAACAGCTTCCATGTTGATCGGCTGCTGGAATACAAGGAGACCTGTTGGCTCTGTCTGTCCAAGAATAACTTCTGCTACGATGTCTTCACGCTGTACATTGTAGTTTACAAGAATTACGTCTGCAAGAGGCTCAACCTCATCCCAAACCATTCCACGCTCCATCTTCATGGAAACGATAACCGGAACATCACCTGCGTTCTCGTTTGCATACTGAAGAGCTTCAAGATCGCCATAGTTCGGAACCTCGTGAGCTGTTACACCCTTGTAAGAACGGTTCTCTTTTGTACCATCTTCAAGTGTCTTGCCACTGATAGATGTTTCACGAGCTGTATCTGCTGTGTACTCGCCATACTGGAGAGATGCCGGATACCAAACTTCTTCTACATCATCAGCTACCGGCTCACCACCGAATGCGCCTGACAGATGAGACTCATAAGAAGTAGCATATGCATTTGTCATACCAACAAGTACATAGTCGCAAGCTGCGATCTCGTCTGCTGTTGCACGAGTAAGGTCATCTTTTGTATATGTTGCATTTCCGTCAGCGTCTGCCTCACCGGTAGGATCGCCAAGAGTATCTGTTACAACGTTGAAGTACTGGCTGAGTTTGTCGATATCAAGTCCTGGAGTCCAGCTTGGAGTTCCGTCTTTGATACCCTGCATCCATGTTGCGCTCCATCCTGTGTTGTATACATATGGTACGTATACGGTTGGCTTTTCGGAAGCAGCACCGTCAGCACTGATTGTTCCGTCGTTCTTAAGCATAACGATGGACTCTCTCTGTCCTTCTTTAGCGAAGTCACTGGAATCACCGGTTGTGATGATTGTATCAGCATAAGCTGTATCTACATATGGGTTCTCAAATGTGTTAAGGTTCATCATTACTGTGATGAATTTCTCTACTGCGGAACGCATGATCTCATCAGCTTTGTCCTGACCATCGCGGTCTACAAGTACCTGATAAGCTGCTTTAGCTGTATCAATATCGCTGTATCCACCAAGAAGGTTTGCACCAGCTTCCCAGCTTGTTGCAATACGATCTGCTTCTTCAAGGTCTTCAGCGCCCCAGACACCTGCGAACTGATATACAGCCCAGTCAGTGATCTTAAGGCCATCGAAACCAGCTTCATTAAGCATGTTGTTCAGATATGGGTTGTAAGCACCAGCCCACTCACCGCCGTATGGGTTTCCATCAGCGTCAACATCAATACCATACTCTGTCATAAGACCAGAGGAACCTGTTTTTCCAGGAAGATTGAATGCACCATCAAAGAATGCGATCAGGTGTGCTTCAAGGTTGTTTCCTGGGAATACTGCGTAACGTCCACCGTTTGCATGGTCATCACGTCCACCTTCTGTGGATCCGTCACCGGAGAAGTGTTTTGTGAAGCAGTATACGGACTCATCACCCCATCCAAGGTCTTCACCGTTCTCATCATATGTGGACTGCATTGCATTTACATATGCTGTAGTAATGTCAAGTGTAAGCTGTGGATCCTCACCGTATGTACCACCTGCACGAAACATGATCGGAGAAGCGATATCAACCTGCGGTCCAAGGAGTGCAGTAACACCAGCTGCACGATATTCTTTTGCTGTTTCTTTACCAATTTCAGCTGCAAGCTCTGTATCCATTGTGGATGCAAGAGAAAGTGTCTCAACTAGACCGGAAATTCTAGCCGGGTCAATGGAGATCATAGCCGGGATTCCGTAGAAGCTCTGCTCTGCAACTGCCTGAATAGCGTTTGCCCATTTAGCATGAGCTGTTCCACCTTCGCCGATCTTACGGGTAACACCGCCACGGCCACCCTGCATCAGGTATGTATAGGAACCGTCGTCTTCTGTAAGAGGCTCTGTTGTGAAGTCGCCCCAGCCGCCATGTGTAAGAACTGCTGCGATTTCCTCGCCCTGCATCTGGTTTGCAAGATCTTCAGCACGCTCTTCTGTGGAAAGTCTCCAGTCCTCATATTTATCAAGTTCACCGTTCTGGTTCATATCCTTGAATGCATATCCGTCAACTTCAAGAAGTTTAACTGCGGAATCTGCTGCTAAACCAAGAGTATCACCATCTTCGTTCTCAACTTTGATCCATCCGTCTTCTGTAACGGAAACTGTGTATTTTGCATCAGCGCTTGGAGTAATTCCGCCGATTGCATCAGATGCTTCTGCATCGTCTGTGGATGCTTCTTCAGCCTGTTTGTACGGGTCATCTGTGGATGCCTCTGCCTGCTTGTATGGATCGTCTGTAGAAGCTTCAGCCTGTTTGTATGGGTCATCAGAAGATGCTTCAGCCTGTTTGTACGGATCGTCTGAAGATGCCTCTGCCTGTTTGTATGGGTCATCAGAAGATGCTTCAGCCTGTTTGTATGGATCGTCTGAAGATGCCTCTGCCTGTTTGTACGGGTCATCAGAAGATGCTTCAGCCTGTTTGTACGGATCATCAGAAGATGCTTCAGCCTGTTTGTACGGATCGTCTGAAGATGCCTCTGCCTGTTTGTATGGATCGTCTGAAGATGCCTCAGCCTGTTTGTATGGATCATCAGCAGCTGCTACCGGAACTGCAATGCCAGTTGCTGCCATGCTTGCTGTCAGCATTAACGCCATCAAACGTCTGGTTCTCTGTTTCATATTGTT
This sequence comes from uncultured Blautia sp., assembly GCA_934364795.1. GTDB lineage: Bacteria > Bacillota > Clostridia > Lachnospirales > Lachnospiraceae > Blautia_A. The sequence goes on from CAKRMK010000023.1 coordinate 34,348, forward strand.
TGTCCTCCTTTTGTTCTTCAATGTGATAAGAATATAACATAAATCAGTTAGCCTATCCGTATTCTTGCACAAATTGTTGTTTTTTTGCATTAATTGTTATGGAACTGTGAACTCTTCTCATGTGTTTTGTGTATAATGCATATATTTATTCTGCTATTTTTGTGCACTATATCCAAAATCAGATCAGTTAGTTACAACTACCAATTTGTTATGTTTAAAACACCTTGCACACTTAAGGTAAAATATATATAATATGAAAGAATCCTATGTTTATTATTTACAGATATTGTTTCGCAGGATATTTCCGGCGAACAAACTATACAGAATAACAAACTATAACATTGTAAATTTGTGTAAATAAGCAGGATATAGCTGTCCTCACCAAATTTACAGGAGTATTTTTCATTATCTGTAATTACTATATTAAAGGAGTAACCACATGATAAGAATTGCAATCGTGGAAGACGAAGAAGATTATGTCAATCAGCTGACAAAATACCTTCAGGATTATCAGAAAAATTCAAATGAAGAAATTGATGTCACCGTATACCGCGATGGTGATGAAATTACTTCCAAATACAAATCCCAGTACGATATTATCCTGATGGATATACAGATGAAATTTGTAGATGGAATGACTGCTGCTGAAGAGATCCGCAACATTGATTCCAAGGTTATCATTATTTTTATTACCAATATGACCCAGTATGCCATTCAGGGCTATAAGGTCGGTGCTCTGGATTATATTCTCAAACCTATTTCCTTTTTTGCGTTCAGTGAACGTCTTGGACAGGCAATTGCCAGACTAAAGCGCCGGAGCAGCAACTATATTACCATTCCGGTAAAGGGAGGAATTGTCCGTCTGGATACTTCAGACATTTATTATATCGAAAGTCAGGGACACAATCTGATTTATCATACCCACAGTGGCATTTATACCTCTTCCGGTACTATGAACGCTGCGGAGTCTGCACTTAGCGGTTATGGATTTTCCAGGGGAAATAAAAGTTACCTGATCAACCTGGCTCATGTTGACGGAATCCAGGATAAATGTGCACAGGTAAAAGGAGAAAAGCTTCAGCTTAGCCGTCCCCGCCAGAATGCTTTTATGCAGGATCTTACCAAATACTGGGGGGAGAATTAAATGGGACCTATTGCTGCTTCACCGAATATTCCAAGAGTTTATACTGCTATTGCAGAATGGCTGGCATGTATGATCTGCCTTCTGGAGGTCAAACACAGAATAACTGGTAAAAAATTTGCACTGGTTTCCGCTGTTACATTAGCAGTACAGTGTGTTTTCCTGTATCTGACTCCGGGACTTGATAATCTGTTATGGATTTTGTGTATGTCTGTGGCAGCTCTTATTATGTATACTTTTTTCTTTATCTGTGCAGATGTGAGCTGGAAAGATGCCGCCTACTATACCATCAGGGCTTTTGTAATTGCGGAATTTATCGCCTCTCTGGAATGGCAGATTGATCTGTTTTTCCAGAAGAGAGGACTTATTTCTCCCCATGGAAGTATACTGGTTCTTACTGTATGCTATGCAATATTTTTCACCATATGTGCAAAACTTTACCAGCGCTATCGTTCCAAAGAACAGGCTCTTAACATTACAAATAAGGAACTGCTCTCTTATACTATCATTGGACTTGCAGTTTTCTCCATGAGTAACCTGGGTTTTGTTTCCCCAAGCACTCTTTTTGGCGGAAGCTATACAGACGAGATCTATAATGTAAGAACGCTTATCGATCTGGGTGGTGTGGCCATCATGTATGCCTTTCATGTCCAGCGTATTGATCTGCGTGTCCGCTATGAACTGGAAAGTGTACAGAATCTTCTTCATAACCAGTACGCACAGTATAAGCAGGCAAGAGACGCCGTTGAGCTTATTAATTACAAATACCACGACCTGAAGCATCATATTATTGCACTTCGTGCAGAGGAAAATGCGGACAAGCGCAATGCTTACCTGAATCAAATGGAGGAGGAGCTTCGGAATTACGAGGCGCAGAACAAAACTGGGAACAAGGTGCTGGACGTTATGCTTACTTCCAAAACTTTATACTGCCAGAAGCATGGTGTTACTCTGACCAGTGTTATTGACGGAACTTTATTTGATTTCATGAATGTTATGGATATTTGTTCAATTTTTGGAAATGCACTGGACAATGCCATTGAATGTGAACTGAAGATTCCGGATAAAGAAAAAAGGCTGATTCATATTACCGCCCATTCCCAGAAGAATTTCATTATTGTGCTGTTTGACAATTATTTCGAGGGAAATGTACAGCTGGGGGATGACCTTCCTGCTACCACGAAGAAGGATGCACAGTTTCACGGTTATGGGTTGAAAAGCCTGCGTTATACGGTGCAGAAGTATGGCGGCGCTGTGGATGTCAGTGCCAGCGACCAGTGGTTTCATTTGAAGATTCTCATTCCTATGCAGGAGAAAAATGAGGCAGAAGACAATAACATTTAAAATCTATTAAATAAAAGCGCCCACAGGAATTAGTTTTCCTGGCGGGCGTCTTTACTTTGCTTTCTATACTGTACCGGAGAAGCTCCCATTTCTTTGGCAATGAAAAAAATTTGAAGAAGGCGGGATACTATTTTGATCCCGCCTTCTTCACGCATACAAAGGATTTGCGTCTCTTGTTTCTTCCCCATAAACTGTTTTTAATTAAAGCGTCCCGGCGATGCCCCTCTATTTTAATCTTTATTTGTTGTTATACTCTGCCAGCAGATCTGTTATTCTGGAATCAACAGTTGCCATAGCATCGTCTAAGGAAGTTCCTGTAAGCATGGAGTTGTATGCCTCGCCCATGATATCCTGTACTTCTGCATATCCCGGGAATGTGGAATATGGGATAGAGTACTGCATGCAATCTTTGAATCCTGTGTACTCGTCACCGGAGAATGCCTCGTCAGCAAGAGCACTTTCTGTTACAGGGATACGTCCTGTCTGGGAACCAAAGCTTACTGCATTGTCATAGCTTGCTGCGAACTCAAGGTAAGCTGCCATTTCTTCTGGATGTTCACAGGTGCTTGTAATTGCATAACCGGAAACCTGAAGGTTTGTTACGTGACGTCCTTCTTCTGTTGTGCCTGCTGGAATTGCCACACTGCCAAGCTTTCCTGCAAGTTCAGGGTTTCTGTTCAGGATTGCTCCAACTGCGTTACTTCCGGAAATAATAAGACCGGTCTGCTCATTTGCAAAATAGGTAACTGCATCCTGGTAAGCTGTCTCAGATGCTCCTGCCGGAACAGTTCCATCTTCCAGATCAAGATTTACAAAAGATTCAAGCGCAGTTTTGAAATTGTCAGAAGTTAAATCAGACTCCCACTCTCCGCTGTCATTCTGGTATACTTCGTCTACACCATAAGCTTTGTCATAAACAGAGAATCTTGCCTCACCGGAACCATTTCTGGTACCTACCATTGAGAAACCGTAATTTCCGGAAATATCTGTAAATGCTTTTGCAGCTTCACGGAAATCATCCATTGTCTCAATTTTATCAATACCGGCCTGCTCTAACCAGTCTGTTCTGTAAATCAGTGCAACAGGAATCTGGAACCACGGAATAAACATTAAGTTTCCATCTACAGTTGCATAATCAAGAACTTCCGGTAAAACGTCTGCTTTGTATTCATCGGAAATATACTGGCTGGAATCTGCAACAATTCCCATATCCAGTGCAGTAGACATAAATGCACAGTTCATATAGAATGCATCCGGAAGATCATCGGAAGCTGCCATTGTGGTGATCTGTGCATCCAGATCATTGTTTGCAACAGATATGAACTCAATTTTTACATTTGGGTTCTGCTCCATGTAAGCATCTGCAATCGCAGATTCCAGTTTTCCTTCGTCCTCGGTCTGAATACTGGACATGATGGTCAGGGTTACCTGCTCATCTGCTGCGCTTACTGCTGCAGGTGCAAGTGATGTTGCTGCCATAGCTAAACTAAGTGCAAGTGCCATTTTTTTCTTCATGTGTTTTTCCTCCTACATGTTTTATATATTTTTTGTTACATTTTTTAATACCTGTCTCAAAAATCCCAATATTTTTAATTCCCAATATTAATATCTTAAATTAACATCTTAATACTTGATAAATCACATCCATTTTCGCATTTACTTCACAGCGCCGGCAGTAAGTCCGCTGATAAAGCTTTTCTGCATAAATATGAAGGCTATAATAAGTGGTACTGACGCAACCAGGGAAGCTGCCATCATATCATTCCATGCAATCTTGTAATAACCGTTCATTTCCGCAATGGCTACTGCTGCTGTTTTCAGCTTGTCATTTACCAGAAGGATTGCTGCAAACATATACTCATTCCAGCAGGTAATAAATGCATAGATTGCAGAAGATACCAGCCCCGGTTTTACCAGCGGAAGTGCAATCTTCCAGAATGTCTGTAAATGGGAGGCTCCATCGATTGCTGCTGATTCATCAATTTCCGTTGGAATGGTTCTGAAATATCCAACCATCATCCAGGAACAAAACGGAATGGTAAAGGAAACGTATACTACACACAATCCCACCAGTGAGTTGTTCAGTCCGTAAACACTTAATATCTTATAAAACGGAACCAGAAGCATAATAGATGGAAACATCTGTGTCATCAAAATAAATGACAGGAACGTATTTTTCCCTTTAAAATTAAATCTTGTTGCACCGTATCCGGTAAGCGTGGATGCCACCAGTGAGATCAGCACCGCAACAAGGGTAACTCCCAGACTGTTTCTGAAGTACAGCACAAAATCATAATCTTTCCAGATTCGGATAAAAGATGTAGCTGTAATTGCCTCTGGCAGGATTCTTCCATTCATCTGGTAAAGTTCCAGGTCATCCTTTAAAGCGGTAATAAACATCCATGAAATAGGAAGTATTACCAGCAGCGCACCTATGATAAGGACTGCGTAAGATATAATATTGCCTCTTCTCTGATTTTTTGATAAAGAATAATTCCCTTTACTCATCGCAGTCCATCACCCTCCTCATGACTTTACTGATCAGCCAGCAAATTACAAAGACGATACCAGCTCCCGCTGCTGCAGTTCCATAATTATGGAATGTAAACGCTTCTTTATATATGGAAATGCTGACTGTGGAAGTAGAACTTCCCGGGCCGCCATCTGTAAGCAGCTTGATAATGGTGTAATGTTTGAACCACCACACTGTATCCAGAATAACCGCAGTTGAAATAACCGGCCGGATCATTGGCAATGTAATTTTAAAGAAAGTCTGAACCGGCTTTGCTCCATCCAGCTTTGCAGCCTCGTAAATATCTTCCGGAACACTTTGCAGGCCAGCCATTACGTTTACCATGATCAGTGCATATCCTTTCCAGATACAAACAATGGCAAGAATGGCAAATGCGCTTCCGGTACTTAACCATGCCTGATTTTTCTGCAAAATTCCAAGGCGGATCAAAATAGTATTAAATACACCGTAGTTCGCATTAAAAATCCATTTGTACAAAAGTGCCACTACTACATCCGGCAAAAGCCACGGAATAATCAAAATAGTTCGAAGAACGGTTACGCCCGGCTTTTTCTTGTTCATGGCAAGGGCCAGGATGGTTCCTACTGCCAGATGTCCCAGTACCACTACAATGGTAAACAAAAATGTTACTTTCAGGCTGTCTATCATACTTCCGTCTTTTAACAGAGATATGTAATTGGACAGACCTACGAAATCCCATTTTGTGGTAAGGTTGGTGTCCATAACACTTAAATAAAATGCATAGGCAATGGGATACACAACCAGCAATGCCAGCAAAATAAACACCGGCGATATGAAAAGATATGGTGAAACATCAAACCTGTTTCTCTTATTTGTACCCAACGCTTTTTTCCTCCTTACCACTGTGCAAAGGAATTGTCATCTTTGAAAAATGCTGTCGGGGTTCCCCATCTTCCATCAAATGAGTTTTCTTTTATGCCGTCTTCATCAACTTCCACTCCAAGTCCTGGTCCCTGTGGAATCTCAATATAACCATCCACGATTTCAAATGGTTTCTTAAGATAAACAGTTCCAAGATCCCAGCCATTTTCCATAGTTGGATGTTCCTGTGCGGTAAAGTTCGGAATAACGGTATCAATCTGTAAGCAGGCTGCCAGAGCCAGCGGTCCCAACGGATTATGAGGAGCAAGAGAGCAATAATAATTTTCTCCCATTGCAGCAATTTTCATTACCTGTGAAATACCGCCTGCATGGCATACATCTGGCTGCAATACAGTTGCTGCCTGTTTTTCCAGCACTTCCCGGTATTCAAAGGTTGTAAATTTGCGTTCTCCGGTTGCAATTGGAATTGTTGTCATTCTTGCAATTTTTGCCATAACATCTACATTTTCCGGAAGTACCGGTTCTTCAATAAACATTAAGCCGTATGGCTCTAATTCCCTGCAAAGCCAGGGTGCCATAGCCGGGGAAACTCTTCCGTGGAAATCTACTGCAAGATCAATATCATCACCGATTGCTTCTCTGATCTTCGCAATTCTTTCTACAAAACGTGTTACCATGGCAGGTGTTTCAATGTGGCGGTATGGGCAGAGGAAAGGAGTTTTTAAAGATTTGAAGCCTTTTTTCACCTTAATCTTTGCATTTTCTACCAGAAGATCCCTGCACTCCTGCTCGTCTCTTTCTGTGTAGTCAATATTTCCGCAAATATGTGCATACATCCGGATCCTGTCTCTGGATTTTCCACCAAGCAGCTGCCATACCGGAACATTTAACCATTTTCCTTTAATGTCCCAGAGAGCCTGCTCAATACCACTGATAGCACTGTAAACAGCGCCACCAGCACGGTAAAATCCACTTGCATACATCACTTTGTACAGATATTCAATATTTCTTGGATCCTGTCCGATAATGATATCCTTCAGTGAATCCACAGCGGCTGCAGTCACAAGGTTATATCCTTCCAGATCACATTCACCCCAGCCTGTAATGCCTTCATCTGTAGTTACTTTTACAAAAATCCATCTTGGTTTCACATGAAAAGTCTCAACACCTGTAATTTTCATATTTTTAATCTCCTCGTCTTATCTTTGAACAAATCCCTTGTTTCCATTCTGGATCAGAAGGTTTACATCTTCTATGGTGCTCAAATTATAATCATATTCAATGGTGTGCTTCAGACAGGATGCCGCAGCGGCAAATTCAATTGCTTTTTGTGGATCATACCCGCTAGCCAGAGAATAAATCAGTGCGCCTGCAAAAGAATCACCACCACCCAGTCTGTCTACAATTTCAAATTTGTAATCAGCTGAATAATAGGCTTCTCCATTTGTATAAAGCATGCCGCTCCAGCCATTTACACTGGCGGAAATGCTTGTCCGTAAGGTAGCTGCAACCATCTTACATCCAAAACGTTGTGCAACCTGCTCTGCTACGCTTCTGCAGTTTTCCTTTCTGTGTTCCTCTGTGCCTTCCTCTTCGTATTTTCCATGAATTCCTAATACGTCTTTTGCCTGTCCTTCGTTGATCAGGCACACATCTACGTATTCCAGTAATTCTGTCATTACTTTTCCTGCGGCTTCTTTGGTCCACAGCTTTTCTCTGTAATTGATATCACAGCAGACCGTTATGTTTTTCTTTTTGCAGGCTTTCAGGGCATCTTTGCAAATCTCCACACATTCACCGCCAAGTGCGGGGGTAATTCCTGTGAAATGGAACCAGCTGGCACCTTCCAGTATTTTGTCCCAGTCAAAATCAGATCTTTTTGCCAGGGCAATGGAGGAATTCTGGCGGTCATATAAAACCTTTACCGGCCTTTGGGAAACACCTTTTTCCACAAAATAAGTTCCAAGCCTTGGACCTCCGTAAACAATTTTATCTACTCCTACGCCATATTTCCGTAATTCCATTGCGGCTCGTTTTCCTAATACATTTTCCGGAAGCTTGGTTATGAAATCCACATCCATTCCAAAATTTGCAATGGATACTGCTGCGTTTGCCTCCCCGCCTGCAAATGAAATATTTAAGGACGGAGCCTGCAGCAATTCCATGTACCCTTCCGGATTCAGCCGCATCATAATCTCTCCAAATGTCACTACTCTACTCATTCGTCTCTCCATGCAGTTTTTCGATAGTCAGTTTTGCTGCTTCTGTAATTTTTTCAAATTCACCGGATGCAACCCATTTTTTGTTTGCAATTTCTCCGCCAATTCCTGCTCCGGCTGCTCCGGCTTTCATATATGCATCAATATTTTTGTAACTGATGCCGCCTACCACCATAAGCGGAATATAATTCAGAGGACCTTTGAGAGCTTTCAAATATTCAGGACCCAATGATACGGCTGGAAAAACTTTTACATAATCGGCGCCGTTCTTTGCAGCCTCTGCAATTTCCGTTGCGGAAAAAGCTCCCGGGATGGACACCATTCCCAGTTTTACAGTTTCCTGAATGACCTGCGGATTCATATCCGGGGAAATAATGTAGTTCGCTCCGGCTTCCTTCGCCATTTTCACCTGTTCCAGGCTCATTACAGTTCCCGCTCCGCATAAAAGTTTTCCTTCATAGTGAGCTGCTGTCTCTGAAATATTACGACAGGTTTCTTCCCATTTCTGTGGAGACTTCTGGTCGAAGGTGAATTCTACCAGACGGATTCCGCCCTTAAAGAGGGCTTCTATGAGCTTCTCTCTGTCTGTTCCGTAAATTCCCCTTACGATAACAATAATTTTGTTTTCATTTATCTGTTGGATAATCTGTTCTCGCAACCTTTTTCTCCTTTCCCTGTGAATCATACTTTTATTTCAAAATCACTCATACAATGGAATCTCATATCCCCAGGATTTCCGGATTCCATCCATGATTTCCATCACTCTTACTGTTTCTTCATGAGGCATTTCCGGACACTCTTTTTCGCCTGCTGCAATTGCTCTTGCACACGCCTCTACTTCGTATTCATATCCTGTGATCTGCGCCGGAGGCAGATAAGAAGCAACTTCTTTATAGTTCTGGTCAAATACTGTAATTTTCTCCGGGTTGTTAATATTCTGTACCTGGATAAAACCTTTTGTTCCAAAAATGCTGCCTACACGGTCGGAGATCTCACGGGCTCCGCACTGCAAAGTCGCCATCCGGTCTCCTTCAAAAACCATTGCAATGGTATCCAGAATGTCTACTCCGTCTTTAAAAATTGCAATTGCCTGCACATCCTTTAACTTGTCTCCCAGAACCATGCTGGCAAAATTGATAGGATAGACTCCTACATCAAGTAAAGCTCCGCCTGCCAGTTCCGGTTTACGGATACGCTCCACATTGCTGATGGTGTAGTTTAAATTCGCAGTGACTGAAGTTACCTCACCAATCACACCGCTCTCAATAATCTCATTGATCATTTTTCTGGATGGCATATATCTTGTCCAGATTGCCTCTGTGATCAACAGGTTCTTCTCTTTTGCCAGGGCAAAAAGTTTTCTCGCCTGATCTGCATTTACAGTAAATGCTTTTTCACACAGCACATTCTTCCCTGCTTCCAGGCACATCTTCGCATGAAGATAATGGTGGGAATGAGGGGTTGCAATATAAACCAGGTCAATTTGAGGATCTGCAAGCATTTCCTCATAAGAACCATAGGCTTTGGCAACACCATTTTCTCTGGCAAAGGCCTGTGCTCTTTCCAGGTTTCTGGCTGCTACTGCATAATTTTCCACATCCTTCATTCCGGATACTGTTTTTGCCATTTTGACTGCAATATTTCCCGCTCCAAGAATTCCAATCTTCACTTCTTAATTCCACCTTTCTGCTTATTGTCAGAATTATATGATTCCTATGGATTTCTGTTATTCATTTTATTCCTTACTTTATATTTGTTTCTTTGTTTTATGTTTGTTTTATATTTGTTTCATTCTTTGAAATGCTGTTTTATTCTTTGAACTTCTTGGCTATAATATACTATTTCAGAATTTATTTGTCAACAGGGTATTGTATTTTTGTTAGTTTTCCATTGTTTTCTATTGTTTTTTTGTATATTATGTTCAAAACTTTTGAGGGTTAGAAATTTATGTTCTATTATTTTTGTTTTACTTATTGAAACTGACTGCAATATCCGCTAATATAATTGATAAAGAAGATAAATTTAGGAGATAAATTATGGAGCAAACCAATGTCCGCCTTGTAGATCGTGTATTAGATGTGATGGAAACTCTGGCCAGGTATCCAAACGGGGCTACCATCGCCACTCTCACTGCTGAAACCGGAATTCACAAATCAACTATATATCGTTTACTTACAACTTTGATTAACCGTGGATATGTTACCAAAGATCAGGAAGACAGTACATACCGTATGACTTTGCGTACTTACCGCATTGGAAGCTGTGCTGTTCCCAGCTTTGATTTGCTGGATCTGTCCAAAAATACTTTGCGGGAGCTTTGCCAGGTAAGCCGTGAAGCTGTTCACCTTGCAATTCCAGATGGTCCCACAATTGTATATTTGTTTAAAGAAGTGTCATCAGAGAATGTCCTTAGAATTTCTTCCCGGACAGGTTCTTATAATTATATGTATTATACAGGACTTGGAAAGGCGCTGATGGCATGCATGCCTTCTGAAGAGGTGAAAAATATATGGAAAAATTCAGAAATACAGAAATTTACCCCTAATACCATCACAGATTTTCCTTCCCTTGTGAAAGAACTGGAGGAAACCCGTAAGCGGGGATATGCAATTGATAATGAAGAGCATGAAATGGGTGTTGGATGTATTGCAGATGTGATCCGGGATGCAGATAGCAAAGTGGTGGCAGCTATCAGTATTTCTACTTTAACAGTACGAATGGATGAAGATTTCCTTAACCGCACGATCCCGCTTCTGCATAAAACAGCAAAGACCATTTCTTCTATGCTGGGATATGTTCCGTCGGAAGAGCATCCGCAGCTTATTTATTGATTTACTACGTAAATCGCTATTTTCTCATGCTCGATGGGTTCCAAATCCCAAAATCTTTTCATGCATGAACAGCTTGTTGACCTTTTGACCTTGATACCATATTATAAATTTATCATTTTTATCAGGAGGAATCTACTATGAATGAAAATTTAGAAAAACGTAACCAGGCTCTGGCAAACACTGTAATTAAAGGCCTGAAATCCCGTAATATGACAGGTCATTACGCAGGCAGCAAAGAAGAAGCGCTGAAATTAGCGCTGGAGCTGATTCCAGAGGGAAGCACCATTGCAATGGGCGGATGTACAAGTGCCCATGAAATTGGACTGATCAATGCATTGGAAAATGGGAATTATCATTATTTAGACCGTGAAAAAATGGATGCCCGCGAGGGTCTTATGGCAGCTTATGATGCAGACATTTTTCTCTCAAGTGCAAATGCCCTTACTGACGATGGTATTCTGGTAAACATCGACGGAAATTCCAATCGTGTTTCCTGTATTGCCCAGGGACCGAAGAAAGTAGTTTTTATTGTTGGCATCAATAAGGTCTGTAGTGATCTGGACGCAGCTATGAAACGTGCCAGAAACGTAGCTGCACCGGCAAATGCTCAGCGCTTTGATATAAAAACACCTTGCAAGGAAACCGGAAAGTGCTTCAATTGCAAATCTCCGGATACTATTTGCTGTCAGTTTCTTATTACCAGATATTCCAGACATACCGACAGAATCCATGTAATCCTTGTAAATGACAGTCTTGGATTTTGATTTATCGCAAAAAATGGCGCCGACCTTTTACAGCCGACGCCATTCTTATACATCATCCTTCAATAGCAATGTGTTTCTTCTCTTCTACTGCAGGTTTCGCTTCTTTCTTCGGAACAAACAGTTTCAGGATGCCGTGTTTAAATTCAGCCTTTACATCCTCCTGCTGTACATCCTCACCTACATAGAAGCTTCTGCTGCATGCTCCTGCGTAACGCTCCCTGCGGATGTAACGTCCGGATTCTTTCTCCTTCTCGTCCTTGTCCAGGCCTTTCTCTGCACTGATGGTCAGATAACCATTCTCAAGGGAAGCCTTAATCTCATCTTTGGTAAATCCCGGAAGATCTACAACCAGTTCATATCCGTTATCCAGTTCCTTAATATCGGTCTTCATAACGTGGCTGGCTCTCTTGCCATACAGCTTCTTCTCGGTATCCTTCATTGCTTTATCATCATAATAAAATGGAAAATCATTAAAGAAATCATCAAATAAGTTCTCTCCAAAAATACTAGGCATTAACATAAGTCATCTCTCCTTTTTTCATATATGCTGTTTACCTTGTTTCTTGGAACTTGGGTAATTGGGAATTCATAGAACTTTTATCTTTCGTTCTCTTTTTATCCCCTTCCTTTGTTCTAGTTGTAATATAGCACTTATTATTAGCACTGTCAAGAGGTGAGTGCTAATTATTTTGTGAAGAATTTGTGACCCTTTGTGAAGCCTTGATAAATTGCAAAACAGTTTTCGTTTTCTTATGTCGAAAAGAGGTACCGCCTTTTGGCAGTACCCCCTGTTTTCTTTAGTATTAGTTTGTTTACTCTGTGTAAAATCATGTGCATAGTATAAATCCTGTTTTTATTTTTCTTTCATATAAACTATACAATTTCTCGCATTCCATACATATCCATCCTGCTTCGCCTGTGTATAGCGGATATTTTCGGTTCTCACAGTATTCTGCTTCATAATTTCTTATCATTTCCAAAAGGTTATTGATATCCCCCATCTGCACAGCAGCCATTCCTGTCATTGCCCACAAAAAGCCATTTCTATTTTTATTCAGCTTCTGCCACTGAAACTTTTCCGTAAACTGCTCATATAATATCTTTTGCTTTTTCTTCTCTTTTACTGGAAATTCATAAATCAGCGGATAAATCTGAGCAACTCCATCCGGATAAAATTCTTTCTGGTGATACCGATCACTGTTTTCAATAATTCTCCATCTTTGATTTGCATCATCCCAGAATATCTTTTCGATCTGTGCCTGTATCTTATTACGCATTTCACTGATTGCCTGCACATCTTTTAGCCCTGCATGTTCCAATTCGTACAGGCCTTTCCATACTTCCAGATTATCCATCAGATAAACTGTTGTATTTTCTTCTGAGACCTGTGTAATTCCATCCTGCATCAGGCTTTGAATCTTTTTTAATGCAAGGCTGATTCCCTTTTTCCAGTATTCCGGCAGGTCTGTACTTTCTGTCTTTTCCAGATATTTTCCCATAAGAAAAAGATACATACCAAGATACCCGTCTTCGGAATCAGCCTTTTCTTTATAAATAAGTTTCCCACTCTCTTTCCTGTAGATTCCCATTTTTCCATCTGTTTCAAGCAAAATCCCGGTATGCCAGTCCAGATACCTGCCAACAGCTTTTTCCTCTGTTTCAGTAATGGGGCAGTTTTTTGTTTCTGCCAGAAGCCCCAGTGCAGCCATACATGCAAAGTATGGATTAACATCTCCGGCTTTACTTCCATTCATGTAAATTTCGCCCTCAGGGTCCTGATTCTCAAGAATCCACTTTTTTTCTTTGGTCAGGACTGTTTCCAGCCATTTCTGCCGGGCATTTATTTCTTTTCTCAGGTTCTGATAATAAATGAACATAAGTGAAATCCCCACAGTTATGCAAAATATAATAAGTTTCATCACGTTCTTTCGATGTTTCACTTTTCTTTTGCATTGGTTCTGTTTATGTTCATGCATTTATATCCTCCAGGATTTTTCTGATTTTGATACTTGCAGTCCCATCACCATAAGGATTTCTGGCCTCACTCATCCTTCTGTAAATCTCCGGCTCTGTAAGAAGCCTCCTGCATTCTCTGTAAATATCCTCCATCTTCGTGCCTGCAAGCTTTAAGGTTCCTGCTTCCACACCTTCCGGACGTTCTGTTGTATCTCTCATGACCAGTACAGGTTTTCCCAGTGCAGGAGCTTCTTC
>CAKRMK010000024.1 GCA_934364795.1 uncultured Blautia sp.
ACTCGTGTTTTCGCCGTGAGAGGGCGACGTCTTAACCCCTTGACCAACTGGCCTTGTCAACCGACTTGCATAGTATATCTTACTTTCCGGAAGATTGCAAGCACTTTTTTTAATTTTTTTCAAAAAATTTGAAAAATATACAAAAAAAGCAGGAAACATGCGGGGCTGCAGCCTTAAATAAATTTGAAAAAATTTCGAAAATGAAATTTTACTTGCCAAAATACCATAAAATGGGGTATGATATAGAACGAATGTTTGTGAAAAACAAAATATATGATATCAGGGTCAAAAAGTCAAAAAGCTGTTTATGCTTGTACGATAAGGCTTTTGAATCGGATATCCACGAAAGAATAAGAAGCGGACAATCTGTCCGCTTTTCATAACCTGTAAAAATAATGTCACTTTTGTCTGTGGCATTATTTAAATTATTTAAGAAAGGAAATGGTACCATGGCAAAGAAAGATACCTACGATGCGGGGAGTATTTCTGTCCTGGAGGGACTGGAAGCTGTCAGGAAGCGTCCGGGAATGTATATTGGAAGTGTTTCCCGTAAAGGCCTTAACCATCTGATATATGAGATCGTAGATAATGCAGTAGATGAGCATCTTGCCGGATACTGCACGAATATAGAAGTAACTCTGGAAAAAGACGGATCCTGCACTGTAAAGGACAACGGACGTGGAATCCCAGTAGATATGCATGCAAAAGGCGTTTCAGCAGAACGTCTTGTATTTACCACTCTCCATGCAGGTGGTAAGTTTGACAATTCTGCATACAAGACAAGTGGAGGTCTTCACGGAGTTGGTTCCTCTGTTGTAAATGCACTTTCCACCTACCTGGATATTAAGATCAGCCGTGACGGTTTTGTGCACCACGATCATTATGAGAGAGGAATCCCTACTATTGAACTGGAAGAGGGACTTCTTCCAAAAATCGCGAAAACCAGAGGAACAGGAACCTGTGTGAATTTTCTTCCAGATCCGGAAATCTTTGAGAAAACAAGATTTTCTGCAACAGAAGTAAAAAGCCGTCTCCATGAAACAGCCTACCTGAATCCTAATCTGACCATTCATTTTATGGATCTTCGAGGTGAGAAACCAGAGGATATCACATACCATGAACCAGATGGAATCGTAGGTTATATTAAAGATCTGAACCAGAACTGTGAGGCACTTCATGAGCCTGTTTATCTGAAGGGAGAGGCAGACGGAATCCAGGTAGAGGCTGCTTTTCAGTACACCAATGAATTCCGTGAAAATGTACTTGGCTTTTGCAACAATATTTATAATGCAGAAGGTGGTACCCACCTTACCGGATTTAAGACTACTTTTACTACTGTTATGAACAGCTATGCCCGTGAAATCGGTGTGCTGAAGGAAAAAGATGCCAATTTCACAGGTGCGGATATCCGTAACGGAATGACAGCAGTTGTTTCCATCAAGCATCCAGAACCACGTTTCGAAGGCCAGACAAAGACAAAGCTGGACAACCAGGATGCTGCAAGAGCCACAGGAAAGGTGATGTCAGAACAGCTTGTACTGTATTTTGACCGTAATCTGGAAACTTTGAAAGCTATTTTATCCTGTGCGGAAAAAGCGGCCAAGATCCGTAAAACAGAAGAACGTGCAAAGACCAATCTCCTTACCAAACAGAAATATTCCTTTGACTCTAATGGAAAGCTTGCCAACTGCGAGAAAAAAGATCCTTCTCTTTGTGAAATTTTTATCGTAGAGGGAGATTCCGCAGGCGGTTCTGCAAAAACTGCAAGAGACCGTAACTATCAGGCCATCCTGCCTATCAGAGGTAAAATCCTGAATGTAGAGAAAGCCACCATAGATAAAGTGCTTGCCAATGCAGAAATCAAAACTATGATCAACGCTTTTGGATGCGGTTTTTCTGAAGGCTATGGCAATGATTTTGATATTACAAAGCTGCGCTATGACAAAATTGTGATCATGGCCGATGCGGATGTGGACGGTGCACACATTTCCACACTTTTGCTCACCCTGTTTTACCGCTTTATGCCGGAGCTGATTTACGAAGGACATGTTTATATTGCCATGCCTCCTCTTTACAAGGTAATGCCAAAGAAAGGTGCCGAAGAATATCTGTATGATGACAAGGCACTGGAAAAATACCGCAGGACCCACAAGCCGGGCAGCTTTACCCTGCAAAGATACAAAGGTCTTGGAGAAATGGATGCACAGCAGCTGTGGGAAACTACTTTGAATCCGGAAACAAGAAGGATGAAGAGGGTGGAAATCGAGGATGCACGTATGGCCTCCAGTGTTACCGAGATCCTTATGGGAAGCGATGTTCCGCCGCGAAAAGCCTTTATTTATGAACACGCTACGGATGCAGAGCTTGATATCTAATTGAAAATTAAGTATGAGGAATAATAAATTATGGAAACAAAACAGGAAAATGTAATTGCCACTGACTATGCGGACGTCATGCAAAAATCTTATATAGACTATGCCATGAGCGTTATCATTTCCAGAGCCCTTCCTGATGTCCGCGACGGTCTGAAGCCGGTACAAAGAAGAACTCTGTATGATATGTATGAGCTTGGAATCCGCTATGACCGTCCTTACCGTAAATGTGCCCGTATTGTAGGAGATACCATGGGTAAATACCATCCTCACGGTGACAGCTCTATTTATGAGGCGCTGGTTGTAATGGCCCAGGATTTCAAAAAGGGAAAAATCCTGGTAGACGGACATGGAAATTTTGGCTCCATTGAAGGGGATGGAGCGGCAGCTATGCGATATACAGAGGCAAGGCTTGAGAAGCTTACCCAGGAGGTTTTTCTGGCTGATCTTGATAAGAATGTAGTGGACTTTATGCCAAACTTTGATGAGACAGAGAAAGAGCCAAGTGTACTGCCTGTAAAAATCCCCAATCTTCTTGTAAATGGAGCTGATGGTATTGCCGTTGGTATGGCAACCAGCATTCCCCCTCACAATCTGGGAGAGGTTGTGGATGCGGTAAAAGCTTATATCAAGAATAACGATATCAGTGTAAAAGGCCTGATGCGATACTTAAAGGGACCTGATTTTCCTACAGGTGGACTGGTAGTAAATAAAGATGACCTTCTGAATATTTATGAAACCGGAACCGGAAAGCTTCGCCTCAGGGGAAAAGTAGAGGTGGAGAAGCTAAAAGGTGGCAGGCAGCAGCTTGTGATCACTGAAATCCCGTATACCATGATCGGGGCAAATATCGGCAAATTCCTTAATGATGTAGCTTCTCTTGTGGAGACAAAGAAAACCACAGACATTGTGGATATTTCCAACCAGTCCTCAAAAGAGGGAATCCGGATCGTGCTGGAATTAAGAAAAGATGCGGATGTGGAAAACCTTACCAATATGCTCTACAAAAAGACCAGACTGGAAGATACCTTCGGTGTAAATATGCTGGCTGTAGCAGATGGACGCCCGGAGACTTTAAGCCTGAAACAGATCATTGAGCACCATGTGGATTTTGTATTTGAAGTGACTACCCGCAAGTACAAAACACTTCTTGGAAAAGAGCTGGAGAAAAAAGAAATCCAGGAGGGACTGATCAAGGCCTGCGATGTGATCGACCTGATTATCGAGATCCTTCGTGGAAGCAAAAGCCGTGACCAGGTAAAGAAATGCCTGGTAGAAGGTGTTACAGAAGGGATTAAATTTAAGTCAAAGGCAAGTGAGAAAGCTGCGAAGAATCTGAAATTTACAGAAAATCAGGCAACAGCCATTCTTGACATGCGTCTGTACCGCCTGATCGGACTGGAAATTGAAGCACTTCAGGCAGAATATGACCAGACCATGAAAAATATTACTTCTTATGAAGATATTCTGAATAATTATGATTCCATGTGCGAAGTGATTATAGAAGAGCTGGACGGAATCAAAAAAGAGTACAGTACAAAAAGACGGACTGTAATCGAGAATGCCGAAGAAGCCGTTTATGAAGAAAAGAAAATGGAAGAAATGGAAGTATGCTTTCTTATGGATCGTTTTGGCTATATGCGTCTTATTGACAAAAATGCCTTTGAACGAAATAAAGAAGCAGCTCTTGCAGAGAGTAAGTATGTATTTACCTGTATGAACACAGATAAGATCTGCATTTTTACAGATATAGGAAGAATGCATTCTATCAAGGTTGCGGATATTCCGCTGGTGCGTTTTCGTGATAAAGGAACTCCGGCAGATAACTTAAGTAATTATGACAGCAGCCAGGAGCAGATCCTTTATGTGGCGCCTGTAGGACAGGTGAAAATGTCCACTTTGCTGTTTGTGACCAGAACTTCCATGTGCAAGCTGGTAGCAGGCGGTGAATTTGACGTTTCCAAGAGAACCATTGCTTCAACCAAGCTGGCAGAAGAAGACAGTCTGATTTTTGTGGGCGCTGCTGATGAGATGGAACAGATTATATTCCAGAGTCAGAACGGATATTTTCTTCGTATTTTGAAAAATGATGTATCCACCATGAAAAAGACCTCTGTTGGTGTGCGTGGAATGAAACTGGGAGAAAAAGATGTGCTGGAACATGCATATCTATTAGAACCGCACCAGGAATACAGTATTACCTATCATGACAAGCCATACTGCCTGAATAAGGTTAAGCTTGCAAAACGTGATACCAAGGGTACAAAACCGAGAGTTTAGTTACTATAAGACGTAAAAAGCGCTTGCAATTAGGAAATAAAAGTGTTAGAATGGGAACAGAAATCAGAACTTGTTGACAAAGGAGTGGGCTTACGCCCACTCTTTTTGCTGATAAGACTGAAGATAAACTGTTGCTTTGAACAAAGGGAACAGTAACGATAACCTTACAAAGGTTATGAACTAAGAAAGGCAGGTGGGAAAATGAGCAGAAAAGAAGAGTACGAGCAAAAAGCAGAAGCAATGCTTCTCCCGATCGTTGAAGAAAACGGATTCGAACTGGTAGACGTAGAGTTTGTCAAGGAAGCCGGAGTCTGGTACCTTAGAGGTTATATTGAAAGACCAGAAGGCGAGGGAATCACAGTAAATGACTGCGAGACAGTAAGCAGGGCTTTCAGCGATAAGCTGGATGAAGATGATTTCATCGAAGAAAGCTATGTTATGGAGATCAGCTCTCCAGGTGACAGACCTCTTAAGAAGGAAAAGGATTTTGCCAGAAATATGGGAAAACGGGTAGAAATCAGAACCTACCGGCCAATCGAAAAACAAAAAGAGTTTTGCGGAACATTGACAGCATATGATAGTAACAGTGTGACAATCGAAGACGAAGGTACAGAGCGTACTTTTGATAAGAAAGATATTGCACTGGTGCGTAAGGCATTTGAATTTTAATACCAACTGGAAAGCGAAAAGGAGGAAATAAGAAAAATGAACAAGGAGTTAATGGGTGCTCTGGATGATCTGGAACGCGATAAAAATATCAGCAAGGAAACTTTGCTTGATGCCATTGAGCAGTCCCTGATCCAGGCATGTAAGCAGCATTTTGGAAAAGCTGATAATGTACATGTGACCATCAACAGAGAAACAGGAGATTTCAGCGTATTTGCAGACCGCAAGGTAGTTGAGTTTGTAGACGATCCGGCAGAGGAGATTTCTCTTGTTGAAGCGCAGAAACAGAATACCAATGCTGAAGTAGGCGATATCATCAAGGTACCGATCCATTCTGACAAATTTGGCCGTATTGCCACACAGAATGCGAAGAACGTAATCCTGCAGAAAATCCGTGAAGAAGAACGTAAGGTTCTTTTTGACCAGTATCACGGAAATGAGAAGGAAGTTGTAACAGGTATCGTACAGCGTGTTGTTGGACATAACGTAAGCGTAAATCTTGGTAAAGCAGATGCTATTCTTGGTGAGAATGAGCAGGTGAAGGGAGAAACCTTCAAACCTACCGAGAGAATCAAAGTGTATATCCTGGAAGTTAAGGATACACCGAAGGGACCACGTATCCTGGTATCCAGAACAC
The DNA here is from genome assembly GCA_934364795.1 of uncultured Blautia sp. GTDB lineage: Bacteria > Bacillota > Clostridia > Lachnospirales > Lachnospiraceae > Blautia_A. The sequence goes on from CAKRMK010000024.1 coordinate 5,956, forward strand.
ATCCTGGCCTTGTAAAACGTCTTTTTGAATCCGAAGTAGCAGAAGTAAAAGACGGAACTGTTGAGATCAAGAGCATTGCCCGTGAGGCTGGCTCCCGTACCAAGCTTGCTGTATGGAGCAATGATCCGGATGTAGATCCTGTAGGAGCATGTGTTGGTGTGAACGGAGCCCGTGTAAGTGCCATTGTAACTGAGCTTCGCGGAGAAAAAATCGATATCATCAACTGGGATGAGAATCCTGCAATCCTTATTGAGAATGCACTTAGTCCTGCAAAGGTAATCGCAGTTATGGCAGATCCGGATGAGAAAACAGCACTTGTTGTTGTTCCGGATTATCAGCTTTCTCTTGCAATCGGTAAAGAAGGACAGAATGCCCGTCTTGCAGCCCGCCTGACTGGATTTAAGATTGATATCAAGAGCGAGACACAGGCAAGAGAGTCCGGCGACTTCTATGATTATGATGAGGACGATGACGAATACTACGAGGATGAGGAGTATGAGGAAGGTTCCGAAGAGACAACTGCAGCTGGTGAAGAAACAGCAGTAGATGAAGAAACAGCAGAAGAGTCTGAAGCAGCTGAGGAAACAGTGGAGAATGAAGACGAAGAGTAAGATCCCCATGCGCCAGTGTACCGGCTGCAGGGAAATGAAAAATAAAAAAGAAATGATCAGGGTACTGAAAACCGCAGAGGACGAAATCGTCCTGGATGCAACAGGCAAGAAAAACGGCCGCGGGGCATATATTTGTTTTTCAAGGGAATGCCTTGAAAAGGCAAGAAAGAACCATGGCCTGGAACGCTCCCTGAAAGCGTCCATTCCGGATGAGGTTTACGAAAGCCTTGAGAAGGAGTTTGAGACTATTGAAAACAAATAGAGCATTATCCTTGATCGGATTGGCAACAAAAGCCGGCAGGACAGTAAGTGGAGAGTTTTCCACAGAGAAGTCTGTCAAGACCGGTAAAGGATATCTGGTAATCGTAGCCGGCGATTCTTCCGAGAATACAAAGAAAAAATTCCGGAATATGTGTACGTTCTACGAAGTCCCATTGTATATCCTTGCAGATAAAGAAACGCTTGGTCACGCCATGGGAAAAGAATTTCGCGCAAGTCTTGCAGTACAGGATGCAAATTTTGCACAGGCGATCATAAAAGTACTGGAAGAAACCAAGGTCTGAAAATTCAGGCACTTTTCACCAAGGAGAAAGAAGTATTCTGCGGAATGCTTTTGAATGAAGCATCTGTGGAATCGGATCTGGTGAAAGGAAGGCATGGTATATGACAAACAGGACCCATGAGCCTGCCAAGGATAAAATAGAGCAAAACAGAGAGAATAAGAGAAATATAGTGAAAAAAGTAACAGATACGGGAAAGGAGAAAGGAATAACATTGGAGACTCCTAAGACAGAAGAGCAGAAGGTTTCAGTAAATAAAGAAGGCGACGGTGCCCAGACACCGAAGAAGAAAAAGAATATCATCCGTGTATATCATGCACAGAATGCAAGTGACGGAGGTAAGAACAGAAAGAAAGCACCAGGCGAAAGAAAAGCCCGTCCACAGGGCGCACGCCCGGCAGCAGCACAGGCTGACAAACCGGCAGCAGGTGCACCAAAAACAGAAGCTGTAAGTGCACCAAAGGCAGAAGCCCCAAAAACAGAGGCCGCAAAGCCACAGCAGACAGCTGCTGCACCAAAAGCAGAAGCACCAAAGACAGAAGCTGTAAAGCCACAGGCAGCCCCAGCACCAAAAGCAGAAGCACCGAAGGCACCGGCAGCAAATGCACAGACAGCAGCACAGGCAAAACCGGCACAGCCAAAAAATGAAAATACACAGCGCCAGTCCAACACCTCCAATACAGAGGGAAGAAATCAGGGACAGCGTGACAACCGCGGATTCCGCCAGGGAGAGAACCGTGATGGAAACCGTGACAACAGAAATGGAAACGGAGGAAATGGCGGCAGATTCGGTCAGGGAAGACCACAGGGCGGCCAGGGAGCATTCCGTGGAAACAGAAACGGTGACGGCCAGGGAAGACCTGCAAGACAGGGAGACGGCCAGAACAGAGGACCACGCCAGGGGGATGGAAACAGCCGTGGATTCCGTCAGGGCGACAACCGTGACAACAGAAATGGAAACGGAGGAAATGGCGGCAGATTTGGCCAGGGAAGACCACAGGGCGGCCAGGGACGCTTCAGTGGCAAAGATGAAGGCCGTGACAGCCGTACAGAAGGTCGCTTTGGAGGACAGAAGTCACAGGGACAGCGTTCCGGTGGTGCCAGAAGAAGCGGAAGCGCAGATGCTATCTTTACACCAGAGCTGACCAAGACATCCAAGGACAGCAAGCGTGAGCGTGACAGAGAGAACAAAAATAAAAAGAAAGACTTCGATAAGACTTCCGGTGGCGGACACAGACCAAACCAGGGCGGCAGAAATCAGATGTCCAGAATTCCAAAAGCCCTTCAGAAACCAACTCCACAGCAAAAACCAGAGGAGAAGAAACCGGAGATCAAGGAAATTACAATTCCGGAGAAGCTTACAATCCGTGAGCTTGCAGAGGCAATGAAAATGCAGCCATCTGCAATTGTCAAGAAGCTGTTTATGGAAGGTCAGATGGTAACTGTAAACCATGAGATCGACTTCGAGCAGGCAGAAGAAATCGCTCTTGGATTTGACATTATTGCAGAAAAAGAAGAAAAAGTAGATGTAATTGAGGAACTCCTCAAAGAGGAAGAAGAGGATGAATCCACAATGGTTTCAAGACCTCCTGTAGTCTGCGTTATGGGACACGTTGACCATGGTAAAACTTCCCTTCTGGATGCAATCCGTAAGACAAATGTAACAAGAGGCGAGGCCGGCGGAATCACACAGCACATCGGTGCTTATGTGGTAGATATCAATGGTCAGAAGATCACCTTCCTTGATACACCAGGACATGAGGCATTTACTGCCATGCGTATGCGTGGAGCCAATTCCACAGATATTGCAGTTCTTGTAGTTGCAGCTGATGATGGTGTAATGCCACAGACTGTAGAGGCAATCAGCCATGCAAAAGCAGCAGGCGTAGAGATTATTGTTGCCATCAACAAAATCGATAAGCCAAGCGCAAACATCGAGCGTGTAAAACAGGAGCTTTCCGAATATGAACTGATCCCGGAAGACTGGGGCGGAACAACACCGTTTGTACCGGTATCTGCAAAGACAGGAGAGGGTATTGATGACCTTCTGGAAATGATCCTGCTTACAGCAGAGGTTTCCGAGCTGAAAGCAAACCCGAACCGTGCAGCAAGAGGTCTTGTTATCGAGGCACAGCTTGATAAAGGTAAGGGACCGGTTGCAACAATCCTGGTACAAAAAGGTACTCTTCATGTTGGAGATTTCATTGCAGCAGGCGCATGCAATGGTAAAGTACGTGCAATGATGGATGATAAGGGACGCCGTGTAAAACAGGCAGGTCCGTCTACTCCGGTAGAGATCCTTGGCCTTGGTGATGTGCCAAATGCAGGTGAAGTCCTTATGTCCTTTGAAAACGACAAAGAAGCAAAGAGCTTTGCAGCAGCATTTGTTTCCGAGAACAAGAACCGTCTTCTTGAGGAAACAAAGGGCAAACTTTCCCTTGATAATCTGTTTGACCAGATTCAGGCAAGTGATCTGAAGGAGCTTCCGATCATTGTAAAAGCTGACGTTCAGGGTTCCGTTGAGGCTGTTAAGCAGAGTCTTGTAAAACTTTCCAATGAGGAAGTTGTTGTAAGAGTAATCCACGGTGGTGTTGGTGCCATCAATGAGTCTGATGTCAGCCTTGCTGCAACATCAAATGCAATTATCATCGGATTTAATGTGCGCCCGGATACCACAGCAAAACAGCTTGCAGAGCAGGAAGGCGTTGATCTTCGTCTGTACAGGGTTATCTATCAGGCAATTGAGGATGTGGAAGCTGCCATGAAGGGTATGCTGGATCCTGTATTTGAGGAAAAGGTTATCGGTCATGCAGAGGTTCGCCAGCTGTTCAAGGCTTCCGGTGTTGGAACTATTGCAGGAAGCTATGTCCTGGATGGTACATTCCAGAGAGGCTGCAAGGTCCGCATTACAAGAGGTGAGGATCAGATCTACGAAGGAGAGCTGGCTTCCCTTAAGAGATTTAAGGATGATGTCAAAGAAGTCCGTGCAGGCTACGAGTGTGGTCTTGTATTCCAGGATTTCAATGATGTAAAAGAAGAAGATAAAGTAGAAGCATATATTATGGTTGAGGTGCCACGCTAGGAAAATTTTACTGTTGCATACAGTAGGCAGTAGGTTTGCGGGATTGCATAAGCGGTATAAAGCGTAGTGACCCGCAAACGTTAGTTGGGGGCAAAATTTGTTTGCCCCCAATTTTTCCGTGGCAGAGTTTTAGTAGGAGACCAAAAATGAGAAAAAACAGTATTAAAAATACACGGATCAATGCAGAGGTTCAGAAAGAGCTTAGCAATATTATCCGTAACGAAATCAAAGATCCACGCATCCATCCAATGACATCTGTCATGGCAGTGGAGGTTGCACCGGATCTGAAAACCTGCAAGGCATTTATCAGTGTGCTTGGCAGTGACGAATCCAAGCAGTCTACCATCCGTGGCCTGAAAAGTGCGGAAGGCTATATCCGCCGTCAGCTGGCAAAGAATCTGAATCTTCGAAACACACCGGAGATTCGTTTCCTTCTGGATGAGTCAATTGAATATGGTGTAAATATGTCCAAATTAATCGACGATGTGATCCAGCATGATCATGAAAAAAGTACAGAAGAAGCAGAAGGAACTGTTGATACACAAGAGGAACAGGAAGATTAATGAGGTGAGGGAATGGAAAGAATCGAAGAAATTCTGGATGGCGTAAAGACCATGGGAATCGGCGGACATGTGCGTCCGGACGGAGACTGTGTGGGTTCCTGTATGGCACTTTATCTTTATATCAAGAAATGGTATCCGGATATCAAGGTGGATATTTATCTGGAAAAACCAAAGCCTGTGTTCGGCCATATAGCATGTATGGATGAAGTGAAGTTTGAAGCAGGAGAGCCGAAGGAATATGATCTTTTTGTAACATGTGACGTAAGTGCACTGGAGCGTCTGGCTGTAGCAGGAGAATATTTTGACACTGCCAAAAAGACTGTGTGCATTGACCATCATATCAGCAATCCGGGCTTTGCAAAAATTAATCATGTGCAAGGAGAAATAAGCTCTGCAAGCGAAGTGCTTTACAATCTCCTTGAAAAGGACAAAATTGATCTTGACATTGCCACTGCTATTTATACAGGAATGATTCATGATACCGGAGTTTTCCAGTATTCTTCCACATCACCGGACACCATGCGTATTGCCGGAGAGCTTATGGCAATTGGCGTGGATTTTTCCAATATTATTGATGAGTCCTTTTACCAGAAAACCTATATCCAGAATCAGGTTATGGGACGGGTTCTGGCAGAAAGCATTATACTTCTTGACGGCAAATGCATTGTGGGCTATATGAAAATGCGTGATATGGACTTCTACGGAGTTGTGCCGTCTGACCTGGATGGAATTGTAAGCCAGCTGCGCCTTACAAAAGGAGTAGAAGTGGCTATGTTTATTTATGAACATGAGAGCCAGGTATTTAAGGTATCTCTGCGTTCCAATGGCAAGGTAGATGTAAGCAAAATCGCTTCCTATTTCGGTGGTGGCGGACATGTAAAGGCAGCAGGCTGCGATCTTGCCGGCTCCATGTACGATGTGATTAATAATATTTCAGAACAGATCGAAAAACAGCTTTTAGGACAGGAACAGTAATGGCAGAATTTCAGGGAATCATTGTAATTCATAAAGAAAAAGGCTTTACTTCCCACGATGTGGTTGCTAAGCTTCGCGGAATCCTTCACATGAAAAAAATCGGGCATACAGGTACTCTTGACCCGGATGCCACCGGAGTGCTTCCGGTAGCACTGGGAAAAGGAACCAAGCTGGTGGATCTGCTTACAGACAAAGAGAAAACCTACGAGGCAGTGCTTCATCTTGGAATTACCACAGATACCCAGGATATGTCAGGTACTGTTCTGGAAGAAAAGCAGGTGTCTGTGACAGAAGAAGAGGTAAAAGAAGTACTGAAAGGTTTTCAGGGGGAACAGATGCAGGTCCCACCTATGTACTCTGCCCTGAAGGTGAACGGGAAGAAGCTTTATGAGCTGGCAAGAGAGGGAAAAACGGTAGAGAGAAAGGCACGTCCGGTATGTTTCTATGAGATCACACCTCTGGAAATTGCACTTCCACTTATAAAAATAAGAGTTACCTGCAGCAAGGGAACCTATATCCGCACTTTATGTCACGATGTGGGGCAGAGACTTGGATGTGGCGGCTGTATGGAAGAACTGCTGCGTACAAAGGTGGGACGCTTTTCTCTGGAAGAAAGCTATACGCTGGAAGAAGTAGAGAGGGCTGTGCAGGATGGTACAATTTCAGAAATGATACATCCTGTAGAAGCAGTTCTGGCAGATTATCCTGCCATTTATGCGGATTCTTACGGCGACAGGCTTTTACAAAACGGAAATCCGCTGTCTGATAATCTGGTCAGTCCCCAGCACAAAGAAGGCTGGGTGCGTATGTATGCCAGTGACGGAACATTTACAGGTATTTTTCAATGGGACAAGGGGAAAAAGAAATATTATCCGGTAAAGATGTTTTGACAGGAGAGTTATATGGAATACCTGAAGATAGATGGCGAGTTTCCAAAGCTTGCCAACTGTGCAGTAACAATGGGAAAATTTGACGGGATCCACCGTGGACACAGAAAACTGGTAGAGAAGATCAAAGAGCGGAAAGCATTTGGAGAACAGGCTGTTCTTTTTGCCATTGATGCTTCCAGCAATATGATCCTTACCAGTGAAGAGCGGGCTTCCCTTCTTGAAAAAATGGGCATTGATGTGCTGGTGGAGTGTCCTCTTAATGACAGGATCCGGCACATGAAAGCAGAGAATTTTATAAAAGAAATTCTGATGGGAGATCTGGGGGCATCCTACGTGGTTGTAGGCGAGGACAACCGGTTTGGCTTTGAACGGAAGGGAAATCCGGAGCTTCTGAAGGAATTTGGCAGTAAATATGGTTTTCAGGTAGAAATCCTTTCCAAGGAAATGGATGGACACCGTAAAATCAGCAGTACTTTTATCAGGGAAGAACTGAAAAAAGGAAATATGGAAAAGATTACCTCACTTATGGGGGCTGATTATTTTGTGGAGGGAGCTGTGGTTCATGGAAGAGGTATGGGACATAAGGTGCTTCTTCCAACTACCAATATTGTACCTCCAAAAAGCAAAATCCTGCCGCCAAACGGGGTTTATGTAACAAGCTCCAGTTTTGGAGATAAGGTTTATCATGGAATTACCAATATCGGGTACAAGCCTACAGTTGGAGAAAGCTTTATTGGAGTGGAAACATACCTTTTTGACTGTAAAGAGGATTTATACGGGCAGGATTGCCGTGTTGATTTTAAGAAATTTTTAAGACCGGAGAAAAAATTTCCATCTCTGGAAGCACTGAAGGCAAGGCTGTTGGCTGATGCAGAAGATGGCAGGGCTTATTTTGAAACAATAAAATAAAAAGGAAATGAGTGTCAAAAGGTCTTTTGACACTCATTTGATACCCCGGATTGCTCCGCAGCTACGCTGCTCCCACAATCCTCCAAATATTCGAAATCCGCTGATTTACTGCGTAAATCGCTACTTTCTCATATTTGGTCGTGTCCCAAGTTCAAACGCCTTATCGTGCAAGCACGAACGGCTTTTTGACCTTTTGACACTGGTATCATTAAAATAGTTCTGTATAAAATACAAGGAGACAATTCATGACGCAGATTATTCTTGGGTTAATGGGCGGTCTGGGGCTTTTTCTTTATGGCATGCGACTGATGAGTGACAGTCTGGAAAAAGCAGCAGGGGCTAAAATGAGAAGCATCCTGGAATTTTTTACAAAAACACCTGTTCGGGGAATCCTGGTGGGAACATTGTTTACCGCAGTTATTCAGTCTTCCAGTGCGGCAACGGTAATGGTAGTCAGCTTTGTAAATTCAGGGCTTATGAATCTGTACCAGGCTGCAGGTGTGATCATGGGGGCCAATATCGGTACCACCATCACCTCCCAGCTGATTGCATTTAACCTTTCAGAACTGGCACCTGTGATCATCATGGCAGGAATTATCATGGTGATGTTTTCAAAGAAAACAAAAGTGCAGCGTGCAGGGGAAGTTCTGCTGGGATTTGGTATTTTGTTTATGGGACTGACAACGATGTCCACATCTATGTCAGTTCTGAAGGAGTCCACGCAGGTGGTAAATGTAATGGGCTCTTTGGACAGCCATTTTGTGGCACTTATCGTAGGTATGGTAGTAACAGCCATTCTGCAGAGCTCATCTGCCACTGTGGGAATCATTCTGCTTCTTGCCAATCAGGGACTTTTGGATATGCGGATCTGCTTCTTTATTATCCTGGGATGCAATATAGGAGCGTGTGTGTCTGCACTTCTGGCAGGACTTGGCGGAAAAAGGGATGCAAAGAGGGCCGCACTGATCCATTTGCTTTTTAACATCATTGGAACCGCAATCATGTATGTGATTATTTCCATAGGACTGGAACCTGTTACCCATTTTATTGAAAATATTTCCGGCCATAATCCGGGAAGGGAAGTTGCAAATACACATACTCTTATCAAAATTGTGGAAGTACTGATGCTTGCACCGTTTAACAGACAGATTGTCAGACTTACCGGTTTCTTTGTAAGGGATGAGGAAGAGAAAAAACAGGATGGATTTTCTTTGCAGTACATTGGAGAAAAGTCGGTTTATTCTCCTACAACGGCAGTGTTTGATGCCATTCAGGAAATGGGACGTATGGGACAGATGGCAGTTACCAATCTGGAAAATGCCATGAATGCCCTGATTACCCTGGATGAAGCGGATATCGGACAGGTTTATGTAGTGGAGAAGCAGATCGATTTTCTCAATCATGAGATTACCAATTATCTGGTAAAAATAAACGAAACCACACTTCCTGCGGATGATGCAAAAAGTATAGGCGGTCTGTTTCACATTGTAAATGACATTGAGCGTATCGGAGACCATGCGGAAAATATTGCAGATGCGGCACGGTCCAGACTGGCTCATGGGATTCAGTTCAGCCAGTCTGCCCAGGAAGAGCTTACCAACATGCTGGAGTTAACCGTAAAAGTCACCAACTATGCTCTTGATATGTTTTTGCACAATAATCTGACCCATATGCAGGATATCCTGAATCTGGAAGAGCAGGTAGACCAAAAGGAGCGGGATCTTCAGGAATCCCATATCCAGCGTCTTACAAGAGGAGAATGTACGGCAAGTGCGGGAATGATATTTTCTGATATCATATCCGGGCTGGAGCGTGTTTCAGATCATGCTACCAACATTGCCTTTTCTCTTTTAGATGAAGATCCCAAAAAAATGTACAGATAAAAAATGTACAGATAAAAATTGAAAAAACAGTTTACAGAAGTTTTTCCTTATGCTATACTACACAAGGTGCGAGCAGGGAAATCCTGTTTTGTGCTTTAAACAGCCCATATTCAGGGGTTGGAATCTCCGACCGTCTCTTAATATGCGGCGATCACGTCACCACAGAATTTTGCCGGTGTCTGCACAGCTTTGTGTCAGATGTTTTTGGCAGAAGATCTGCATGGATGACTCTATAATAAGAATTATAAGGAGGAAATCAAAATGATTTCAAAAGAGAAGAAAGCAGCAATCATGAAAGAGTATGCAAGATGTGAGGGAGATACCGGTTCACCAGAGGTACAGGTAGCTGTTCTTACTGCAAGAATCCAGGAGCTTACCGAGCATTTACAGAATAACCACAAGGATCATCATTCCAGACGTGGTCTGCTGAAAATGGTAGGTCAGAGACGTGGACTGTTAGCTTACTTAAAGAAAACAGACATCGAAAGATACCGTACACTGATTGAGAAATTAGGCTTAAGAAAATAATTAGTATGCGGAAGGGGCGGATATCCATCCGCCCCATTTTAAAATGTAAGAGTCATAGCAGAAGTATTATTGCTGTTTTGTAAACAGTTCCAAAAGAAGAGCTGTCAATTGTTTTTTGATGTGCCTGACGCTTTTGAGATTGTGGAAAGATAGCAGGAATTTCCGAGACTTCTGAAAAGCGCATTTGTATGTTTCACAAGTGGATTTTTCAGTCGTTTCGGACTTCTGTTCTGGCGAAATGTTGTTTATTCTGCTTTTGCAGGATACAACTGACTATATTTAATGTTTATATTATATTGTAAAAGGAGAAAGAATATGTACAAAAGTTATTCCATGGAATTAGCTGGAAGAACACTTACCGTAGATATCGGCCGTGTTGCGAAACAGGCAAATGGCGCAGCACTTATGCATTATGGCGATACCACTGTACTTGCTACAGCAACTGCATCCAAAGAGCCAAGAGAGGGAATCGACTTTTTTCCGTTAAGTGTTGAGTATGAAGAGAAAATGTATGCCGTAGGAAAAATTCCAGGCGGTTTTAATAAGAGAGAGGGAAAAGCAAGCGAGCATGCAATCCTTACTTCCCGTGTTATTGACAGACCTATGCGTCCTCTGTTCCCCAAGGATTACAGAAATGACGTTACACTTGTAGATATGGTTATGTCTGTTGACCCGCAGTGCAATCCGGAGATTCCGGCTATGCTTGGTTCCTCCCTTGCTACCTGTATTTCTGATATTCCTTTTGACGGTCCGTGTGCGACTACACAGATCGGTCTTATTGACGGTGAGTTCATTGTAAACCCTACACTGGCACAGAAGGATGTTTCTGACCTTCAGCTTACAGTAGCTTCCACAAGAGATAAAGTTATCATGATCGAGGCTGGTGCAAATGAAGTTCCGGAAGATCAGATGATCGAGGCTATTTACAAAGCACATGAAGTAAACCAGGAAATTATCAAATTCTTTGACCAGATCATTGCAGAGTGCGGAAAAGAAAAACACAGCTATGAGTCCTGTGCAGTTCCACAGGAGCTGTTTGATGCCATCAAAGAGATCGTTCCTCCGGAAGAAATGGAAGTTGCAGTATTCTCTGATGACAAGCAGACAAGAGAGAACAATATCGCCCAGATCACAGACAAACTGAAAGAGGCTTTTGCAGAGAAAGAAGAATGGCTGGCTGTTCTTGGTGAGGCTGTTTACCAGTATCAGAAGAAGACCGTGCGTAAAATGATCTTAAAAGACCACAAGCGTCCAGATGGCCGTGCAATTACACAGATCCGTCCTCTGGCAGCAGAAGTTGATATTATTCCGAGAGTACATGGTTCTGCTATGTTTACCCGTGGACAGACACAGATCTGTACCATCACAACTCTGGCGCCTCTTGCAGAAGCACAGAGAATTGACGGACTTGACGAGTTCGAGACAACTAAGAGATATATGCATCATTATAACTTCCCGTCCTACTCTGTAGGTGAGACAAAACCATCCAGAGGACCGGGACGCCGTGAGATCGGACATGGAGCACTGGCAGAAAGAGCCCTTGTTCCGGTACTTCCAAGCGTAGAAGAATTTCCATATGCTATCCGTACTGTATCTGAGACATTTGAGTCCAACGGATCCACTTCACAGGCAAGTATCTGTGCATCTACCATGTCACTTGAGGCAGCTGGTGTACCGATTAAGAAACCTGTAGCTGGTATTTCCTGTGGTCTTGTTACCGGTGATACAGATGATGATTATATCGTTCTTACTGATATCCAGGGACTTGAGGACTTCTTTGGAGATATGGACTTTAAGGTAGCTGGTACTCACGATGGTATTACTGCAATCCAGATGGATATTAAGATCCATGGTCTTACAAGACAGATCGTAGAAGAAGCAATCAGACGTACAAAAGAGGCAAGAGAGTATATCCTTAACGAAGTTATTGAGAAATGCATTCCTGCACCTCGTACAAATGTGGGCAAATATGCTCCGAAGATCATCCAGATCCAGATTGATCCTCAGAAGATCGGTGATGTTGTTGGCCAGAGAGGAAAAACAATCAACACGATTATCGAGCGTACCGGAGTTAAGATTGATATTACAGACGAAGGTGCTGTATCTATCTGCGGCGTAGATGATAAGAACATGAAAGAAGCAAAACGTATGATTGAGATCATTGCTTCTGATTTTGAGCAGGGACAGATCCTTACCGGACAGGTTGTAAGCATTAAAGAGTTTGGAGCTTTTGTTGAGTTTGCACCTGGCAAAGAGGGAATGGTTCACATTTCCAAGATCTGCAAGGAGAGAATCAACCGTGTAGAGGATGTTCTTACACTTGGAGATAAAGTAACAGTTGTATGCCTTGGAAAAGACAAGATGGGAAGAATGAGCTTCAGCATCAAGGATGTTCCGACAGAAGCGTAACAGGCTGTAACCAGAATAAAGATAAATAATATAATGTGGAATGCCGGGCAGTTTGTCCGGCATTCGCTGTATCCGGGAAAATTTGAGTGAATAAAACAGGAGAAGAATATGAAAAGAATTGCAAAATTTCATAAAGTAAGTGAAAATCGTTTTATTGCAGACTGGAAAGATACATTTGATAGCAGTCTTGGTGAAGTAAGTGAGGAAGAGGCGAAGAAAATCTACGAAAATATCCGTCTGCCAAGAAGGGCAACTGCAGGAAGTGCAGGATATGATTTCTTTTCTCCAGCGGATTTCGTAATAAAACCAGGAGAAACAGTTAAGATTCCTACCGGAATCCGTGTGGAAATGGACCAGGAATGGGTACTGAAATGTTATCCAAGAAGTGGTCTTGGCTTCAAGTTCCGCCTGCAGTTAAATAACACAGTTGGAATTATTGACAGCGATTATTTCTATTCAGACAATGAAGGCCATATTTTTGCCAAGCTGACCAATGATTCCAATGAAAATAAAACAGTAGAGCTGAAGGCAGATACCGGTTTTATGCAGGGGATTTTTGTGGAATATGGAATTACAGTGGATGATGATGTAACGGATGTAAGAAACGGCGGATTCGGAAGCACTACAAAAACGGCGGCAGAATAAGAAATAGTGGGATAAGAATTTAAGAATCATGGAATAAAAACGGTGAAAGAAAAATCGTGAATAAAAAACCATGAATAAAAATAGCAGTGAATAAAAATAACAGGTACATGTGAAATTTAGTATCATATGTGCCTGTTATTTTTATACAATAGGGAGTTCCGCCGGAATCCCCCATTGCGTAAAAGATCCTACTGGGCAGGAACTAGTACAGCGAATATTAAGTAACCGCCATATTGACTTGTCTGATTTTTCATATGCCGCGTTGTCGTCAATCGCCGTAGCCACCGCTACGCCTCATTCCTCCGCCTTGCATATGAAGAAATCATCCTGCGTCAATATAGCAGAAACTTAATTTTTGCTGTACTAGAGCGTGTTTGAAAAAGTTTCCGCACATGCTGACAGGGAAAGTCTTGGACAAAACAGTTAGATTATTCTAATGGCTCTCCGGCTGCTTCTGCTTCCCTTGCATTCTGAAGGACGGTATCAAATGCTATAGCTGCCTTATTATATTCTTCATCACTTTCAATATTGGAGAGCATAGGAGCTCCGGTTTCTGTACGGGTGAAGGAATAAAGATAAACCTCTCCGTCATGGTTCTGTCCTTCCTCATCAAGGGGAAGAAGTGCAATATATTCCTTGGCATCAACAGGGAAAATAGTAAGAATGGCACATTCTACTTCGGTGTCATCCTCCATGGTAAGGGTGATGGTGCTGTGCTGCTTAGGGTCAGTGCTGCATCCGTCACATGTGGAGCAGTCAGAGCCGCTTCCGCAGGATGCGCTGCTTCCACAGCTGCTGCAGGAATTGTTCATATCTAAATCACTCATTGGTATATACCTCACTTTATTCTTTTATTATAGATTATCTCCCCGGATTTTGAAAACAGGCTGCATTACTGTGAACTGTAAGCGGGGAACAGTATATTTAGATTGTATCAGAAAATTTGAGGTTTGTGAATAGCAAATTGTGTGTTATAATTAAGAAAATGGCTGCCAGCAGAATCTTTTTTTGATATACTCTGGCAGTATAATTTTCACAGATTGGAGAATAGCATGAAACTTGTATCATGGAATGTAAATGGAATCCGTGCGTGTATTACCAAGGGCTTTGAAGAAAGCTTTTCACAGCTGGATGCAGATATCTTCTGCCTGCAGGAAACAAAATGCCAGGAGAATCAGGTAAAGCTGGAGCTTCCCGGATATTATCAGTACTGGAATTATGCCAACCGCAAGGGCTACTCCGGAACTGCTGTTTTTACAAAAAAAGAACCAATTCTTGTAACTTATGGAATGGGGATTCCGGAACATGATAAAGAGGGGCGTATCATAACAGCAGAAATGGATAATTTTTATCTGGTTACAGTTTATACCCCGAATTCCCAGTCAGAGCTTCGCAGACTGGAATACCGTATGGAATGGGAGAGGGATTTCCTTTTGTATCTTCTGAAGCTGCAGGAAAAGAAGCCTGTGATCTGCTGTGGAGATATGAACGTGGCACATCAGGAAATTGACCTGAAAAATCCCAAGACCAACCGCATGAATGCAGGATTTACAGATGAAGAGCGTTCCTGCTTTACCAAAGTACTGGAAGCCGGATTTATTGATACGTTCCGTTATTTTTACCCGGATCTTACCGGAGCCTATTCCTGGTGGTCTTACCGCTTTAAGGCAAGAGAGAAAAATGCCGGATGGAGAATTGATTATTTTCTTACATCCCCTTCTTTGAAGGATTCTCTCATAGATGCGAAGATTCACAGTGAAATTATGGGATCAGATCATTGTCCGGTGGAGCTGGATCTTAAAGACTGAATATTTCCAGCACATCATTTACAGACGGACATGAGAAAGACAGGAGGGGAATTTTGATGGCAGTACCAGGAAATAAAAATTTGATACCACAGCCGGGAGATCCGCTTTTACTGGGGGCGAACAGACTTTCAGACGGGTATAATTTCGCTGTGGAGGCAGAAGAGGACTCACAGGTTTCTTTACTTCTTTACCGCAAAAAGGGAAAAGAGCCTGTCTATGAGCTGCTTCTGGATGAAAAATACCGTACAGGGCGCGTATTTGCTGTCCTTTTGAAGAAACTGAATGTAACGAATCTGGAATATAATTTTAAAATAAATGGTAAGGTAGTACTGGATCCCTGTGCATTTGAAATCAGCGGAAGAGAGCACTTTGGAACTGCTTTAGACGGGGATGCCCATAAGCTTCGCTGTGGCTTTCTTAAGGAAAAGGAATATGACTGGGAAGGGGATATAATGCCTGACACCGGGTATGAGGATCTGATCTTATATAAAGTACATGTAAGAGGATATACCAGGCAGGCGAAGCTTCCGGCACCCTTAAGGGGAACCTATGCCGGTCTTGTGGAAATGCTCCCTTATTTAAAAGACCTTGGAATTACAGGTATTGAGCTGATGCCTGCCTATGAATTCATGGAAGTGACACAGGAGCTGGAACCAGATGGACTGGTTTCACGCAAAAGCAAAAAAGACGAGGTCAATTACTGGGGATATAAGCAGGGCTTTTATTTTGCTCCCAAGAAATCCTATTGTGCAACCAAAGATCCGGAGAAGGAATTCTGTGATATGATAAAGGCTTTTCACCAGGCTGGAATCCTTTGTATTATGGAAATGTATTTTCCGGCCACAGTAAGTCCGCTTACTGCGCTTCGTGCACTTCAGTTCTGGAAACGGTATTATCATGTGGATGGTTTTCATGTTCTGGGAGAGGGTGCCTCTCTTGATCTTATTATGAAAGACGGGGTACTGTCCGGAACCAGAATTATGGCAGCCGGAATGGATATGAATGCTTTTTATCAGGGGAAAAAGCCTGCACACCGCAGATTTGCGGAATATAATCTTGGATTTTTGCAGGATATGCGCCGGTTCCTGAAAAGTGACGAGGATATGGTGCCGGCAGTCCAGTACAGGATCCGCCATAATCCGGATGACCATGGTGTGGTGAATTATATTACCTGTCAGGATGGTTTTACTTTAAATGACCTTGTGTCTTATAATTACAAGCATAATGAGGCAAATGGAGAAGGGAATAATGACGGCTGCAGCTATAATTATTCCTGGAACTGTGGCGTGGAGGGACCAAGCCGTAAGCAGCAGATCCGCCAGATGCGGGAGCACCAGATGCGGGCAGCTTTTGCCATGATGCTGTTTTCACAGGGAGTTCCTATGATTTATGGCGGGGATGAGATTGGTAATTCCCAGAATGGTAATAACAATGCTTATTGTCAGGACAATCCCATTGGCTGGACAGACTGGAAGGGCCTAAAAAGAAATGCCGGACTGCTTGCTTTTGTGAAAAAAGCAGTTGCGTTCCGAAAGGAACACCCTGTTCTTCATGCTGATGGTGCCATGAAGGAGGCAGACAGCCAGGGAAAAGGTTTTCCAGATATGTCCTTCCATGGCGAACGGGCGTGGTTCTGTAATATGGAAAATACAAGCCGCATGATCGGTATGATGCTTTGTGGAGGGCGTCCTGGAGCAGATGGAAAAAATGCCGATGATTTTATTTATGTAGGTTATAATTTCCACTGGGAAGTCCGTAAGATTGCCCTGCCTAATCTTCCAGAGGGAATGCAGTGGAAAAAGGTGATGGATACAGGAGATCTATCCGGTGACGGATTTTATGAAGATGGCCCGGTGTATACAAGAGAGGTGGAAATGGGCCCCCGTACTGTGTCCGTGCTGATGGGCGTACCTGTGAAACAGGAGAAAAAAAGCACACAGCACTCCCATGGAGTGAAAAAGGTGGCAGAAGAAAAGGGTGAAAATTCAGACAGGAGGGTGAGTGAGGATGCATCCGTGGCTTCACTTTAAGACAATTACAAAACATAAATTAATGGTCATGAAATATTGTTTCCGTATTGGGCTGTATAAACAGGGTCTGCTTCATGACCTTTCCAAATATTCACCTTCAGAGTTTTTTGTTGGCTGTAAGTACTATCAGGGAACCAGAAGCCCAAATAATGCAGAGCGGGAGGATATTGGTGTTTCTACTGCCTGGCTGCATCATAAGGGGCGTAACAAGCATCATTATGAGCACTGGGTAGATTATGCAATTAATGACCCGGAACACGTAATTATGGGTGCGAGAATGCCCCGCAGATATGTGGCAGAAATGGTGATGGACAGGATCAGTGCTTCCAGGACATATCTTGGAGATGCCTATGATAATCACCAGCCTCTGGAATATTTTCTGAAAAGCAAGCCCAAGCTGTGGTTTGTCCATCCCCAGACCAAAAAGGAGCTGGAGGGCCTGCTTCGTATTCTCTCAGATAAGGGAGAAAAAAAGGCTTTATGGTATATTAAAAATGTGTATCTGAAAAAAGGCAAATAGAAAAAGAAGAAAAATTAAAGAATTTGTCTTGCACTTTCATACTCTTCTGTGTTAAAGTATCAGATAACGAAAAGCCAGAACTTTATTTAAAAAGGTTCTTGCACAGAGGAGGAGAAAAATTGAGTGGTACAACAGTAATAATTCTGATCGCTTTTGTATGTTATCTTGCGATGATGATCGTAATAGGTGCGGTCTACATGAAGAGAACCTCCAGCTCAGAGGATTATTTCCTTGGAGGAAGAGGTCTGAACGGATGGGTGGCAGCACTTTCCGCACAGGCTTCTGATATGAGCGGATGGCTGCTGATGGGACTTCCGGGAGCTATTTATTCTTTTGGTTCCGGACAGATCTGGATTGCGGTAGGTCTTTTTATTGGCACAATTCTGAACTGGGTATGTATTTCAGGAAGACTTCGCAAATACACCATTGTGGCTAACAATTCTATGACGATTCCGGCATTTTTTGAGAATCGTTACCGTGATAAGAAGAAAGTACTTCTTCTTATCTCATCCGTTGTAATTGTTATCTTTTTCCTGGTATATACAGCGTCTGCACTGGCTGCCGGGGGAAAACTGTTTAACACGGTATTTGGTCTTGATTATCATGTTGCACTGGCAATCGGGGCAGCAGTTATCCTTTGCTATACTTTTATGGGCGGCTTTATGGCTGTGTGTGTGACAGACTTTGTGCAGGGAACCCTGATGCTTGTAGGGCTTCTTGTAGTGCCGCTGGTGGCATATTTCCTGCTTCCGGGGAATCTTACAGACCTGATCACTTCAAGCGGTGTTACAGGGGGCGCCAGCGCATATCTGAATCCGTTTATGAATGGAGACAGACCCTATACGTTTATTGAAATCTTTTCCCAGCTTGCATGGGGCTTCGGATATTGTGGAATGCCTCACGTTCTGGTAAGATTCATGGCTGTAAAGAATGAAAAAGAACTGAAGAAATCCTGGGTGATTGCCATTATATGGGATCTGCTTTCCCTGACAGCTGCATTTGCAATTGCAGTTATCGGAAGAGCTTATCTGCTTCCTACTATCCTTGGTGAGAACGGGGCAGCATCTTCAGAGAGCGTTTTCATTGAGATGATCCGGAAGGTTTTTACCTCCCAGCTGGCACTTCCGTTTATCGGGGGACTGTTCCTTTGCGGAATTCTGGCAGCAATTATGTCCACTGCTGATTCCCAGCTTCTGGTAACAGCTTCAGCTGTATCAGAGGATTTATATCACAGCTTTATCAAAAAAGATGCAGATTCTAAGGAAATTCTGAAAGTCAGCCGTATTACTGTTATTGTGATTGCAGTAATCGCATTTATTATTGCATGGAATCCAAACAGCAGTATTATGGGGCTGGTATCCAATGCATGGGCTGGACTGGGCTCTGCTTTTGGTCCTATTGTTGTAATGTCCCTGTTCTGGAGAAGAACCAATCTTCCGGGAGCAATTGCAGGTATGGTTACTGGTGGACTTACCGTTATTATCTGGGACTACATTCCGTTAGCTGGAGGACAGACCCTTGGTGCTTATACAGGGCTTTATTCACTGGCTGTAGGATTTTTATTAAGTCTTGTGATAATCGTGATCGTGAGCCTTCTGACTAAGGAGCCTGATAAGGAAATCACAGACGAGTTTGATAAAGTGGCAAAAATGTAATTTTTACCATGTAATTTCTAAAAGATTTATAAAAAAAGGTAGTCTCTGGCAGTAGGGACTACCTTTTTTTCAGAAAATTTGTTATAATAGAAATACGAATCGTGAAACGAAAGGGGCAACACAAGATGAAAAAATATGATTATCTGATCGTGGGAGCCGGTCTGTTTGGCGCTGTATTTGCCCATGAGGCAACTAAGAAAGGGAAAACCTGTCTGGTAATTGACAAGCGCGATCATATCGGAGGAAATATTTACACAGAGGAAATTGAGGGAATCCAGGTACACAAATATGGTGCACATATTTTCCACACTTCCAAGAAAGAAATCTGGGATTATGTGAATCAGTTTACAGAGTTTAATCACTTTGTGAATTCACCGATTGCCGTGTATAAGGACGAGCTGTATAATCTTCCCTTTAATATGAACACATTTCATCAGTTATGGGGAGTGAAAACTCCGGCACAGGCCAAGGCGAAGATTCAGGAGCAGATCAGCCGTATGCATATCACCCATCCGAAGAACCTGGAAGAACAGGCTCTGGCACTGGTGGGACAGGATGTGTATGAGAAACTGGTGGAAGGTTATACCAGGAAGCAGTGGGGAAGAGAATGTAAAGATCTGCCTGCTTTTATCATTAAGAGACTTCCGCTTAGATATACTTATGATAATAATTATTTCAAGGATCCTTACCAGGGAATCCCTAAAGGCGGATATACCCGTATTATCAAGAAATTGCTGGAGGGAGTCCAGGTTTGCCTGAAGACAGACTTCTTTGCAAACAGAGAAGAACTTATGGCAAAGGCAGATAAAGTCCTGTTTACCGGTATGATTGATGAATTTTATGATTACTGCTACGGGGAACTGGAATACCGTTCTTTGCGTTTTGAGACAGAAGTGCTGGATATGGGCAACTTTCAGGGAAATGCTGTTGTGAATTATACAGATTATGAGGTCCCGTATACCAGAATTATTGAGCACAAGCACTTTGAATTTGGTACCCAGCCAAAGACTGTGATCACCAGAGAATATCCGGCTGCATGGGAGAAAGGAAAAGAGCCTTATTATCCTATTAATAACCCGAAGAATGACGAGCTGTTTGGCAAGTATGAGCGTCTTGCACTGGAAGAAAAGAATGTACTGTTTGGCGGACGTCTTGGTATGTACCGCTACATGGATATGGATAAAGTAATTGAGGAAGCTTTGAATATGGCAGAGACAGAGCTGACTTACGAAGAAGCATAAAGGAGAAGATTATGGATACCCCAACGATCACACAATA
The DNA here is from genome assembly GCA_934364795.1 of uncultured Blautia sp. GTDB lineage: Bacteria > Bacillota > Clostridia > Lachnospirales > Lachnospiraceae > Blautia_A. The sequence continues at coordinate 26,302 of CAKRMK010000024.1, forward strand.
CTACAGAGAAGCGGACCCGAACAAACGTCTGGCCCTTCTGAATATGTCTATTGAGGCAGGAGAGGAACCAGAACTGAACCAGATTCGTAAAGAATTATGGGAAATCCGTTATCAGGATAAATCAGAGCTGGGACCGGATGAGCGTGCCGACGGGCTGATCGCTCTTTGGATGCTGATGGAATTTAACCGTGACAGCGGCAAGCGCTTCATGGGAGTACGCGGCGGCCGCAAAGAAATCCAGAAGCAGCTGGATAAAATGAAATTCCAGGAGATCCGTGGGAAAGGAAAGGACTATGAGGACCTTCTTTACAGAGAGTGCTGCCACATGGTCAAGACTTATATGGAGCTTTGTGAGACGGATAAGGCATATAATTCTACTTTGTTTGGAATCATCCGTATGGGAAGCGCCCAGGCAAAGGAGAAGCTGAAAGCGGATATTTACCATACCGCCATAGAGCTGCCTCAGACTCTTAAGATGGAAGAAGAGCTGGGAATGATTACCAGAGCTGCAAGAGAAATGTACGAGCTTCATTTCCCGGGAGAAGGCAGTCTTTGAAATATGTGAAAATGGTTTTGTAATGTTATAAAATGAAAAGTCCTTCACTTTGAGGTCTTAGGTATGTTTGGAAACAATTCTGTTATTTTTGGACATATCTTTCAAAGTGAAGGACTTTTTTGTTTTTTTAATATCGTAACAGACGCCTGATCTGGAGCTGGTTCAGATACTTATTGTGCAGATTCAGACCAAGAACCCTTTCACAGGCATCCAGCAGCTCATCATAATAAGTGAACTGATAAATATTTCCGGAAATCTGTACACAGTTATATCGTTGCAGGGAGTCTATGATCTGCGCCGTGGAAAAACGGAAATCCAGCTTGGCCTGAAGCATCCGCATGATGACAAAAGCAGTAAAACATATGATGAAATGTGCATTGATTTTTTCCGGAGTCCAGATAAAAGAGGGCAGTGAGTCATAATTGCTTTTCATAGCGCGAAAATTGGATTCCATACGTCGAAGCCCGTTATAGCACAAAAACAGGGAAGAAGAATCTGCCTGCAGTTCGCTGGTGACAATGGCGTAATATCCATCCAGTTTTAATCCTGTTTTGCGGCCGATGGTTTCTCTTGCAAGGCGTTGCTGCCTTGCCTGTAATTCATGGTAACACACAAATTGTTTTTCTCTGTTTTCAAAAATACGTTCTTTGTAAAGCAGCGGTGATGTGTCAGCAGAATCGCTCCAGGCATTCAGCTTCTGGTAGCCATCGGTGAGAATCCATTCTTTAAATTCCAGGTCTGCATTGTAAACAGACTGTTCGTAAATGAAACCGTCAGGAACCAGCCCGTCACAGATAAAGGGCTGGCTTTTTGTCCGTTTTGCAGAGGTAAAAATATAACGGCAGTCAAAACCGTCCTTTTTGATTCTCTTTACAGCTGTGGAAACGGACTGGTTCAACTGGATATCACCTGTAAAAAGATCGTATGCAACCGGGATTCCCTGGTGATCTGTCAATAGCTTCAGCCTCAGTGTGGAATCGGTTCTTTTGGAATTAGGCTGTGTTTCGGATGTCCGGATTCCGGGAATGGAGAATGTGTAATCTGTCTGATCCAGAAAAGCCACAGAAAGATCCCTGTCAAGTAAAGCATGAGAGTGTTCAAAGATCCATTTCTGAATATCTTTTTGGTATTTTACGATTATATTTAGTGCGGAGTCAATATGTTCCTGGGAAAAAGCAGGTACAGTCTCAAAATAGCTCTCCTTTTTCATGGTGGTGGTCCAGGGAGTATTGGGATACAGAATCTGGGAAATCACAATAAATCGAAAAACTTCTTCTATATTGTAGGGAAGAGAAAGCTTCCAGGCCTTTGTACGCCAGAAAATATCCAGCTGTAGTTCTTTGTACAAAAATTTCAAAATCCCATAGCCGATATTTTTCTGTGAAAGCTCACTTGGAAGGAGGGGAGTAGTGAGGTCTATGTATACAACGGAATTTTTCCTGGTTTCCCGTTCCTGGTTCATGTCAGCAACTACCTGCTCGAAATGGGCAACCGGGTCCGGATATTCTTTTTTTAATTCTTCCAGATAACCAAGAGGCATGATGGTTTTCTGGCGGGTAGTTTTCCTTTCTTTATCATAGTAGGATTCGGTGATGGCAAGATAAGTGCCTTTAGGTTTGGGAGTTTTTTTCAGAAACATGTGGAACCTCCTGGGTAATTTACAAAATAATTTATGGGATGTGTTATTGATTGTTTTTATGATAGTAAACGTATCTGTCCTGAAAATAATTTTAACATGATTGAAACAATACATCAAGATACACCATAAAAAACGCTGAATTAGTACTACAAAAACAGATAAATATTGTAAGAAAATATGATTGGAAAGTAAAAATAATTATACAATTTGACGAAAAAATCTAAGGCATTGAAAGCGAAAAAACCTCTGCTTGTTTTGGGTAAAAGGGCAGAAATATAAAAATACATGATAAGTGGAATTATTTTTGTGAAAATAATTAAAAAAATGAGTAATAATTATATATATAACTAAATACACTATATAGAACATTGTATTATGCTCATCAATAATTTGCTAAAACAGCGAAAATATAAGCTTTTTTTCGTTATTTTAAAATATTGAAAAATATTGATGCGAAAAACGTTGTGTGTTAATATAAAGAAAATAGTTTTGCATAAATCAAGTATGGTAACTGTTGAGGATTTTTTTCTAATAATATTCAAGGAGGGCAATATATATTTTATGAAGAACATGTTAGAAAAAGCACTGGATTCAGGATGAGATGCGAATAGAAAAATAAAAATCAGTCATAAGCAGACAAAAGGAGGACATGACATGAAAACAAAGAAATCAAGGCTGAAATCATTTTTTGCCATGCTTTTGGTCGTATCCATGGTCTGTCAGCAGTCAAGTCTGACGGTACTTGCAACAGAGGATACATACGAAGCAGACGGGGAGACTGTGGCACAGGAAGTTCCTGTTGTCCAAGAAACTACTGGCGAAATTCAGCAGCAAAATGAGCAGGCAGCAGAAGGTACAGCTGCAGAGGAACAGAGTGAGCCTGTAGTGCAGGATCAGACAGAAAGCGAAAATGTAGAAGGCTTAGAACAAGTGACAGAAGCTTCTACAGATCAACCGACAGTAGAGATAACGGATGTTCCGTCAGACCAACCAACGGCAGAAGCAGAAGTAACAGAAGCTCCATCAGAGGAACCGACGGCAGAAGTAACAGAAGCTCCGTCAGAGAAACCGGCAGCAGAAGTAACAGAAGCTCCGTCAGAAGAACCGGCAGCGGAAGTAACAGAAGCTCCGTCTGAAAAACCAGAAGTGACAGATGTTCCACAGGTGGAGCCAACCGCAGAAGTAACGGAAGTTCCCACAGAGAAACCAACCGCAGAAGTGACAGAAATGCCGGCAGAGAAACCAACTGCAGATCCTACAGTTACACCTGACGAACCAACAGAGGCTCCAGCACCAAGCGCAGAGGCTACTCCAATTCCGGAAATTAGTATAGAACCTACAGAAACGCCGGCTCTGACTCCGAAAATAACAGAAGCACCGACAGAAGAACAAGCGGAAGTGGTAGGAAGTGTTACGCAGGAAGTTCTGAATCGCGAAGTTGACGGGAATATGGCCGCTGTTATAAAATTTAAAATTAAAGTTGAAAATTGTTCTGTTGACAAGGACGCTGTAACAGACATAAAAGCTATTTTGCCTGAAACTTTAACCTTTCTTACTGATAATGAAACCACAGAAGATTATATAGTAGAGAATGGAACGATAGCTTGGAAAAAACAGGAAATTTCAGCATATGAAGTGAAAGAATATGTTTTTTTTGCACTTGTGAATGAAAATGTTACAGACACTAAAAATTTAATTGTAAAATTTTACATTGATGATGAAAAAATTCCCGACAATAAAGTAAGCTGGGCAAATACTGAATTATTGAATATTGCGAAAGTGGAAGAAGCTCCAACCTTATTATCTTCAGTCTGTAGTGGGGTTGAAGTAACGGTAACTGCAGATGAGGGCGTTTTAGAGCCAGGTACTACTTTAAATGTAAAAAAAGTTAGTACTATAAAAGCAACAGAGGCTGTTGAAGATATACTTGCAGAAAATCAGTCAGTAGAAGAATTAGTTGCTTTTGATGTTACACTTGTAAAAGATGGCGAAGAAGTTCAACCTAATGGACAGGTTAATCTTTCGTTTGCAAATATTTCTTTTGTAGATCAGGCAGAAGACGAAGATAAAGAACTGGTTATTGCACATGTTGCCGATAGCATGACCGATGCAGAAGATATGGGAGAAATAATTGTTTCTGATGATTCAGTAGCAGTGGATACCACACACTTTTCCGTATATGCAGTAGCATTGGTAAAAGCAAGCGATGAAACTGAATATAAAACAATAACAGAGAAATATGAATCACAGAATGGATTTAATTATAATGACGGAAATAACAGTTATAGTTCAATTGCATTTGACTTTCATATATTCGCAAAAGAATCTACAATAACTAACCATACAAATGGTAATATTGCTGCAAATAAATTTAATGGCGGTGGACACGGAATTGGTACGAATCAGAATAGAGAGGATAATGTACTTGAGTATAATTATTTTGGTGAATCCGCCAACGGAGTAGGAACCATTGCCAGTGGAATTACTGTTATCGGAAAGAATATTTCTACATCTAAAGAGAACAACGGTAAAGAACTTACGATTGGAAATGGTACGAAACAGGAAGAAAGTGTATCTAAAAATATTTATAAAGAAGCGCAGGAATCTGACGCATTTATTGATATTGACAGTGAATTAGAAAATCTAAAACTGATATCTAAAGATATGGCGCAAAATGGAACCAGCAGTGAGATTAAAACAGATTTTCCGGCAGATACTAATAATAAGATAGTTGTTGATTTATCAAATTCACAAAATCAGATTAATTATTTGAATGTTACAGCAGAACAGTTACGAAGAAATGGAAATAAAAGTATAATTTTGTTCAAGGGATTATCTGGAAAAACATTAATTGTGAATGTGGATATGACAGGAGCAGATCCAGCGGCACTTGAGAATATTGTATCAGAGATTGAAGGATTTAGTAATGGAGAAACTGTTGTACGATCTGAGTGTAATCTTTTGTGGAATTTTTATGAAAGAAAAAATGGTCAAATTCAATCTTATACAACATCCGAAGATCAGTATGCCAAAATTGGAACCAGTGATTATTTTATGGGTACAATTCTGGCTCCAGGTGCAAATGTAAAATATGGTGCATTGAATGGATCTGTGATTGCACAGAAAACCGAAAGCTCTGGAAAGGAATCCCACAATTGGAGGTACTCTGGTTTATCTGCTACTATAACAGTTAATAAATCTTTTGATGTAAGTAATGCTTCTGCACAGACATTCTATTTTGCAATCTTTTTAGATCAAGGTGTAACCAGAGTTACGGATCAAGCTGTTAAATCTGTTACTTTGTCCGGGGGACAATCGGGCACAGTGAAGTTTAGCAATTTAAAATCTGGAGTAACATATTATGTTTATGAAACAGATGTAAATGGAAATCCTGTGGGAGATAATTTTGCTTACACAATTGTTGGAGGAAATGGAAAAGTCATTATACCTGAACAGGGAAATAATGATATAAGTATTAGCAATACAACTAAACAGATACAGACATCAATTGAAATAACTGCTAATAAAAAATTGAAAGGAGGGGTATTACAGGCTAATCAGTTTAGGTTTACTCTAACTCAAATTGATGACAATGGAAATCCATGTGGAACTCCAGTGACAGCAACAAATGATGCAAATGGGTATATTGCATTTCCGGAGATTACTTACACAACTGTAGGTGCATATAATTATGTGATAGAGGAAATTACCGGAACCGATGACAAATATGAATATGATACAAGTTCTTATAATGTAGAGGTGAGGGTAAGTGATGATGGAAATGGTGGCCTGACAGTAAGTAAAACAATCACCAAAAACGGTACGAAAGTAGCCGTTGCCGAATTTATTAATAAGTGCATAAAAGTTGATATTGAAGGAAGTAAAACTTGGTCTGATAATAACAATAAATATACCACCCGTCCGGGAGAGATTACAATCCGTGTAAAGAACGGAACAAGAGAAGTAGCGAGTACGACAGTAACCGCAGCTAACAACTGGAGTTATGAGTTTAAAGGTCTGCCGAAGTATGACAGTGATGGAAATGAAATCCAGTATAGCATTGAAGAAGATGCAGTAACCGGTTATGATTCCAGTGTAACCGGTTATGATGTAGAAAATACGCTACAGACCATTGACATCAGTGGAAGCAAGGAATGGAACGATGCGGGAAATGAGGGCGCACGCCCAACAGAGATCACCGTACGTCTTCTTGCAGACGGAAAGGAAGTGGACCATGCCGAGGCGAACGAGTCAAACGGCTGGAGCTGGAGCTTCAGTGGAAAGCCGAAATACGCAGCCGGAAACGAGATCAAATATTCGGTAGTGGAAGACAATGTAGAGAACTATACGACAGAAAAGGGAACCGGAAAGTACGATATCAAGAATACGTATAACCCGGGAAAGACCAGCATCCATGTGACCAAGGCATGGAACGATGCCGGAAACAAGGATGGAAAACGGCCGTTGAGCGTGAAAGTGGAGCTTTACGCAGACGGAAAGGCAACCGGAAAGACCGCAACCCTGAATGAGTCAAATGGCTGGAGCTACACCTGGAGTGATCTTGATGAGAAGTCAAATGGAAGAACCATTACTTACAGTGTAAAGGAAAAGGATGTAAATGCAGCATATACGGTAACGTATGATGGCGATGGAAAAGGAAACTTCACCGTGACCAACACCCATACCCCGGAGACTGTTGACATCAGTGGAAGCAAGGAATGGAACGATGCGGGAAATGAGGGCGCACGCCCAACAGAGATCACCGTACGTCTTCTTGCAGACGGAAAGGAAGTGGACCATGCCGAGGCGAACGAGTCAAACGGCTGGAGCTGGAGCTTCAGTGGAAAGCCGAAATACGCAGCCGGAAACGAGATCAAATATTCGGTAGTGGAAGACAATGTAGAGAACTATACGACAGAAAAGGGAACCGGAAAGTACGATATCAAGAATACGTATAACCCGGGAAAGACCAGCATCCATGTGACCAAGGCATGGAACGATGCCGGAAACAAGGATGGAAAACGGCCGTTGAGCGTGAAAGTGGAGCTTTACGCAGACGGAAAGGCAACCGGAAAGACCGCAACCCTGAATGAGTCAAATGGCTGGAGCTACACCTGGAGTGATCTTGATGAGAAGTCAAATGGAAGAACCATTACTTACAGTGTAAAGGAAAAGGATGTAAATGCAGCATATACGGTAACGTATGATGGCGATGGAAAAGGAAACTTCACCGTGACCAACACCCATACCCCGGAGACTGTTGACATCAGTGGAAGCAAGGAATGGAACGATGCGGGAAATGAGGGCGCACGCCCAACAGAGATCACCGTACGTCTTCTTGCAGACGGAAAGGAAGTGGACCATGCCGAGGCGAACGAGTCAAACGGCTGGAGCTGGAGCTTCAGTGGAAAGCCGAAATACGCAGCCGGAAACGAGATCAAATATTCGGTAGTGGAAGACAATGTAGAGAACTATACGACAGAAAAGGGAACCGGAAAGTACGATATCAAGAATACGTATAACCCGGGAAAGACCAGCATCCATGTGACCAAGGCATGGAACGATGCCGGAAACAAGGATGGAAAACGGCCGTTGAGCGTGAAAGTGGAGCTTTACGCAGACGGAAAGGCAACCGGAAAGACCGCAACCCTGAATGAGTCAAATGGCTGGAGCTACACCTGGAGTGATCTTGATGAGAAGTCAAATGGAAGAACCATTACTTACAGTGTAAAGGAAAAGGATGTAAATGCAGCATATACGGTAACGTATGATGGCGATGGAAAAGGAAACTTCACCGTGACCAACACCCATACCCCGGAGACCATAAACATCGATGGCTCCAAAACCTGGAACGACAACGGCGATGAATCCAATCGTCCATCCAGCATCATCATCAATCTTCTTGCCAATGGCACAGTGGTTGACACCAAAGAAGTAACTGCTATAGATAACTGGACCTGGAAGTTTGAAGGAAAACCGAAATACGAATCTGGAAAAGAAATCAAATACACCGTATTAGAAGACCCGGTTGACGGATTCATTTCATCCAAAGGTGACGGAGATTACGATATTGTAAATACTCCGACCAAGGTAACCATCAACAAAGTAGAAGCCAGAAACAAAGAGAATCTTTCAGGTGCAACCCTTCAGATTAAGGATGCAGACCTCAATGTGGTTGAAGAATGGGTTACAGATGGAACACCACATGTAATTATCGGAAAACTTGCAATTGGTAAAACTTACACATTAGTTGAAACAATAGCACCGAAAGGATATGCAGTTGCAGATCCGGTTACATTTACCGTTGAGGAAGATGCCACAAAGAATGAAATAACACTTGTAGATGTATACTCTGCAAAAGGCTCCCTGTCCCTGACAGCAACCAAGCGCCTTACCACAAACGAAACTGCTCTTTTGCCAGATCAGTTCACATTTGTCCTTTGCGACAAAGATGGAAACATCCTTCAGACAAAGAAAAATGATGCAGATGGTAATGTAACATTTGACGAGATCCCATATGTTCTGAAAGCAGAGATAGATGAGAATGGTTCTTATGTTTACACAGATGAAACGGGCTCCTATGAGTACACTGTGAAAGAAGTAAATGACGGTAAAGCTGGTTACACCTACGATGACACTATTTACACCGTAAACGTGGAAGTAACGGATGCTGGTGACGGTAATTTAACGGTAACACCGAAGTATCATTCTTCCAAAGCAGCATCTGCTGATGAGACAGTGGAAGCCATGACATTTAACAATATCTATACAGCTTCCGGTGAGATTGTCCTGGATGCTACAAAGAGCCTGACAGGTCAGAACTTGGAAGAAAAACAGTTTACCTTTGAAGCAAAACAGGTAAATGAAAAGGGCGAAGCGGTCACAGACGGTTACAAAGAAACAGCAAACAATGATGCAGGTGGAAAGGTTATTTTCCCAATCATCAAATACGAGAAATCCGGAATTTACTTCTACCAGATCACAGAAGTAAATGATCAGAAATCCGGTTATGAGTATGATGGAAGCATCTATCTTGTAACAGTAGAAGTAAAAGATGACGATGCCGGAAACTTAACAGCAGCAATCAAGTCTGTTAAGAAAAATGGCGAGGAAGTACCAGAGGGTGAAAATATTGTATTCCACAACACTTATACTGCTTCTGCAGAACTTGAGCTGACAGCTAAGAAATCCATGAAGATGGAAGGTACCGAACTTGGAACCTTCGAGTTTGAGCTGAAAGATGCTGCCGGAAATGTAATAGAAACGGTACAAAATGATGGAACAGGAACCATCACATTCAGTAAGCTTCCGTATGATCAGACTGCGATTGGCCAGACATTTACCTACACAGTAAATGAGAAGATCCCAACTGCAGAGGAACAGGCAGGCACAGAAGGAACAAAATATGTATATGACCACACCATCTACACAGTAACAGTGAATGTAGAAGATAACAAAGATGGTACTTTGAAACTAAATAAGACCATCACAGCTGACGGCGTGGAATATGCAGAGGAGGCTATGAAGTTTGTCAATGACACAACGAAGGTAACCATTTCCAAGATCGATGATGCCAGCGAAAAAGCTCTTGAAGGTGCAACTCTTCAGGTGACAGATGCAGATGGCAATGTAATCGAAGAGTGGGTTTCCGATGGAACACCTCATGTAATTACAGGAAAACTGATTGCAGGAAAGACCTATACTTTAGTGGAAACCATTGCTCCGGAACATTACGAAATTGCAGATCCAATTGAATTTACAGTAGAGGAAGACGATACTAAGAATGAAGTTGTGATGCGTGATGTAATGACAAAGAGCAAGAAAGCTGCGATTAAGATCACCAAAGAGCTGAAGCTGAACGATGAGCTTATGACAGCTGTTGACAAGACGTTCTATGTGGCACTTTTTGCAGACCAGGAGTGCACAAAGATGGTATCTGAAATAAAAGCGCTTGAGTTCAAAGATGCTTCTTCTGCAACTGTTGAATTTAAGGGGCTTGATCTTGGCAGAACCTATTATGTGAAAGAAGTTGACAAAGACGGTCAGGTAATCGAAGTTGGAACCACAGAGGATGGAACTGCTTTTGTACCGTTCTTCCCGGAAGGCAACGAGGCAACCATTACAGAAGATGGAGAAAAAACTACGCTTACCTTCGAAAACCAGTTTACAGACTGGCCGGATGGATTCTACCTCGAGGCGAAGCTTACCATTACCAAGCAGCTTCTGAAGGCAAACGGTAAAGCGCAGAAGAGCGATAAAGTATTCTACGCAGGAGTCTTTGAGGATGAAGACCTGACCACATTGACAACAAAACTTGAAAAACCGGTTATCAAATTGGATCTTGCCGGTAATTCACAGGCATCTGAAACAGTCAAGATGGTGCTCGAAGAAGGTGAAAGCTTCAAACTTTATATAGCAGAGACAGATAAGAATGGAACTCCTGTAGATAATCTGGAAAAATTTGCATATGATTATACCATTGAAAATGGAAATGTAAGTTTTGACAAAGATAATACAGTTGGGGAAGTAACCATTATTAATAAGCCTCGTCCAAAGGTAACGCCAACGGTGACTCCGACTGTTACCCCGGAAGCAACACCTACAGAAACACCAAGCGTAACACCTACTGATACACCACAGTCTACTCCGACTGTGACACCAGAAGGAAACGCAACGCCTACACCGGTGCCGACCACCTCCACAGGTGTGAAAACCGGTGACGATACACCAATCGGATTTTATCTGCTGCTTCTTCTTGCAGCAGCGATTACAGTAGAAGAAACTGTAAGAAGACGCCGTAAAAAAGAACAGGATTGATTTTTAAATCAGTCAAAATAATGTAATTTGATATGCTCCGCTGGTAGAACGTTATGGTTTTATCAGCGGGGCATTTTATGTGGCAGAAAAATTTTACAGTACGAACATTACCTATGAACAGTAAGCAGATATTGCTGTTTATAGAAATCTTTAGTCTAAAGTCTCTTGCACAGCTCACACCTTGGATGTTATAATAATTTTTACGAATGAATTTCCGGCATACTTTTTAGACGAAAGGACATTCTAGTAAAAAACATCCTGCAGCATTTTTTTTAAGCACAGGATTTTTGGAGGAAAAAATGAGAATAGAAAACATTCCTGCATATGAAATTGAGAAACAAGAAAATCTGACAGATATTCATTCTACCGGATATCTGGTACGCCACAAAAAAACAGGCGCAAGACTTGTCCTTATTGAGAACGATGACGAGAATAAAGTATTTTCCATTGCATTTCGCACACCGCCCAGGAACAGCACAGGTGTACCACACATCCTGGAACACAGCGTTCTGTGTGGCTCCCGCCAGTTCCCGCTGAAGGATCCATTTGTAGAGCTGGTAAAGGGCTCTCTGAACACATTCCTGAATGCAATGACTTATCCGGACAAGACCTGTTATCCAGTTGCAAGCTGTAATGATCAGGATTTCCAGAATTTGATGCATGTATATCTGGATGCTGTATTTTATCCTAATATTTATAAGAAAGAGGAGATTTTCCGTCAGGAAGGCTGGAGCTATCACCTTGAGAATAAAGAAGGCCCACTGACTTACAATGGAGTAGTATACAATGAAATGAAAGGTGCTTTTTCTTCCCCGGATGAAGTTCTGGAGAGGGAAATTATGAACAGCCTTTTCCCTGATAACACCTATGGAGTAGAATCCGGTGGTAATCCGGAGAATATTCCGGAGCTTTCCTACGAAGAATTCCTTGACTTCCACAGAACCTATTACCATCCTTCCAACAGCTATATTTACCTTTATGGAAATATGGACATGGAAGAAAAACTGAAATTCATTGATGAAAAATATCTGTCTGCCTTTGATGCTTTGGAGGTGGACTCTCATATTCCTCATCAGGCTGCATTTTCCAGTGTGAAAGATATTCAGAAAGAATATCCTGTGGCAGAGAATGAGGAAGAGGAGGATAACACCTATCTTTCCTTTAATATGGTAGTTGGCGATGCCATGGATAATACCCTTGGCGTGGCGTTTGATGTGCTGGATTATGCACTTCTTAGCGCACCTGGGGCGCCGCTAAAAATGGCACTTCTGGATGCAGGAATCGGTAAGGATATTTATGGCTCCTATGATGATGGAATCCTGCAGCCATATTTTTCCATTGTGGCAAAAGGTGCCAGAACTTCACAGAAGGAAGAATTTGTTTCCATTATCCGCAAAGTTCTTCAGGACATTGTGAAAAATGGAATTGACAAAAAGGCAATTCTTGCAGGAATCAATTATATGGAGTTCCGTTATCGTGAGGCTGATTTTGGATCCTATCCAAAGGGACTGATGTACGGACTGGATATTATGGGGAACTGGCTTTATGATGATTCCAAGCCTTTTGCCCAGGTTCAGCTCCTTGCTGTTTATGACAGGCTGAAAGAGGCAGTAAATGAAGGCTATTTCGAAAGTCTGATCCAGAAATGGCTTCTTGACAATACCCATGGTGTGATTCTGGCTCTGGTACCAAAACGTGGCCTGGCAGCACAGCGAGAGAAGGCACTGGAAGAAAAACTGGAGAATTACAGAAGAAGTCTTACTGATGAACAGCTGGAAGAGCTGGTAAGAAAGACAAATGCACTTGTAGAATATCAGGAATCCGAAGAAAAACCAGAAGACCTTGCCTGCATTCCCATGTTAAAACGCTCTGATATCCGCAGGGAAGTGAATGGATTTTCAAACGAGGAGTTATCTGTTGATGGCAGCCTTTTCCTGTATCAGGATGTTTGCACCAACGGAATCGGTTATGTGAATGCAATGTTTGAAATCAAAGATATGGCTGTAGATAAAGTCCATTATCTGGGACTTTTGAAATCTGTCCTTGGTTATGTCGACACACAGAATTATACCTATGGAGAGCTGTTCAATGCAATCAATGCAAGAACCGGTGGAATTCAGTGTGGGGTAGATGTTTTTGACAAGGCAAATGACCCGGAGGCATTTTGGACCATGTTTACCATCAGAGGCAAGGCTTTGTATTCCCAGATGGATTTCCTTTTCCAGATGATGGAGGAAATCCTCAATACGTCCCAAATTACAGACACCAAGCGTCTTTATGAGATTATTGCAGAGATCAAATCAAGAGGACAGGCATCTCTTATTGGAGCAGGACATCAGACAGCAGTTTTGCGTGGTGCTTCCTATGGCTCCCCTATGGCAAGATTTCAGGATGAAATGGCAGGCGTTGGCTATTATAAATTTATAGAAGACCTGGAGAAGAATTTCCAGGAGAAAAAAGAAGAAATCGTAGCAGGACTGAAAACTGCCATGGCAGAGATTATCCGTCCGGATTCTTTTATGGTAAGCTATACAGGAGAAAGAGAATCTGTAGAGAAAATGCAGGAACTTTGCTGCCAGCTGAAAAAAAGCCTTCCAGAGGGAAAAGGAGAAGTTCCGGCAGTATCTGTTACCTGTAAGAAAAAGAACGAGGGCTTTAAAACCTCCGGTCAGGTACAGTATGTGGCAAGAACAGGCAACTTTGTGAAAAAAGGTTTTACCTACACAGGTGCCCTGGAGATTTTGAAGGTAGCTTTAAGCTATGATTATCTGTGGATCAACCTTCGTGTAAAAGGCGGTGCCTACGGCTGCATGAGCGGCTTTAAGAGAAGTGGTGAGAGCTATTTTGTATCCTACAGAGATCCCCATCTTCGCCGTACACTGGAGGTGTACCAGGGCGTGCCGGAATATGTGCGTAACTTCACAGCAGATGAGCGTGAGATGACCAAGTATATTATTGGTACCATTAGTGGAAAAGATGTTCCAAGAACACCGCAGACCCAGGGCGCGCTTGGAAGAATGGCATATTTCCGTGGACTGACAGTAGAAATGATGCAAAAAGAGCGTGACCAGATTTTGAATGCAACAGTAGAAGATATTCATGCACTGGCTCCTCTTATTGAGGCAGTTCTTTCCGATGACCAGCTTTGTGTAGTTGGAAGCGAAAGTGCTATTGAGAAAGCAGAAGATGTATTTATGGAGACAAAACCACTTGTTTCCTGTTAATTTGAGAAAGGAAGAAGCTATGACACCAGATTTTAAATCCGGATTTGTGGCAATTATCGGCCGTCCTAACGTTGGTAAGTCTACACTGATGAACCATCTTATCGGTCAGAAGATTGCCATTACCTCCAAGAAACCCCAGACAACCAGAAACCGTATCCAGACAGTTTACACCTGTGAGAAGGGACAGATCGTTTTTCTGGACACCCCAGGTATCCACAAGGCGAAAAATAAACTTGGAGAATATATGGTGGCAGTTGCAGAGCGCACTTTGAAAGAAGTTGACGCAATTATGTGGCTGGTAGAGCCGTCTACTTTTATTGGTGCAGGAGAACGGCATATTGCAGAGCAGCTTCAGGGTGTTGGTGTGCCGGTGATCCTGATCATCAACAAAATCGATACCGTGAAAAAAGAAGAAATTCTTCCTGCAATTGATACTTACCGCAAGATCTGTGATTTTGCAGAAATTATCCCCTGTTCTGCACTTCGTGGACAGAATACGGATGATATTATTGACAGCATTCTGAAATATCTGCCATATGGTCCCATGTTTTATGATGAGGATACCGTGACAGACCAGCCCCAGCGCCAGATTGTTGCAGAAGTGATCCGGGAGAAAGCTCTTCATGCACTGGATGCGGAAATCCCTCACGGAATTGCAGTTGCCATTGACAGGATGAAAGAACGTCCGGGGAAAAATCCAATGGTGGACATTGAGGCAACTATTATTTGTGAAAGGGATTCCCACAAGGGCATCATCATCGGAAAAGGCGGCGCCATGCTGAAAAAAATCGGCAGCAATGCCAGATATGAGCTGGAGAGAATGCTGGATTCCAAGGTGAATCTGAAACTCTGGGTGAAGGTGAAAAAGGACTGGCGTGACAGTGATTTCATGATCAAGAACTTTGGATATGACAAGAAGGAAATCTGAATATGAGTGATCTGATCACCGTACAGGGAGTGGTTCTTTTGGCGCAGCCTGTGGGAGAGTATGACAAACGAATTGTACTTCTTACCAGGGAGCGGGGAAAGATTTCTGCTTTTGCAAAAGGGGCAAGGCGGCAGAACAGTCCCTTTATGGCAGCTGCCAATCCCTTTGTGTTTGGGAATTTTACTTTATATGAGGGAAGAAGCAGCTATAATCTGAATCAGGTAGTTGTGACTCACCACTTTGTGGAGCTTGCAACAAGACAGCCTGGAGTGTACTATGGCTACTATTTCCTGGAACTTGCAGATTATTTTGGAAGAGAAGGTACGGATGAGAAAGATATGATGAATCTTCTGTACCTTACTGTGAAGGCACTTTTAAATCCGGAACTGGATGACAGGCTGATCCGGTGTATTTTTGAACTTCGTACTATGACAGAGCAGGGGCTTATGCCGGAGCTTTTTCACTGCGTGAACTGTGGAGAAGAGGTGCGAGGCAAGGAAAATCTGTTCTTTTCCCAGGCAGCCCACGGTATTGTGGATCAGGAATGCCTGAAGAAAGCCTCCAGCCAGGAAGCAAGATCTGCAAGACGGATTTCACCGGCTGCCCTTTACACCATGCAGTACATAGTTACGTCTCCTATGACCAGATTATACAGTTTTACAGTGAATGAGGATGTGCTGTGGGAGCTGGAACATCATATTCAGGCGTATATGGCTGCCAATACAGATAAAAAATTCAAAAGCCTGCAGATTCTGGAAGTCATGGTGTAGATTCCAACAAAAAATCTGCATAAACTTTACAAAAAAGAAAGTAACGAGTATAATATACCGTAAAAATAATCATCTATCAAACAATGAGGAGAGATATCATGGAAAAAACAATGGACAAGATCATTGCGCTGGCAAAAGCAAGAGGATTTGTTTACCCGGGTTCTGAGATTTATGGCGGTCTGGCTAATACATGGGACTATGGAAACCTTGGCGTAGAGCTTAAGAATAATGTAAAACGTGCATGGTGGCAGAAATTTATTCAGGAGTCTCCGTACAATGTAGGCGTTGACTGTGCGATTCTGATGAATCCGCAGACCTGGATCGCTTCCGGACATCTTGGAAGCTTCTCCGATCCCCTTATGGATTGTAAAGAGTGTCATGAGCGTTTCCGTGCAGACAAGATCATCGAGGACTACAGCCAGGAGCATGGTATTGAGCTTGAGAGTTCTGTAGATGGATGGTCACAGGAAGAAATGAAGAACTTCATTGAAGAGCACAACGTTCCATGCCCTTCCTGCGGTAAGCACAATTTCACAGACATCCGTCAGTTCAACCTGATGTTCAAGACCTTCCAGGGCGTAACTGAGGATGCTAAGAATACAGTTTATTTAAGACCGGAGACTGCACAGGGTATTTTCGTAAACTTTAAGAACGTGCAGAGAACATCCCGTAAGAAAATTCCGTTTGGTATCGGCCAGATCGGTAAATCTTTCCGTAATGAGATTACACCTGGTAACTTTACTTTCCGTACCCGTGAGTTCGAGCAGATGGAGCTTGAATTTTTCTGTGAGCCCGATACAGACCTTGAGTGGTTTGCATATTGGAAGAGCTTCTGCCTGAACTGGCTGCATTCTCTTGGACTGAAGGACGAAGAGGTTCGTTACCGTGACCATGATGCAGAAGAGTTAAGCTTCTACAGTAAGGCTACCACAGATGTTGAGTTCCTTTTCCCATTTGGATGGGGCGAGCTGTGGGGTATTGCAGACAGAACAGACTATGACCTTACCCAGCATCAGAATGTATCCGGACAGGATCTGACATACTTTGATGATGAGAAGAAGCAGAAATATATTCCATATGTAATTGAGCCGTCACTGGGAGCTGACCGTGTGGTTCTGGCATTCCTTTGCAGCGCATATGACGAAGAAGTTCTGGATGCCGAGAAGAATGATGTCCGTACTGTCCTTCATTTCCATCCGGCACTTGCACCTGTTAAAATCGGTGTGCTTCCTCTTTCCAAGAAACTGAACGAAGGTGCAGAGAAAATTTATGCACAGTTGTCTAAGAAATATAACTGCGAATTTGATGATCGTGGAAACATTGGAAAACGTTACAGAAGACAGGATGAGATCGGAACTCCGTTCTGTGTAACTTATGACTTTGATTCTGAGACAGATGGCTGCGTAACTGTCCGTGACCGTGATTCCATGGAGCAGGTTCGTATTAAGATTGATGAGCTGGATGCTTATTTTGCAGACAAGTTTACATTCTGATCTGTTTAATCAAAATTGAATAAGTAATTAAAAAACAGCCCTGGTGTGCTTTGCAGAAATTTTGCAAAGTGTACCGGGGCTGTTGTCTTCAAACCGTAGTGATGTCAGGTATAAAGTATTTGGCATAATGTAACGTATATTTTGCCAAAAGCCTTTTGAGGGCATGTACTAGAGCGTGTTTGAAAAATCATTCCCACAATCTGCACGCCCCACTTTGCGGTATATTTTACCCGAATTCAGTTGCCGTAGCCCGCTACGGCGCCCTCATCCGGGCAAAATCTCCCACAAATTGTGACGCACATCTTGCAGAAAGCCTTTTTCAAACACGCTCTAATCTTGTATTTATCAGAATACTTCAATTGTATAAGCAGTCTCAAACATTTCATCCATTTTCAGGTGATTGATAAATGGTTTTTCGGAAAGATCTCCGGTGAAACCACAGTCATCACAGCGTCCCATCCATGGCTCCAGGCATACAAACGGTGCATCCTGGGAAGCAGACCAGATGCCAAAGTTAGGAAAGCCTGTGCAGCGCATTTCCAGGTAAGGGGTTCCATCTGGAAGAGCAATGCCGGCCTTTGTAATCTGGTTGTCAAACACCAGGGCATCGTGGTCAAACATATGGTCATCAATAGGACAGGTACCGTTATCAAGAACAAGTGTTGCTTTTTCATCTGCTTTGGCTGTGCCTGTTTCCGGGTCCAGAAGAAGGTATGTAAGGCTGTCCTGTCCATCAAAGGTCAGACGGTAATCGCTTCTTTTGGTGTCAGGCAGGATGGGAACATTAAATGCCGGATGTCCGCCGATGGCAAAATACATATCTTTTTCGCTGTTGTTTGCCACCTTCCAGCTTACAGTAAGAGTGCGTCCCCTCAGAATATGACGAATGCGAAGTATGAATTCAAAAGGATAAACTTTAAGGGTTTCTTCTGTAGAACGGATCTGGTGAGTCACGGAATCTGGTGTGGAATCAATGCAGGTGAAATCTGTATCCCGGGCAAAACCATGCTGCTTGGAGGCATATTCTTTACCGCCTGTACGGTAGCAGTTCTGATAATGCTTGCCCACATTTGGGAAAAGTACCGGCGCATGTCTGCCCCAGAAGGCCGGATCTCCCTGCCAGATCACTTCGTGTTCCTTCTCTTTGTCGTAGATGCTGACAAGCTCAGCACCATGGTCATCAATTGTCACTTTGAGAAAATCATTTTCCAAAACTCGTTTCATATGTGAAACCTCCATGTAAGATTTCTGCAGACCGCGCAGCCGCGCAATATCTGGCATTAAATATTTTTACATCATTATATCATGAGATTGAAAAAATGTGTATCCTAAACTAAAGTGCAAAAATTACATACAACAAAGTGCTAAAATTCAACAGATATTTTAGAATAAAATTATACTGTTTTAAATATTATAAATCGTATATTTTGTTTGAAATATAAATAATACATACAAAAACACAACAAAATGACAAAATAATATGCAAAATACACAATATCACATTGACTTTGTACAACTTGTTTGGTAAACTATTCCATTATAGGGCAAAAGTCCCGGATAATTTCTGGCTTTGGGGCTTTTGATTCCCACAATCAGGTGAAATAGAGGAGGAATACCACAATGGCAAAGAAAAGAAATATTATTGTAGGGCAGTCCGGAGGACCCACATCTGTAATCAATTCCAGTCTTGCAGGTGTATACAAGAATGCAGTAGAGCGCGGCTTTGACAAGGTATATGGAATGCTTCACGGAATCCAGGGACTTCTTGACGAGCAGTATATCGATCTTTCTACCCAGATCCATTCCGAGCTTGACATTGAGCTTCTGAAAAGGACTCCTTCCGCATTTCTGGGTTCCTGCCGCTATAAGCTTCCGGAAATTCATGAAGACAGAAGTATCTATGAGAAAATTTTTGAGATTTTAAATAAACTGGATATTTATGCATTTATCTATATTGGCGGAAATGATTCCATGGATACTATCAAGAAGCTGTCTGATTACGCCATTATCACCGGACAGACACAGAAATTCCTGGGCGTTCCCAAGACCATTGACAATGACCTTGCACTTACCGATCACACACCGGGCTTTGGAAGTGCAGCCAAATATATTGCAGCATCCACCAAGGAAGTAATCCGTGATGCAGAAGGCCTTACCTATAAGAAAAACATGATTACAATTATGGAAATCATGGGACGTAATGCAGGCTGGCTTACAGGCGCTACCGCACTTTCCAAGTCTGAAGACTGTGACGGGCCGGATCTGATCTATCTTCCAGAGGTACCATTTGACATTGACCGTTTCCTTGTGAAAGTAAAAGAACTCCTGAAGAAAAAATCATCCGTTGTGATTGCAGTATCCGAAGGAATCAAGCTTGCTGACGGACGCTATGTATGCGAGCTTGGCAGTGTGGGTGATTATGTAGATGCATTTGGACATAAACAGCTTCAGGGAACTGCTACTTATCTGGCGAATTTCCTGGCAGCAGAGTGCGGCTGCAAGACCCGTGCCGTAGAGCTTTCCACCCTTCAGAGAAGTGCATCCCACATGGCATCCCGTGTAGATATTGATGAGGCAATGATGGTAGGCGGAGCAGCTGTTAAGGCAGCTGATGAAGGCGATACAGGCAAGATGGTAGTAATCGACCGTGTATCCGATGACCCATATATGGCAGCTACCGGAATTTACGATGTACACCGTATTGCCAATGAAGAAAAACTGGTTCCAAGAAGCTGGATGAATAAAGATGCATCTAATGTAACTAAAGACTTCATCGACTATATTAAACCACTGATCCAGGGTGATTATCAGCCGATCATGGTAAATGGTGTTCCCCGTCATCTGGTGCTGAACACTGGAAGAAAAAAGAAAAATTGACAAAATGATAAAAATTTGACTGTTTTTTGCCAGAATAACCTTGACGAATGACGAATAAGCCTATAAAATAACTATGTGCGTATAAAACATAGTTTTATGTTCAATGAACAAATATTTAGGAGGAAAATGTAAAATGGCAAAATGGGTTTACATGTTTACAGAAGGTAACGCTGATATGAGAAACCTTCTGGGTGGTAAAGGTGCCAACCTTGCTGAGATGACAAACCTTGGACTTCCTGTTCCGCAGGGATTTACAATCACTACTGAAGCTTGTACTCAGTACTATGAGGACGGAAGACAGATCAACGACGAGATCATGGGTCAGATCATGGAAGCAATCACCAAAATGGAAGGAGTTACCGGTAAGAAATTCGGTGATATCGAAAATCCTCTGCTTGTTTCCGTTCGTTCCGGCGCAAGAGCTTCTATGCCAGGTATGATGGATACTATCCTGAACCTTGGTTTAAATGAAGACGTTGTAGCTGTATTATCCGAGAAGTCTGGCAATCCACGTTGGGCTTGGGACTGCTACAGAAGATTCATCCAGATGTACTCTGACGTAGTTATGGAAGTTGGTAAGAAATA
>CAKRMK010000025.1 GCA_934364795.1 uncultured Blautia sp.
CCGGATTTTCAATATTTTTTTATTCCTCATCAGCCCTAAAATTTGTTTAGGGGAGATTTTTTCGGAAGTTCACATTTATACACCCAGCCCGCTGCTAAAAAAAACAGTGGCATATGAAAAGAATACAGCCAATTAAAAACAGTTCGATTAGAATAGATATGCCCTATCGCAACAAGAATAATACCTATACCTTTTAATATATCAAGCCATGATAAACACTCTGCTCTGCTCTGCTCTGCTCTGCTCTGCTCTGCTCTGCTCTGCTCTGCTCTGCTCTGCTCTGCTCTGCTCTCAAGATTTTATCCCTTTCTCTTACTAATTGTCAAATCGCCTTATAATAATCTTACTTTGAGCACACATAATTTGATTTTACTAGATAATCAATTATGCAATTATATATTCTCATAGCTCCATTATCATTTGGATGCACCCATACTTCATCACCATATTTATTACGTTCATGTAATAGATTATCTCTATAATTCCCACTATTGATTCCTACCATAGCCAGCCATAAGACCGTTGCCTACTGCTCACCACGAAGAGGTGTGCGATGTTTCGAGCAGCGTAGGGAGCTTCCGTTCCCAGTAAATCATAGATCACTGAATAGGTCAGCCTTATACACGCCATCCGCAAACATTTTTTTGAAGCTGTCTTTCACTGCTGCGACATCTTCATGGTAGGTCATACCATACCAGGTGTCGTTGGTCTTCAGAACCTTCACAGACATCTTGCCTTCAGTCAGCAGCTCACCGATGAAGATAGGAATCAGATACTCTGCTTTCTGAGGATTACCCGGTACTTCTTTCTCGAAAAACTCCTTGAAACCATTTTCCAGCACATTCAGAAAATCAGGAGTCAAGCCCCACATATTCATGGAAACCAGGGAATTCACATCAACAACCACACCGTCTGCCTCTGCTCCATCTGCAGTTTTCACGATGTTCTTGGTCTCCACAACCTCTGTCAAGTTCCCATTCTCGTCCATCTTGCAGATGCCACGAGTCACGCCGCCATTATCGGACAGCGTGTTCTTCAGCACAAAACCTGCCATACAGGACTTGCCACCATTCACCAGATAATCATGGACAGCCTTAAAGCCTTCCTTGCCATAGTAATCATCTGCATTGATCACAATGAACGGGGTATCAATCACATTTTTCGCAGCAAGCACAGCCTGTCCAGTTCCCCACGGCTTTGTACGGCCTGCCGGAAGTTCTCCCGGAATATCGTTGATATCCTGGAATGCATAGTCCACAGTTACATTATGACTGGAGCAAATGGAAGCAATACGATCACCGATGACCTCTTTGAACTCCTTCTCGATATCCTTACGGATGATAAATACTACATGATTGAAGCCAGCCTCAATCGCATCGTGGATTGAGTAGTCCATGATGATGTGATTAGCATCATCGACCGGCTCCAACTGTTTTATTCCTGTTCCAAATCGGCTGCCGATTCCGGCTGCCATGATAAGTAATGTTGTATTCATATCTCTCCTTACTGTGCCCGTGCTGCTTTGATTGGATATACCTTAATGCACTGGTAGCAACGAACACATGCACACTTGTTTTCATCAATCTGCGGATACTCAAAACCTTCTTCATCCTCTAGCAGTTAAAGTTTTTTATATGTCATATCATACATATCAATTTTTACTGCTGCCCCCCCCGAATGATTTTTGCTTTATGAAGAAGATATTTCAATCGGCGGATATAATACATTTTCGGGTGACAACGTGAGATCGCATGATAAAATCCCTTATCTATGTTTTTGAAAAATATCTTTCTCTCTGTTGGCATTTTTGACGGGTGGCTTAACTGATGATTAGCCTCTACAGCTTTATTTAAATCCACATCTCTTAATTCAATTTTCGTATTATTTAATAATTCTTTTCCTTTTTCTGTTTGACAAAGAATTAATGAGATTCCCTTTTTTTGCTCCTCTGCCTCTAGCTCACTTCCCCATGAATCTCCCAATGTAATATCTGAAACTCTGTCCAAAGTTGCATACCGACATGAATAACAATTTTCAGTATAATCAAGCGATGTCAGAAATGCAAAAGTATACAAATCCGACTCACCATCAAATGATATTCTTTTATATCCAGACTGTAGTCCAAATCCTTCCTTATTTCGGAATTTTAATTCACTGATTGATTGAATATCCACATTATTTTCATGTAAAAAGCCGTTCAAAATTTGCGGTGACGGAGATCCATGACAAATAAGATCTACAGTATAGAGGTTATCACACTTTTTGATATAGTTTTTTACAGCAGCGACTTGGCAGGGCAAGCCAATAAACATAACTTTATTTCCCGCTTTAATCTTTTCAGACACTTTTTTATAGATATTTTGTGGGTTACTTTTAACATACTTTGAACCCGCAAACTTTTTTGCATGATTCAAGTCATTTGTAATATCAAAAACAAATTCACCATTTTTGAAAAGGCAAGCCGCAACATATCCACCATTTCGAATAAATGATTCCATCAATCCTGCCGCAACACCTCCAGAAGAGGATGTTTGTCTTGTTGCATCCACCCAACCTTGATACCATTCCTGTGGGCGTTTCATTTTTAATGCACCATTATTGGGGCATACTTTTTCACATGCCCCACAATTGACACACAAGTTCTCATTAATGCTTGCATTCATCGCAGATAAAGAGTCCACAATAGAAATAGCATCCTTTTTACATATATCCAAGCATGCTTTACAACCAGCGCATTGATTGAGTTTACAAACTGTTTTCATTCCTTCCACACCATCTTTCTGTCAGTTAAGTTCATTTTTCTTTACAACAAGCGCCCATTTAAAATGATATTCTCAAGATAATTGACCACACTTATTTTCTCTATTTATTTTTTAGATGAAACATTCTTTTCACCAAGGAAACTGCTCCTGCAAATTCATCCATCTTGAAAAATAACAGAAGCATTATCACACTAGATATTATAACGCAAACAAGCGCTTTTAAAATCAATCCAATCCATCCATCTACAGATATCAAATTCACAGCATTATAAGACAGAAAAGAGGCTACAACTGCCGAAAACGCATAATAGCAAAGTTTAGAAACATATTTAATTGGATTTCTTTTAAATATTAATTTAAAGATGTTTGTAGTTATCCATGGAGCACTAACAATTGCCATACTGACAATTGTGGATAGCACGATTCCATATAGTCCAATAAACTTAACCGTAAATAAATTGAAGCCAAGGTTAAGTACTCCAGAAATAAGTGGTCTAAATCGGTCTTGATGCCAAATTCCACCTGCATCTTTATATACACTAGCCATCATAATGTACTCATATATCCAGAAATATACGCATAATAAAACAACCAATGAAAATGGCAAGAGAAGATTTTCGCCCATCCAAAGTTTCATAAATGGTTGATACAATCCCATAAAGCAGGCACAGCAAATTCCACTCACAAAAGAAACTAATAAAGTAAAAACGCGAAATTCTTCATAATTTTGATCAATGGATTTCGTTAGCATGCTGTTACCAACTCCAGCCGTAATAGATGCGTAAATAATAGACATAAATCCAATAATCGAACTCATTATATAATAATAGTTTTGATATTGTGCCAGAACTGTCAATCCCAAAAATGCTGATATGACGATTGTATCTGCCGAACTTACAATCGTATACCCTAATTTTGAAGTAAATAGATCTCGGATTTTTCCATTAATTTGTCTAATTTCTTCTTTTGGAAGTCTTCCTTCAGGATTATATTGTGGAAACATTCTTTTCGCTGCAACCGCAATAAACAAATTATTCAGAATCTGCGTAAATAAGAGAACAATAACAAAATAATAGTAGTTATGAAATAAAACCAATGCAGCAATCTGCAAAATATACTTTACGGTTTCTGTTCCTAATGTAACCTTGCTTGCCACGTCGTTTCTCTGATGGGCTTGCAAAATACTATTCCTATATGCAAAAAGCCAATAAGTCAAAACTGTGGCAAATAAATTTAACAGATATAGTATATAAACATTCATATCCGCTGGGATATTCCCTGATATAAGCTTTGGTATAAATGGTGTTAATCCCAGACCAATGATAAGAATTATGCCACCAATAACGCGGTAATAAATCTTATACAACTTCATTAATGCGCAGATAGTAAGTGAGTCATCTTCTGCAATTGGTTTATACATACTAAAAACCATGGCACTTCCAACACCAAGTTCTGCCAAATTCAGCACTTGAAGTACAGATGTAAATAGGCTATTTAAGCCAAGGTACTCAACACCAATCGTATACATCATAACAGTGCGCATGATGAATGGTAATAAAATCTGATATATTTTTAGTAAAACCCCAAATATAATATTACGTGACGCATTTTTTGTCTTTTCGATTTTCATGATTTTCTTTCACCTTCGATTGCTTGATATAAGACCTCAATACACTCACTTGCCTTTGCATGTTTCTTTTCATTAACACGAACATAGTCAATCGGTTTAGTTAAATCAAAGTCTGATATTTCACCAAGTTTTATATACCTATTCTTCAAGCCAACCAACTCTAAAATATTAACTAATCTTTCATCATTTGTCCGCTTACTCACACAAACAAAAGGCCGCTCAAAAATCAAGGAAAAAGCAGTTCCATGAAAAGATTCTGTAACAACGTAAGACGCATACCTAAAAAAGTTCAGAAAATCCGAAGGTGAAGTTTTTACTTTTTCAACTAGTATTCCGTTCTTTTTAAGAAGCTTTATTTCTTTTATATTAGAAGCAGTCATAATTGTGTAGACTGGCATATGTAATTTCTCAGAAATATACTTTGCTGCCTGAATTCCAGCTTCGCTAGTCCAAACATTATATAAGAAAATATAGTTTTCTCTAACAATCCTATCAGCAATTAAACTTTTGTAATCTTCTTTATCGCATAAAAGTGTCGGATCTAATAATGTGTACACATTTTTTTTATTAAAAATATAATTTTGTAGTTTTTTAGATCCCGACTTTTCTCTTACAGAAATGAGATCAAAATTACATATCTGCTTTCTTAATTCATCTGAGCATCTTTCTTCTGTATAATTCGTATCGTTAATGCTACATGCATATGACACTTTTCTTCCTGCAAAAGAAAATGGCAGAAAAAACACCGGATCACAATCTTTTGCTCGCAAGTTCCAAACTTGGTCACTACCCACAACAATTACATCATAAAGATTTCCTGTTTTATCTGCGTTTGTACTGTTATATTCTATTTGGCTTAGCGGCAGTTGTTTTTCTCTAAACTTTTCAAATAAATAAACCTGATTTTTTATCTCCTTTCTTAACGGAATTCTTTTTAAATTGTATTTGATATTATTCATCGTATTCCACGGTCTATAAAGCCCGTAAAGATAATCATATTTATCCGGCTTGTAATCAATCACTTCAACACTATATTTCTTGGATATTGTCTTTGTAAGGGCCCATGCTTGTAAAACCGAACCATAATTAATTGACTTATGAAATGTTAATAGTCCTATGTCGTTTCGCATATTTTCTAAATATTCCTCTTCTAGCTTCAATCTTTTAGTTTATTCTTGTGTATCCTATATAGAATACCATAAAGTTCTGGCATTTTGAGAACAAGCAGCGTATCTGCTTTTGCTTTAACAGACGAATTATAATAAAGATAACACTGCTTATTGGCTTGAATAACCTGTTGCAAAAACTTCACTATCTTCTTATCAACTATGTTTTGGCTGCTTACCTCTTTAAATCGTTCAATTGCATGTTGCACCATTCTCGCTTTGGAAGACGTGTCAAGAGTTGTACTACGCTTAGCAAGCAGCTCGTTGATTTCCTTCCACGCTTGAAACTCTGTTAACCTCCGTGCATTATATGAGCCATGCGAAATTGAGTTATCGTATATAAAGTAATAATAAAGTTTTTGTGAAACATATGAAATGCTCTCACATTTCATGAGTGCATTAGCAAAGAATAATGAATCCTCTCCCACCAGAATACTCGTGTCAAATTTTATATCTTGTAATAAGCTGCTATGAAATAATGCCCCCCAAACAGTCGCATGAGACCAAGATTCCATAAAATTGTAGTCCTCAACTTTTATGAGACGCGGGCTTATTTCAGATTGAATTGGCAACTCGTTATTTTCATCGTTATCTGCACTACAATACAATGCTTCACATGTTGAAATCTTTGTATTAGTAATTAATGCCGTATACAGTAGCACTTCTATATATAACTCAGAAACCATGTCATCTGCATCAACAAAAGCCACATATTCCCCTCTTACCAGCTCAAGTCCACGATTTCTTGCCGCCGAAGCACCAGCATTCTCCTGATGTAATACTTCAACCCTTGAATCTTTTTGTACATATTTGTCACATACAGATGGAGAGTCATCTTTTGATCCATCATCAATCAAAATCAATTGAAGATTCTTATAAGTTTGTCTAAGCAGACTATCAATTGATCTGCACAGCTTATCTCCACAGTTATAAACCGGCATGATAATACTAACCAAACTTTTTTGGCTCTTCATATACTTTTGCACCTAATCATCACCTCATCCATCTATATTTTATATGTCACTTATGACCCATAATCTTTTCCTTTACAAGTAGATACGGATTGTAGAGATGTAAAAGAATCATTATAGCTATCTTCTTCTCTTTTGATGGGGTCTGATCATCATTAAAGAAATAACTCTTATTTTTTCGGAACTCGTTCATTAGATGATCGTACTCTTGTGTTTTCTTTGTTCCATTACATTTAATATACTTATTCAATAACGCATAAATGTTCATTGTTTTATAGCGATAAAAACTTGGCATACAACTTGGATACGCTTTATCAAGAAATTTTTCTATTGAATTCAGATTTTTCTCGATGATTTTTCTGGCATCTGTACTATATTTCAATTTTGTAATACTGCCTGGACGACTCCGATAAAAATATTCCGTTGTACCGGTATGTGCTACTCTGCCAGCCAAGTCTACTATTTTATAGAAAACTGCAATGTCTTCATTATTTTCACCAACTGGAAAACGTATTTCTTCAAATAGATTACGAGCATAAATTTTATCCCAAGCAGCAACATCCATCGACTTTCCTAAGAGTATTTCATTCAATGCTTCTTCAGCTGAGTATGCTCTTGCTGGGCCATTAAATGTGACTGCTCTAGTTGAATGACCATCTGTAATAAATCTTGCACAAGTCGCCATTTCAACATTGTATTTTTTACATGCCACGAGCAAATGCTCTACCATTGTGTTTTCAATCCAGTCATCACTATCAACAAAAACGATATAGTCTCCATGTGCGGTATCAATACCAACATTTCTTGCATCCGATAATCCACCATTCTTTTTGTGGATCACCTTTATTCTCGCATCCTTTTTTTCGAATGCGTCGCATATGTCTGGACATTTATCTGGACTGCCATCATCAACCAAAATAATTTCTAGATTTTTATATGTTTGATTAATAATAGAATCTATACATTTACTTAAATATTCTTCAACGCCATATATTGGCACAATAACACTTATTAAGTCACTCATATATATCTCCTCTGCTTAACCTCTTTTCCCATCCGCATGCACAATAAAAAGCTAATAAGATAAAGAAGGTGCCACCATAAGTAATCTCAACTGTTGCCGAAAGAATAAAGGCATATATTGCATATAGAAAGGCTGCTGATTGTGAGCCTTTGCTTTGCCCCCCCCGGCTTTACAGCAGTAGAATGTCATGAGTAGCATAAGGAACGTCCCCAAAATGCCAGTATAAATCATTACCTGTGCCAATCCATTTTGAGCATTAGGTCCAAAATATCTTGAAACAATAGCGGATCCATATCCATATCCTATCCACGGCCTTCTTTCAATAATTTCTGCCAGATTTTTATAAATCAAAGTTCTTGAAAGAATATTTCCTGTTTTACCAATCGAGGCCAAATATGCTCCAATTGTTGGTATATTCATGATTGCTTCAAGAATTATCGCTACCACCCCCGAAGCCACCACCGATATAGTCACTACAAGCGGCTTTCCAATAAAATTCAAAAATCCGCTCCATTTTTTAGCAATTCTAAACTGAAGACATCTGGACAATATCGCAAGAATTAATATAAACAGGATCATGAAGAGACCTGTATATGCTTTCATATAGTAATCTATAAATATAATTATCGCATAGAATAAGAATACTCTAATTTTCTTGCTACTAATCTTCAAAACAAGACCATGACTGTGATTTTCCTTTTTTTCATTATTTAAAAACAGTAGCAAACACAGCATTACAACATTTAAATATGCTACATTAAATTTATTTCCTATAAAATAAACATTGTTTGCATTGTCTATAACATTTCGTCCTTGAACAAAAACTGTAATAATTGATGGAACCCAATAAAGCATCAAGCAATTCCATGATGCTTGAACAATTCTCTTACTTCCTTTTTTCCTGATAGCAATCCATGGAACAGCAAAATAAATAAAAACTTTACAGGAGAAAATAAAACCTGTATATGTTGTTAGTCTTCCATTATATGATCTATTAAGCAAGGAAGAAAGCAAATATGCAGCTGCTAACAGCATTACCAGTAGTAAAGCATTTTTTCTAAGATATTTGAGATTAGTAAAAGTATATGTCAAACATAATATAATGCCTACTAATTCTACTACTAACCAAATATTCTGATTGATTATCGTAATTCTCATTAACAATGAAAGCCACATTATCTGAATAATTGCCAGATTTTTATCAATCTTTGTACTTATCACCGACTTCCACTTCCTTTCCTGTATCACATACTATGCAGTTATTGCCAGCTTCCCACTGAACCATTTTATTAAAACTCATTAAAAAAGAATATATAATTTCTTGCTGGTGACTTTGCATTTGCTACATAAATTAAAAAGAGTAACAAAATAACTCCAAATCTTAAAATTTGTCTATATTTAGGTTTTACCACGGTTATTGCATCAGGGAGAAATAACAGCAAAAAAGATCTATAAAAATAGGCAACTCGTGAAAACATTGTAATTGATAATCCCATTAATTCTAATGATAAATACAGTACCGTAAAGCTTGAAAGTTTAAATGAATCTTCTGTCGGAAATCTTCTATTATATAAATAGAGAATCAAGCAAAGTTCTATCACCCAAAGAATAGAACTACCGCCAATAGAATTTGCCCAGTAGTTTGTCGCAAAATACCCTGCATAACGAGGCAGAAATTTTAAGATAATTCCTGATGCTGCATTTATACTTAATGGTAAGGCAATTGCTCCTATTAACATATATTTAAAGAATCTCTTCTCATTCTTTTCTTGAAGCAACATTATCGGAACCATCAAAAGACAAATAACCGAAGTATTGTGAATTAAAAAAGCCAAAATCAATATCACAGCACTTTTTGTATATTGCTTTTTCTTTAAGCACTTAAACGCCTGAAGTGCAATCGAGATTGCTAATAATTGTCTAACACAATTAAATGCGAACATATAAATTGCTTCACATAAAAAAATCCATGTTGCAAATACAACGTGTTCTGTATTCTCAAAAATAAATTTAGCATATAAAGCACATGTTATCGCTGCAATCACAAACAGGAACACATGTGCATCTGTCGTAAATAACCCTATTATTTTACACAATCCAAGATATGCTGATTCTGCTGTGTCCTGATACCCATAACTATATGTATAAAAAGTAGTTCTTCCCCAAATATTCGATATTATATCCTTCCAATTGACTGATTGAGCTTTGTTAAAGACCCCCATATACATTGATGTATCTTCACCAACTGATGACGCTCTTAAACTAAGAACAAGTACCATGGCAGAAAAAGAAAGGAAGAGAAAGACTTTCCGCGATCGAATACTATTATGTTTACTATATGGATACAACGAAAATAAGGCTATTAATAAGGCCAATATAATATATACTGTCATATCTTACCTCACGTATGTACAGTAAACTCCTGGAAGAATTCCAAAGAAGAGTACCTTAAATCTTTCCCTAGAGTTTAATGCATTTCTAAAACAGAAAGAAAAATCCAGTCCATTAATCACGAACCCTTTTATCCCTCTTACTTTGCAGTTACTAATATAATATTTGATTAAAACTCCATACAAATATCTCTGAAGTTCTGTATCATTAATCTTCTTGAAAAGACTAAACCACTGCTCATAAATGCTAATCGAATCCCTTACCCTAGCAGCATCTTTCTTCCCGGATGTCATAATCGAATTATCACGAACAATATAATGATAGAACGTTCCATTCATGCATCTAATGGTATTGGCCGCCAGAAATACCCTTGGCAACATTTGAACATCTTCAAAATAGATTCCCTTTTCAAAAAATAGGTCATTTTCAAGAAGGAAATCTTTTCTGTACATATTAAGCCAAGCAGGTGCATACCATTGATTTGCCTTTATAGCTTGTTCTACAAATTCCTTTGATGTATATGTTATTCCTTCTTGTATTTCCGAATGATTTATCAGCTCATTCCCGTCTTTTTTTTCCATAACTGCATTTCCGACAATAATATCAACATTCTCATTGTTTCTTGCTTCCATAAATCGTTCGCAAGAATCGATATCAATATAGTCATCAGAATCCACATAAAGAACATACTCTCCTGATGCAACTTTAAGTCCAGCATTTCTTGCATCAGAAAGTCCACCATTTCTTTTATGAACAATTTTCACTCGATTGTCCTGACGAGCAAATTCATCACACATTTCAGGACAGCAATCTGGACTTCCGTCATCAACAAGGATAACTTCTATATTTCCATACGTTTGTCTCAATAAACTTTGTACGCATCTATTTAATTCACGTTCCACTTTATAAACAGGAACAATTATACTAATTTTTATTTCAAATTCCATCCTCTCAAACCTCAATCTTTATCCATTTCTCATCTATCAGGGGCGATTTGTAGTCATTGTTAAACCACCTGCTTGGTGAAACCACGATTTTATCCTCATTTCTAGACAAGTACTGCACCCACCAGCTAAAAGTGCTATTTGATATAATAAAATGTTTACATGCACTCATTAATCTTAATTTTTCCCAAACGGGATCCGTTCCGTCTTCATAATAAGTCAAACATCCCGTATTTACGTTTTCTCTTACCCACTGAATGTCATCAGAGAACATAAAAAACACAGGATTTTCAACTATACATTTTATTTTCTCAATTGCTGTCATGAAATAATCTTTAGTGCATAGACTATGAAGACTCTTGAATGTACTATTAGATTCAAAATCTCCTCGTCTCACGCTAATACAGATTGAATTTGTACTAGTAATTTGATTTAACAGGTCAATATTTTTTTCTATAATAGGATGCTTAGGGGTAAACTCTTTAACAATCGTTTCTCGCACATCATCAAAGTAGATTGGATCTTCAAAATTTCCCGAAAGGAATTTGTCTTTCTGTGATGACTTAGAAAGTTTCCACCCACCTCTTCGAAACCAATAGACACCATATTTATTAAGCAACTTTTCCCATTGTTGTTCATACTTTACCTGTTCATTCATCTGTTCAGGCTTAATTTTTTTCATTCCAACAAGATAAGGAAAACAAATCAACTTCTGAGATAGACTAGTGTGGTGAGCTAGAACAGATCCGGCGCTATCTTCCTCAAAATCTTGAACATTATAATCTCTCAGCATATTATAAAATGAAGAATCACCATTGACCTTTTGCTGGTAATTGATTACTATTTTTTCATCTGGATAACATTTAATTTGTAGTGCCCTTGCTGCAGCATATCTAAAAAATTGATTGCCCAATCTTCCACTCATTTGCAAATATATCATATTCTATAACTCCATCATATCTACCTTAATTCAATAACTTTTTGTACAATACATTCAACTCATCTGAATGTTCTTTCATTGTTTTTACCTTAAAGTTCTCTTCAATATATACATTCATATCATCTATAATGCTTGGATGCCTAATAAGGTCACCAATTTGGGATTTCAATATTTCAACCGAACTAGCAACCACGAAACCATTTTTCCCCTCAAGAATCAAATCTTTTGCTCCAACCTTTTCACTCACAATCACTGGAATTCCATAGCTCAACGCCTCTAGTACAGTGAATCCAAATGTTTCTTCCCATTCACTAGGAGTGACCAAAACATCAAATTGATCCATAACATTAGGAAGTTCTTGGTAAGAATATGGCTTGTGACATATCATATATGGCGGTGGATTATTAATTTCAACAAAAATGTGGGTTTCAAAATTATGTTCTCCACTTTGCCACAATGCATCGCATGCATTCTTAAACAAGTTATATCCCTTATGGGTAGTAAGCGGTCCTAAATAGCCAAATCTAACCAGTGAACCTACTTTTCGTATTCTTTTATGATCTGCAATTGCTCCATTGGATATTGATATTACTTTCGCATTGTTTCCAGCGTATCCTCGCTTCTTATAATTACAAAGCGTATTAGTGCTATTGGAATGAACAACATCCATTTTTTCAAGCAACTCTATATTACGGTCGCGTAAATTCTGATATCCCTTTTGCTTCTTTGCATCAATAATTTCTGATTCAATCACCTGCTCTGTTGCATCGTACATTTTCCTATTGTGTCTAGCACGAAGCATCTTGATAACAAAACTTTCCTTAACACTTTTATATAATTCCGACTGAAAAAGTCTCATTTTATTAAATGACAAACCATATTGATTACAGCTTACACAATCGGAACATTTTTTGTCATCCTGACAATCTTTTCCAGAATGGAATAAATTGCAACGTGGGCATATCGGAAAATAATCATGAGTAGTAAATACGGTTTTCACTCCCACTTCATGCGCCGCTTCTACTAGTTCAGAAGGAAGTCCCATAAACGTATGAATATGAAGCACCTGAAATGTGTGTTTCTGAAAGAATTCGGTATATACCTTTTTTTCTTTCTTAACCAGGTACATCGCAGGGTCTTGAATTCCATCCATTAATGGTATCGGCAATGGATTTAACAATTCATAACTTGTACAATACAATTCATTCTGTAGCTTATATTTTTGTTTTTGATTTACTTTCGACTTTGGAGTAAGATCATATAGTCTACCTGGCCATAAAAGTCCAACCTGATGCCCGACTTTAGCCTGTTCAATCATCAAATCCAAGCAATACTGTGTCATTCCTCCTCGACGGAACGGCGGGAAGCCAAGTGAATAATGTAATATGTTCATCGTCTTTTCTCAATTCAGCATTTCAAAATAGATGTCTTGCATCGCTTTTTTAGAACGTTCAACATCAAATGGTTCTGCTGCTTTCTCACAATTTTCAATCATAGATTTACGCAGATTTTCGTCAGCCAGCTTACTAATAGCTTTTGCAAATGCATTTTCATCAAAGGGGTCGCACAAATAGCCATCAACGCCATCCGTAACATAGTCCACAATACCATGCACATTAGATGCTATCACGGGAAGACCTGCAGCCAGCATTTCAATACCAGAAAGACCAAGTCCTTCTCTCGTTGATGGCATAACACCGATATCTGCACATTTACAAATCTGCGGAATATCATCGCGAAGTCCCATAAGCCTCAAATCAATACCAACTTCTTTGGCAAGTTGTTCTAATTCTTCTTTTGTATTTGCACTTGTCATAGCATTGCCGCAAATCATAAAAACCGCATCCGGTATTTGAGCCTTAGCAAGTGCCTTAACAACAATCTGATGATTTTTTCTGTGGGAGAGTTCGCCCACAGCCAGTACTAACAGCTGATTGTCTCTAAAGCCCAGCATCTTTCTATACGCCGAACGATCTATATCTACATCACGAAAACGCTTTATATCCACACCAACTCCTGGAATATAAAAAACTTTTCTACAATGTAATTTCTTTGCATTTTCGTAATCTTCTCTGTTAATGGTAATGATGGCATCACAATATCTTGACATCATGTCTTCAATGGTGTGAAAAACCATCCAGGTTTTCCTGCTAGAGTGCTTATGGAAATAGAATCCATGTGTGGTGTATATCACAACACTTCCTGTTTTTCGCTGCTTTCTTCCTGCGAATCGAGCAATTGCACCTGCAATCGGAGTATGGCAATGAACCAAATCAAAGTGTTCTTTTTTGAACAATTCCGTCATCTGTTTATACGACTTCAAGGTTTCAAATGATATCGGTTTGCTAGACGAAAAATTGATTTGATGAAAAACAACATTCAGGTCTTCAAAATACGCCGGCATACATTCGGCCCCAGCATGATGAATATTTGCAGCACAGTGTACTTCATATCCCATTTTCTGAAGCGCAATAATATCGTTCGTTAAAAAACTTTTTGTAAAGCGAGCCAGCGCAGTCACAATTAATGCTCTTTTCATTTTTTTACAATCATTCGTCACCGTTTTTTCTCCTCACATCATTTCATATTTAAAAATCCCACATAATCATAGTCATCAATCCATCGTCTACCTGTGAATTTGCTCTTATATTTGCACAAGTCCATCACATCTCCATTCGGTTGTTCTGACCCAGAAATATAATGTGAACATTTGATTTCCGGCATCGAATGTGCCGTAAGTGCCAACTTATGCTTATAAGGTAGCTCATCAAACTTCTTTAGAAGTTCTTCTGTACAACCATTCTGTTGAACTAAAATAACATAGAGATTATCTCTATTGATTCTCGCGGTTCTTTTTTCCCAGATTGTTTTAGCTTCATCAAAAGATGGATAATGCATGAAATAAATAGTTATATCACCCAGCTTAGCGACCGGATAATCCTTGTCACTTTGAACTTCTACTAACGTCTGACTCAAATAATAATCAAGTTTTTCCAAAAACTTGATGTAGTCCTCTGCACCAAAAAACAAGTTAACTGTTGGAGAATTAAAGCGTTCCCCCAACTCGTGAAGGATCACCCCCCCACACAGTTATTGCATAGTATCGTGAAATTCCTATTGAAAAGTCGCTTTCTATTTTCAGAATTCAATGCCGTTCTCAAAAGAGCTCTATAATATTTCGAGATTTTCATATATATTTCCTACCTCGTTTATTTTGTAAACACATCTGCGTACTGCCCACAGATCTTATCCCATGTGTACTCTTCTGCCACTCGCTTCTTAGCTCTTCGACCCATCTCAGCGATTTCGTTCGCACTCATCTGATCAGCCTTATCAATAAGCTTTGCCAGACTATCAGACTTCCGGCTCCAGTACAAAGCGCAATCTTCTGCGACTTCTTTATTAAAACCAACATCAACCAGCAGGTTCAAATCCGTGCTACCAAGAGCTTCAATCAGAGACGGATTCGTACCGCCAACCGTATGACCGTGGAAATATGCATATGCATTCTCTCGAATCTTCTTCAGCAGTTCCTGGTCATAAACAGTGCCAACGAACTTAATTC
This sequence comes from uncultured Blautia sp., assembly GCA_934364795.1. Taxonomy (GTDB): domain Bacteria; phylum Bacillota; class Clostridia; order Lachnospirales; family Lachnospiraceae; genus Blautia_A. Next base: position 15,394 of record CAKRMK010000025.1, read on the forward strand.
TCTTATCGCTCTTGAAATGAAGTTTTTCTTCTAGCTCATTCAGGAACTTCTCATTCACATTTGTGATAATGGCAAAGTTCTTTTTGCTCTTGCTCTTCATGAACTCTCGAATCATAACTTCAAAAGAGTTCTCCGGTACAAAACGACCGACGACAAGGTAGTAGTCCTTTTTCGTCAGTCCTTTTTCTTTATACCAGTTCACCAGCTTCTCATCGTCATCAGCCAACTTACTGAGGGTCAAATCTGCGCCATACGCAATAAACGTGGTCTTCGGATTTCGACCCTTGATACCTTTACCGTCATAGCACTCGTGAATATACTTTTCGATATTCACTGAGTCACAGATAGCAAGGTCACAGTATTTGACCATCATCTGCTCAGAAATCTTCCAGTATTTCCGAATCGGCGCAGACCACTTAGCTCTCATCCATTCATGTCCGTCCGGATTCAGGTACACAGTACCACCTAGCTTATGGATTTCTTTATAGAAATGACCAGCAAAAGGTCCGATGCGGCAAGCCATGATATAAACGATTGGATGCTTAATCTGATGTTCCTTTATGTACTTGCAGCAAGCCTTCAATGCCGCAACATCATAATAAATTGCCTGCGCTGGTCCAATCTGAGGAATATCTATTTTGAAACAATGTGCATTGTGGAATTCAAACTCATGATCATTGATTCCGGTCACACCATCTACTTTTGTTTCATCCATGCAGCCGTCACCGTTAGCTTTACACGCCACATGATATTTAATATTTTTCTTATTCTGGTGATACTCTGTGAGCTTATAAACAAAAGTCTCGTATCCACCATATGCACCTAAGCTCTTAGCTCCTACCAGAAATACGTGTTGTATTCCGTTTTCCCGCTGCATTCTTCCTCCCCCTGTATTCTAAAAATTTAAAAGTATCTTTTAATCCCAGCCATTTCTGGTCCTTATCACTCAGATTCAGCGTCGTATCATCGTAATGTGTTTAACCCTCTGCACTTGCGTTACCCTTATGCTCAACCTCAGTTAAAGTCACTCGATATCAATTTTCGGTTCGTCCCAAGCTATGCCACCTCGTCATTCAGATGCCAAAAGTTATTAATCTTGTTGCTTTTTAATTCATTCCGCAATTTCATCCTTATTCTCCATGTTTTTGTCCTAATACTAAAAAACACCAAACCAAATTCAGAATATTCACTTTAAATCGGAAATTTCATTATAATATATAACTTATCTAAAATATATCATTCGTACTGACTTTCCTATTCCTCGTCAGCGTTTCCAATTCCTACATTTTCCGCCAAAATTCACCAGTTACACTTTAACAAAAGATACCACCCTACTCCAGAACTGTCAACCCCATCCCCCGTTTTTCTTACCTTTTCTTCTCCAATTTCGTTACTTTTCCCACTTTTTCTTGTTTTTCACCAATTTTTTCTACTACTTTTTTCTTCCTATATACCAGCCTGTAGAAGCAGTTTTCCAACTATCTTTTTAGCTACGACAACTTAAATTCTGGTAAACTATGTTGCAAAATAGAGCGTGCAGATTACAAAAATGATTTTGGGAGCACGCTCTAAAACTACTTCTACATTTTCTCTCTCCCAGTCCTTACTTCTTCATAAAATGCTTCACAAACAAATACATCAATATCACCAACGCCCCAAAGTATCCCATAACTCCCAACGCCGGTATCCCGAACATTTTCGGTGTCATATCCGTAGTGCAGATAATACTGGAGCTGATCAGAAGTGCCATCACCCAAAGTCCCAGCACAATATTGCGGATCAGCCTTCTCATCAGCCATGCAAGGTCGTCTGACGCATGAAGATCCAGATTGATTTTTGTCTGGCCTTTCATGCAGCCCTGGAGGAAATCAGCTGCCAGGGCGGGGATGTCTACGGCACGGAGCATGGAGCGATACAGCTTTTTGCCGGTGCCTTTCATCTGTTTTTTCCAGTTGCCTTCTTCCAGAAGATTACCCTTCAAACGGGCGGCGGCAATCTGGACCATGTTGATTTCCGGGCTGATATTGGCTAGAACGCCCTCCATATGAGTCAGTCCCCGGGCGAGCATGGTAAGACCGTGAGGCATGACGATTTTGTTTTCTTTCATTACCTCCATCAGGTCTGTGAGAATTTCCACGATATCGATTTCGCCAAAATCGGCGGTTCCGTATTTCGCCATAAGGTCGCGGATGTCTGTATAAAGACGACTCTGGTCTGGTTTTCCTTTAAATTCTCCAAGAGCAAGAACCGCATCCTGGATTTTTCCAATGTCATTTAAAGCCACGCCTTCAATAGCCTGGCCGATCAGTTCACGGTCGCGGTCGTTCAGACGGCCCATCATTCCCATATCGATCCACACGATTTTGCCGCCCTGGATCAATACATTTCCGGGATGAGGGTCTGCATGGAAAAATCCATCATCCATCACCTGTTTGATAAAGTTATCTACAAATTTGCTTCCAATTTCATCCAGATCGTAGCCGTCTGCCAGAAGCTTTTCTTTATCATCAATGGGAATTCCATCAATATATTCCATAACCAGCACATTTGCTGTAGTATACTCCCTGTAAAGAATGGGGGTTTTTACAAAAGCTACATTTTTATTTTTTCTGGAAAATTCTTCCATATTGGCTGCTTCTGTAAGGAAATTCATCTCCTCTTGCGTCACACGCCACAGCTCTTCCAGTACCAGATTCAGATCCACAGCCTCTTTAATGCTTACCGGAGGAAGAAGCTTTACCGCTTTTTTCATAAGTCCAATATCCCGGGCCATAACTTCATAGATTCCCTTTCGCTGAACCTTCACCACTACTTCTTCCCCTGTTTTCAAAACAGCCCAATGTACCTGGGCGATGGAGGCGGAGCCAAGTGGCGTCTCTTTGATTTCCTGAAATTCTTCCTGCCAGGGGCATCCAAAGGCCTCCTGCAAAACTTCTTCCACTTCAGAAAATGGCATGGAATCTACATCGGAGCAAAGTTTCATCAGCTCGTCGCAGTATCGTTTGGGCAAAATATCGGAGCGCATGGACATGATCTGACCAAGTTTGATAAAGGTTGGACCAAGATCTGTGAGAATGAGACGTAGTTTTTCCGGGGAAACGCCTCTCGTTATAGCATGCTTATGAAGAACGGCTGTAATTTCTTTCAGACGTTCTTTGTAACCGTTAGAATTTTTGTCTGGTCCATTTGCTGAATCTGTCTTTTTCGCTTCTGTCATGCCCATATCTGTTTACCTGCCATAAAGGCAGGATTCGGTCATAATTACCCCTCGTCCTGCCTTTCATGAATCCTTTACTTATTTTCTGATTCTGTTATTTTTTTACGCGCTCCATGCAATTAGAAAAATTTTGTATCGTTAATGTTTCCTACTTGCCGTTACAAACAAAGTAAACTGTGATACTTATTCCTGTGGATCTGCCTCATACTCTTCTTTCGCCTCTTCGGCTTCTTTTGCTTCTGCGGTTTCTTCCTCTTTCGCTTCTTCAGATTTCTCTGCTTCCTCATCAGCCTTTGCTTCTGGGGCTTCCTTTACTTCTGCGTCCACATCTTTTTCCTGCATTTTGGTAATCTGTTCTTTCAATGCAGCAAGCTGATCAGGAGTCATTTTTCCCAGGACATCTTTCAGTTCATCAGGGTTTGATGGCTTCAGGGTTACATTCACATTTTTCTTAACGCTCTCTTTGATATTGTGTTTCAATTCCTGATTCAGGACTTTGCCCTGCTCAACAGTGAGCTCACCTTTTTTTACCAGTTCGTCCAGAACCTCTTTGGACTTCTCTGCTGTCACTGCTGCTGTGCCGATTCCTGCAAGTAAAATTTTTTTGATGCCTTCTCCAAGTTCCATAGTATGTGCTCCTTTCTGTTCTTTAGATTCATAACAATATTAACTATTTTTTCGTTTTTTATTATAAAAAGCTCTATTATATAAGCATAAATGATTTTTCACTTTTTATTGTAAAAATCTCTACTACACAAACATAAATGATTTTTCATTTTTTATTCTCGGCTGTGTCTGAAAAAGGATTTATACAAAACAGTGCGTGCCAATTGTAAGAATAGTTTTTTAACACGCTTTGATATCATATAATTCTGATATCATATAATTCCAAGAAATACCAATCCCTTCGGTACGAAAATAATAAGACCGGCAATTGCAGCCATGATTGCCGCAATAAGAACTGCCCCGGCAGCTGTGTCCTTGGCAATCTTCGCCAGTGGCTTATACTCGCTGGTCACAAGATCCACCACAGCTTCCACCGCTGTATTCACCAATTCCAAAGCCATCACCAGTCCAAAAAGTCCCAGGCAGATGCACCATTCTACAGGTGAAAGTTTCAGAATGATTCCGGCGATCACAACAAGGACAGCCACAACACAGTGTATTTTCATATTCCGTTCTTTGCGGATGCAGGTAAAAATTCCCTCAAATGCATAGCCGAAGCTTTTGGTTATGGGTGGTTTCTTTGGTTCTGGCATTTCGTACACTTCCTGTCTTTTGCTTTGCACAAGTATAGCACATTTTGTGATAAATTACTATATTTTTTATTATTTTCTGTATTATAAATTGTATTTTTCATACTATTTATAATAAATATCAAATATACAAAAATATCCTGTCAAGTTCAACATTTTTTAACATTGACTTACAGGATATTTCTGTTAATTTCTTTTATCTTTGATTGTTTCTGATTCATCAGATTCGTTTAGCAGGTTTTGTTTTCTCTTTGAATTTCTTCAAGTTTTCGTTTCAACTGCTCAATTTCTTGCTGCATCTGCTCTTTTTCCTTTTCTGCTCGGTCTGCACGCTCTCTTTCTCTTTGTGTATTCCGTCTTTCAGCCTGAATGTCCATTTTTTCCATATTTTCAAATAAAAATCCCATTCCACGACCTCCAATCTCACCCATTAATTCTCTTGCTTCTTCACTGGGCACATTCATTTTCATTAGTAAAGACCACAAAATATCTTTGTATATCACCTTTATCTCATCCGGAGCATTTCCATAAATAGAATTTATTAATTCATCAGACAATTTTCTGAACTCTTCATAGTCCTCCGGAGTCTGTATTTTATTAATTAACATAATCAGTGACATTTCGTCATGTTTTCTGCTAAGTTCCTCATTTGTGTATTGATTAACACCTATTATCTGATATTCAAAATCTGGTATGTATTTCTCCATTTGTTCTGAAAATTCTATGCGGTCTCTAAGATGAATATCTGCAGTCCATTTCTTTGTTCCTTCATAATATACAATTGGCACAATCAAAGGATAACGGAAATCTTTTCGTTTACTGATATTTTTAATCTCTTTTTCCCGATTTTTCTTATATTCCTGCCAAATTGCAGTCATGTATCTAATAAGCTGCATCGATACATCATAGTCTACATTGCTCTTATGCTCTATCAAAGAAATCACATAGACTTCTCGCTCCAGTGTTCCATCTTTTTTGCGAATATATACCTTTTTTATAGTATCAGACTCATACTCAACACCTAGAAATGCTCTATACTTTGAAGATACATCCTCAATATCTTCTGGATTTACATTTGCAAACAGAGGAATGTTGGTATAATTTTTCAAAAATTGACTAGCTAATTGAGAATTTTTGAAAATTTCCCTGCTATTTACATCTTTCGTATGCATTTCCGGATAATAAGAAGTGTCTCTTTTTCTTTTGCTCTGTATAGCTTTTCTCATTGTTCCTCCTTAATTCAGAAACAATCTACAGATCAAAAGATATTTACATCTTTATATTATCATGTGACAATTCATAATACAAGAAATAAAATCTACAACTGCTCTCTTTGTCTTTCCCGCAGCTTCTCCATCACCGTAGGATACCGCTCAAAATCCGTATGGGGCAGTGCCTGTGCAGCTACCATCAGTTCCAGGAAATCCTCCACTTCTGCGAACTGAATGTAAACCATTTCTTCCAGAATCTTATCAATATCTGTCAGCAGATTTCGATGAAGAAGAAGTTTCTGCGCCCCTTCCAGGGAAGAGTTTCCGGCATTGATAATTTTATCACGATCCATGTCCGGATACATTCCTATGGCAATAGCAGATTCTTTGGACACATGTTTTCCAAAAGCTCCGGCCACATAGAAACGGTCAGCCTGGTTCAGTTCCAGTCCGGATTCCCTGAGCATGATTTCTACCATAGTATGTGCTGCGGATTTTGTACGGATAAATTCGTCAATATCCTTCTGGTAAAAATAAAGTCCAGGCGCATATTCCACGCAAAGCTGGTTATCACACTTCTGAATAAGCGGGCTTTTTTCAGGGGAAAATTTACCGCGGATATCAATCCAGCCTTCCAGAAAAAGCTCTGCGATCAGGTCAATAATTCCGGAACCGCAGATTCCCTGCGCCTTTCTTTTTATATCCGTACTACAGTTCTCGGTATCACTGTTTTCGACACTTGCATCCCGTTTTTTCCCATCAATAACCTGAAATTTCCCTGCAGGCTCACCAATCACGTGCACATAAATATTCCCATCTTTTATTTTCACTTCATCCACAGCGCCTGTATCAGCCCGCATTCCGGTACGTACAACGCCGCCCTCCAATGCGGGACCTGCTGCCCCTGCGCCGCAAAGAAGAAACTCATGATTTCCAATTACCAGCTCGCCATTGGTTCCAATGTCAAAGAAAACACTGATCTCTTCTTTTTTATACAATTCTGTATCAATCATTCCGCTGATAATATCACCGCCAAGATAATTCGACTTGGCTGGATAACAATAAACATATCCTTTTACCGAAATATCCAGATCTTTTGCCAGCTGGAAGCCAGGGCGGTCTGCGTGAACAGCATGAGGGGTATAAAATACACAAAAAGCATCCATTCCAAGAAGAAAGTGAATCATGGTGGTATTTCCGGCAACTACCATTGTAAGGCACCTGCGGGAAACATTTTTCTGATTTACCATTGCCTCATCCAGCTTGTCCATGCACTCCACAATGGATTCCACAGTGGCCCGGCGCACTTCTTCCAGTTTTTCCACATTATCTTTACAATAAAAAATTCTGGACAGAATATCGGTACCCCACTGGATCTGCTTATTAAAACTGCTAACTTCCTTTATGGTCTCACCTGTGTTGCAATCCACAAGTCTTGCCACTACTGTGGTACTTCCAAGATCCACTGCAAGCCCGTAATGCCAGGCGGTAGTATCTCCATCCTCTATGTCCACCATTTCCCAGTTTTCCCCATTCCAGACAAGGGATACCGTAACTTTCCACTTTGTCCGATCAAGTAGGGGGTATAACTTACGCATAATGTGGACCGGGATGTGTATTTTTTCTTCCACTCCCTGTGCTTTTAGTCCATCCTGGAGGCGTTGCTGGTCAGAGCGTGAATCCTCTTCAGTTGGAGTGGGTAATTCAAGATATATTTTTTTACTTAGGCCTTCCATGGTGGCACCTTTCTTCTTTTATTATTTTCTTTTATATATTTTGCTGAGCATTTCATTATTGACTATATAATTTATTTTATATATAATAAATATATAAAATAAATTATATTTTCCCGAGCAGTTGGAGGACGTGCTCGCACCCATTCTGGTTTTAAATCTTTAAAAGATTTAGAGGAAAGGGGGGATTCTTATGTCAACATATGAGGAATTCATGGTAATTCTTACCGCAGGCATTCTACTTGTTGCAATTCTTGATCTTGTAGTACATAAGAAATAGCCGTCCTGACCCTAGCAAAGTTACGGAACGGCTATCTCTATAGTCTATACCTAATTTAACAAGATCGGGTAGAGCTATCTACCTTTCAACTGTTCTGGTAAATATATTATATCTATAATATACGATTTTGTCAATCAATATTATCAGAAGCAGAAAATCCCCACCAAACCTGATGGGGACCTTCTCTATATCGCACTCTTTACCGCATATCTTTATTTTGCAACAAAGTTTACAATCTTATTCGGTACATAAATCTCTTTTACAAGAGTTTTTCCTTCCAGGAAGGAAGCTACTCTTTCATCTTTCTTGGCAATCTCAAGAGCTTCTTCTTTCGCACAGCCGTTAGGAATTACAATAGTTCCACGAACTTTACCGTTGACCTGCACACCGATTTCTACGGAAGCCTCTACTGTCTTGCTCTCCTCATATTCCGGCCACTGGGACAGAGAAAGTAATCCTTCTCCTCCGATGCTCTCCCAGATTTCCTCGCAAAGGTGAGGTGCAAATGGGCAAAGAAGTTTGATAAAGATTACAAGGTCATCTTTGCTGATCTTGCCAACTGCATAAATTTCATTGATAAGAGTCATCAGGCAGGCAATTGCAGTGTTAAACTTCATAGCCTCAATATCAGCAGATACTTTCTTGATTGCCTTATGGATCTTAACTTCCATATCCTTGGAAGCCGGCTCATCTGTCATAATATCGGTAAGGCCTGCAACTCTCTCAAGGAAACGTTTGCATCCTCTTACAGAGCTGTCATTCCACGGAGCAGCAGCACCGTAATCACCCATGAACAGTACATAGGTACGAAGTGCATCTGCACCATACTCATTTACAATATCCAGAGGGTCTACTACGTTACCCTTGGATTTACTCATCTTATCACCATCTGAGCCAAGGATCATACCCTGTGCAGAACGTTTTGCGTATGGCTCCGGAGTATTGACAATTCCCATGTCATACAGGAAATGATGCCAGAATCTGGAGTAGATCATATGTCTGGTTACATGCTCCATACCGCCGTTATACCAGTCTACCGGCATCCAGTATTCCATTTTCTTGCGGTCAGCAAGAGCTTCAGTATTGTGCGGATCCACATAACGAAGGAAATACCAGGAAGATCCTGCCCACTGTGGCATGGTATCTGTCTCTCTCTTGGCATCGCCGCCGCATTTCGGGCATTTGCAGTTTACGAAAGAATCAATTTTTGCAAGTGGTGACTGTCCGTCCTCACCTGGCTGGAAATCATCAATCTTCGGCAGACGAAGGGGAAGTTCCTCATATGGAACAGCTACATCACCGCATTTCGGGCAATGAATGATCGGGATTGGCTCGCCCCAGTATCTCTGACGGTTAAATGCCCAGTCTTTCATCTTGTACTGAACACCGGCTTTACCAATGCCCTTCTTCTCAAGTTCCTCAAGCATACGCTTGATGGAATCTTTCTTATTAGTATATCCGTTAAGGAAGTCAGAATTGATCATCTCACCGTCACCAGTGTAAGCTTCTTTCTCAATATCGCCGCCTTTGATAACCTGGATAATGTCAATACCGAACTTCTTAGCGAAATCATAGTCTCTCTGATCATGTGCAGGTACAGCCATAATCGCACCTGTACCATATCCCATCATTACATAGTCTGCAATGTAGATCGGGATCTTCTTTCCGTTTACAGGGTTTACGCCCTCAAGGCCCTGGATGCATACACCTGTTTTATCTTTTACAAGCTGCGTTCTCTCAAACTCTGTTTTCTTCGCACATTCCTCACGGTAAGCTTTGATCTCATCCATGTTTGTAATGCGGTCAGCGTATTTGTCAATTAACGGATGCTCCGGTGCAATAACCATAAATGTAACACCAAACAGGGTATCCGGTCTTGTGGTATAAATCTGCAGTGTCTCATCAATTCCATCTACAGTGAAGTTTACAAAAGCACCTGTAGATTTACCGATCCAGTTTACCTGCTGCTGTTTGATATTTGCCGGATAGTCAACATCATTCAGACCCTCAAGAAGCTTGTCTGCATACTGGGTAATACGCAGATACCATACATCTTTGGACTTCTGGATAACATCGCTGTGGCAGATATCACATTTACCACCCTGGCTGTCCTCATTGGAAAGGACTACCTTACAGGACGGGCAGTAGTTAACCAGTGTCTTGTCACGGAAAACAAGTCCGTTTTCAAACATTTTCAGGAAAATCCACTGTGTCCATTTGTAGAAATCCTCCTGTGTGGTATCGATCACACGGCTCCAGTCAAAGGAGAATCCAACGCTCTTCAGCTGGTTGGTGAATTTCTCAATATTCTGGTCTGTAATTACACGTGGATGTGTATTTGTCTTAATTGCATAGTTCTCAGTAGGAAGTCCGAATGCATCAAATCCGATTGGGAACAGTACATTGTATCCCTGCATTCTTCTCTTTCTGGAAAGTACTTCAATACTGGAGTATGCTTTAATGTGGCCTACGTGCATTCCGGCACCACTTGGGTATGGAAACTCTACAAGACCGTAAAATTTCGGTTTATCACTTCCATCGACAGCTTTAAATGCCTGCTGCTCTTCCCATTTTTTCTGCCACTTGGGCTCGATTTTCTTAAAATTGTGTTTCATTTATGGTTCCTCCACATTTATTGTGCCTGTCAAGAAAAAATCCTGCTTTTTGCAAAAATCCTTTTACCATTCTAATCCAACATAGTAGTTTTGTCAACGAGAAACCGCCTCTATTCCGCTTCCGTCGCTGTTTCTGCTACTGTTTCTGTTACCGTTTCCGTTACCATTTCTGTTACTGCATCTGTTCCCTCTTCTGTCACCACTTTCACAGCCGCCTGAAGCTGGTTATCTTCCTCATGGCTGATCTGGGTTTTATTTAAAAGGCTGTTGTCTAGCTTTACTTCCACATCCGGAGTAATTCCTACCTTATGGATATTATTGCCTTTTGGAGTAAAATATTTGGCTGTGGTCAGCTTCACTGCACTTCCGTCAGAAAGCTGGCGGATGCTCTGGACAATTCCTTTTCCATAAGTTGTAGTTCCAACGATGGTTCCGATTTCATAATCTTTCACTGCTCCTGCAAAAATTTCAGATGCACTTGCACTGTTTTCATTTACCAGCACAGCAAGAGGAATATCAATAGGCGTATCTCCATCACAGTTCATTTCCTGTTTTTCCCCATATTTGTCCTCTGTATACACAATCAGCCCTTCTGGCAAAATCTGGCGCAGCACATCACATACAGAAGAAAGTACACCACCTGGATTATCCCTAAGATCTACGATCAGCCCTTCCATGCCTTTTTCCTGAAGATCTTTATAGGCATTTTCAAACTGCTGTGGTGTCACCATTGTAAATTCCGTGATCCGTAAGTACCCAACGGAATCCTCCAGCATTTCATAAGAAACAGTAGGCAGTTCCACATCACTTACCGTAACGGTAATCTCCTCCGGCTCATCCTGCTCCTGATGATAGACTGTCAGCACAGAAACTCCATCTTCTTTCTCCCGTATCATTGTGGAAACTTCAGATGGAGTCATTTCTGTAACATCTGTCCCGTTTACTGCTGTGATCACATCATTTATCTTCACCCCTGCAAGGTCTGCCGGACCGCCTTCGTAGCAGTCTACTACAAGAATCCCTCCCTCTGTGTTTTGAGTAATGCTCACTCCGATACCGGCATAAGATCCTTCTGTATCCTTCATTTCTTCTTCGTACTCTTCTTCTGTATAATATCTGGAATAAGGATCCCCAAGTCCATAAAGAAGTCCTGTGTACATCCCTTCTTTCAGGGAATCCTCATCAATATCATCCAGATAATTTGCATCAATAAGATTTTCCAGATATTTGATTTTCTGGGTTACTGCCACATCAGACAGCACATTGCTTCCTGCCCGGCCTGCTTTTTGTATTCCCACATAACCGCCCCCAAGTACCAGTGATGCACACAAAACACCTGTGACCGCACCTTTCCAAAACTGTTTATCTGCCATTTCACTCTCCTTGTTATAGAAAAGGACTACCGGAAGTTTCCGGCAGTCCCTAAAATCGGATTCCAAATAACCTTTTTTATTGTAAAACAAATTTTTCACACCTTCAAGTGTTTTCTTGTGGTGATAAAACTTCCTACAAGACCGATTCCAAGTCCCAGTGCCAGTGCTACCGGAACCAGTGTCTGATAAATCTGTCCAACCGGAATGAAATCTACTACTCCCATCAGCACACTGAATTTGGTGTACACATAGGAAACCACGCTGTTGTAACAAAAATACAGAACGATCAGCGGAATAGCAGCTCCGATCAGTCCCAGCACCATACCTTCCAGAAGGAACGGCGCGCGGACAAATCCGTCTGTAGCTCCAATATATTTCATAATTCCGATCTCATCCTTACGGACAGAAATTCCAACGGAAATCGTATTGCTGATCAGGAAAATAGCAATGAGAAGCAAAATAACGATCACTGCCATTGATACATAAGAAACAATCCTGTTGATGGAGCCAAGAGTCTTGGCTGCCTGCTCGGACTGGTTGACCTCACGGACATTATCCAGTGTTTTAATATAAGCAACCAGCTCGGACTGTTTCTCAATGTTGTTCATGTATACCCGGTAGTTAGAGGAATTTACAAGAGGATTGTCGTCTTTAAATCCATCTGCTGCCTCTGCATCATCTCCGAAGTATTCTTTCTTCATTTTCTCCCAGGCTTCATCTGCTGATTCAAATTCTACCTTGGAAACTTCCGGACGTTGCTTGATCAGCTCGCCTACTGCATCCATATCTTCCTGGGATGTTCCTTCATTAAAAAGCACCGTGATAGGAACTTCTTCCTCTACCTTGTGTGCCAGAGTATTTACATTATTTACAATGGAATAAAAAATTCCAAAGAGAAAAATACACGCTGCCATAGTGATGATCGAAGCAATGGAAAACATGAAATTCCTCTTGATGTTCTTGATACCCTGTTTCAGAGTATACCAGATCGTACTAGGCCTCATAATATTCTCCCTCTTTCTCGTCACTGACAATGACTCCATTATGCATGGTCAGTACACGCTTCTTCATAGCATTCACAATTTCTTTGTTATGGGTAACAACAAGAACTGTGGTTCCACGCTCATTGATTTCCTCCAGAAGCTTCATAATTTCCTCTGAGGTCTTGGGATCCAGGTTGCCGGTAGGCTCGTCTGCAAGGAGGATGTCCGGACGGTTTACAATCGCTCTTGCAAGTGCTACTCTCTGCTGCTCTCCACCGGAAAGCTCATCAGGATATGCCTTATATTTCCCAGCAAGGCCAACTTCCTGAAGGACTTCCGGAACACGCTTGCGGATTACTCTGGTAGGACGGTTCACAACGCGCTGTGCAAACGCCACATTTTCGTAAACATCCCTGTCTTTCAAAAGACGGAAATCTTGGAACACAACGCCCAGCTTACGACGATACTTGGCTACACGGCGGTGCTTCATGCCCTCAAGCTTCTCACCGCTTACAATAATAGTTCCTGATGTGGAATCCAGTTCTTTCAAAAGAAGCTTGATCAAAGTGGATTTACCGGAACCACTGCTTCCTACTATAAATACGAATTCACCTTTATCTACATGGAGATTGGCGTGATTCACTGCAGGCAGTCCCTGACCATAGGACTTGCTTACATCTATCAGATCGATCATGATATCCTCCTTAACTGATATTTACGAGTTGTTTCGCTTAACTTTTATGTAACATTATTGTAATATATGTCATATAAAATTGCAACTGCTTTCTGCAAGATGTTTGTTTCTTTATCATCATCCGTTGCAGTATCCTTTATTATAACAAAGAAACGAAAGAACGCAAGAGATTTCACAAATGAAACACAAAGTACGCCCGGTAAGATAGGAATTGCATTGCATAAAAAACATGCCTGCCGCAAAAAACGGCAGGCACAAATTTCCGACAGGCAATCTTAAAACATTCTTAAAATTCTCAAATTCAGTCAATATTCCCAACTAATATTCCAGAGTCTCCATATACTTCATATATCTTACAACCATCAGCGCAATCTTAAATGTGATGGCATCTTCAAATACACGAAGATCAAGTCCGGTACTCTTCTGCAGCTTATCCAGACGATATACCAGAGTATTACGATGAATATAAAGCTGTCTGGATGTCTCGGATACATTCAGACTGTTCTCAAAGAACTTGTCAATGGTAACCAGAGTCTCCTCATCGAAATCATCCGGAGACTTGCCACCAAAGATTTCTTTAATAAACATCTTGCACAGAGGAATAGGAAGCTGATAGATCAGACGGCCAATTCCAAGAGAGCTGTATGCAATGACGTCCTTCTCCGGTGAGAAGATCTTGCCAACATCAAGTGCCATTCTGGCTTCCTTATAGGAACGGGAAACCTCCTTCAGCTCACTTACGATAGTTCCATATGCAATATGAGTATCTCTCTCCTTGTCAAGGCCAAGAGTATCAAGAATAGTCTGGGCAAGTTTATCCATCTCTTCGTAGCCCTCATTCTCCTCAAGTTCCTTCACAATAATAATGCTCTTCTCATCAACAGCTGTGATAAAGTCCTTGCTCTTGCCGCTGAAAAGACTCTTCACACTCTCCATAGAGCTGTGCTCTCTCTCCTGCTCAAGCTCCAGGATCATAACTACACGGCGTACGTCAGCTTCTATATGAAGCTTCTTCGCACGGTTATAAATATCTACCAGAAGCAGGTTATCAAGAAGCAGGTTCTTAATGAAGCTGTCCTTGTCAAAACGCTCCTTATATGCCACGATCAGGCTCTGGATCTGGAAAGCGGCAAGCTTTCCTACCATATAAGTATCCTCATCTTCTCCATGTGCAACCAGAATATATTCTAACTGATAATCATCACAGACCTTGAAATACTGGTAACCTTTCACAAGCTGGCTGGCAGCCTGGGATTCCACAAATGCCTGAACATCCTGCGGCTGAATCTCAAATTCACTGTAGGTGGACGCCAGCGTCTTGCCATCTGTGTCAATTATGCAAAACTCCGTCCTGGATATCTCCTTGAGCCCCTCAAGTGTATTTTGCAGTACCTGATTCGATATCATTACCCTTCCATCCCTTCTTGTAAAATATATGTGCGTATGTACCAAAATCATACGAAATAACAATTGATGGATTTATTTTAATACAAAATTACCAAAAAAGGAAGAGGAAAGCAGAAAAAATTTACAAATTTTTTGTTAATTTTTTTATGTTTTTCTATATTTCCTCTTCTGTAACCTGTTTAAATAAGATTTCCGGCCTTATTTTCTTTCAATAAAGCCTTCTCCCAGCACTTCTCGTACATCAGATACAATTACGAAAGCATCTGGGTCAATTTCATCCACAAGTTCCTTTAAAGACACAATTTCCTTACGTCCTACCACGCAGTAAAGCAGAAGCTTGTCCTGTCTGGAGTACATTCCTTTTCCATTGATTCCGGTAACGCCTCTGTCCAGTTTTTCCATAATTTCTTTTGAAATTTCTTCTGGCTTGCTGGTAATGATATACGCCTGCTTGGAAAATTTCAGACCTTCTATCATACTGTCAGATACCTTTGTTACCAGAAAAACTGCAATAATGGCATACAAAGCTTTCTGCACACCAAATACATACATACCAATCAGAACAATAGCCCCGTCAATAAACTGCATGATCTGTGCAATGGAATAGTGCCGAAGCTTCAGCTGGAGAAGGGCAGCCATCATATCCGTTCCACCTGTGGTACCTCTTCCAAGAAAAACCAGTCCGATTCCAATGCCCTGGATCACACCACCATAAACAGCAGCCAGCAAAAGGTCGCTTCCTGCAATGTCAAAAGCCGGTAATACCGCCAGCCAGAAAGACAGACAGACCTCCCCCACCAGCGCTTTTTTTACAAAATTAAATCCACCGATTTTCATTCCGATAAGGAACAGCGGAATATTCAGTCCCATATTGGTAATCCACAAAGGCATACCTCCCGGGATTATTCCTTCTGTCCATTGTTTTACCAAAATCGCAATTCCAGAAAAACCTCCGGTAACCATTCCGGACATATCGAAAACACTGTTAATTGCAACGGACATAAGCGCCGTACCCACAATGATCATCAGATAGTCCAGATACCACATTTTTTTTCTACTCTGAAGCATATTTTCCCTCCTTTTATGTTTCGTATTCTGCTTTTTCTTTTACATCATACTTATCTGAAGCCGCAAAAGCGCCTTTGCCGCAAAGCAAATCCCTTTATTCATCACCTTCCAGCTGCTTTGTAAGATATCTTCCTACAATTTTTGAAAATCCGGTAATGTTCCTGATATATGCAAAATCTTTTCCAAAAATCTTCTTTTCCGTTGCCAGGTCTTTTTCTTCTCCTGCAAAAACTCCCAGCACACTTACTCCCTGGCTTCGCAGTTTCCGGATCTGGGCAGCTGTATCTGTAATTGCATATTTTCCATGATAGGGTGCAGGATTTTTGGCATTAGGACGGTTTACAATCACATCGTAAGGACGGCCGTCACTTAAAATAATAAGAATTTTTTTCTCTTCCTCTCTCATTAAAAGTCCATATCCTGCTGCCCGGATGGCAAGCCCGTCCCGGTTATTGGACGATGTTACATAGTTAAATATATTTTCATTTGCACTTCTCGGATCATCATATTCACGGAAACGGTGAAGAATCGTGTAATCCCAAAACGTGCAGTAACTCATTACACGGTGCGGAAGTCCTGCATTACTTAGTGCCTCACTGATGATATAGGCCTGTAGTGCCACTTCTCCCTGTCGGCTCATCTGGGAACCGCTGGCATCAATAAGAACATCCACAACAAAATCTGAAGAATCCCCTTTTAACTCCCTTTTAAAAACATTTGCCTCACTGCTTCTTCCAAGTCTCCATAGCCTGGATGGGACAATTGTCCCCCTGTCTGAAAGGATCTCCTGGGTTTCACTTTTTATCACCAGTGATTTTTTCAGCATTTCTGTAAGAAGTGCCACATTTCGTTTTACAATGCGGTGCTTGTCATGATAAAGCCATATGTTTTTATTTTTCAGTCTTTTGGCATATTCATACTGATAATTGCGCTTCACCGGATTTTTCAGAATTCCCTCTGTAAAATACAGACTGCAGTCACTGTGGATATCCCGGCACATCAGCTGATTCATCCGCTTTTCTTCTGTCTCATTCAGATACGTTTTTCCAAAATTAAGTTCCACATAAGTATGGGCTTTTTCCAGTGCCTCCGGCGGAAGAATGGTAATCTTCTGTTTCGTCTGGCGTTCTTCTTCCATCTCTTTGGTAACGCTGCTGTCCTCCATGCCGGACACATTGGAGGTCAGCTGTTCCATATAGCTTTCCAGGGCATCCTCATACATTTCTTCTGAAAGATAATCATGCCAGTCAAACTCTGTGAGATCCTCCATGGTAACTGCAAGAACCTGCTCCAGAGTTACTTTTTTTCCGAAATCAGGATCTGCAACTTCATTGTAGACGGTATCGATAATTCGAATCAAAGACATTGTATCCGTCACTTCTGATGTTTTCGAAATCAAATCAATATAGTGATAGATTCCGTTTTTATTTTCCTTTTTATTCGATATATCTGATATTTTTGTTATTGTTTTTTCAGTTTCCGCTATTGTTTTTTCTTTTTCACCGGATTTATTTCCACTGTCAATTCGCCTGCGAAGCATGTTTACCCGAAGATATCCCAGCTTATCCCATGTGGGAGGCAGCGTCTCATATTCCTGATCCAGAATATCCTCACAGGCTTTTCTTTGCATTTCCCAGATTCCCGGACGCTGATGGCAGATCTTATCTCCGATTGCCTCTTCAATACAAAGCTGTGATACAAAAGTAAGAGAGGCTTCATCTGCTCCCATGAAGATTTTTTTTACCAGATACATTCCAAGAAAATCCTTGTCAAAAAACTTTGCCAATGCCCCTTGCTTGATGCCATCGTAAAGAGCTATATTCTTTGAACGAAGAAACAGGGATACATCCGGTTTCATCTGCTGTGTATAGTCTCCACTGACGGTCCACAGAAGATTGCGGATCCTGTTCTCAAGTTCCAGCTGGTAATCCTGAATCTGAAGTTCTTCACTTGTTATGTCAGAAAGTTTTCCTGAATTTTTATTTTCTATAAATTCAGATCTTTTTTCTACACTTTTCCTTGTATCATCTCTCATAAACATCTTCCCGAGTCCAGCTCTGTGGGATTCTGGTTCGCACTACATCCTCCACGATTTCCTTTTCAAACACATCAAAGGTTTTGTTTACAATTCCCATCTGTACCGCCTGCCAGGGAGAAAGTCCGGTCCGCACAATTTTCATTGCAGCCAGAAGTCCTCGAAGATCCAATGGCTTAGTTGAGATTTCGCTGTTCATGGATTTTTTCTGAAGATCCATAAATACGCCGATAAACTGCTCCACAGCTTCTTTCTTCGCATCCGGAAACATTCTGTTAAAAATAAAACCAAGAGTTTCCTCATTCTGGGGCGGCATATCAATTACCAGAAAACGGGATACCAGAGCCTCATTTAACTCCTTTGTTCCTGCATAACCATAGTTCATAGTTCCAATAAATCTGGCTGCAGGATGAAGGTCAATCTTATCATATCCCGGCACATCAATAGATCGTCTGTAATCCAAAGTAGCATGAAGCACGGAAACTGCATCGTTTTTCGCCATATTAATCTCATCCAGAATCCCAAATCCGCCCTCCTGGGCGCACTGGTAAATACTTCCCTTACGCAGCTTCACCTGATTATCCACAAAAGTATCTGTACCGATCAGATCCCCGCTGTTAGTATTCACATGAAAAGATACATTATATACCGGCCTTCCGAAAATATACGCCAGATTCTCAGCCAGCACATTTTTTCCTGTAGCCTTCGGACCTGCCAGAAGCAGATTCTCTCCTTCCAGTATGGCTGCCATAGCCATTTCCAGGGTTTCTTTTCCATAAAAAGGAAGGGAAGGCGTAAGAAGTCTGTGCTTCGCTTCATCTGAAACACCATACTTTTCCCTGTATTCTCCTGCAGCCTTAATCAATCCGGGATTCACGCCCTGTTCCTCTAAAAAATCAAATTCATTCATCTAATTTCACTTTACTCCTTTAATAGAAAAGAGGACTGCTGGTACAGTCCTCCTCATATTATTACGGCTCAAAAACCAGATCTCCATAAGATGGCATTGGCCACATTTCTTTATCAACCAGCATTTCCAGTTCATCAACCGGTTCTCTTAATTTCTCCATTGCAGGTACCAGCTTCTCCCTGCAGAACACCGCTCTGTCTCTTCCTTCCTCATGCTCTTCTGCCTGTGAAACCAGCTTGCTCAGCTTGTTCATGGCACTGTTCACTTCTTTAAGAAGCTTGCTTGCTTTTTTCAGAAGATCTGTCTGAACGCTTACATCAATAGGTCCTACTGCTTTCACCTGATTAATGGAAGCAGCAAGAACTGTGGTATATTTGATAACAGCAGGAATGATCTGCTTGGTAGCCATATCAATCATGGTTTTTGCCTCAATGTTGATTGCTTTTCCATAAATCTCATACTGGATCTCAGCTCTGGATTCCAGCTCTGTCCTGGTAAAGACTCCGAACTCACCAAAAAGCTGAACTGCTTTTTCTGTGGTAAGAGCAGGAATGGCATCTACCATAGATGGTAAAACAGGTAGTCCACGGCGGCGGGCTTCTTTCTCCCACTCTGGTGCATATCCATTTCCGTTAAATACGATTCTCTGATGCTCTGTTGCATATTTCTTGATGAGATCGTGTACTGCCAGTTCAAAATCCTCTGCCTGCTCCAGAATGTCACATGCTTCCTTAAAGGCTTCTGCTGTAATAGTGTTGAGTACTACGTTGCATGCTGAAATGGAATCCTTGGAACCAACCATACGGAATTCGAATTTATTTCCGGTAAAGGCAAAAGGTGAAGTACGGTTACGGTCTGTGGCATCCTTCATAAAGTCCGGAAGTGTTTTTACTCCTGTATCCAGCTTCTCTCCTGTCTTACTTCTGGTAGCAGTTCCTGTACTGATCAGCTGCTCCAGCACATCCTCAAGCTGTTCACCTAAGAATACAGAAATAACTGCTGGCGGAGCTTCATTACCGCCAAGACGCTGATCATTTCCAACGTCTGCTGCAGACTCACGAAGAAGATCTGCATGTTTATCTACTGCCTTCAGAATACAGGTAAGAACCAGAAGGAACTGAATGTTCTCATGTGGTGTTTTGCCTGGCTCAAGAAGGTTGATTCCGTCATCTGTAGTAAGGGACCAGTTATTATGTTTACCGGATCCGTTCAGACCTGCAAATGGTTTCTCATGAAGAAGGCAGCGCATTCCATGACGGCTTGCCACTTTCTTCAGAATTCTCATCATGATCTGGTTATGGTCTGCGGCAATATTCACCGGCGCGTAAATAGGTGCCAGCTCATGCTGTGCAGGTGCCACTTCGTTATGCTGTGTCTTGGCTGTTACCCCAAGTTTCCAGCACTCTTCATTTACTTCTTTCATGTATGCGGAAACTCTCTGGCGGATGGTTCCAAAATAATGGTCATCCATCTCCTGTCCCTTGGGAGGCATTGCCCCGAAAAGAGTACGTCCGGTATATACCAGATCCTTCCTCTGCATATATTTCTCTTTATCAATCAGGAAATATTCCTGCTCTGCACCAACAGATGGTGTTACACGCTTGGATGTATTATTTCCCAAAAGTCTAAGGAGTCTTAATGCCTGTGTATTGATGGCTTCCATAGAACGAAGAAGAGGTGTTTTCTGATCCAGTGCCTCTCCTGTGTAGGAACAAAATGCAGTAGGAATACATAAGGTTCCACCTGCAGCATCATGTCTTACAAATGCCGGTGAGGTGCAATCCCATGTTGTATATCCTCTTGCTTCAAAAGTAGCACGAAGGCCGCCTGACGGGAAAGAAGATGCATCCGGTTCACCTTTTATCAGCTCTTTTCCGGAAAAGCTCATAAGAACCTTGCCATTGTCCATCGGTGCGGTGATAAATGCGTCATGTTTTTCTGCAGTCACGCCTGTAAGTGGCTGGAACCAGTGGCTGTAATGGGTAGCTCCCTTCTCAATGGCCCATTCCTTCATTTCATGGGCAACTACATCCGCAATCTCCATGGAAAGCTCTTTGCCTTCCTCAATAGTTTTCTTCAGTTCCTTGTAAACTTTCTTCGGCAGACGTTCCTGCATGACGGAATCATTGAATACGTCGCATCCGAATAATTCCTTCACATTAACATAATCTCCCATTGTTCCTCTCCTCTCGTTCTTCACACATTGCTGGTTTTATCTGTAAACTCCACAAAGACATTTTTATATTTCACTTTTCAGATACAGGTTCAGTGCACGGTGCAGATTCTCAATTTCCACATTTTTAGGATTTCCACCATATTCTCCATCCAGAGTCCATGCAACATCCTCATCAGACTCAATAGAAAGCATTTTTGCTTTAAAAGAATAGATCAGGTCTGTATTGTCCTCCATGCTAAGCAGATTGCGGACAATCTCCTGCATTTCCAGTGGATTCTTTGGATTTACAATCAGGGTCACTTCAAAAAGCCCGTCATTCATATCCACATTCTTGGTCAGATTTTTGAATCCTCCTACAGATCTGGAGTTGGTAATCATACCGTAAATAAAATCATCTTCAATGACTCCACTTTCAGTTGTCACCTTCATATGGTAGGATTTGATATCAAGAAGTCTTTTTGCGCCTTCCAGAACATAGGCAAGATGTCCCAGGATATTCTTCAGATCCTGGCTTGTCTCATAAGACACATCTGTAAACAGACCAAAAGCTGCAACATAGGCAAATGTCAGCTTGTTAAATCTGCCTATATCGCAGTGATAAAGCTGTTCTTCCATGATCATTGATGCTGCATCCAGCATGTTCTTGGGCATAAAAAGACTGTTTGCAAAATCATTGGTGCTTCCTGCCGGGATATAACCGATGGGAGTCTGGCTTCCCACTTCTGTTACTCCTGTTACAACTTCATCCAGCGTACCGTCACCGCCGCTGCAAACAATAAGATCTACTTTATCCGCGTATTTTTTCACCTGTTCATAGGCATCTCTTGGAGCCTGTGTTGCACGAATGATTACTTCATATCCGCCCTTGTTAAAGATATCTACAATATCCATCAGAGATGTCTTGATTTTTCCTTTGCCCGCTTTGGGGTTAAAAATAAATACCAGTTTTTTCTCCAACTTCATTCCTCTTTTTCATAAATCTTACACATAAAATTAATTCACATTAAATACTATAAAAAAAAGAGGGCAAATTGTCAACGTTTTTGCCCTCTTTTATGTGCTTTTTTAGATAGCGTCCTTCATAGCTTTCACATACTCCTTCACGTAGGGAACGCATTTCTCCCCATGTGCAGCACACAGTTTCACAATAGCGGAGCCAACAATGGCGCCATCCGACTGTGCAGCCATTTTTTTTGCCTGTTCCGGGGTTGAAATTCCAAATCCCACCGCACACGGAATATCTTTTGCAGCTTTTACCAGTTTTACCATTGCTCCAATATCTGTAGTGATCTGGGTTCTGGTTCCGGTTACACCAAGGGATGAGACACAATATACAAAGCCCTGTGCTTCCTTTGCAATCTGGGTAATACGCTCATGAGAAGTAGGTGCGATCAAAGAGATCAGATCCAGTCCGTATTTCTGGCATACGCTGTCAAATTCTTCTTTTTCCTCAAATGGTACATCTGGAAGGATCAGGCCATCCATGCCAACTTCTGCTGCTTTCTTTATGAAGCGTTCTGTTCCATAGGAAAAAACAACATTTGCATAAGTCATAAATACCATTGGGATCTTTGTTTTTTCACGGATTTTCACTACCATATCAAATACTTTATCTGTGGTCACGCCGCCTTTTAAGGCACGTACATTGGCTTCCTGAATCACAGGACCTTCTGCTGTGGGATCAGAAAACGGGATTCCAAGCTCAATCAGATCTGCTCCAGCTTCTTCCATTGCGTAAACCAGCTGCTCTGTAATCTCAAGAGACGGATCTCCACAGGTAATAAACGGGATAAACGCTTTTCCTTTTGCAAATGCTTCTGTAATATGATTATTCATGGATATCCTCCCCTCTGTATCTTGCGATTGCCACGCAGTCTTTATCACCACGGCCGGAAATGGTAATTACCACACTCTGGTCTTTTCTCATCTGTGGAACGATTTTTCTTGCATACGCCACTGCATGTGCGCTTTCAATTGCCGGAATAATTCCTTCTGTTCTGGAAAGATATTCAAAAGCTTCAACTGCTTCTTCGTCTGTAACCGGCACATACTGGGCACGTCCTGTATCATAAAGGTGTGCATGCTCTGGTCCGATTCCCGGATAATCAAGACCTGCTGAAATTGAATAAACCGGTGCGATCTGTCCATACTCATCCTGGCAGAAATAGGATTTCATACCGTGGAAAATACCAAGCTTTCCGGTTGCTATGGTTGCTGCTGTCTCTGCTGTATTTACGCCTCTTCCTGCTGCCTCACAGCCGATGAGCTGAACCTCTTTATCTTCAATAAAATGGTAGAAAGTTCCGATTGCATTGGAGCCGCCGCCTACGCAGGCAAGAACTGCATCTGGAAGCTTTCCTTCTTTTTCCAGCATCTGTTCCTTGATTTCTTTTGAGATCACTGCCTGGAAATCACGGACAATTGTAGGGAAAGGATGCGGTCCCATAACAGAGCCAAGTACATAATGGGTATCTGCAATACGGTTTGTCCACTCGCGCATTGTCTCGGATACAGCATCTTTTAAGGTTGCGGTTCCTGAGGTTACAGGGTGAACCTTTGCTCCAAGAAGACGCATTTTGTAAACGTTTAAGGCCTGGCGCTCTGTGTCTTCTTTTCCCATGAACACTTCACATTCCATTCCCATAAGGGCTGCAGCAGTGGCAGTTGCAACACCGTGCTGGCCTGCTCCTGTCTCTGCGATGACTCGGGTTTTTCCCATTTTCTTTGCAAGAAGTACCTGACCGAGAACATTGTTGATCTTGTGAGCTCCTGTATGATTCAGGTCCTCTCTTTTTAAGTAAACTTTTGCTCCGCCAAGATCCTCTGTCATATGTGCGGCATAATAAAGCCGTGACGGTCTGCCTGCATATTCATTTAAAAGTTCTGTCAGTTCCCGGTTAAATTCCGGATCATTTTTATAATGGTTATATGCCTCTTCCAGTTCGATCACTGCGTTCATCAGTGTTTCCGGAATATACTGGCCTCCATGAATTCCAAATCTTCCTTTTGACATGGTGTAATTCCTTTCGTTTGTTTTTTTGGCTTTCTGCCACTTTTCTTCTTACTTTTTCTTTTATCTTAACTCTTGTTTTTCTTTAATTTTGACTCTTTTTTATATTTTATTTAGCTTCCCGTTCTTTTCTATAGTTTTCCAGCGTATTGATCTGTTTTAACATTCTGGCAATCTGACGGATTTTCTCCGGGTCTTTTTTACCATCTGTTTCCAGGCTGCTGCTCATATCTACCGCCCAGGGATGAAGGGTTGCAATAGCGCTTCGGATATTTTCTGCTCCGATTCCTCCTGCCAGGAAAAATGGCCTTTTCACAGGCGGCACCAGCTCCCAGTCAAAGGCTGTGCCGGTGCCTCCGCCTCCCTGGTCCAGAAGGATATAATCTGCCGGGCTTCTAAGAGCTCTTTGCACATCCTGTGGTGTTTTTATGGAAAAAGCCTTGATCACAGGCTTTCCTGTCATATTCTGGATTTTTTCAATGTACTCCTCATCCTCATTTCCGTGAAGCTGGGCCGCCCACAGAGTTCCATCTCTTAACAGGGAAATGGGAAGCTCTGGCGGTGCATCTACGAAAACACCAACCGGCAGGATTTCATCGTCAAGTCCCTTAACAAGGACTTTCACCTGTTCCGCTGTAATGCTTCTTTTTCTTCCCGGAACTTCTATTACAAAACCTGCAAAATCAGGTTTTACTTCATTTACTGCTGTAATATCTGCTTCTCTGGTAAGACCGCAGATTTTCAATTTTGCCATATTAATTCCTCCAGTGCAGCTTTCTTATCATTACTACGCATAAGTGTTTCCCCAATCAGCACCGCATCTACTTTATTTTCCTGTAAAATACGAATATCTTCTGCTGTTTTGATTCCACTTTCTGATACAAATACAGTGTCAGCAGGTGCCATACTGCGAAGCCGGATACTGTTTCCCATATCCACTGTAAAATCGTGGAGATTCCGGTTATTGACTCCAATAATTTTTGCTTCCAGATTCAGTGCTCTGTCTGCTTCCCATTCATCATGTGCTTCCACAAGGGCATCCAGCCCCAGCTCCTTTGTCAGCTCCAGGTAAGCTTTCAGCTGTGCGTTATCCAAAATAGCACAGATCAGAAGCACTGCGGATGCCCCAAATGCTTTTGCCTGATAGATCATGTATTCATCGACTGTGAAATCCTTACGAAGTACCGGAATGTTTACAGCTTCTGTAATTTCTTTTAAGTATCTGTCCTGGCCCTGAAAGTAAAAAGGTTCTGTCAGACAGGAGATTGCAGAAGCCCCTGCCTGCTCGTATTCCTTCGCAATATCCAGATAAGGAAAATCAGGAGCAATCAGCCCTTTTGAAGGAGATGCTTTTTTTACTTCGCAAATGTAGGACATTCCAGGCTTTTTCAGCGCATCCAGAAAACGAATCTTCTGTTCGGCCTTCTTTGCCAGATCAGAATTTTGTTGTGCTATCAGTACCCTTAATGGGACTTTAAATTTTTCTTCCTGAATACGCTCTTTTGTACGAGCCGCTATTTCATTTAAAATACTCATGATTCAGATTTCCTCATTTGATTTATATTTCTTCAATCAATTTCTTTTCTTCAACCGATTTCTTTTCTTCAACTATTTTCTATTTTTTCACTTAATTTTTTTCAATTGCTTTCTATTTTTTTCATTTAATTCTCTTCATTGCTTTTTTCAATAAACTCTCCCAGTTTCTTTAAGGCTGCGCCGCTGTCAATCAGCTGTTCTGCCAGTTTTACACCAGCTTCTATGTTCTCTGCTTTTCCAGCAATATAAAGTGCTGCTCCTGCATTCAGGCATACTGCATGGCGTTTTGCACCTTTTTCTTTTCCTTCCAGAATTGCTTTTGTAATTTCGGCGTTTTCCTGAGGTGTTCCTCCCTGGAGCTCTTCCTTGGTACAACGCTCATACCCAAACTGCTCCGGGGTAAGAACATAGGATGTAAAGGTTCCATCTTTGATCTCGCATACAGAAGTTGGAGCACTCATAGAAATTTCATCCAGACTGTCCTGTCCAAATACTACCATTCCTCTTGTCACGCCAAGGTTTGCCATAACCTGTGCCAGCGGTTTTACAAGTGCTTCATCGTACACGCCCATAAGTTCCATATTTGCACCTGCCGGGTTGCTAAGAGGTCCAAGAATATTAAATACCGTGCGGATTCCCAGCTCCTTGCGGATAGGTGCTACATATTTCATGGCAATGTGATAGTTCTGTGCAAATAAGAAACAGATTCCGATTTTTTCCAGAAGCTCCTGGCTTTTTTCCGGTGGAATGGTAATCTTCACGCCCAAAGCTTCCAGAACGTCTGCTGCTCCTGATTTAGAAGAAGCAGCCCTGTTTCCATGTTTTGCAACCGGTACGCCTCCAGCTGCAATTACCAGGGAAGCAGTTGTGGAAATGTTAAAGGAATTGGAACCGTCACCACCTGTACCAACAATTTCCAGTACATCCATATCATGCAAAAGTTTGATACAATGAGCTCTCATTCCAGCTGCAGATGCAGTGATCTCATCAATGTTTTCTCCTTTTAATGACAACGCAGTCAGGTAAGCGGACATCTGCACCGGTGTGGCCTTTCCGCTCATAATCTCATCCATAACTTCTTCGGCTTCCTGATATGTTAAATCCTGCTTTTTGGATAATTTAATAATGCTTTCTCTAATCATTTTACTTGCTCCTTTCTGCTGCTTCGTCTGTAAATATTAAGTACTGATCATATTGACTTGTCTGATTTTTCATTTTTCCAGAAAATTCTCTATCATTTTTCTACCATCTGGTGTCATGACTGACTCTGGATGAAACTGTACTCCATATACCGGATATTCTTCATGTTCCACTGCCATGATTTCCCCGTCCTCTGACTTCGCTGTTATTATTAACTCTGGTGGAAGTGTTTCTTCTTTTGCTGACAGAGAATGATATCTTGCTGCCGGAAATTTTTCCGGCAGTCCATTTAACAGGACACTGTCGCAGGTTCGGATCATTTCATCCTGTTTTCCATGCTTCAGTTCTTTCGCATAGGAAACCACACCTCCAAAAGCTTCGCAAATACTCTGATGTCCCAGGCACACACCCAGAATAGGAATTTTTCCGGCAAACTCTTTAATCACTGGAATACAGATTCCTGCATCTGCAGGTTTTCCAGGTCCAGGAGATAAAACAATGGCTTCAGGTTGCATTTTTTCAATATCAGCTAATGTAATTTCATCATTTCGCACCACCTGAATGTCCGGATTAACGGACCCGATCAGCTGGTAAAGGTTATAGGAAAAACTGTCGTAATTATCAATCAGTAAAATCATTCTAATCCCTCCTGGGCCTGGCTGATGGCTCTTACCACTGCTCTTGCTTTATTCTGGCATTCTTCAAATTCTTTTTCCGGTACACTGTCTGCTACAATTCCTGCACCGGATCTGATACAGATTTCATCCTTCTTTTTATAAACCAGGCGGATTGCAATGCAGACATCCAGATTTCCTGTAAAATCCACATATCCAATAGCACCGCCATAAATACCACGTTTACTTTTTTCCAGTTCCTGAATGATCTGGCATGCACGGAATTTCGGAGCTCCTGAAAGGGTTCCTGCAGGTAAAATGGCATCCACTGCGTCAATAGCATCTTTTCCTTTCTTAATAGTTCCTGTTACAGTAGAACCAAGATGCATGACACAGGAGTATCTTTCTACAGTCAGGTATTTTTCTACTTTCACACTGCCAAGCTCACTGATTTTTCCAATATCATTTCTTCCCAGATCCACCAGCATATTGTGCTCTGCAAGTTCTTTTTCATCCTGTAAAAGATCTGCTTCCAGTGCTTTATCTTCTTCTGGAGTTTTTCCTCTTGGTCTTGTACCGGCAAGTGGAAATGTACTTAATTTTCCATGTTCCAGTTTTACCAGTGTCTCTGGAGAAGCACCTGCAATTTCGATGTCATCACTGGAAAAATAAAACATATAAGGAGATGGATTAGTAGCCCTTAACACCCTGTAGGTGTCAAAAAGACTTCCTTCTGCCTTTGCACGCATTGGATTGGAAAGAACTACCTGGAAAATATCACCTTCATGAATATAATGTTTTGCTTTTTCTACCATGCTGCAATATTTTTCTTTTGGAAACTGTGGCTGGATTTCTGATTTCAGCTGTATTGGAGGAAATTCCTTTTTTTCTCCCCGTTTGATCAGCTCTGTCATTTTTTCAAGTTTTTCAAAGGCCTTTTTATAGGACAGTTCCAGTTTTTCCTTATCTTCACAATCTTCTATGAGAACTCCTGTGATCAGCAGTACTTTCTGTCTGTAGTGATCAAATGCGATTACCTCATTAAACAGCATTAAATCCAGATCCCGAAAATCCTGCTGTTCCTCATCTTTTAGTTCCAGTTTCGGTTCACTGTATTTGATGTAATCATAGGAAAAATATCCCACCAGACCACCTGTAAAGGCTGGCATATTTTCCATAACCGGGGTTTTATACTGCTGGATGATTTCTCTGATAGCATCACCAGGATGTGCTACATGACGTATCTCCTCTGCCTCTTCTTCATCATTTACAGATGTTTTCCGAATTTTCAGAATTCCATCCGTACAGGTAATTTCCATTGATGGATCATATCCCAGGAAAGAATACCTGCCCCACACTTCATTCTGGCTTGCACTTTCCAGCAGATAGCAATGATGACTGGCTTTCTGAAGGATTCTCATCATTTCGACTGGTGTATAACTGTCTGCATACAATTCTTTGCAGACCGGAATTCTTTTATAGTTTCCTGCTGCTGCCATTTCTCTGACTTTCTCAACTGATGGATACATAAAACACCTCCGATTCTTACTTGTGAACCTTATTTTACTTGCAGAATTTCATTTTTCATAAGCTGATACCAAAAAGAATGCTGTCTGACAGTTTTTTTATAATAACAGGTTCCTGTAGAATCTACTGTTGTATACAAAAAGACCCGTCCAAGACAGAACTTCTAATATCTGTCAAGGACGGGTCCTGAATTTACTCACCCGCGGTGCCACCTTGATTCACGATCGAAATAAATCGTGCGCTTAACGGAATACCATCATATTCCTGACAACTTACGTGTGTCTCACGTCGCATAATACTTGATAACTCCTTATCTTTCCATGCGCCCTCTGCGGTCCATTTAACAAACTGCTTTACCATCCGGCTCTCAGCTTCCCGGACTCTCTGTGGGTGCACGATTGTTTTTATCTCCGCTTCAACGGTTTAGTCTGTTAAATTAAATTTTTATATAAAATAGCACATTGAAAATATGTTGTCAAGTATTTTCTGAAAAAACTTTATTACAGTAATGTGTCAAGTTATTCTTTTTCATAAAGAAATTCTTCCGGCAATGTAACATGGAAGTCTTTTGCTACTGCGCGGAAATTATCTGGTGTGATTGTCTGAAGCTTACGTGGTGCCATAGACATTACTTTTACAAGAATCTCTGCTGATTTCTCCACAGTGTGAAGCAGGCCGAATGTCAGGTCAAAATCTTCTCCAGAACAGAACATTCCATGATGTGCCCAGATAACAACGTCATATTTTTTCATAAGTTCTGCTGTTTTTACAGCAATTTCTCTGCCGCCTGGCACCATCCAGCCAACTACGCCCACACCGTCTGGAAATACTACCGGACACTCTGTGGCAGATTCCCAGAGCTCTCTTGTAAATATCTTATCCTCCAGAGGAAGGACAAAAGTAAGGGCAATGGTATTGGTAGTATGTGCATGATAAATAACACGATGTCTGCCATTGGTAAGCTTTTTCTTTACTTCGTGATTCATCAGATGGGTTGGAAGCTCACTGGTAGGACGGCCGCCTTCCACAAGTCCCCAGCGGATTCTATAATTAACACCTTTATCATCCAGTTCAATGATTGCAAGGCATGCTTCAGGGTCAACTGCAATATTTCGGAAATATTTGCCACTTCCTGTTACAAGGAAGAACTCTCCTGCAAGCCCTGGAACCTCTGTACCAATAGGCTGCCACTCTCCTGGCGCATTTAAACGTGGACGAATCATTTCTACTTCTTCATTTTTCAGACGATAGCTTAAATTTCCACCATTTCTTTCATGCCATCCCTGCTGGAAACCATCATCTGCCATTTTAATAAAACCCTTCATAAATTTGGAATCTAAAATTTTCATACCTTCTTCTCCTTTTCTCGTATCGCCGGTAATTCTGTTGCCGGACGCAATTATGATCCTTTGTGTAATGGATCATACAGATACACAGCATTTTTTGTTCTTAGTCGCTCTGGTATCTGGTATGTTTTTATTGACTTCTTTTTGTTTACAGGTTCAGTATACCATTTCTGAATTATTTTAAAAGAACCTGACTTGCTTTCTTTTTGCTTCTTTTTTGCAAATAAGGACCCAAATACATGTAAAAATCTCCGGCAAAATATTTTTTAAATTTTTTCAAAAAAGTTGTTGACAATTTGCGACAGTTGATAGTATAATAGCAAAGCGAGCTGCGGAAGAGAAATAAATCTTCACAGTTTGGATATGGGGTCTTAGCTCAGCTGGGAGAGCATCTGCCTTACAAGCAGAGGGTCACAGGTTCGAGCCCTGTAGGCCCCA
>CAKRMK010000026.1 GCA_934364795.1 uncultured Blautia sp.
GCCATTTCTGGCTGTTATCCCCCAGTACAAGGCAGGTTACCCACGCGTTACTCACCCGTCCGCCACTAGAAATAAATCAAATCCGCCGAAGCCTCAATGAAGTATTTCCCGTTCGACTTGCATGTGTTAAGCACGCCGCCAGCGTTCATCCTGAGCCAGGATCAAACTCTCTGATAAAGTGTTTGATGTACTCAAGACAACCAACTAGCTTAGTTATCTCTCGTCATTACTGTTTTTAAAAGTTTTCATTCAAAAAATGAATTGTAAAAGAAATTTTCGAGAATCGTATGTGTTTCACTGTTTAGTTATCAAGGTTGTTTCGTTGCTGTTTCAAAACAGCTCATTTATGTTATCACATATCCAAGTGTTTGTCAACAACTTTTTCAAATTTCTTTTTTAAGAAACTCGAGCGGAGAAGGAGGGATTTGAACCCTCGCGCCGCTATTAACGACCTACTCCCTTTCCAGGGGAGCCCCTTCGGCCAGCTTGGGTACTTCTCCAAATCGCCCTACTTACTAAGTAGTTATCTCTTTAATTGTTTACTCTCTTGCGAAAGCTTGTTTAGTATAACTGATGTTTCTTTATTTGTCAAGAACTTTTTTTAAATTATTTTCAAAATTTAATTTCAAGTTCTTAACAAGCGGAGAGAGTGGGATTCGAACCCACGCGCCCTTGCGGACAAACGGTTTTCAAGACCGCCTCGTTATGACCACTTCGATATCTCTCCATATTAATCAATGATAAATCGCTTTGCACTATCCGAGTTGTCCTTCACTCAAGAGGTTGTCTCTGTCAGTGCAAAACGTATTCTATCATCAAAATCTTTAGCTGTCAACAAGAATTTTAATTTTTTTCAAAAATTCGCTCAATATCGCAAAAAAGCCTCTGCCACAGCCATATCTTCTGGGGTAGTTATCTTAATATTCCGATAAGAACCTTCTACCAGAAGAATCTTAGCTCCCGTCTCCTGCTCCACTACCATTGCATCATCTGTCACATTACTCATGTCCTTTTGACGAATACTTTCGTATGCAGAGCGAATCAGTTCATAAGAAAATATCTGAGGAGTCTGAATATTCCATACAATTTTTCGATCTGGTGTTTCTTTTATATATCCTTCAGAATCAGAAAGTTTTACCGTATCCTTTGAAGGCATACCGATCACGCAGGCTCCTGTACGAACTACAGCCTGATATCCTCTCTGAATCATATCCTCTGTGACAAAAGGTCTGGCACCATCGTGTATATACACATATTTCACATCTTCACAGCACAGCAATCCGGCATATACGGAATCGTAACGTTCTTTTCCACCGGCAACTACTGCTGTCACCTTATCAAATCCATACTTTTCCACGATTTCTTTTTCGCAATAAGAAATCATATTCTCTCCTGTTACCAGAATAATATCCTGTATCAGTAAGCTTTGCTGGAAACACCTCAGAGAATAATACAGAACCGGCTTTCCTCCAATTTCCAGAAACTGCTTCTGTATTTTGCTGTGCATTCTTTTCCCCTGTCCTGCTGCCAGAACAATTGCAGTACATTTTTTCTGCTCCATTATCTCTCTCCCAGCTTCAAATTGGGAACTGCATTCAGATCCCATCCGTGGCGGGTTCCTTTACAATATTCATAGTAAGCTGCAACACCAATCATTGCTGCATTATCTGTACAGAAAATAGGGGACGGACGATAAAATTTGTATCCTCTTTTTTCACATGCTTTTGTCATAGCTTCCCGAAGTGCACCATTTGAAGCCACTCCACCTGCAATTGCAATCTTGTCCATATGGTAATCTTTAGCCGCAAGCATAGTATGCTCTACCAGTACATCTACCACTGATTTCTGGAAAGAAGCTGCCAGATCTGCACGGTTGATTTCTTCCCCCTTCATCTGGGCATTATTGATATAGTTTAAAACAGCAGACTTTACACCACTGAAGCTGAAATCATAAGGACAGTCTCCAAGCTTTCCTTTCGGGAAAACAATTGCATCTGGATTTCCTTCTTTTGCAAGCTTATCCACTTTAGGTCCCCCAGGATATCCAAGCCCGATTGCTCTGGCAACCTTGTCAAACGCCTCACCTGCCGCATCATCTCTGGTACGTCCCAAAATTTCAAATTCACCGTAGTCTTTCACAATTACAAGATGTGTATGTCCACCAGATACAATCAGGCATAAAAATGGCGGCTCCAGATCCGGATGTTCGATATAATTGGCAGAAACATGCCCCTCAATATGATGAACACCAACAAGTGGAAGTTTTTTCGCATATGCAATTGCCTTCGCCTCTGCAACGCCCACAAGAAGAGCACCTACCAGTCCCGGACCATAGGTAACTCCAATTGCATCCAGGTCATCTAGTGTAACATCTGCTTCTGCAAGTGCCTGCTCGATTACCTGGTTGATCTTCTCAATATGTTTACGTGATGCGATTTCCGGCACAACACCTCCATACAAAGTATGAAGGGCTATCTGGGAAGAAATCACATTTGACAATATCGTCCTGCCATTTTTTACTACAGATGCTGCAGTCTCATCGCAGGAGCTTTCAATTGCAAGAATTAATGTATCCTTCATTTTCTTAGTCCTCTTCAAAATTCATTTCCATTGTTTTTCCATCTTTACCCGGATAAGAATTTGGAAAGATCTCCCTTACCATATCCATATATTCATCTGGCCTGATCAAAGACGGACTGTAATGAGTAAGCCACATTTCCTTTACGCCGCCGGCATTTTTTGCAAGAGTAGCTGCTTCGCGGAAAGTCATGTGTTTATATCCTTTGGCTTTTTCCAGTTTATCATCCTCACCGTACATTCCCTCGCAGATAAAAAGATCTGAATCTGGTGCATGGTGAAGAATGGATTCTGTAGGGCGGGTATCTGTAGTATAAGTAACTTTCAGTCCCTTTCTTGCAGGACCCAGAACCATATCCGGGGTATAAATCATCCCATCAGCTTCAATTGTTCTGCCTTTTTGCAGTGGATTCCAGTACTGCAGAGGAATATTCTGTTCTTTTGCACGTTCCGGTGAGAATTTTCCCTGTCTTAAAATTTCCAGTGTATATCCATAACACAGAACATTGTGATTCACTCTGAAAGCTGTGATCCGGTAACCATTGATTTCAAATACCTGTTCCGGACCATTTATTTCTATAAATTTCAATTCAAAAGGAAGCTCAGGTGCGATTACGCGAAGTGCATTCACCACTCGTTCAAGCCCTTTTGGGCCAATTAAAGTCAGTGGCTCTGTACGTTCTGCATTTCCCATTGTAAGTAAAAGACCGGGAAGCCCGCTGATATGATCCCCATGATAATGGGTGAAGCAGATTACATCAATAGGCTTAAAACTCCAGCCTTTTTCCTTAATCGCAACCTGCGTTCCCTCGCCGCAGTCAATCAAAAGGCTGCTGCCGTTATACCGGGTCATCAAAGCCGTAAGCCACCTTCTTGGAAGGGGCATCATTCCTCCTGACCCTAACAGACAAACATCTAACATAAATATATAATTCCTCTCTTTCAATGCCACCTCATAATCCAGATGGCACATTACACTCTCTGGCAAAGTTTAACACAAGGAAAGTTTTAAAACAAGCCGTAAAATATTCATAAATTCTTCAGGTTTTTATATATATCCGCTTAAGTATTTCTACTTATGCTTTTCTAAAGCGAACCCCAAAGGCTTTCTGCAAGATGTGCTTCACAATTTGTAGGAGAGCTTGACAAACTGCTTACAATATGTTTTGATATCGAAATTACCTGTGCAGACTTTTTTCGTTTATCAAGAAAGGACTTATTATGATTTTTGACACCAAAGCTGCAAAATTTACCCTGAAAAATGTTTTCTTTCTTTCGCTTCTTATTGCTGCCGGAGCTATTCTTATTTTTTCCCTTGTGCCTGGTGGCTGCTGGTTTGGTTCCAAAACTGACTGGTATTCCCAGCATGTGACCATTGCCGATTACATGAGAAAAAATTTCTATGCCACTGGCCAGCTCTTTCCTGATTTTACAGGACTTGGAGGCGGCACTGATTTCTATTCCTTGTCCTATTACGGATTCATGCGTCCGGATGTACTGTTATCTTATTGCTTTCCCAATCTTCCGGTTGCTTTTTTTATCCAGGGCTATGCCATATTTGAAATTCTTTTTGGCGGCGGGCTTTTGTATTACTGGCTGCATAAAAAAGGATTTTCGGATTTTACCAGCTTTGTATGTGGCTTTTTTTACCTGACTGCCAACTGTTTTTTCCAGGCACACAGGCAGATTATTTTTGTCAATTATCTGCCATTTCTGATTCTCGCATTTTTATGTCTGGACAAAATACTGAATCCTGAAAAAGCCTCCCTCTACAGTATCCTTCCTCATATAGGGCTGATATTTTCCCTGTTTTTTTGCATTTTACATAGTTTTTACTTCTTTCCCTCCTGCTTTGTGGCATGCATTCTTTATATTTGTCATCTTCTGTCACAATTTAAAAACGGGATGGTAAAATCCTGCCAGACAGGAAAAATCTGGTGGAACTATATTCTGGATGTATCTCTGGCAGTTTCCATGAATTTGTTTCTCCTTCTTCCTACAGGACTTGCCATTTTAGGAAACAAAAAAGACGTTGGAACCAGCACTTCCCTTTTAAAGCTTTTCGGAGTAAATCCTACCATGGACAGTATTCTTTACAGTCCTTATGGATGCGGACTTGCTGTTTTTTGCCTTTATGCACTTTTTTTATGTATCCGGAAAAAAAAGACACGCAAGCTGGCAATTGCAATTTTTGTCCTGCTCTTTTTTGACATTTTTTACTGGATCTTAAATGCAACTTTATATGTCCGTCCAAAATGCCTGATTCCATTTTTACCGCTGATTCTTTACCTCACCGCTCAGGCTCTTGAAGGGCTTCGAAAGAAGGAAATACAGCACAGTCTGCCTCTTGCTCTGCTTTGTGGGATTCCTGTTTCAGTTCAGCTTGTTTTCCTGTTAGTAAATAAGACTGTACGACACCTGGTCATTGCAGATTTTGTCCTTCTGCTGATCATGGTAATTCTTTCAATATTTGTTTCAAAAAAGCAGCTGGCTTTTTCCCGTCATCCCCTTATTGCAAACATTGTGGGAATTCTGTTTCTTTGCACAACTCCTGCAATGCTTTATCTTGCAAAGGGGGGAGAAGAAGAATATGCCTCTGTTTCCGATGATTCCAGAGACTATTTTTCCCAGGAAGATCTGGAAAAATACTGTGAAAATCCACAAGCACGTTTCGATATAACCGAGCATCCGTCTAATAATACAAACTACGTAATTTCAGGAGATCAGAATAAAAGTACTATTTATTCTTCCATTTCTAACAGTACATATAATACCTTGCTATATGATGTTTTGCGAATGCCTATCAGTATCCGCAACCGCGTGGCAATGACAGCAGACGTAAATCCTTTTCAGGAATATCTTATGGGAGTGCGTTATCTTCAGACAATAAAAGAAAAGGTTCCTGCCGGATACTCTGTCTTACAGGAAAAAGACGGACATGTGCTTACAGAAAACAAAAATGTGCTTCCCCTTGCCTATGGCAGCACTGCATGTATGTATCAGTCAGATTACGACCAGCTTTCTTATCCGGAAAACCTGGATGCGCTGGTTAACCGCACGATTATACCAGATGCAAGTGATGCTTTTGCAGATACAGTTGATACAAAAGATACAGCTTCCTATCATTCACAAATGGAAAGCTATCAACTGCCTGAAAATTTCTTCATACACAAAATCCAGAGAAAAAATGTTACTGTGAGAAGAGAGCTTCCCAAAACCTTGAAGGCAGGTACCATACTTTTACTTTCTTTTGATGTAGACTATAATGGGGCAAAGGATATCTCTATTGTAATAAACGGAATCCGTAACCGTCTTTCTGGCTCTGAAGCACCATATCCAAATAACAATACAACTTTTACTTATATGATATCCAGCGATGAGGATATGAATTTCCTGGAAATCACCTTTTCCAGCGGAAGCTACAGAATCAAAAATGCAACAG
Source organism: uncultured Blautia sp. (assembly GCA_934364795.1). Classification (GTDB taxonomy): domain Bacteria; phylum Bacillota; class Clostridia; order Lachnospirales; family Lachnospiraceae; genus Blautia_A. Next base: position 6,020 of record CAKRMK010000026.1, read on the forward strand.
CCTATACAATTCCACTTTCTGCCATTTCCCATCCCGGGATTGTAGAATTTAAAGAACAAAAGACAAAAGGAAAGCAAATTGCAGCTGGAAATATTACCATGCCGGAAGATGGTTATTTCGTAACCTCCTACACCTTTTCACAGGGCTACAAAGCCCTGGTAGATGGAAAGGATGTTGCCACAGTTCAGGTAAACAATGCTTTTGTAGGTTTTCCTCTGCAAAAGGGAACCCACGAAATCATTCTTGAATACCATGCACCTGGCAAAACTGTGGGAATTATTCTAAGCTGTGCTGCTTTGATGGTTTTGATAGCTTGGAACCTGTTGTATCTTCTTTTTAAACATTTCCGAAAATTATAACATCATTTTATAATTTGAAACCGGGATTTTCTATCTGTGGCAGATCGCTTCGAGCGACATCTTCCCATAAAAAAGTCTCTGCCTGTTGTTTCTGTGCAACTTTTTTGCACAAGAAGGCAACTGGCAGAGACTTTTTAGTTATCTCTCACCCTGGCAAACGCGTCATAAGTAACGCATCTTCTACAGGATCTGTATAATATTTTTTGCGGATTCCATCTCTTGTAAATCCCATTCGCTCATAAAGCCGGATAGCAGTTTCATTTCCCACCCGCACCTCCAGATGGATAGTGGTAATTCCCTGCTGCTGTGCCAGACGGATCAGGCTGTCCATAAGGAAATGACCAATTCCCTCTCTTTGTCTGTCAGGGCGTACTGCCACATTGGTAATATCCCCCTCGTCCAGAACCATAAGAAGACCGCAGTATGCCAGAATTTCTCCTTTTTCCTCCACCACAAGAAACATAGCATCCTTGCGGGTCAGATAAGTAAAAAATCCCTCTTTTGTCCATGGTGGTGAAAAAAGCCGGTTCTCGATTTCCATTACCTGGTCCAGGTCATCCACCAGCATTTCCCGTAAAATCATAACTTTTCCCCATTCTCTGAGGAATCTTGTGCTGCGCTGTCAGACTTTTTTTCCTTAAGACGCTGTGCACGTTCTCTCTCTGCCTGGGAAACACGTAAATATTCCGGAACATGCTCCATAGCAGTTACCACTTTTCCTTCCTTCGCATAAAGCTGGGCAAGTGTGGCAACTGCTGCGGCTCTTTGTTTATTTACATGAGCTGGTGCAAAAGAATAAGGCACCTTTAAAGTTTCTTCGATTGTTTTGGCAAAAACAGGAACACCGTCCCCAAGGAAAATAACCGCTTTTCCTCTCTCATTCAACTTCTCTATCAGCTCTGCTACAGGCACAGCCATCTGTTCTTCCAGTGTCACCAGTTTATGATCCTGGAAACAGTAAATTCCTGTATAAACCTGGCTTCTCCTTGCATCCATAATCGGACAGATCAAAGCATTTGCATCATACAGATTATATGCCAGGGCATCTACTGTAGGAATTTCCACCAGAGGTTTCTTAAGTGCCAGTCCCAGTCCTTTTGCTGTGGCAGATCCAATACGAAGCCCGGTAAAGGATCCCGGACCTGCTGCAACTGCAATAGCATCTATTGTATCCAGATCCAGCTCTGTCATCTTCGCAAGCTCATCCAGCATGGGAAGAAGTGTCTGTGAATGTGTTTTTTTGTAATTAACTGTATATTCGGCAATCAGGTTCTCATCCTCCACGATTGCAACGGAAGCAACGATTCCTGAACTGTCCAGACCTAATATTTTCATTTTTTCTCCCTGACTTTCCTATTTTGACTGTTATTTTTCCTGCATTGTCTCTTCTGGAAGTCCTGTCACAGTAATCTTACGGTAATCAAAACCTTTCTCCAGATTCTTTTCAATGGTAATCTCGATCATATGCTCCGGCAGAATCTCCTCGATCAGATTCGCCCATTCAATCAGACAGATTCCATTTCCATAGAAATAATCATCATATCCGATTTCTTCCATCTCTTCAATATCACCGATCCGGTATACATCAAAGTGATAAAAAGGCATACGACCAGACTCATATTCCTGAATGATCGTAAAGGTAGGACTGTTCACCGGCTCTGTGATTCCAAGGCCTGCAGCTACTCCCTGGGTGAAAACCGTTTTTCCTACTCCCAGGTCACCTACCAGCGTATATACCTGTCCCGGAGTGGCATTCTCACCTATCCATTTACCAAAAGTATAGGTATCCTCGGGACTGAATGTTTCTTTTATCATGGCTTTATAAAGCTCCTTTTCCCTTGCAGAATTTCTCTTTGCATATTATAATAGAACGAATAATGAAATACAATACTTTTTGAAAAAGGAGATTAAACTATGGCAAATCCAGTTGTTACAATTACTATGGATAATGGGGATGTGATGAAGGCTGAATTATATCCGGAAATCGCACCCAATACTGTAAATAACTTCATCAGCCTTGTAAAAAATGGCTTTTATGACGGTCTGATCTTCCATCGTGTTATTGAAGGTTTCATGATCCAGGGCGGATGTCCGGACGGAACCGGAATGGGCGGCCCGGGATACAGCATCAAGGGCGAATTTGCACAGAATGGTGTAAAAAATGATTTAAGACACACAGCAGGCGTTCTTTCCATGGCGAGAGCTATGCATCCGGATTCCGCTGGAAGCCAGTTCTTTATCATGCACAAAAATGCACCACACCTTGATGGCGCATATGCTGCTTTTGGTAAAATTACCGATGGCATGGATGTGGTAAACAAGATTGCTGAAACGGATACTGACTACAGTGACAGACCTCTTGACGAGCAGAAGATCAAATCTATGACTGTTGAGACTTTCGGTGTTGATTATCCGGAACCGGAGAAATGCTGATAATCTGAAATCATTCCTGCAACCTGTCGCCTCACTTTACGGTATATTTGCCTGAATCCGGATAAATTCCCCAAAAGTGAGGTGTACATCTTGCAAAATTAAATTATTTTCTGATTTGTTTCTAATGATCAAATATTTCAATATTTCCGTTCACTTCTGCAAAATAAAGCTCTTTTTCTTTTTCCATTTTTACGCGGCCACTGGTGGCTTCTGTAATGGTTTTCTGGATTTTTCCAACCTGATCATTTGGAACCAGAAGATGCATGACTACCTTGTCCGTATATTCCGTATCAAGAACAGGAAGTTCATTCTCTGCTGCAATATATTGTAATTTTCCAATTGCTGTATAATCAGCGGTAAGTGCCAAGGAAATACCGTGCTTTTTCTCAATCACCGTACTTGCACGAAGCCCTTCCTGGACAGCCCCTGAATAGGCACGTACCAGCCCGCCGGTTCCCAGAAGGACCCCGCCAAAATATCTGGTAACAACTACAGCAACATTATAAATATCTTCTCCCAGAATCACATCCAGCATGGGACGACCTGCTGTTCCGGATGGCTCTCCGTCATCACTGCATCTGGTAAACTCTCTGTGCTCTCCAATGGAATAAGCATAGCAGTTATGCCTTGCATCCCAGTATTTTTTCTTCATTTCTTCTATAAAGGCAAGGGCATCCTCTTCCTTTTCAACCAGGCGTACCGTAGCAATAAAACGGGATTTCTTCTCTGTCAGTTCGCCCTCTCCCCCTGCGTAGATCGTCTTATAATTTTCCAGCATGCAGGAAACCTCCAAAATTTATTTGTTTCTTATTCTACCATGAAATGTGCTTTGATGCCAGTCCCACCTTCTGTAAGCTGTGCGTCACAATTTGTTGGAGATTTTGTTTACACATAATATTTCGCCGGGAAACTCCATTTTTCAGATAATTTTTTGTATTTGTTATAATATGGCATAGAAGCAGTCTTTTTGGAAAAAATGCCAGATATACACACAACCAAATTCTCGTTTTTTCCGCAAATAAAGTTCACAGAATTATTTGATTTTATGCTTTATTTACGCATTGAGATTTGATATAATAGAACGGATTATAAAGGAGGTTTATCATGAACTACGGAAAAAAATCGGTCTCTAAGAAGCGAAATTCTCTTATTTCCCGCTCGTCCATGATGGGAAAAAGAGCCCATGTTTCGTTTATCAGAGTCCTTTTCATCGGTCTGATCGCCTTGTGCGTTGCAGTATCCACTCTGGGAATCGGTTCCATCCGTGGAATACTTGCCAATACACCTGACGTAAATGAAGTGGATATCATGCCTCTTGGTTACGCCACCTTCCTCTATGACTGTAATGGAAACCAGATTCGTAAACTGGCTGCGCCAAACGCCAACCGATTACCAGTTTCTATAGACCAGATACCAGAGGATCTGCAGCATGCAGTAGTAGCCATTGAGGATGAGCGTTTTTATGAACATAACGGAATCGATGTGAGAGGTATTCTTCGTGCCGGTGTCAAAGCACTTACCAGCGGAAGCTTTTCAGAGGGTGCAAGTACTATCACCCAGCAGCTTCTCAAGAACAATGTCTTTACCAACTGGACCAATGAATCTACTCAGATTGAGCGTTTTACCCGTAAGCTTCAGGAGCAGTATCTCGCCATTGAGATTGAGAAAAAGATTAATGACAAAAATGTTATCCTGGAGAATTATCTGAATACTATCAACCTTGGTGCTGGTGCTTACGGTGTGCAGGCAGCAGCCCGTCAGTATTTTAACAAAGATGTATGGGATCTGAACCTTTCCGAATGTGCAACTCTTGCAGGTATCACACAGGCTCCTACCAAATACAATCCTATTGAGAATCCCAAGGAAAATGCAAAGAGACGTAAAGAGGTTCTTGACCACATGCTTGACCAGGGATACATTACCCAGGATCAGTATGACGAAGCTCTGAATGACGATGTTTATACCCGCATTCAGCAGGCACAGGAAGCAAGTACACAATCCAAGAGCAAGGTTTATTCTTATTTTGAGGATGAACTTACCAGCCAGGTTATCAATGATCTTATGAATATCAAGGGTTATACCAAGACCCAGGCACAGAACCTTCTGTATAGCGGCGGTCTTAAGATCATGACCACACAGGATCCGGATATCCAGAACATTCTGGATGAAGAATATTCTGATCCGTCCAACTATCCGGATTATGTACAGTATTCTCTTGAATATGCCCTTACCGTGAAGCATCCGGATGGAACAGAAGCCAACTACAGTAAAGAAATGATGAAGCTTTACTTCCAGAATGAGGATCCATCCTTTGATCTGCTGTTTGATACCCAGGACGAGGGACAGGCATATGTAGATCGTTATAAAGCTGACATTCTTGCAGATGGAAGCACTGTTGTCGCCGAGCGTGTAAGCTTCGCTCCACAGCCGCAGTCAGCTATGACGGTTATTGACCAGCATACCGGATATGTAAAGGCCATTATCGGAGGACGCGGTCAGAAAACTGCCAGCCTTACCTTGAACCGTGCTACTGACAGTCCAAGACAGCCTGGTTCCACATTTAAGATTGTATCCACTTATGCTCCGGCACTTAATGAGAAGGGAATGACCCTGGCTACCACTTACGAGGATCAGCCCATTACCTATTCCAACGGAGCTCCGGTTAATAACGCAAGTGGTTCTTTTAATGGTACTACTACTATCCGTACTGCAATCCGCAACTCTGTCAATACAGTTGCAGTCCAGTGTTTCGAGGATGTAACTCCTGAGCTTGGACTGAAATACCTTGACAACTTCGGATTTACCACACTTGCACATGGTACAGATGCAGATATAGATGCCAACGGCAATGTTTACACAGATGCCAACCTGCCTACAGCACTTGGCGGTCTGACCTATGGTGTTACCAATGTTGAGCTTTGTGCCGCTTATGCAGCCATTGCAAATAACGGAACTTATATCAAACCGGTTTATTACACCAAAATCCTTGACCACAATGGAAATGTGCTTATTGAAAACAATTCCGCCGGACGTTCCGTAATTAAAGATACTACTGCTTATCTTCTTACAAGTGCTATGGAAGACGTTGTACAAAATGGTACCGGTACAGCCTGCCAGCTTGATAATATGGCAGTTGCAGGTAAGACAGGTACTACAGAAGATTACAATGACCTGTGGTTCGTAGGCTACACACCATATTACACCTGTGCAGTATGGTCCGGCTACGATGGCAACCAGAAGATGCCAGAAGGTGATGCACGTAACTTCCACAAGACTTTATGGAGAAAAGTTATGAACCGTATCCATCAGGGCATGGAGTACAAAGACTTCGAGCAGCCAGATGGAATCGAACAGATCAGTATCTGTTCCGAGACAGGACTTCTTCCAAGAGTCGGCTGCCCGGTAACAGAAGAATATTTCGACATCGGAACCATGCCTACTGACTACTGTGACCAGCACTTCTATGAATACACAGAAGACGAAGAAAACACAGACGAAAATATAGACGAAGACGGTCAGATGGAGATTTATGACGACACCACACAGAATCCTGACGATCCGGGAAATACTGATAATACAGAAACTCCTGACACACCGGAAGATCCGGGAGCAGGCCAGGATCCGGGTACAGGCGAAAATCCAGGTGCCAGTGAAGACCCGGGAGACGGTGGCAATGATGGCGTAGACGAGTCCGGAGACATTGTTTATTACAACTGATTTGAAATACCTGAAAATTAAGTAAACCAGAAGACTGGGTATCTGGAAGCGGCTGCATTGTGTGCAGCCGTTTTTCATTATCCTGAATTTTTTACCGTTAAGACAAAAAAGTGGACATCCATAATTGGATAATCCACTTTTTTATTTCATTTTTATTTATTTTTTCTGATTCAATATGTAAATCAATCTCACTCTTTGATTACCATACGGGCAGCGCCATAGATACCTGCATCATTTCCAAGGCTTGCAAGAATGATTGGTGTGCTCTTGCAGGATGGGAATGCATATTTCTGATAGTATTTCTGAATACAGTCTGTAAGAGCCTTACCTGCTTTGGATACACCACCGCCGATAACAATTGCTTCCGGGTCTGTTACGCATGCAAACATTGCAAGAGCACTTCCCAGAGTATCTCCTACTTTCTCCATAGTCTTTATTGCAAGGGCATCACCCTCTTTGTAGCAGTCAAGAACATCTTTTGCAGAAAGCTTCTCAAAGTGGCGCATTTTGCTGTCCTCTGAATTCTCTTCCAGAACATCATTTGCCACACGTACAATTCCGGTAGCAGATGCGTACTGCTCCAGGCATCCGTGATTGCCACAGTTACATGGACGGATTTCATCATGATTAACACATGCATGTCCGATCTCACCGCCGGCACCGTGATGACCTGCAATAATCTTACTGTCGATGATGATACCACCACCAACACCAGTTCCAAGTGTAACCATGATCACATTCTTGGAGCCTTCTGCTGCACCCTTCCAAGCCTCACCAAGAGCTGCAATATTTGCATCATTGGCAGCTTTTGCAGGAAGTCCTGTAAGTGCGCTTAATTCGCTTGCTACAGCCTTAAATCCCCAGTGAAGGTTTACAGCCATGGGAACCTCTCCATTTTCATTGACCGGTCCTGGAATACCGATACCAACACCATCTACATTATCTTTTGTAATTCCTCTCTCTTCCAGCTTTACCTTGATTGCATCTGCAACATCCGGAAGAATAGAAGAACCGTTATTCTCAAGTCTGGTAGGAATCTCCCACTGTTCAACCAGAGTTCCGTTGGTGAGGAATAAGCCACACTTAACGGAGGTTCCACCTACATCAATTCCAAAACAATACATACCCATTGTAATTTTCCATCCTTTCTAACTCTTTGCTGCCTGTGGCAATGTACTTTGCATTATTTTCCCAATGCCTGTAGCAACTCTATACAAAACTGCCGGTGAAAGCGGGATCACTCGTCTCTCTTTCTGGCAATATTTGCCTGAACACGCTTGTACAGCTCTTCTGCTGCATTATAACCCATCTTCTTCTGTCTGTGGTTGACAGCTGCTGATTCAACGATAACAGCCAGATTACGGCCTGGACGAATCGGAAGGGAGTGGCACACGATCTTGTTTCCAAGATACTCGGTATACTCCTCATGAAGTCCCAGACGGTCATATTCCTTGTCTCTGTCCCACTCTTCAAGCTTGATAACAAGATCAACAGACTGGGTATCCTTAACACTCTCAACACCGAACAGAGTCTTTACATCAATAATACCAATACCTCTAAGCTCAATAAAATGACGGGTAATATCAGGTGCAGAACCAACCAGTGTAACATCACTTACTTTACGAAGCTCTACAACATCATCACTTACAAGACGGTGGCCTCGCTTGATCAGCTCAAGGGCAGCCTCACTCTTGCCAATACCACTCTCACCAGTGATCAGAACACCTTCACCATAAACATCCACAAGCACACCGTGAATGGAAATACAAGGTGCAAGCTGAACGCCAAGCCAGCGGATGATCTCTGCCATCAGGCTGGAAGTAGTTCTCTCTGTCACAAAAGTAGGAACATTGTACTTATAGGCAAGGTCGATCATATCCTGTGAAGGTCTTGTCATAGTACTGAAAATTACACATGGAATTTTGCTGGAGATAAAACGCTCGTACTTGAATGTGCGCTCCTCATCACTTAACTGCATCAGATAAGTATATTCTACATATCCAATGATCTGAACACGCTCGTTTGCAAAATGCTCCAGATATCCTGTAAGCTGCAAAGCCGGACGGTTTATTTCTGCTGTCTTAACATAAATTTCCGTAAGGTCAATATCAGGCGTCAGGTTGGTCAGATTCAGTTCCTGCGCCAGCTTGGTAAGCTGTACACCCTTCATGCTTTTATCTCCTTTTTTATTTGTTGAAATCTCCGGCTTCCTCTGTCTGGAACTTCTGCTGCTTCACAGCTGCAAAATTCCCCATTTACTGCCGGCTGTGACCTGGATTCTTTTTTATTTTGCCATAAAAATAATTTTTTTGCACCACATCACATTCTTTTACATTATACACAATTCCTCACATAACTTCAATGTTCAATCTTGTGAAAAAATCTATATACTGCTTCCGCACTTTGTACATTCATGGATTCTGTCTGGCTTAATTCCTCCACAGAAGCATCTCTTATATTTTCGATGGAACGGAATCTTCGCATCAGTGCTTTTCTTCTAGCTTCCCCAATTCCCGGAATATCATCCAGCACAGAACGTACCTGTTCCTTACTTCTAAGGGAACGATGGTACTCAATAGCAAAACGGTGGGCCTCATCCTGAATTCTTGTGACAAGATGAAAGCCTTCACTGGAAGTATCAATGGGAATCTCCACATTATTAAAATATACTCCTCTTGTACGATGGTTATCGTCCTTTACCATACCACAGACAGGAATATCAATTCCAAGCTCACCCAGGACTTTCAATGCAATATTGACCTGTCCCCGTCCACCATCCATAAGGATCAGATCCGGCAGCCTTGAAAAGCTGTCAAACTCGCCCTTTGATTCATGGGTAAAACGTCTTGTAAGCACTTCTTCCATGCTTGCATAATCATTTGGTCCCTGAACCCATTTAATCTTAAATTTGCGGTAATCACTGCGTTTTGGCTTGCCCTTTTCATACACAACCATAGAACCAACAGACTCAAATCCGCTGATATTGGAAATATCGTAAGCTTCCATTCTTACAATGTCTTTAAGTCCCAGCCAGTCTTCTATTTCCTTTACAGCTCCGATTGTACGGCCTTCTTCTCGTTTAATGCGTTCTTTGTCTTTTGAAAGAACCATCCAGGCATTTTCTTTTGCCAGCTCTACCAGCTTCTCTTTTGTTCCTTTTTTTGGCACACGGATATGGACACGCTGCTTTCTCCTGCCTGACAGCCAGTCCTCAATTACTTCCCCATCTTCAATTTCTGTCTGAAGCATAATCTCTGCCGGAATAAAAGGAGTTCCTGCATAAAACTGTTTCAGGAAGCTGGAAAGCACCTGGGCTTTTGTATCTCCCCTGGCTACACGAAGGAAGAAATGATCTCTTCCAATCAGCTTTCCCCCACGCATAAAGAATACCTGGACAACTGCATCCTGCTCCCGCAGATCTTCGCTTTCGTCCATAGCCACAGCAATAATATCCTTGTCCTCTTCTCCGTAAGTTGTAATTTTCTGACGCTCTCCAATTCTTTTGATACTGTTTATCATATCCCGGTATCCGGCAGCGTCCTCAAAACGCATTTCTTCAGATGCAGCCATCATTTTTTCTGTCAGCTGTTCTATGGTTTCTTTAAAATTACCATTCAGAAAATGAAGAACCTGTGCAATATTTTTCTTATATTCCTCTTCACTTACATTCCCCTGACAGGGAGCTGTACACTGTTTCATATGATAGTAAAGACAGGGGCGGTCCTTGCCACAATCTCTTGGAAGAGTACGGTTGCAGGAACGCACCATATAAATTTTACGGACCAGCTCGATTACATCCTTTACAGCTGTAGAACTTGTATAGGGACCGAAATATTTCGCCTTGTCTTTTTTCATGGTACGGGAAAAAAGCACTCTTGGATAAGGCTCATTCACTGTCACTTTAATAAAAGGATAGGTCTTGTCATCCTTTAACATGGTGTTATATTTTGGACGGTGTTCCTTAATCAGATTGCACTCAAGAACCAATGCCTCCAGTTCGGAATCCGTTACAATATACTCAAATCTGGTGATATGAGTAACCATCTGCTCTATTTTTGCGCCTTTGTTCCTGCTGCTCTGGAAGTACTGTCGCACACGGTTTTTCAGGCTGACGGCCTTTCCCACATAAATAATCTCATCTTTCTCCCCGTGCATAATATAAACACCTGGTTTGCCGGGAAGCTTTTTTAATTCTTCTTCAATCAGGAACATAAAAAATCTCTCCTTCTGAAAAGAACCGGGAAGATTCCCGGTTCTGTTATTTTGTCCTGTATTTTTTGTATTATGAGTGTTAAGAGACTCCAAGATATCTCTATGCCACTTATGCTTCTGCAGTATTAATCTTTAAGAGAATTGTCTGAAGCTTCTTTGGATACTGTGTTTTCTGCTGAACCAGCATTCTCTTCAGATACTGTGTTTTCTACTGTACCGGCATTCTCTTTAGATTCTGTATTTTCTACTGTACCGGCATTCTCTTTAGATTCTGTGTTTTCTACTATACCAATGTTCTCTTCAGATATAGCATTTTCTGTAGCTTCTTTTACAGCCTCGTCCAGTTTCTTCAGACCTTCCTCATCCAGATCCTCTGGAACCTCAATGCCTTTCTCAATTGCGCGGAAAATAATCATAAACTCTTTTCCTGTAATGGTTTCCTTACGGATCAGATAGGCTGCAATTTTATCCAGCATTTCTCTGTGGCTGCTAAGCAGACGCTTCGCTTCCTCGTAGGAAGTACGGAGCAGTTCCATTACCTCATGATCCACTTCTGTAGCAGTATTGTCACCACAATTCATAACAACACGGCCGTTGAGATACTGGTTTTCCACATTTGCCAGTCCCATAAGTCCAAATTTCCTGGACATACCATACTGTGTAATCATGGCACGGGCAACCTTGGTAGCCTGTTCAATATCATTGGATGCACCTGTTGTCACACTGTCAAACACAATCTCCTCTGCGGCGCGACCTCCCAGATATCCAACCAGCATTGCCTCCAGCTCTTTCTGGGTATTTAAGTATTTCTCTTCTTCCGGAACCTGCATAACATAGCCCAAAGCTCCCATAGTACGAGGTACAATGGTAATCTTCTGGACTGGCTCTGCGTCTTTTTGAAGAGCACTTACCAGTGCATGGCCAACCTCATGATAAGACACAATACGACGTTCCTGAACGCTTAAAATACGGTCTTTCTTCTCTTTACCAACCAGAACCACCTCAACAGATTCCAGAAGATCTTTCTGTGAAACTGCGTGACGGCCATTCTTCACAGCCAGGATTGCAGCTTCATTGACCATATTTGCAAGATCAGAACCAACTGCACCGGAAGTAGCAAGGGCAATGGCGTCAAAGTCAACCGTATCATCCAGACGGACGTTCTTTGCATGTACTTTCAGAATGTCCACACGGCCTTTCAGATCCGGACGGTCTACAATAACACGGCGGTCAAAACGTCCCGGACGAAGAAGAGCCGGATCCAGTACCTCCGGACGGTTGGTTGCAGCCAGAATCAGAAGACCCTTGGAAGTATCGAAACCATCCATTTCTGCAAGCAGCTGGTTCAAAGTCTGCTCACGCTCATCATTGCCGCCTCCGTAATGAGAATCACGGCTTTTACCAATGGCATCTATCTCATCAATAAAAACAATACAAGGAGCATTTTTCTTCGCCTCTTCAAAAAGATCGCGGACACGGGATGCACCTACACCAACAAACATTTCCACAAATTCAGAACCTGAAAGGGAAAAGAAAGGCACATGAGCCTCACCTGCAACGGCCTTGGCAAGAAGCGTCTTACCTGTACCAGGAGGGCCTACAAGAAGGGCTCCCTTTGGAAGCTTGGCACCGATCTCCACGTATTTGCCAGGATTATGCAAAAATTCCACAACCTCCTGAAGAGATTCCTTGGCTTCATCCTGACCGGCCACATCCTTAAAAGTGATACCAGTCTCCTTTTGTACATAAGCCTTGGCACGGCTTTTTCCTACGCCCATCATTCCACCGCCGCCTTTGTTCATACGGCGCATGAAGAACATAAGAAGCACAAACAGAAGTACAGAAGGCAAAAGAACGCTAAGCATCATTGCCATAAATTCTCCAAAAGCATCCGGCGGTTCAGACTTAAAAATAATGCCGGTTCCTTCCAGACGCTTGGTAAGGGCGGTCTCATCTTCTGTCAGATTGGTGTAATAACTGATTTCCTGATAAGGATTCACCTGCTTCTTCGGCACAATGGTCAGAGTATCAGACTGAAGTGTAACCGATTTTACTTCATCATTATTCACCATGTCAATAAACTTATCATACGTGATCTCACTGGAATTATCCTGCAGCATATTGGTAAACAGGCTGAAACACACCAGAGTAACCAAAAGACATATCAGAAAAGCCAGAATGGACTGATGATTTTTCTTATTGCGGTTCGGATCCTGATTTTTCCTGGGATCCCTGTTATCAGGGCGTCGGCCGCCTTGATTGTTATCCAGATTATTATCCATTTCGTTCCTCCTTATTATCCTTTTTATTATAAAGATAAACTACAGATAAATCAACCTGGATATTGTGAAAACCATCTGAAATTTTGAGAAAAAATGTGCAAAAAAATTTACTTTTCAGGATAAATAGATACTTTTTTTACCAAAGAAACTGTAGTATACTAAGAACATGTTTTTTGGAACAGACGGAGAAATCCGCTTTTTATAAAGAATCCCGTCATTTGGGACTCTGTTACATGTAACATGGATGAGGACCAGAGTATGTACACTGCCGGAGTGATTTTGATGGCAGGCTCTGGAGAAAGAGAAAGGAAAGACAGAATGAAAAAAATTGGATTCGACAACGACAAGTATCTGAAAATGCAGTCCGAACACATTCGTGAACGCATTAGCAAATTTGACAACAAACTTTATCTGGAATTTGGCGGCAAATTATTTGACGATTACCATGCTTCCCGTGTTCTTCCAGGATTTGAACCAGACAGCAAGCTGCGTATGCTGATGCAGCTTTCCGATCAGGCAGAAATCGTTATTGTTATCAGTGCTCCTGATATTGAGAAAAATAAAGTGCGCGGCGATCTTGGCATCACATATGACGAAGACGTTCTCCGTCTGATGAACGAGTTCACAAGCAGAGGCCTTTATGTGGGAAGTGTATGTATCACACGTTATTCCGGACAGGAGGGCGCAGATGCATTTAAGAAGCGTCTTGAGAAACTGGGAATCAAAGTCTATGTTCTTTATAATATTCCAGGCTATCCAAGCAATACTTCTCTCATTGTCAGCGACGAGGGATATGGCAAGAATGATTATATTGAAACTACCCGTCCCCTGGTTGTCATCACTGCTCCAGGACCTGGAAGCGGAAAAATGGCTACCTGCCTTTCCCAGCTTTACCATGAATACAAAAGAGGTGTCAGCGCAGGCTATGCCAAATTCGAGACTTTCCCTATCTGGAATATCCCGCTGAAGCATCCTGTAAACCTTGCCTATGAGGCAGCTACCGCCGACCTGAATGATGTGAATATGATCGATCCTTTCCATCTGGAAGCTTACGGGGAAACCACAGTCAACTACAATCGTGATGTGGAGATCTTCCCTGTTGTACAGGCTATGTTCGAGAAGATTATGGGCGAGTGCCCGTATAAGTCTCCTACAGACATGGGTGTAAACATGGCAGGCAATTGTATCGTAGACGATGAAGTGTGCCAGGAAGCTTCCCGCCAGGAAATCATCCGCAGATATTATAAGAGCATGGATGCCCTTCTTTCCGGTACAGGCACAGAGGAAGAAGTTTATAAGATCGAGCTTCTTCTGAAACAGGCACATGCCACCCTGGAGGACCGCAAAACAGTTCCTGCTGCCCTGGAGCTTGAAAAAGCTACAGGTGCTCCGGCCGCTGCTATGGAGCTGGATGATGGCCGTATTATCACAGGAAAGACTTCTGACCTTTTAGGTGCTTCTTCTGCACTTCTTCTGAATGTGCTGAAAGAACTTGCCGGAATTGATCACAAGACACATGTAATTTCTCCGGATGCCATCCATCCGATCCAGGAATTAAAGACCAACTATCTTGGAAGTAAGAACCCACGACTTCACATGGACGAAACTATGATCGCGCTTTCCATCAGTGCTGCAACTAATGCAGATGCACGCCTTGCCCTGGAGCAGATTCCCAATCTGAAAGGCTGCCAGGCTCATACATCTGTTATGCTGTCCTCTGTAGACATTCTTTCTTTCAGAAAACTTGGCGTGGAGCTGACCTGCGAACCGAAATTTGAGCAGGGAAAGAAACTGCAGTAAATAAAGCATGCCCCCAAAGGCTCCGGAACCTGTTTAAAAAGTACCATTTAAAAAATGCTTTTTTAAAAACTTTTTTAAATGTATTTTTTCAAACACGTTCTGGAGTGCCTTTTGGGGGCACATTTTAACAAATTTATCTTCTTTTCTGAAGCAGTAATGGCATAAACAGCCCACCTTGTACTGTTCTGTTATGGAAATGAACTTCACACGCCGTAATAGTATCAAACCAGTCAGAAAACGGATTTCTGCTTGGTGTTTCCTGAAGGTATTTTACCAACGGCTTAAGAAATTTTTCCTGTTTTTCTCTGTCATCTGATAAGGCCACTACCCAGAGAATCCAGTCTGATTTCGTGTATATTGCCCGGTTATCCAGGGGAATTCCATACTTGTTGATTTTACCAAGATAATAATCAATTTCTTTTTCGTATATCTCTTTTTCAAATAATCCACTGTTCCAGATGCGATCCCAGATCAAGTTATATTTCAGGCTCCAGCTTTCTGTTTTATCGAAAGTCAGCTTTGTGTGATCTTCAGCAGATGCACGTTTTTGCCAGTCTTTTGCCATCATGGCTGCTTTATCGTGATACCAGATAGATTCCTCCTCTTTTCCAGTTGCTTTCAAAATTCGGGAATACGCCTCGATTCCCATAATCGCCTTAATAGAAAGATTGGTATTATATGCAAGATGTCCGGCAAAATCATCTGTGCACAACTGTTCTCCGGGATTTTCTCCATGAATCAGTAAGTAACCAGCCCATTTTTCCAGAATCTCCATATATGGCTTCACAAAATCCATGTTTCCGTCTTCCTCTGTTATTTCCGCACATAAAATCAGCATATTTCCACATTCTTCTACCGGCATCTGCATGCTTTCTTGATAAATGTCCGATCCTGCTGGATACATATAATATGCAGGAAACACCTTGCCATTATGAGGTTCTGGATATCCAAATTCCTCTTTCACGCCATATACCTGACCATTTGCGTATGGATATCTTCCCACATCATGTGGTGCAAATTCATAGCCCCATACCGGCATCTGGCTGAATTTAAAAACAGGCCGTAACATTGCTTTTACATATTCTGTATCAAAAAGGAAGAATAAAGGTGAAGAAGGATAACTGATATCCACAGTTCCAATACAGCCATTTGAATCACATTCTTTTGAGAAAAACAACAGATTTCCTTCTCCGTCACAGACCAGCTTATGGGCTGCAATGCTCTGCCTGTATGCCACAGCACACAAAAATGCATATTCTTCCCCCAGAAGCTCTGTCTCCTGTTTTTTTATTCTTTCATCAAGCAATGCACATTTTTCCTTTAAAATGGGATACTCTTTTACAGATGCCTCAATTGCCTCTCTCACAGAAGGATAAAACTTTGTCCAGTAGCCTTTTAAGATTTCTCCAAAATAAACAATGGAAGCCACATCATCATATGCCACCACAAGGTAATCCTCCCAGGATGCCGATTGGGTAACATTCACTTCAGAAATTGCTTTTATGCTGCCTTCTTCTTTTTCATAGGAAACTTTTATGGGCGATTCTTCTTGCGCAGCCACATAGAAATATCCCCAGTCAATGGAAACTGCATCTCCACTATGGCTTAATAAAGGCTGCTGCTCCCGTCCCATCCAGCTGATCCGGACTTTATTTTCCAGACTGTTTCCTCCAACCAGAGGCTCATGTTCTTTGGAATGATGGCACAATTGCTCCCCGAATTCCCACAGCAAAACTACAGAATGATCTTTTTGATCCAAAGATTCCACGTGCCAGTCTATGTAACTGGTAGGTCTTGAAATCAGTTTCTTATCTGTCAGCAACAATGGGGTGAAAAAATGAATATGTAAACGGATTCCGCCCCCTTCCATAGCATAAGAACTGGTGGTAGATGTAATTTCAAACTTTTTCTGAAGTAAAGTTTCTTCTTTCCCGGCGCCCATAAACCGGTATGTTTTTCCATCAATTTTTATGAGACCCTTTACAGGCTTTGCCCTTCCGGTCCAGTGACAGGTATCTTTATCATATAAATGATCTGCCGGTGACCATACTGAAAAATATGGATCACATGTAATCAATGGCACACTTGGTATTCTTTTTTCCATGGCATACACTCCTTTACTTTCTGATAGTCAGGCACTCACCTTCTTTTATTTCTATAAGATCCTGGAAGAAAATCTGCCCCTTACTTTCCTCAAACACTATTTTCTTATTTCCGTTTTCTGCATGGGCAGCTTTCTGTAACGGAACTTTTACAGATTTCAGTTTTAAATTTCCATATAATACACGGATTTCACATCTGTCCGGATACTGGCAAAAAATTCCCCATCCGTCAGCGACACTGAAGAATCCTTTAAACGGGTCTTTCCCCTGCACATGAGGCGTAAATCCAATATACTGTTTTCCCAGATCATATTCAAAACCACTGGCAGCCAGAATCAGGGCAAAACTTGCAAGAGATCTTGCATAATTGCTTCCGCACTCAAATTCATTCC
Organism: uncultured Blautia sp.; assembly: GCA_934364795.1. GTDB lineage: Bacteria > Bacillota > Clostridia > Lachnospirales > Lachnospiraceae > Blautia_A. The sequence continues at coordinate 23,317 of CAKRMK010000026.1, forward strand.
ATGGATTTCGCACAATTCCGTCGAATCTGTCCCGGATGGTATTCACAATCTCAAATGCCTCTTTTTCCATTCCTTCCCAAAGCATATGAGATGCAGCCTGATATTCCATGCCACACATTACTTCCGGTCCGTAAGTCAGCGGAATCTTCGGCTCCTTTTCTTTATCAGGCCATGCACACACGATCACTCCGCCTTCATCATTCATGGCGTATAATCTTGCCGGGTTAAATTCCTCCCGCATGCTCTTTTTATAATTATATTTATAAATCGCGCGAAGGGAACTTTTCACTTTTTCATTGTCCATAATTTCACCCATGCCGCAAAGATGACCGTGCCACTGTCCAATAACCTGGTCAATAGAAGAACCGTTTCCAATCTGGTATTTGATTTCACCAGTTTCTACATTCCAGTAAGTATCTACTGCATTTTTGCCAAGCAGGGATTCGCCATTATCATATTTTTTCAACAGTTCTTTATCTGTCAGATCAACCTTTTGCTGGAAATATTCTCCGTTAAAAAGATTTTCATCTGACCATTTCTTTCCGTTTTCAAAAAGTTTCAAATACAGCTGCTCTTCTTCTGTATGGCCAAGTATTCCGGCAATTTCTGATGCAGCCTTAAGTGCACACTGGTAAAATCCATTCAGCCAGGAGCTTGGTCCAAACAGTTCCATATCAAGAGTATGATGCTGTCTGCCTTCCATAACGCCATCCTGGTCATAATCCCATTTATCTTCATTTGTTTCGGCCCAGGCAAATTCAATGGATTTTTTTACAGCCTCCCACTTTCCTTCTAGCCACTTTTTATCTCCACAGATCTTGTAATCACGATATACCTTTATTACGCCGCCCATCTGTCCATCTACACATGCACGGAAATTATAGCGTTCCCTGCCTAATGGCAGCTGTAGCCTGAAGGAAACAGAGCCGTCTTCCCGCTGACTGTACTTATATTCAAGATCTCGCATAGAACGTTCCAGATTTGGATATAAAAACGGAAGTGCATAAGCATAGTTCCACACGTGAGAACAGGAGCCTTCACAACAGCCTTCATCCTGATTACAGCCTTCAAAGGCATAAAAAGAACCATCTTCCAGTCTTAAACAGGTCGTACTTTTCAAAATGGACAAATTGGCAGACACTGCATCCAGACAGATTTCCGGCAAAGAGGTTTCATACAAAGCCTCCTGGAACATTTTGGTTTCTTTATATAACTGATCCCACTTTTGCAGACAATACATTGCGCAATCCATAGAATCAGTGAACAGTTTTGCATAATAATTTTTCCATATGGTTTGCTTTTCTTTTCCCTTTTCCGGGTTCCAATAATTTGTACAATTCGGAAAATACCACCCAAGGACAAATCGTACTATTTTTGTCTGACCTGGCAAAACCTCTACGGTTGCTGCCAATGTTCCCATATCCTCTCCATCGTATTCTCTTACTTTTTCTAATTTTCGCAGCTCTGTATCATAATGTCTTTGCTGCATTGGACCTGGCACATGAAGATCCCGCCAGTAAGTTTCCATACTATCGAACCACTCTGCCCGGTACCAGTACTCCTGTCCACAGGCCTGCTTTGCGTCTGTGGCAATACAGAAATTCCCAAACTGAAGTTCCTCTTCTTTTAAAAGGGTGGAATCCATATAAATTGCTGTGTATTCTCCCTGTTTTTTCAGAGTATTCCTGGTCGTGGCATAAGGTAAAAGGTTATTCATGGCAAAATATGCCGTATATGTACTTTTTTTCTCCCCTGTATTAGTAAAAGAAATTTCAAAAAATGCAGCCGGAATGGAAGAGTCCTTATCATTTAATGGAATAAAAGGATTAAACGCTTTCAGCTTTACTGTTCCTGGAAAATGTTCATCCTGAAATTCCAGGATGGCTTCCGGATATCTCCCATTGAATTTCACATTTTTAAAATGAGGGACACCTGCCATGGTTCCTCTGTATGTTCCCATGCCATAGCCAAATCCTCCATTTCCTCGCTTTACATTAATGGTTTCTCCACCTTCCCGTGGTCCCTGATAATCTCCCTGCAAAACCCTGACATCTTTTACTTGTCCATCCTGTTCTGCGCGGACACAAAAATGGGTAAATCCGTTTCTGGAATTTTTAAATGGCCTGTTAAAAATTTCCCAGTCACGGAATGCACCATTTCCTGCAAGTCCTACGCTGCCTGTACCGATTCCCCCCAGAGGGAAGGATATCAGTGTTGTATTTTTTCCTTCATAAACCGCCATTTTGTTTCCTCCTTATCCTTTTATTCCAGAGCCAAGTGACATTGACTGTAAAAAATATTTCTGTGCAAATAGATACAAAATAAAGGTTGGTATCATTGCCAGGCAGGCTCCTGCCAGAATGGGACCTATCTGAAAGCCACCATAAGCCCCCTGAAGTAATTGAAGTCCCGCAGTCAACGGCATTTTTTCCACATCATTAAATACAATTGTGGGCCATAAGAAATCATTCCAGGAGCCTGTAAAACTAAACAGAGCTACTACTGTTAAAATTGGTTTCATAACCGGCAGTATAATTCTGAAAAATACATCGAATTCTCCTGCTCCGTCAATTTTCGCTGCCTCATCAAAATCTTTTGGCACACCAAGAAGGAACTGACGGGCAAGAAAAACATTGGTCACTCCCCCAAGTCCGGGCAAAATCATTGCCACCGGGGTATTTACCCAGTCAAACCAGGAAATCACCTGATACAGAGGAATAATATTGGTGACACTTGGGAATAAGGATACTGCCATGATAAAGAAAAACAGCTGATCCCTGTATTTAAACTGCAGTCTTGAATATCCATAAGCTGTTAATGCAACCAGAAATACAGTAAGCACAGCCACAATTGTTGCAATAAACATGGAATTACAAAACCAGCGCACAATCGGCGCATTGTCTGTATTTTTCAAAATATTCAGATAATTTTCTATTGTCCATTTTTGAGGTAAAAATCCAAAACCCTTGATTTTGATCTCACTTTCTGTTTTAAAAGATGTGCATACTGCCCAGAAAATCGGCATCACGCACACCGCGGATAAAATACCGAGAATAAAAAAGGAGATTATTTTTCCTACTTTTCCACTACTTTTCATTTTTCACCTTCTTATCAATCCTCTTTTGATACCAGACGGAACTGTATTACAGACACAACCAGGATCACTGCACCCAGTAAAAATGCCATTGCCGAAGCCATACCTGCTACCGACTGTCCGGAACCAAATGCAAGATTTCTTATGTATAAAATCAGAACATTTATCTTTGGTGCCCCGCCGGTTCCCTGCTGTGTGAGCATGGTAGGCTGTCCATATACATTGAAGCTTCCGGCAACCGTGACAACCAGCGTATACAAAAGCTGAAATCTTATGGAAGGCAGTGCAATGTACCAGAATTTCTTAAAGAATCCGGCTCCATCCAGTTCTGCCGATTCATACAATTCCTGGGGAACACCCCCAAGTGCTGCCTGATAAATAACCATATTTGTTCCCATTGTCCACCACACTGACATAATAATCAGTGCGTACCACATCCAGGGATCCGTTGTGGCAATGGAACACTTCACATTAAACAGACTGACCAGGCCATATCTTTTGTTTAACATCTGCATCCAGATAATTCCCACTGCTGAAACAGAAAATAAAGTTGGAATATACAGTATGGACTGGAACAATCTGGAACCCTTTGGTTTTATATTCAGTAAGTTTGCCAGAAATAAAGGAAACACAATACTGACAGGTACATTTAAAAGAACAAACTTAAATGTATTTCCAAATCCGTCCCAGAACTGTCTGTGATAAGTAGATTCCTTGTCCGCCAAAATGCTCATATAATTCTCAAGACCAACCCATGTTGGTTTATTGATAAAATCCCATTTTGTAAAGGAAATCACAAAACCATAGACAATTGGAAACAATACAAATATGAAAAATAAAATCAAATGAGGACCAATAAAGGCAAAAGGCAATAATTTGCCCTTTGCCTTTATAAGGCGCCCCCTTTTGTCTTTATTGGGAGCATTCATTTATATACCTCCGATCAATTCAGATTCTGTGCAATATTATCTTCTGCCTGTTTCTGTGCCTGTGCAAGGCCTTCCTCAAGATCGATATTTCCAAATAAGATATCACCAAATACAGCATTGATAGCATCATCTGCATAACCTGTATATTTATAATTCTTGAACTGGATAGATGCAGATTCTTCTGGTGTGGATACGAAGAAATGCTGGTTCATGTCTGCATATTCTGCTTCCTCATTTGCTGCATTACTTGCCGGAACCTGTCCGCTTCTTGCCCATTCCAGAGTGTTTTCTCTTACATATTCAAGGAATTCACCAATCACAGCTTCTTTTTCATCACTTCTTTCTTCATTTTTCAGAAGTACGAACTGGTTGGAGTTTGAGAAGTTGTAGAAAGTATCTGTGTTGTATACAATTGAGTTGGTGATGCCCCAGTTTAATCCGTCAATTGCATTTAATGCATTTGCATCCCATACACCATCCGGGCAGAAAATTGCTTCGCCAGCCATGAACAGCTGAAGATTATCTTCACCTTCATCACTGCATCCGCCAAGATCTACGATTTCTTTCAATGTTTCCATTGCTTTTGTAAATTCCGGACTGTTGATGTTTGGTGTTGTCTCATCGGTAAATAACTCTGCACCTTCCTGTTTCGCAAGGGATAATGCCTGCTCATAACCAAAGAAGGATACTGGAATGGTAACAATTCCATCTTCTGATGCTTTTGGAATGATTTCTTTGATTTCATCAATTGTGATAAGGTTATCATCCAGAACGCCTGGCGCATATTTTTCAACCAGATCTTTATTGTATGCAACTCCGATCACGCCCATATCAAGGGGAACGGAATACTGCTCACCATCAAAAGTACCGGTGTTCCATACTGTTTCATTATAATTTTCTTTCTTGATCTCTGGCTGTCCCTCAAGAAGAGTGGTCATTGGCTCCAGAAGTCCCTGTGCCTGGAACATAGGAATACGGGCAACATCTACCATGGTCAGATCCGGAATACCTTTGCCTGAATTTACAACTGTAGGAATCTTGGTGTAAAGATCACCGGATGCCATTGTAACATTTTTTACTTTATAAGCAGGATTGGTTGCATTAAATCCGTCAATCAATGCCTGCATGTTTTCTCCGTCAGGTCCTGTAAAGAAGTTCCAGAATTCAATTTCTTCGCCTTCCGCTTTTACCGGAAGTATGGTGGCTTCCCCTGCTAATCCACCTGCTAACATTAAAGCTGCCAGTGCTGTTGCCATCATCTTTTTGGATTTCATTTTAGTTTCCTCCTTTGTTAATTATATGTTTAGTTTGCTTTTTTATTAACTTTTTCTTTTTTCAGAAATTTATGCATATTTTCCTGTTTTGTTGTGTTTTGTTACGTTTTTCTACGTTAATCACAGCTTTTTTCTCTCTTTTGTATGATTTAACGATAACATTTATCCTGTTTATTGTCAATATATCCTTATAGTTTTTTTGTAACCTTTTCATTAACTTGTTTACAACTTTTGTCGTATTATTATTTCTTTTAACTTTACAATTAACTTTGTGTGTGATATAGTACTTATATAATCAAAATTCACCTGTCAACTGTCTTTTCAGAGCATATAAAAAAAGCTTTCTACAAGATACGTGTTACAGTTGGTGGAAGATTTTACCCAGATGAGGGCACCGTAGTTGGCTGCAGCAACTCAATTCGGGTAAAATGTACTCCAAAGTGAAGCGTGGAGATTGCGGGAATGCTTTTTCAAGCATGCTCTAACTTAAAGGAGCCATTATGCAATTAGATCTTTCTGAAAATTCTTTGCCTGTATATGATGCCCTGTCCAGTTCTGTCCGCCTGCAAATTCTTACTTTAATTTCAGAACATCAATACAATATAACTGAATTAGCTGATCAGCTTGGACTTAGTAAAGCGATTACAACCAAACATATTCAAAAACTGGAAGAAGCACACCTGATCCACTGCAAGCGAATCCCCGGTAAATCCGGTCTGCAGAAAATACCGGTTCTTGCAGTGGATAACATTTCAATTGCTTTTCCTTCCCAGATTTATCACTCATTTCTGACTTATACTTCCAATATCCGTCTGGGACATTATACGGATTTCAGTGTTTCCCCCACCTGCGGACTGGCAACCGCTACCGGAATTGTGGGAAAGCTGGATGATCCCCGTACTTTCGTTGATTCCAACCGTGTCAATGCGGAATTGTTATGGTTTTCCGAAGGATTTGTGGAATATATGATTCCCAACCGCCTGAATGAAAATCAGGTTCCCGAACTTTTTGAGATCAGTATGGAAATTGCCTCTGAATTTCCTTATTCCAACAATGTGTGGCCCAGTGATATTTATTTTGATATTAACGGAGTCCGTATCGGTACCTGGACCTGTCCCGGAAATTTTTCTGATGTCCGTGGATTTTATACGCCTGCCTGGTGGGGCGATAATTTAAGTCAGTACGGATTATTAAAACACATCCGAATTGGACGTAAAGATACTTCTGTAGACGGTGAATATCTTTCTGCTGTCACCGTGGAAGATCTGAATTTAAGAAATGATAATTTTATCCGCCTTAGAATCGGCGTAGATCCAAAAGCCAGACACAAAGGAGGAATTACCCTGTTTGGGTCTGAGTTTGGAAATCATGCACAGAATATTAATACGAAATTGTTTTATTCGTAAAAGAAACAGAAGGAAAGCCTTTTTTTCAACTTTCCTTCTGTTTTCAAAAAGCTCCCAGCAAGGAAAAGGCTTGTTAGCCTTTTCCCTTGCTAAGGATCCTTTTTTGAGTCACTTCTCTTTCTCATATTTTTCAATCACACACTGATGTTCTTTACTATTTTTATCATAGTTGATTCCTACAAGTAAAATATCACCAGTATAGTTCAAAATAGAAGAAGGATATTTTTTATCCTTGATTTGCATCAGTGCGGTACAAACATTCTGATTCCATTTCAATTCTACAATCAATGCCGGATAATCATTTTTATACTCTGGCTTTGGAACAAATACAAAATCAGCAAATCCCCGTCCTGTCGGTAACTCACGGATTGGTTTGAAGTAGTACTGCATTGCACTCAAGTATGCAATTGACAGCACACTGCTTAGTGAATTCTCATTATGATACTGGATGACTGATACATAGTCATTATGGATCTTTTCAATTTGTGCAGCAACAGATGCTCCATCCATATCAAGTGTAGCATTCAGTAAATTTTCAGAATCCTGCTGGAATGTCAGCATCTCATTCCAGTGCCTGCTTTCAACAGCAGAGGTCAGTTCCTGGCGAATCTCTTCATTTGGCACAAAAGCCGTCTTACTTTTTTCATTATAGCCAAGATATCCCAGATGGATCATATAAGTTAATACATCATCTTTACTGGTAATATTAACCGCATCATTTTTAAAAGTTGTTGTATTCACCCTGACTTCTGAACCTGAAAGCATTTCAATAATAGCCGTTTTCAACCCGTCATAATTCCTGTTAATCAGTGGCACAATCGCCTCATAAGAGGCCGTTTCAGACCAGTAACTCTTAAACTCTCCTCGCAGCATTACGCTCACAACTGCCCTGGGATTATAAACCTGATAATCTTTCAGAAGATAACCATCATACCATCTCTTTACTTTATCAAAATCCTGATGGTATTTCTCTGACAGCTTCTGCACCTCATCCTCTGTAAATCCAACATACGGTGCCAGCGTGCTTGCACTTAACATTGTGAACTCGTCAAAATTATTTAATGCAGACTGTGTGCTCTCTTTTTTAATCGGAAGGATACCCGTAAGGTATGCAAGCTTAATATACTTTGTAGGCTCTGTTCCTTTAAACATTCCTCGCAGAAAATTTATGTAATCTTTCTGCACATTTTTATTGGCTGCCTCATCACGAATAAGCACGTCCCACTCATCGATGATAACAATGAACTTCTGCCCTGTCTTTTCTCTGATTATCGAAAGAGCATATGATAAACCGGTCACTTCCATTGGTAAAACAACCGGATAAATTTCACGCAGTTCACCTAACACTGCCTCCACAATATACTTAACCACATTGTCAGCGTCATCACAGTTTGCCAGAAACCATTGAATGTCAATGTGAATCACATCGTATTTATTAAGATGCATCTGAAAACTCGCATCTTTGCTGATCTTTAATTCAGAGAACATTTTCTCGGAATCCGCACCTTTACTATAGTATGCCGCCAGCATGTTAGCCGCATAAGACTTTCCAAATCGACGTGGTCGGCTATTACAAATATAGGCATCCGTTGTGTCAAGAACACTGTTCGTGTACTCAATTAAACCAGTTTTATCAACATATATTTTGGAATTCAGCGCAACCTGAAATGCACTGTTATCAGGATTCACAAATCTTCCCATGCTTTCTGTGCTCCTTTCTGATACTGCTTTGTGTGGATGAGCTGGTCAGTGTTACACATCCTTCAATTTCTCAACTACTACTTTACATCTTTTTTTGTAAAAAGCGATACCATAAAACATCATATTATGGCGGCCATCATTTTTCAGATACTCAGAATATCTTCGTTCAAAAATAAAGATTACCCTCAGTGTATCCTGATTTTACCATTTAACAGGGCAAATAACAAGCAATTCCTGATACCCTGCAACCTGTCTGCTGCGAAGCAGCTCTGCCACCGGCATCAGCTCTTCATCTGTAATTTTCGCCAGGCTCTGAAGCCTTTTGGATGAAATTTTTTCCTGTGATCTGCAAATTTTATAGTCTTCTTCTCCCATATGCCAGTAATAAAAATCCCCCTGATAAAAGTGCTTTAATTTCTGGGCGATCAAAAGGCCCTCCGGATCCAGGTCTCCGGCATAATAAACCACAGTTCCCGATTTTTCCAAAAGCTTCAATACCATAAGACTGGACAATCTTGGCTGCCCATTCATGCACATACAGGAAATTTTCCTGCTCTTATCTGCTGTAAGGCTTGCAAAAACAGAAGGATTTTCCACAATATAAATCCGGTTGTCAATGCATTCCAGACGAGAGAGATTCACAACCACAGCAAGAGGAAGCTGTACGATTTCCTGTTCCTGAAAAAAGCCCTCCAGCCCGGCATGAAGATTTCCGTTTTTATTCCAGCCATGTACCCCAAAAAGCATTGTATAATTGGAAATGTCATCAAGCAGGATTCCCACTTCCAGATACTCTTTTTGTCTGGCAAACACTGGAAATATGTCACTGCCAGAATCAATGCTTTTATTTTCAGCTGTAATTTCATCAATGCCTCTTCTGTGCAGATTGTCTTTGATCAGCATTTTTAATAATCCGCCCTCTGTCGTACCCTGATCAAATGCATGGGGATTTCCTGTAACCTTTGCAGCAAACACAGCCAGATACAGATATTCCTGATTCCGATAGGGAAACTGATTTATAATCTTAGTGCTAAGATACAAAAGCCGCTCCCACTCTTCGAGATCTTTCATTCTAATGCCTTTGAGTATATCTGTCACACTTTCAAGGCAGGAATACGCAAAAGTTCCCTCACTGCTCTTTTGCACCTTCTGGAAAATTTCCAATCGGTCCAGTTCTTCTTTTCTTTTTATCTCCTTTTTACTGCAAAGCTCCTCTTCGAAATACAATTCTAAAATCCGTTGTGGACTTACAGCTTTAAATTTGCTTTTTTGCAGTGCACTTTCAAATCCCACGGCAGATACGGAAACACTTTTCTGACCATGAAAGTTTTTTCCAAAAAAGCCTTCCAGCTCTTCCATTTCTTCCATAGTCAGCGAACGAAGCACTACAGTTCCTCCAAAATATCCATAAGAAGCATATTTTTCTTTGAAGCCCTTAAATACTCGGTTCCATATAGTACACTGTCTGAAATATGTAATACAGCTGGATTCTTCCTGATTCACACAATTTCGTTCTTTTTGGGAATCCTCCTCATCTGAACCGCATTTACCTGTCCTGTTCAATCTCCATGCTCCTTACTTCCACATCCTCTTCCCGTTCCATCAGTTCCTTAGCCTTTCCATTCCATACATAAGGCATAACCGTAACAAACTTCGCATTTTCCGGCCGGATAAGCTGATAAATGGCAAGTGCATCCAAAGTATCACAATCTCCCCACAACACCTGGGAATTGATAATAAAATCAAACTGAAATTCTGTCATCAGCCGGAACATATCCCGGATATTTCGGTTATCAACTCCTGCAAAGGCCTCATCCAGGGAAATAAGTCTTGGTGCATCTGGTCGTCCTCCCTGATACTTGGCTACAACAGCTGAAAAGAGAGGTACATACATGGACATTGCCTTCTCACCACCGCTGAAAGTTCCAAATGCACTGTTCGTCAATTCCTTCACCCGTTCTCCGCTTTTCTGGAAAAACAGCTGGAACTCAAACCACTTCCTGTAATCCAGGGTATCTTTCATCACCTGATAAAAAGAAACCATTCCCGTAGCATTGTCTCTTGCACTGCGTCTTGCCTCTTCTACCTTGGAGCGAAAATGAGCGGAAAGCCGTGAAGCCTCTTCTTCGCTCATAAGACGGTAATCTTTTTTCAGAAGATTTACCAGTTCCCTTGTATCAAGCTGATCCTCTTTTTCCGCAGTCCTGCTCCGCCAGCGAAGGCTCAGCTTCAAGCCACTGGAAGTATTCATAGCCCCCATAAGAGCATTCATTTTTTCCACCCATGCATAAGATCCATTGATTTTTCCACGGATCTTACGGCTCACCGTATTTGCAAGAATATCCTCAAAAAGCTCTCTGTCTCCTGCTTTGATCAGATCCTGAAGTTCTGCAATATCTTCCTTCAAATAACCAGGCAAACGGGAAAATGGGATTTTTGTTCCTTTATAACGGGCAGAAATGTCCAGCCTTTTCCCATGTATTTCTTCGCCTGCCACTGTTATATCCATTTCTGAAAAAAGCTCACTTTGCATCAGCTGATATTCACTTAAAAAGCTCCTGTTTTCAAAATAAACAGCATTTAGATTATTTATGATCGTATTTCTATCCAGTTTTTTTCCTGTTGTTTCCAGATAACTGCGAACACTGGAACAAGCTTTTGAAATATTTTCCGGCAGCTCCACATAAGAAAGAGCAAGCTCTGACTGATAGCATTTTTCAAGATACTCCTTTTTTTGCTCCAGAATACTTTTTCTTTCCTCCCTCTTGGCCATCTCCTCTCTCAGGCTGCGAGCCTGCTCCTGCTTTCTTGTTTTTTCCCTGACACAGTCCTGCACCTCACCTGGATATTCCCGAAGCCACTTTACGCAATAATCCAGACGCTCTTTCATCTGCTCATAATCTGTCAACTTTAACTGTTCCACAACAGATGCATATTCTGCCTGCCTGTTTTTCTGTTCTTTTTCCAAAGCCGAAATATCATACCGAAGATCTTCCATATCCTGGTCGATTTCTTCCAGATGTCCCTGCAGATCCTTAATATACAGAACACTTCTTCTGTACATCTCATGGCAGGACTTCAATTTCACCAGATTACCGGCATAGTCCTCTGCTGCCTGGCTGGCCTGTAAAAATGTATGATAATCACAGGAAAGATAAAGTTTTCCGGCAATTTCCATTGCAGCTTTTTTCTTTTCCTTTAATTCTTCCTGTATTTTTTTCAGTTCTTCCTCAATTCTTTTCCCTTCTGACTGAATCTGCTCATACTCATATCTGGCATTTAAAAGCATTTTCATGGCTTCCCTTAGATCCGTGTCCATTGGAAAACTTTCATATTCTTTCTTCAGAATTTCTTTTTGGTCTTCCAGAAATGTCTGCTGACCTGCCAGTTCTTCCAGATTCTTTTCCAGAATTTCCAGTTTTTCTTTACATTCCTTTATCTTTGCCTGACGGTTCTTTTCCCGCGCACGGGTTCCCAGGAATCCGGCAGTATATTCTCCTGTAATAGTTCCTGTTACAGGTCCCATGTGATAAATACCGTTTTTGGAAATTCCAACAGCACCACTTCCATCGTAGGCAATACTTCCAAGAATTCCTGTGAGTCTCTGGTTCATAAAAATGTCGTTGACCTCTTCATTTAGCTCCAGCACATCCAGAAGACTTTTTTCCACTAACGCAGAACCAGTGAAAAGATAACGATCCTCACAGCCTTTTTCCAGCTTTAAAACCTGCTCCTTGTACTGCTCGTCCACCACAAGCGCATCCAGAATCCCCATATTTAACAAAGCCTCTTCCAGGCGGCTGCATGCATCCTCATCCAGACTGTCTCCAAATTCCAGAACCTTATAAAATTCCTGATAGGGAATGTGACGGCGATCCAGTCTTTCTCTGTTCTTAACAGTACCCTCTGAACGTACAGGCTGGGGTTCTTTCTGATTTTCCCATTCTTTTAATTCCTGACTGATCTGGTCATATTCTTCTTTTTTCTCTTCTTTCTTTCCTTTTACCCCTGCAAGCTGGATTTCCAGATTATTTTTCACCTCCAGCCATGCATCTGCAACAATCTGCCGTATCCTTGCAAAATCGGATTGCTCAGTGTAAGAATCTGCAAAAACACTGAATTCTTTCAAAGTCTCTTTTTCCAGAACTAGGTTTACATTTTTTGCATTCCAGCTATATAATCTTTCTTTCCATTCATTTTCTGTCTGAACCAGAATGCCTTCACAGGCGGCTGTTTTTTTCTGTGCACCATCCAGATTCCGAAGCTGATTCTCTCTTTTTTTCATCAGATCATCGGCGGTCCGCTCCATACTGCCGGCCTCCTGCAAAATCTGAAGTCCTGTTTTGATCCCTTTTCGGGTATCTTCAAACTGTTTGACAAGAAGATCATAAGAACACTCTTCTTCCATGTGATTCTCCAGTTCTTCCTGAAAAAAAGCGTGTTCCTGAAAAGCCATTTCATCGGCCTCTTCCTGCATATCTTCAAAGAGAGACCTTATATTTTGTTCCTTTTCATATTTCCTGTTCTCTTCCTCTTTCTGACGCTCTCTGGTGTCAACATATTGTTCCTGTTTTTTCTCAAGCTGCTGATTTTTATTTTCTCTGTTTTTGCCCGCCTCTTCTATTTCCCGGGCAAGTTTGGATTCCTGATTCTTAAGACTAAGGGCATTGCTGTGATTCAAGCTTTCCCTTTCTTTTTCCATGGCTTCGTGAGTTGCATCTAACTGCTGCCTTTTATTTTCAAGAGAAATAATCTCCTCTTCAAGCTGCTGTTCCTGTTTTTTATCTGCGTCCTGTTCTTTTTCCAGGCTTTCCAGTTTTTCCTGTGCCTGCTCCAGATCGGAAGCTTTTTCATACAGGATTCTCTGATTGTATTTATCAAAAACACGGTTTATTTTTTCAGCAGCTCCAAAGGCTTCCTGCCTTGTTTTCAGATTCATACTCATGGTATCCATGTTTTCAATAGCCTCTGACATGGGACGCAGATCCTCATCGGAAAGTGGCTGAAGGGAATCGCTTAAAATATCATTGATCACCGACGGCTTGAAATCTTTGGAAAGTTTTGGAGTTCGAAGCTGGATCAGAAGATCCACCAGTTCTTTATATTCATCACCTGTCTCAAATCCAAAAATCTGGCGGTTCACATATTCCATGTACTCAATCTGACGGTCGAATACCTGGCCGCCTTCACCTACACGGTTTTCCAGCTCTCTTTTTGACAAAGTCACTTTTTCATCAGTTTCCTTGTATAAAAAGAAATCCTTTCCAATACGTCTTCCATCTGTCAGGCTGAAGTACCACTTATCAAGAGGTTTTCCTCTTCTTGCACGGATTCCCATTCCAATGGTCAGATATGTGTCACTTTTTTCCCGCTTAAATTCCAGATAAAGATAGCCGGTACGCTCCTCCCTGCCATCCTCTTCTTCCAGCATATAACTGCTCATTTTCCTGTCACGGCTTCCAAAAGGATCCAGACGTTCCGGACTCATGTTTCCATCCAGAAGAAGGGGAACCACACTTTGCATGGTTACAGATTTTCCACAGCCATTAGAACCTCGAAGAAGCATTCTTCCCTTCATAAAAGGATATTCCTGGTCATCATAATACCAGAAATTAATGAGTCCGATTCTGTTTGCCTGCCACCTGCTATTCATCTTTGCTTCCCCCTGCATAGTCTTTTGGATAACATCCCTGCATTTTTCCTGCTGCGGGATAAATTTTTACCTGATGTTCTTTTTCATCTGTTTTTACAAACATCCACAGCTCCATCATTTCCACAATTGTTTTTATAAATTCGCCCTCTGGCATTTCCCGGTAATTCTTTGAAAAGCCAGAGCCATATTTTCTCCTGACATTCCTTATCAGCTCTTCAAAATCCAGCCGATTTACCATGCAGATTTCATCCGAACCAGTCTGCCATATTCCCTGTTCAATCTGCATTCTTATTTCCCCAAGGGTAAGAAGTACAATATCAGAAACCACGTTATTTCCCGGAAAAACAGCTCCCATGCGGCACTCTTCCCCGGCCATCACAAAAGCACTCCCCTTATGGATATGTACCTGACAGTCAAACGTATTTTCCAGATCTTCCGAAAGCCTTCTTCCATAATTTTTCAAATAGGCGAAATCTTCTTCCGATCCCTCACTTTTGTACATACCTGTGGAAAATAAAAGACGTTTATATACTCTATGCCTTCTTGCAATTCCACGGTCTTCATCCATTTCAAACCAGTCACTTTCCTGAAAATCCTCCGGATCTTTGTACGCCATAATATCCTGGGCAAAATTACGCATAAAATATGGAGAAGCACCTGTATTTTCGTACAAAACCTCACCAGAAGCCTGATCCATAAAAAGCTCATCACTTCCATCTGTGATACGCAGAATTTTCTGGCCAACTGCATAACGAAGCACTTTGATCAGGCGCCTTCTGTTTGTATACAAAGTCCAGTCCACCGCACCCCCTGGCATATTGGCAGATATGTATTCTGTGAGCTGTGATAAAATAAACTGTTCCTGTGCGTCCTCCAGAAACATAAGAAGTATGCACAAAAATGCGTATTCCTCTTTTGAAGTAAAATCCAGAATTCCCATAAAATTTTCCGGCACAACCGGAATTTTTTCCAATTTCACAAGAGTAGCATTTTCTGTGATCTGACAGCCCATTTTATCTGATGCAAATTTACGAATCTCCCCTATTTCGTCACGGATTCTGTAATACAGTTCTTTCTCATCTGCCTTCAAAACCCATCTTCTGTTTAAGAGCACTTCCAGTTCCTTCACTCTTCTTCCTCCACAAAAGCAATTGCAAGTTTTGGCATTGTAAAATTGCCATCCTCGCAATGAACCACACATTTTTCCTTTATATTGCTTCGATCCAGCACAAATCTTCTGCCATCCTCTGTTCTTCCGGAAAAATCCGGACTTTCCAGCGCATTTGAAAGCCACTTTAAAAGAATTTCACGAACACGGGGCTCAATAACAGGAAGGCTGGCAAATTCAATTCTGCCGTTTTTCTCAAGACTTTTTAATTTCCTTACATCTTCTTTTTGCTGACGTATCAGCCTTTCTCTTGTTTCCAGCTTTTCCTTTGCACGGTCACTGATAGCACTTCGGTTAGATTTTTCCCGGTAAGTACGGATTCTTGGCTTTAGTGTGAAGGTAAAGGGTGATTCTTCGTACACACTTCTGTTCATACTGTCCGATTCCCTGGACAGTTCTCCCTGAAGATGCCATGGACGCTCCATACCAAACACCATTGCAGACATACGATGTGCTTCCTGTATATCCTTGCACTTCAAAAAAAGCTCTGCCACTTTTTTGTATTCTTCTCTTCTGTTGGCACCAAGGGAATTTTTTTCACTTAGCTGTGCAGCATAACGGGTAATCCTTCGAATGATTTCATTTGTAGCATCAAAAAGCTTTCCGGCTTCATTTTCCTGGCCATTTTGGGAACAAAACCAATTGTAAATATTCTGGTATCTGTCCTTTATATTTTCTTCCAGTCTTTCTCTGGTTATCTCCATATCCATCCTTGGAATAGACAATTCATAACTGACCACTTTTTCAAATACTTCATCCCTCACAGACGGATCCAGAAGACGTAAGTCCTCCTCGATTGTACCCACGTTTCTTTGCAGCCCACGGATAAAGCTGCGAAGATACTCCACCAGCCTGTCTTTAAAAATAAGAAATGCTTTGGTATGCATCATTTCTTCTGCTTTCACACTGTTCAGATCACGGATATAGTCTTTGTAATTCTGATTCAGCCGGACAAAATCGTTATTCAGATCCTGCCACCAGGTGTACACCTCCTCTGGCTTTTTTACTGAAATCCGTGGAAATTCTTCTATATGTCTGCGGATTCTCTCCAGCAAAGTAGGTTCCAGAGATGCTCCCTCCACTTCCAGATTCTCCAGCCGCAACACAAGACGTTCAATCTCTACACTGTATTCAGACATCTGATATTGAAATTTCCTGTTTTTAAATTCTTCAATTGAAGAAACCCTGCGGGTATCCTGCATGGTATTCAAATTTTTCCATTCCACAAGCATATTCAGATCCTGCTGGCACTGTTCTTCTTTATAATCAGCAAAAAACGGATCTTGCTTCATTTCCCGATATATATCATCCTGATAAAGCCAATAACGCAATTTTTCATAATTTTCAAAAAAAATACGCATAATGCAGCGATATCGGCTTACATTATCCGCATTTAAATATTTCACCTCAGTGAGACATCTGGTCAGTTTCTCTGTTACCTGCAACGGTTTGATCTCCTAACTTTTGTATAATCATAGTTTTAACAGATGGAATTATTATAACAGTTGAAGTATGAATTGTACATGGGGAGGAAGCTTTTTTTGCTGTGATTTTGTACAAAAATATCCTCCTTTACCTTCCAGCCCCTTTCGCTTTCCGGAATCCAGTACGTTTCATCTGTGATTACCGTTCCTGCTGGAACAGGGATACGACTGATAAAACTGTTTTTCGAACCTTTATCAAAAACAATAGTCAAAAGCCCTACTTTTTTTGACATAAGTAGGGCAAAATTAAACTATAAAATTCTAAACTTGAAATTTCTATGGTGATTTTGCTTAAGCAATTTCACAAAAATCCGTTTTCCTGAAATTTCTATACTAAAATAGCCTCAGAAATTTCAATTTCCGTTTTTCGGAGGAAAGGAAACAATCATGACAAACCGAGCTGGTACACTCGTGAGTAATCTGTCAGGCGAAATGGCTTATGAATCTTTTCGACCGGCTCCGCTTCCACCGAATCCTCCTATTGAGGTGTCTGGTGAGCTTCTCACGAAACTTATTGATGCAAACAAGAAAATAGCAACACTTGAAGGGCTGTCTTCTCGTATACCAAACATGGGACTTTTCGTTTCCATGTACGTCCGTAAAGAAGCCCTTCTTTCCTCACAGATTGAAGGTACACAGTGTACTCTTGAAGATATCTTGAATCCCCTTATGGAAGACAACACAAATCGAGATGTTTCTGATGTCGTCAACTATATTCGTGCGACGGAATTTGCTCTTGAACGGCTAAAAACACTCCCTCTGTGCAATCGTCTAATCAAAGAAACTCTCGCAGTTCTTTTGGAAAGTGTGCGCGGGCAAGAAAAGAATCCTGGTGAATTCCGCTATTCACAAAACTGGATTGGTGGTCAAGGAAGCACACTTAGGAATGCCCGTTATATTCCACCAAACCCAGAGGACATGTTAACCGCCATGTCTGATCTTGAAAAATATATCAATAGTGATGACACCCTCGACCCTTTAATCCAGGCCGCTCTAATTCACTATCAGTTTGAAACCACACACCCCTTTCTTGATGGTAATGGACGTGTTGGACGACTCCTTATCACTCTTTTCCTAATGGAAAAAGGCATTCTGTCCACGCCAGCACTTTATATTTCTTATTACCTCAAGATGAATCGTATCGAATACTATGACCGCATGACTCAGGTACGGCGTACTGGTGACTATGAGCAATGGATTTCTTTTTTCCTTCAGGCTTTTGCAGATTCTGCGGAAGATGCAATCCATACAATTGACCGCCTTACTGCATTACACGATAAAAGCACAAAATTATTCGATGCTCTCACAAAGAGGCAGCGTACCAGCGTTCTTAAAGTGTTTGCCTATTTGGAATACAATCCTATCATTGATATTCAGAAAACCGCCACGGCTCTTGAAATGTCGTATAATACCGTGTCGAAGGTAGTCTCCATTTTGGTCGATGATGGAATCTTGGAGCAAACAGATAAATCTGGAAAAGCGAAGATATTTTCTTATACCGAATATCTTGATATTCTCCGTAAGGACACTTAACACCTTGCCTTCCAGTTCTTTCATGGCGGTCGGCTTTGGTTTTCTGCCTCTGGTAGCCATTGGCATCTCCTCCTTTCTGCAGAAATGAGCATAGAAAAAGCCGGGATGTATTTCTACACCTCGGCTTCAGCGGTATCCTAATTTTAGATTCTTGCCAGAAGTTCGGTTGGCGTAAATGCCATAACCTTACTTTGGGTGAAATCCTTCAGATTTCTTGTGATAATATAGTCGGCATGGACAGATTCCGCAGTTGCACTTTGAACGGCATCCTCGAAATCTTTCCATTTCATATTCACAGCTCTTTTCAGAACTGCCGGACTGAAATCTGCAAATTCAAAAATTAGATTCAGTTTGCGGAAAACTTCTTCAATTTGGTCTGGTGACAACTGTTTTCTCATGACATACATCATATTGGCATAAGTCAATGTTGAAATGTAGCCCTTGGGCGAAAAAAGAATCGCAAATCCACAGACTTCCAAGACCCTGTGCTGTAGCTTCCAGTGTCATATTCTCAATGGCCGCACCGATTGACTGTGCATTACAAATTTCAGTTACCCGCTCATCCATCGAGAGTTCTTTATTGAATGGTGCCGCCAATGTGTTCACAATAAAAATTAGTGCCGGAGCCTGCTGCATAATCCGAAGCGTATGCTCCGATCCATTGATGTAAGGGCTACTGTCCGGAATAAAAGGTTCTTTCTTCTCTCGCCCGATTCCCGCTTCCATTGCGTGGCAGGCTTTCTCTTTTGCACCGCCCATTGCCACAACGAACTTCCACGGCTGGCGATTCTTTGAAGAAGGTGCGAGCATTCCCGCTTGAAGGACACATTCGATCTTCTCTTTGTCCACCGCTTTGTTCTTATACTTCCTGATGCTTCTTCTGTTTTTTATTGCTTCGATCATTTTTCTTCATCTTCTCCTTTACCTCGTCCGGCACATCGATCAGGCCAAACCGATAGAACATTCCGTATATGTATGTCACGCCCCGGATGTCACCCAGAGCTTTTGGCCGGTCTACTACTTTCCCTTTTATATTTCCCAGTGCCAAAACTACAGAACTCCACGCCAGACTTTTACTCTTCTCACGCCTGTCAATCCAGAGCTCTTTTGTGTATTCGCCGTTCCTACCTTTTTGCACCTCGTAAGAAAATGGTAAGCCGGAATAGGTTTTAAAGCGCACACCAGAATAACTAACAACCACATCCCACAGATGCTCTTCTGTGAGCTCCTCTCTCCACCGCTTCATCGCTCTGTATCTTCTCTGCCGTTCTGCTCCAACACTGATTTTCTCTTTATCTGCTGCACTTGGAAAGTACACGCCTTTTTTATACGGAAGATATGAGGTAACGGAGGCTTTGGAAAGCTGGAGATTATTTGCGGTTGAGCGGATCGCTTCTTTATAACTCTGTGCTTCTCGGTATTCTTCAAAAGTATCCTGTACCTTCTCTGCCACTTCCGATTCATACACGCCGGCCGTGATGAGAAGCTTTCTTACTTTGATGGGGTTCAAACTCAACTCATCACCGATAGCCTGCAAGGACATCTCAGAATTATAAAGTGCCACAGCAGCATCCATCTGCTCTTTCAGGTTCTTCCCTGCATCGTATTCAGGCTTCAGCTTCTTCCGACCGCCACCGGGCTTCCGGGGTTTATATGCTCTTTTCTCTCCCATTGCTCACAGCACCCGTTCATATAATTTGAACGTCATCTTCCCAACCACATCGTAATAGAGCGTTTTGGTCTGGATAAATTGAAAGCCCAGCTTCTGATACAGCTTTTCGGCTGTTGTGTTGTTCTCAATCACGTCCAACCTCAAAGCCTTCTTGCCAGCTTTTCTTTCCTGTTCAATTACATTCTCTACTAATCTCCGCGCCAGTCCTTTTCCACGATGATTCGGATGAACTGCCAAAACATGGAGAACAATTACCTCATCCGAATCAATCTGCCACGGTGCATCTGAATAGCCATCGACCTTTTCATCGTTTGCTATGACACACGCTGCGATTTCATTACCATCTGCCAGCACATACAGTTGTCCTGTCCCAATACTGTCCTGTATCATCTCATCAGATGGGTGGATGCCTTTCTTCCAATGTGGGAATGACGGGTCATCCTGGTCTTGGTCGATCAAGTTCCAATACAGAGATCTTATTTTGTAAAAATCTTCTTTTTCTGCCTTACGAAATATCATTTTGTCTACCTCTTTACTCGTGCAGTTCCAGCGGCAGCCCATCCGGGTCATGGAAGAAAGTCATTTTCTTTCCAGTATAATCATCCACACGGATCGGCTCACATTCAATCCCAACTTCTGCCAGCTCTTTCACAGTCTGCTCAACGCTATCAACGCAAAACGCAAGGTGACGCAAACCACATGCTTCTGGACGGTTCACACGCTTCGGCGGTTTTTCCTCAGCGAAAATCTCCAGCTCTGTTTGCTCATTGACACGCAAATCCAACTTCCAGTCCTTACGCTCCGGGCGATAGTTTTCCCGGATGACAGAAAAGCCCAGCTTGTTCACATAAAAATTCTTTGCGGCTTCGTAGTCAGATACAATGATTGCGATGTGGTGTATTTTTGATAAATTCATTGTTGTCACGCTCCATTTCTTTTATTTTCGTTATAAACTATATTTCGTCCTTCAAAATATGCCGTGTGTGTTTCGGACTCAGATTGGAGCCTGTGTTTCACACACGGCAGCATTATTAAAACTTGATTACTTTCGGCTCGTGGGTAAACGAACTGATGGTAGCCACACCATTCTTGAAGTAGAACACCTCAGTGTTGCCATCATCTGCGGCATACATTTTCTTCAAACTCGGATAGGCATCCAGCATAGATTCTCTCGCTTCTACACGATCATCTTCTACCAACTCGCCCGCAACGCGAATCCACTCGCCGCCCTTGAATGCACACAACTCTGCTTTCGGGTTTGCGTGCAGCTGCTTGGAAACATCCTTCTTCTTACCAGTCTGGATGTACAGCTTGCCTTCAAAAATATGTGCCGTGCCAAACGGACGCACTCTCGGCTGGTCGCCCTCGACCGTTGCCAGATAATATGTTTCAGCTTCTTTTAAGAATTTCTCTACTTCTTCCATTTTTGTCGTTCTCCTTTTCTTAGTTTTTGATATGTTTTATTTCAGTTTTTTCAGCCAAGTAGACTCTATATCTCCAAAAGGTTAGACTTTGAAATTCCTTTTTACTCATTATCCTTTTGTTCTTCGCTCGTAAATTTCATCAACTTTTATTTTTCTGTCTGTTGTGTTTCAGTGTATCATTTATCAAGCGTTCTTTTAACTCTTTTGGTACAGTTTTTCCAGTTCCAAGTAATACAACCGCTTTTCTTCTATCTTGTCTCTTAGTAGATGAATGATTAGAGTCATCGTATCCCATAAGATCAATTCCAAGCGAAGCAGCTTCTTCATACATTTTTTCTCTTTCTCTGATTTCTTCATTCGTTGGTTGAATAAAATTTCTCTTAATCATGTATCATTCACCTCCTCATATAATCAAGTGTTTTTTATTGAAAATTCAAGGTTTTTCAACCTTTCATATCTCAGTGAATAAGCCAC
>CAKRMK010000027.1 GCA_934364795.1 uncultured Blautia sp.
TGTCCGGGCTATTATATTGGTGCCAGGGATTTTGAACTGCCGGAGTTGAAGCTTTTGGTGGATGCGGTTCAGTCTTCTAAATTTATTACAGAAAAGAAATCCAAAGAATTGATACAGAAACTGGAGAAGCTCTGCTGTAAGACAGATGCCGAAATGCTTTCCAGATATGTTTTCATTGTAAACCGGCCGAAGACAGAGAATGAAACGGTGTATTATAACGTAGATTATATTCACACGGCTATTTACGAAAATAAACAGATCAAATTCCATTATGCGGAGTGGACAGTTAAGAAGGAGCTGAAATTTAAAAAGAATGGCGCTTTCTATGTTGTCAGTCCGTGGGCGTTGACATGGGATGATGAAAACTACTATTTGGTTGCTTATGATGCAGCAGCCGGAATCATCAAACATTATCGTGTTGATAAAATGCGGGATACAGAGATTCTGGAGGCTGATCGTAAAGGAGAAGAGTCCTTCAAAAATTTTGATCTGGCTGCATTTGCCAAGAAAACGTTTGGTATGTATGGCGGTGTCGATGCGGAAGTTACACTGGAATGCAGAAATGAACTGGCCGGTGTTGTGATTGATCGTTTTGGTCATGATGTATGGATGTGTCCTCATGGAGAGGATCGTTTCAGAGCCAGAGTGCCAGTGGCAGTAAGCTCACAGTTCTTTGGATGGATTACCGGTATCGGATCCGGGATGCGGATTGTCGGACCGGAAGATGTACGGCAGCAGTATAAAGAGTACCTGCAAAATGTAATTCAGAACTATATGGACTGATGAATCCCGTTGGTTGTGCGGATTTTTGTACTTCTATTTTGCGATAATATGATCATCAGTTAAAGGTACCAGGGGTGCCAAAGCAAAATGATTGAGAATGTATTTATCAGGAGGAAGGTACAATGAGTAAGAAAGATGGATATAGCAGACCGGGATTATTTGGAAGTATAAATCATTACGACAGCAAAGGACATAAGATCGGAGAGAGCAGGCCAGGGTTCTTTGGTGGATACAATGATTATGATGCAAAAGGTCATAAGATTGGAGAAACAAGACCAGGATTTTTTGGTGGGATGAATCATTATGACAGTAGAGGTCACAAGGTTGGAGAAACAAGACCGGGGTTCTTTGGCGGAATGAATCATTATGATGACAGAGGTCGCAAGACTGGACACAGTGACAGGAATTTCCTGGGAGACTGGAATCATTACGATGATTAATGGGAATAGGCTGGTGCATAAGTGGCAAGAGAAGTCACTACTGCATCAGCCTTTTTGTATGTTCAGCCCACGACTTTACCGAATGTTTTCTCAGCTGGAAATCTATTTTGAAGAACACTGTTCGGTATATATCATTCGTTTCTGCAAGTTTGAAATCAGCATTAGCCAATATGTTCAGGCATTTTGTAAAGTTGTCAAGCTTTTTCATAAATTATACCCCCGTCCTTTTTTCAGAGAATAGTATATTTTTATTTAATTAACAAGGACTCTGGAATATGCATTGACAGTTACATGGATAAAAAAAGAGACTGTCACCTATAGAGAAAAGTAACTCTTTACTGTGCTACACTGAAATCAAAGAAGAAGGAGAAAAATCATTATGGAGCTGTGTGAGAAACGGTTTGTCATGAATGAAAGTCCAACAGCGGCTTGTCATGCTTCTACTATATATAGAAAAAAGAATGGTGAAATACTGACGGCGTGGTTCGGCGGAAGCAAAGAAGGCGCAGACGATGTGGGAATTTATTTTTCCAGGAAAAGAGAAAGTGGCGATTTTCAGGCAGCAGAAAAAATAGCTGGCGGGGAGGAACCGCATTGGAATCCAGTTCTTTTTTCAGAGGATGACAGAAAGATTCTCCTGTTCTATAAGAAGGGCAGGCTGATATCAAAATGGAGGACTTATATCCGTATTTCCATGGATGGCGGTGAGACTTTTGGGGAAGAACGGGAGTTAGTGCCTGGAGAAACAGGTGGAAGAGGTCCGGTGAGAAACAAACCTCTTTGGCTGTCAAATGGAAGGATTCTTTGTCCTGCATCTGTAGAGGGAGATGTGTGGAAGGCTTTTACAGATATTTCGGAAGATGGGGGAAAGACATTCGTTCGAAGTAACTGGATTGAAATTCTGGAAACTGAAATTCGTGAAAGAACAACTTTAAAATATGAAAGTAAAAGCCATTATGAAAGTGATATCCCGGTAAGTGATCAGTCCTTTCATGGCCGGGGCGTGATACAGCCTACCTTATGGGCTAATGATGAAAATCATATTCACATGCTTCTAAGAAGTACAGAGGGGAAAATCTACAGAAGTGATTCTGCTGATGGCGGATATCACTGGTCACCTGCGGTGCCCACAGATATTCCTAATAACAACAGTGGAATTGATATTACAAAACTTTCAGATGGAAGATTAATATTGGTACATAATCCGGTGGAGAAAAACTGGGGAGCAAGAAGTCCGTTGTCCATTTCTGTTTCAGAGGATAATGGAAAAACGTTTGAAAGATTGTATGATCTTGAAAAGGGCCCGGGGGAATTTTCTTATCCGGCAATTGTTTCACAGCAGAATGAAATATATGTTACCTACACGTATGACAGAAAGAATATTGCATTTTGTCATATTAAGCTATAAGTGTGGTACTTGATTATCAGAGTATAGGCGGTTGGTGAACTCGATTATATAAACATAAATTACAGGAGGCATGAAATGGGAAAGAGAAAAGTATTAGTCACAGCTACAAACTACAGTGCAATCTGTAAAAAAGGGAAAAAGATCCTGGAGGACAATGGTTTCGAAGTTGTGGAAAATCCTCATGGAAGACCATTTACTTTTGAAGAACTGAAAGGTCTGGTGGGAGACATTTCAGCGGTAGTTGCAGGGGTTGATACCTGGAATGAGGATGTATTTAAGCTTGCGCCCCAGCTGAAAGTGATTTCCAGATTTGGGGTTGGTGTGGACAACATTGATATTCCAAAAGCAAAGGAATATGGAATCAAAGTTACCAATTGCAAGGGAATCAACAGCAATGCAGTTTCCGAGCATGCAATGGCACTGATGTTAAGCTCTGTGAGAATGATTCCAAGGCTGTCCCGTACCATGAAAGAAGGAACCTGGGAAAGAGCTGTATATCACGAATTTAACCAGATGACAGTAGGACTTCTTGGATTTGGCGATATTGCAAGAAAAGTTGCAGCGAAGTTACAGCCGTTTGGAGCAAAGATCATTGCTTATGATGTTTATCCGAATGAGGCAGCTGCAAAAGAGTTGAATGTAACTATGGTAAGTCAGGAAGAGGTACTGAAAAATAGTGATATTATTTCCATTCATGTACCGGCCCTTTTGTCTACTCATCATCTGATTAACAAAGATACCATTGGTATGATGAAAGAAAGTGCATATATCATCAATACTGCCAGAGGTTCCATCGTTGATGAAAAAGCGCTGTATGAGGCTTTGAAATCAGGCAGGATCGCAGGCGCTGCAATTGATGTTTATGAGCAGGAACCGGTGGATATGAACAATCCATTATTTGGACTGGACAATTTTATAGGAACACCGCATACCTCTGCAGAGACTTATGAGAATTATGAGAACTGCGGAATTGAGACAGCGCAGGCGATTGTGGATGTGCTGGTAAATGAAAAGACACCGCAGAACTTATTATAAAATTATATAAATAAGGAGATAAAAAATCATGGCAAAAGAATTTCCAAATGGCGTATATCCGGTAATGCTTACACCTTTTACAGAGAACAATGAAGTAGATTATGAGGCACTTGGCAGACTGGTTGACTGGTATATTGAAAAAGGAGTAAACGGCTTGTTTGCAGACTGCCAGTCAAGCGAAATGTTTTTCCTGTCTTTCGAAGAGCGTGTGAAAATTGGTAAGTTTGTAAAAGATCACGCAGCAGGAAGAGTACCGGTTGTAACCTCCGGACACATTTCTGATTCTCTGGAAGATCAGGCAAAAGAGCTGACAGCAATTGCAGAAACAGGAGCAGATGCAGTAATTCTTCTTACCAACCGTCTTGCAAAACAGGAGGAAAGCGACGAAGTATGGCTGGAAAACCTGAAAAAACTTCTGGAAATGATTCCAAAGGATGTTCCACTCGGATTCTATGAGTGCCCTTATCCATATAAAAGAATCATCAGCCCAGAGCTTCTGAAATGGTGCGCTGATACCGGAAGATTCTATTTCATCAAGGATACCAGCTGCGACATTGAAAACATGAAAGCAAAACTGGAAGCAATCAAGGGAACCAACCTGAAGCTGTTTAATGCAAATACCAGCACAGTTCTGGAGACACTGGAACTTGGTGCAAGCGGATACAGCGGAGTTATGGCAAACTTCCATCCGGAGCTTTATGTAAAGCTTTGTAATATTTATAAAGAAGATCCGACAACCGCAAGAAAAATTGCAGATTTCCTGACCGTAGCATCTCTGATCGAGCGTCAGGTATATCCGGTAAATGCAAAATACTATCAGAAATCTATTGGAAACTTTAACTCCATTGTTACAAGAACAAGAGACATCAATGAGTTAAATGCAACAGGAGTTCTTGAAATCGAACAGCTGGTAAGATTTACAGAAGAATTTGAAAAGAATTTAAAATAATAATAACCTGGAGCCTTTTTAGGGTGCTCTAAAATATATAAAGCTAAAACAGAGGTGACCTGCAATGATCGTAGACAAGATGGCAAATATGCATATTTATGAAAAAACAATTCCGCAGATTAAGGAAATTATTCCGATTCTGGATCAGGCAAAGGATATGGAAGTTGGCACTTATATGTATCCCTGGGGAAAAGTAATGATCCAGGAAGGCAACACCAGACATCTGGGAGAGGGAGAATTTGAATCCCACAGAAAATTCATTGATGTTCAGTGTATGCTGGATGGAGAAGAGCTGATGGAGTATGGAAATATCCATGATCTTACGGAATCTGTTCCATACAATGAAGAGTCTGACGCAATGTTCTGGAAAGGAATGGGAAGTGTACTGGAAGTTCCGGCCGGAGTTTTCTACATAGCTTTTCCAGAGGACGGACATAAACCATGCTGTCATAAGATCAAACAGAGCCATTACAAGAAAATGGTTATTAAGATAAAAGCAGAAAAGGACTGATAGAATGGAACGCTTTTTTAATCAGGAAGGCTGGTTGTACCGCTTTTTAAACAGGTTATGGGATCTGATTGTACTGAATGTGCTGTTTATTCTCACCTGTATTCCAATTATTACCATTGGCGCATCCATCTGCGCCCTGTATACTGTAACAATGAAAGGCGTGCGAAAAGAAGATTCTTATATTGCCAGCAGTTATTTTAAAGCCTTTAAAGAAAACTTCAAAAAGGGAACTTTGATCTGGCTGCTGTTGCTGGCAGTGTGGAGTGTGCTGCTGGTGGATATCTTCCTGGTGGGAAAAGATAACAGCGTTCTGGTAGCAATGGGTGGAGCTTTTGGAATTTTCTGGCTTCTGATCACACTGTATGTTTTCCAGCTGCAGGCAAGATTTGAAAACTCTGTACAAAATACGCTGTTAAACAGTTTCCTGCTTGCAGTGAAAAACTGGCTTTCTACCTTACAGCTTGCAGGAATTACGGCTATGGTTCCGGCACTTATTGTGTTTCTGACAGTGGCATCCCAGGCTGCGCTTGGCTGGTTCTGTTCCCTGTTTGTGTTTGTAGGATTTTCTGCAATTGCCTGGTTTAAGTC
The DNA here is from genome assembly GCA_934364795.1 of uncultured Blautia sp. GTDB lineage: Bacteria > Bacillota > Clostridia > Lachnospirales > Lachnospiraceae > Blautia_A. Next base: position 5,715 of record CAKRMK010000027.1, read on the forward strand.
ATTTGTGTATCGAAATGTATTTGACACTATTGAGGAAAGTTGATAGAAATTCATCCTATGTAACTGATGCGACGCCCTCGTTGAACAAAATCTCTCACAAGATGTGCATAAAATATGCATTATAATTTGTGTGAGACTTTGTCTTAGATGAGAGCGTCGTAGATTTTTGAAAACAATTTTTTAAACTTGTTTTAATCTGTATACATTGAAAGGTTAAAAAAAGTAACTGATAATAATATAGAAAAGTAACTTTTACCGATGATACAATACAAACATCAAAGGGAACCGATAAAACGGTGAGCAAAAACTTAATGTAAAATTAAATCAAAGGAGGATTTACTAAATGAAAAAGAAATTACTCAGTCTCTTAATGGCAGCCACAATGGTCGGATCAATGGCAGGCGCAACAACTGTATTTGCAGAAGAAGCAGATACCACAGAGACAACTGAAGCAGAAGCTACCACAGGCGGCGGAACAAGTGACAGCCTGGAAGATGTTTCAGAGCCAGTTACCTTATCTCTCATGGTAACAACAAGACCAAGCACAGATAAAAAAGACTTTTATCTGGATCTTCTTCCGGAGCTGGTTCATGAGAGATTCCCAAATATCACAATCGAAGTTGAGCAGCTTCCTACAGACCAGTACAAACAGACTGTACGTCTGAAATTTGCAAGCGGCGAGGGCCCGGATCTTTTCACCTGGTGGGCAAAGAAACAGTCTGAAGATCTTGTAAACGCTGGTTATGTAAGAGATCTTTCCGATTTCAGCCTGCTTGATAAATTTGATTCTTCCATTACATCCGCTTATACATTTGATGACAAAGTATACGGACTTCCTCTTGGAACAAGCTTCCTGACAACATGGTACAACAAAGATATGTTCAAAGAGGTTGGATATGATAATCTTCCGACAAACTGGGATGAGTTCATTGATGTTTGCCAGAAACTGAAAGATGCAGGACATACACCAATTACCTGTGGTGATAACTCCAGCTATGTTATCCAGTTTGCTATGTATCAGATCGGTGCATCTGAAATCTATGCAGAGAATCCTGATTTTGATAAAGAGCTTTACACAGGCGATACCCATTTCACAGATCAGTGCTGGGTTGATACAGTATCCAAACTGCAGTACCTGTATGACAACGGATATGTAGTAGAAGATTCCCTTGGATTATCCCAGGATCAGAGCCGTCAGCTGTTCATCGATGGTGAGGCAGCAATGATCTTCGACGGAAGCTTTGGTTATACACAGCTTACAACAGAAGGTGCAACAGACTTCGAAAGAGGAATGTTCTGTGTACCATCTAATGAGCCAGACGGAGATTTCGTTTACAACTGGACATCTGCAAACGCGCTGTTTACAAGCAACAACTCCGATGAACTTCACCAGCAGGCTTGCGACCTTGTAATGCAGTACTGGTTCGATGATCAGTCTCCACTGTTTGATGCATGGGTAAACAACACAACTGATATCATTGCATTTGAGGGTGTTTCTGACAGCCGTGACATGATTAATGAGTACCTTGACCGTTATAAAGACTACCAGAATATCGACAACCTGAACAATGCTTGGCCAGAAGGTGTATCTGATGAGATGTGTACTGTATTCCAGGAAGTAATTACAGGTGATGCTACCGCAGAAGATGTTTGCCAGGCAATGCAGGACAAATTTGATGAGCTTGCAGAGTAAGAGGTAACTGCCAGAGTAGTTAATGAAAAAGCTCTGACGCAGACATTTGTAAAAATGGATCAGTAATAAACGGTAGGGCATCTGTAAAAAATACAGATGCCTTACTTAATCAAAGCGCTGGATTAGATATTCAAAACAGAAAAAAGAAAGGAGATAGTTATGAATAAGAAAAGAAGAAATATTCTTTTGGCATTTATAGTTCCGGCATTAATATTCTATCTTGTATTCTGGATTTCCCCTGTATTAATGTCATTCTATTATGGACTGACAAACTGGAGGGGCATGGGAGATTTTGATATGGTAGGCATGAAAAACTATGCAAACCTGATCAAACAGGGAACCCTGTTTAACTCCATGGGAAATACCATAAAATACACACTTTTTGTTGTTATCTGGGGTAACCTTCAGGCACTTACCCTTGCAATGATTCTTAACATGAAGTTAAGAGCAAGAGGCGTTTTCAGAACTATCTTCTATATTCCGGCACTTTTCAGTACCATCGTTGTAGCTTTCCTCTGGAGCTATGTATACGCACCTCATTATGGAATGATCTCCGAAATCTTTAATCTTTTTGGATCTTCAAGTGCACCGAACCTTCTTGGTACAAAAGGAACTTCGCTGTTTGCAGCAGCATTTGTAGAGACATGGAAAACATCTGGTACCATGACGATCATTTATCTTGCAGGTCTTCAGAATATTTCCGAGGAAGTTATTGAATCTGCAAAAATTGACGGATGTAACGGCTGGCAGGCAATCCGTTATGTAAAAGTCCCAATGCTTGCAAACACCATCACAGTTAACGTAATGCTTGGTCTGATCGGTGGCTTCAAATCCTTCGACTACATCTTCGCATTAACAAGTGGTGGTCCTGGAAAATCATCTGCAACACTTATGTACACAATTTACAAAATGGCATTTGTGGAAATGCAGTATGGTAAAGCAGAAGCACTGGCAGCTATGGCCTTTGTATTCATCCTGATTATTTCCGTAATCACGCTTACAATTATGAAGAGAAAGGAGCTTGAGGCATAATGAAAAAGAAATCCAGTACAGAAGTATGGGTAACGATTGGTTTGGCAATCTTTTTCCTGATCTTCCTTTCTCCAATTATCATTGCACTTTTTGGCTCTTTCCGTGAGATGAGCGATACTTCCAACTATTTGAGATTGTTTCATCCCATCAGCTTCGAGAGTTACAAAACCGCATTTGGAAAAATGAATTATTTCCGTTCTCTGAAAAACAGTATCATCATTACTGTAATCAGTGTACTTCTTTTGCTTACTTTCTGCTCTATGGCAGGATATGCAATTGCAAGATTAAAAGGAAAACTGGGAAGCTTTTTCCAGATCTTCTTCCTGGCTGGTATGATTGTATCTGCACAGATGTCCATCATTCCTATGTATAAGGTTGTAAACCAGGTTGGAATCGGAAATACTATCGCAGCACCAATTGCACTTTATGTAACAGCAGCACTGCCGTTTTCCATTTTCCTGTACACCAACTTTATCAAATCCGGTGTACCCTACAGTCTGGAGGAGGCTGCACGTATTGACGGTGCAAGCATTCCGTTTACCTTTGTAAGAATCGTAATCCCGCTGACAAAACCGGCACTTTCTTCACTGGTTATCACACAGGGTGTTCCGATCTGGAACGATTTCTTCTTTGGTATGCTGTTCCTTTCCTCACCAACCAAAAAGACACTGCCTCTTATGATGCTGAACTTCATTGGTGATATGGAAAACGCCACACAGTGGAACATGCTGTTTGCAGCCTGCTTCTTAAGTGCCATCCCGATCCTGATCGTTTATGCATTCCTTCAGAGATATTTCGTAGGTGGTCTGACAGTAGGAGCTGTAAAGGGTTGATCATATAACATGATTTGTCACTCATTAATTTGTGAAATAATTCAAACAATTAAATAAATTTTTGTCATTTAAAACAAAACACGGTATAATGGTGAGACATTACAAGTACAGGAGGTTTTTTATGAGACTGATAAAGAGTATCCGGTCAAAATATTTTTTGTGTCTGTTGTCTGTATCCATTCTACCTGTTTTGTTTTTTGGCGTTTATACAGATTATAACAATAATGTTTTTTACAATAATCAGGTAGAAAGTGCCAGCAGAAATGAGATACACAGGGTGGCTTCGAATATTAACAGAAATTATGAAGATGTGCGGGATCTGATCAGTTCTCTGATATTCAGCACCTATGACAACACCAACTGTATTACAAGTATTGCACAGCAGGAGAGCGGGGAAAAAGCACCTACATACAGCGCCAGACTGAAAAATTACAGGATGTTCAAATATGTATGCTCCAATCTTATGGAAAATGCAAGCCATGCAGATGGTGTTTATCTTTTTTGCAGCAATGGCCATGTGTATTCTTATATGAAGAATCTGGATTATGGAATCGAGAGAACCTATAAAACGGATGACTGGTACCAGCAGCTGACCAGCAGCAAAAGCAGTGTGGAAATTGCAGCAATCACCAAATTGCAAAAGAACCTGCACGGACAGGGAAAAGACTGTTTTCTTGCTGCACGGAAGTTTAAAAACATTAAGGATGACGGTTATGCAGTGCTGGCTGTAGTGTGCAAAAACACATTTTTTGATGATATTAAGGAGGAAAATTCTCTTCCCTGGGGAACCAGCGCAGTTATAGACGAGAACGGGAATGTAATTTACGGTTCCGGGGCAGATGGGTATGATTTTCCAGGTCTGGAGATTCCAGAGGGCAAAAAACAGGGAACCATTCATAATTCCAATGATAAAACAAAGGCAGTTGCATACAGCGAACTGGATTTTAACAACTGGAAGGTTGTGAGTGTGCTTTCCCTGGAATCTTTTTATGATAATTATATTTATAACAGGAGGATTTTATTTTGCCTGCTTGGTGCAGTCCTGATTCTGGTACTTATTATTGTACTGTGGATGGAAAGACAGTCTATCCGTCCCATTGTGCATCTGGCAAAGATTATGGATAAGGTTTCAGGGCAGGATTTTCAGTTTAATAATGAATATAAAGGAAGACAGGATGAAATCGGAATCCTTTATGCTGATTATGAAAAAATGCTGAACCAGATTAATATGCTGATCAAGGAAAAATACGAAAGCCAGATTAACATATTAAAGTCAAGGCTGCGAAACCTTACCTCCCAGATTAACTCCCATTTCCTGTTTAATACCCTGGAGAATATTTCCTGCCTGGCACAGCTGGAAGGGGACAAGCAGATTGTTACCATGACCAAGTCTCTTGGAGATATGCTGCGGTATACCATGGATATTGATGGAGATTACATTTCCCTGGAAAAGGAAATCGGGCAGATGCAAAGGTATCTGAATATTCAGGAGGTTCGTTTTGGAAACGAGATCAACCTGGAGCTTGACCTGGAAGACGGGGCCGAAAAACGGAAGGTTATGAAATTTATGCTTCAGCCCATTGTGGAAAATGCGATTGAGCATGGAATGGCAGGAAAAGAGTTTCCATGGAATCTTCTTATTACAGCAAGGCATGAAGGAAAAGATATGTATATTGTTGTGAAAGATAATGGAACAGGAATGGACGAGGCAGCACTGGAACGTGTAAGAAAGAGAATTTATGACAAAACAGAATCAGAAGAAGAGGAGGCCTGCTTTAATATCGGGCTGAAAAATATTCACGAAAGAATACAGCTTCTTTTTACAGAAGAGTACGGAATGAAGGTGGACAGCAGTCCTGAAGAGGGAACGACTGTGACACTGCATGTTCCGTGGATCTGAGAAAATGGATAGCACAGGAAATTCGTTCTGGAGAAAATCCTGTGCCTGTAAGGAGCCATGAGAAATGTACACATACATAATTATTGATGATGAAAGGCTGATCAGGTTAGGTCTGACCAGTAAGATAAACGAGATTTCAAGCGAAAAGTTTGAATGCGTCGGAGAAGCGGAAAACGGACAAAAAGGAATGGAGCTTCTGGAAGAAATCACACCGGATATTATTATCACTGACATGAAAATGGCAAAAATGGACGGAGTGGAATTTCTGAAAAAGCTTCACGAAAAGCATTCGGATATTCCGGTAATCGTAATCAGCGGTTATAAGGCTTTTGATTATATGAGCCAGGCCATTGAACACGGAGTTGTGGGATATGTGCTGAAGCCTTTTTCAACGGAAGAAATCGAGAAGCAGTTATTAAAGGCAGTTTCCCGGATCGAGCAGAAAAATAATATTACCAAGATGCGGGAGAAAATATCGGACCTGGAACAGAACCGGGAAGATATGGAGTTTATAAAGGTGATCACAGAGCCCTGGAATGAAGAAGAGGAGCTACGGCAGGGACTTTGTATGGATAACTGGCATGTTCTGATCAATATTTATACAAACGTGTCAGAAGAAATGAATATTCTCAGGGAATGCACAAAGCGGTTCTGGTCGGACTATGATTATGTATGCTTTGAGAATAAAGCTGTTTATGGACAATATTTTGTTCTTTTTACAGTGAAAGAGGAACAACAGGCGGGCACGATCATAAGCCAGGTTCCGGAGTTTTTCTCTACAATGAAGATACGGAATCATTCCGGCAAGTTCTATGGAGCTGTGAGTAGTAAAATCCAGGGAATTTCCCAGGTTCACAGAGCCTATCAGGCAAATGAAAAAATGCTCCGGGATATCCGGCTGGTAGATAAGGTGAAATTTTTCTATGAGTCAGAATATTCCAGTCAAAAGCGAAAACTTTATACAGATGATGAAATTCAGGATTTAATGGTGGCTTTTAAGTATGAGACAGAAGGAAGCCATAAAGCAATGAAGCAGTTTTTTGCCCGGTTTTCCATAGAAAAAGATACCTTACGTGAAATTGGGGCTTCCTGTAAAAGACTTCTTGCCAGAATCGATGAGTGGGCGGTTGAAAATCAGGTGGAAACTGATGACATTATGAGTGTTTTTTACACAAGATACCGCTTCTGTGACGATCTGACCAAAATGGAGAAAGAGATTTCCGGATATGCGAATCTGATTTCTCTTTCCATACAAAGAAAAAGCTACAGCGATGATTATACTTATGAACAGATGTGTAAGTATATACAGGAAAATTATTATAAAAAAATCACACTGCAGACACTGGCAGATCAGTTTTATCTTTCTGCCACACAGTGCAGCAACATATTGAAAAAATATATGGAAAAGGGGCTGAATGTTTATCTTATGGAGATCCGCATTAATAAAGCCAAAGATCTTCTGGACAAAACAAGCATGAGCGTGGAGCAGATTTCAAGAGAAGTTGGCTACCCCAATCCCAAATATTTTTTCAGAATGTTTAAGCAGGCAACCACATTTACTCCAATTGAATACCGCAGGAGAGGAGACCAGGAATAATGTTTTATAAGGAAAAAGAAGAAAACGAATTAAGAGAAGAATTATTCAAAAGCCCTGATGTGGCATACAGAGGTGCGCCGTTCTGGGCGTGGAACAAAAAACTGAATAAAGAAGAGCTGGTGGATCAGGTAGAACAGTTTAAGAAAATGGGAATGGGTGGATTTCACATTCATTGCCGTGTGGGGCTGGATACGGAATATCTGGGAGAAGAGTTTTTTTCCTGTGTAGAAGCCTGCGAAGAGAAGGCAAAAGAAGAGGGACTTCTTTGTTATCTTTATGACGAGGACCGCTGGCCATCTGGAAGTGCCGGGGGACTTGTGACAAAAGATCTGGAAAACAGGACACGTTTTCTGGTGCTGGCGCCTGTGGGCTATGAGGAAAACGAGGAAGAGGGCTATATGGCTGCGGCAAAGGCGGTTCGCAGCAAGAACCGTACCCACCTTGGCTATTATCGGATTCTTCTGGATGAACAGGGATTTTTAAGCTCCTATGAATTTTCGGTGGAAAAACCAGACGATGAGGCAAATGTGTGGGAGGCATATCTGGAAATTTCAGGGGATACACCCTGGTTTAACAACCAGGCTTATGTGAATACTCTGGATAAAAAGGCTATCCGAAAGTTTCTGGATATTACTCATGAGCAGTATTATAAACGTCTGGGCGTGGATTTCGGCAGTGAGATAAAAAGTATTTTTACCGATGAGCCACAGACCACCCATAAGGGTATGATGATGACACCATTTGACCAGGAACCGGTTATTACACCTTTTACAGATGATTTCGATGAGACTTTTCAGAAGAAATATGGTTATTCTGTAATCAGAAGAATGCCGGAGGTTTTCTGGGAGACGAAGGATAACAGTGGATTGCAGGTAAGATATCATTATCATGATCATGTGATGGAACGTTTTTCAGAGGCATTTGGTGATCAGATTGGAAAATGGTGTCTGGAGCATGGCATTTATCTTACCGGACATATGATGAATGAGTGGACACTGCACTCCCAGACCCTTGCTATTGGGGAATGTATGCGTCCTATGAAAAACTTCGGAATGCCGGGAGTGGATATGCTTTGTGACAGAAGAGAGCTTTCTACCTTGAAGCAGGCAGAAAGTGTGTCCAGACAGCAGGGCAGGGAAGGTGTTATGTGCGAGATTTACGGCGTAACGGGCTGGACCTTCGATTTCCGCAACCATAAGCTGGCAGGAGACTGGCAGGCTGCCCTTGGGGTAACCTTCCGGGTTCCGCATCTTACCTGGGTTTCCATGGAAGGCGAGGGTAAAAGAGATTACCCGGCTTGTATCGGACGACATTCTCCCTGGTATGAGAAATACAATCTGATTGAGGATCATTTTGCCCGGTTAAATACAGCACTTACACGGGGAAAGGCCTGCGTGCATGTGGGAGTGATCCATCCTGTGGAATCTTACTGGATGTACTGGGGAAATAAAGAGCAGACTTCTTTGAAACGACAGGTGCTTGAGGAGAATTTTGAAAATCTGATTAAGTGGATGCTGTTTGGGCTGATTGATTTTGATTTTATTTCGGAGTCACTGCTGGGAGAGGAAGCTGACAGTGGGGCTGATGAATCTGGAAAAGAGCTGTGCGATTATGGGGAATTAACTGGAGATAAGAGGAAGAAGCGTGGATTCTCTGTAGGCCAAATGAATTATGATGTGGTAGTTATCCCCGAATGTGCCACATTACGTAGCAGTACTGTGGAAAAACTGGAAAATTTCGTGAAGCGCGGTGGAAAAGTTATTTTCATGGGCGAGACAGCGAAGTTTGTAGATGCAGCACCAAGTGACCGGGTGAAGAAGCTGGAAGAAAAAGCGGTACATATTCCTTTTAGCCGTGTAAGTCTTATGGAGGCACTGGAGCCGGAGCGAGATATTGACATTGATGTTTTCCCTCTTGACGGTGTAGATCCAGCCAGAATGAAACACAAAGAAAACGGAAACCGGGCGGACAATCTGTTTTATCAGATGCGTCAGGATGGGAATGGAAAATGGCTGTTTATCTGCCATGTAAATAAGCCGCGTAATGAGGCTATTGCATGGAATGAGAGATGGGATATTAAAATAAAGGGTGAGTATCAGGCGGTTTGCTATGATACTATGACCGGGGAAATTTTCCCGGTGAAGGCGGAGCATGTGAACGGAAATACAGTGGTGCACCATGTGGCATCTTTCCATGACAGTTTGCTGTTGAAGCTGATTCCGGTTGAGGATGGAGTGAAGGCAGAAGAGAATTTCGAAATAAAGGATGAGAAGAAAAATGAAGTAAAGGCTGGAGAAAACCTTGAAATGCAGGCTGAAAAGAATCCGGAAGGAAAATGGGTTCAGGAAGAGGAATTCAAGATTCCGCAGAATCAGAAGAATCTGCCCCAGCCATGCAGCTACAAACTGGAAGAGCGAAACAGCCTGCTTCTTGATCTGGCAGAATATGCTTTTGATGACGGAAAATGGCAGCAACGGGAAGAATTGCTCCGCATTGACAACCTGTTTCGTGAAAAGCTTCATTATCCTCTCCGCATGGAGGCACTTGCCCAGCCGTGGACGGAAAAAGAGGAAGAGACGCTGTCTCATGCGCTGAAGCTTCGCTTTACCATTCCGTCTGAAATTGAAATGGACGAAGTAGAGCTGGCTATGGAACATCCGGAAGTAAATGAGATCTTCTGGAATGAAGAGCCGGTGAAATATGAGGATTCTGGTTTTTATGTAGACGAAAGTATCCGCACCTGTAAGCTGAAAAATCTGCACAAGGGCGAGAATATTCTGGTGGTGAAGATTCCATTTGGCAGAAAAACAAATGTGGAATGGATGTATCTTCTGGGTGCTTTTGGAACAAAGACTGCAGGGCAGTATGGAATTATCACTGCACTTCCGGAGAAATTATATTTTGGTGATATTACAAGACAGAATCTGGCCTTTTATGGTGGAAATCTGGAATATACAAGTAAACTGCACACCGAGGCTGGTATTCTGAATCTGGAAGTCAGCCATTACGGTGGGGCACTTCTGGAAATTTTCCTTGACGGTGAAAATAAAGGTGCACTGTTTATGGCTCCATATCGGATCAATCTTGGAAAAGTGGATGAGGGGCTGCATGAAATCACCATAAAGGTTTATGGAAACAGAAGCAATACCTTTGGGGTTGTGCACAACGCAGATCGTACAGAAGCCTGGTATGGGCCAAATCTGTGGAGAACAGAAGGTAATAAATGGAGCTATGAGTATCAACTGGAACAGATGGGAATTCTGACAACTCCTGTTTACTGGGTAGAAAAGGAGATTGACTGATGGAGAAAGACTGGAAAGAAATACTTGAAAAGCCTGGTAAGGAATTCAGAAGCGCACCGTTCTGGGCGTGGAATGAAAAGATAAATGAGAAGGAATCAAAGTTTCAGATTCAGGAAATGTGCGATAAGGGAATGGGTGGCTTTTTCATCCATTCCCGCGAAGGACTGGAAACTCCCTATCTTTCAGAAGAGTGGATGGCGCAGGTCGGAACCGCTGTTCAGGAAGCGAAAGAAAAAGGACTGGAAGTGTGGATTTATGATGAGGATAAATGGCCGTCCGGATGCGCCGGAGGGCTGGTAAGTCATGTGAATCCGAAAGAATATTCTGCCAAGGGACTGACTATGGAGGTGCTGGATGCGGCAGTTTATAAAGTTGCAGGCAGAACACTTGAAGTTGGAAAAGAATATGCAGATGGGAAAATTCTGGGAATTTATACAATTTGGACAGATGGGTACAAAATTGTAAAAATGGCAGAGGGCATCTGTGGAGAAAATAATGTAAATTGTGTGACAGAAGATGGAATAGAAAATGAGGCTTTACAGAACACGAAATGCCAGAGCTTAATCCTGCGAAGAGAAATTTCCGGCGACAGCGAGTGGTACAACGGCTATGCGCCTACTGACAACCTGAATCCAAAAGCAGTGCATGAATTTCTGGAACTGACTCATGAATCTTACAAAAAACACTTCAAAGATGAGTTTGGAAAGACTATAAAAGGATTTTTCACAGACGAGCCAAACTGCTGTGACTTCTATTCTGTTTTCACAAAAGGGCGTCCCTGGATTACCTGGACAGATGATCTGCCACGTTATTTCCGGGAAAAAAGAGGTTACGAGCTGTGGGATCAGCTGCCTTATCTTTTCTATGATGGAGAAGGCTGTGAGCAGATCCGTCATGATTACTGGAGAACTATTGCAGAGCTTTTCCAGGAATCTTATATGAAACAGATTTACGAATGGTGTGAAAAAGAAGGCGTAGAGCTGACCGGGCATATGCTTTACGAAAATGACCTGGGCTACCAGACCAGAGTGTGCGGAGCAGCAATGCCCCAGTATAAATATATTCACAGACCTGGAATTGACTTGTTAGGTGAGCAGACCAAAGAGTATCTTACTGTGAAACAGTGTGCAAGTGTAGCTCATCAGTATGGCAAAAAACATACCATTTCCGAGACATACGGCTGTACTGGCTGGGAATTTGGATTCGATGGTCAGAAGTGGCTTGGAGACTGGCAGTTTGTAAATGGAATCGACAGAAGATGCCAGCATCTTGCCCAGTATTCCATTTCCGGATGCAGGAAAAGAGACTATCCGCCGGTGTTCAGTTATCAGACAACCTGGTGGGATTATAATGAAAGAATGGAAGATTATTTTTCCCGCTTATCCCTGTGCGAAAGCATGGGAGATGTAGTGCGTAAAATTCTGGTGATCCATCCCATGTCCTCTATCTGGACAAAGTGCAGAAGCAGTTTCGATGAGGACTTTAACCATATTGAAATGAATATGGGATGGCTGGACAAGCATATTACTGACCTGAACAAATGGGGCGAGGAATACAATCGTCTGGCAAAAATGCTTATGTCCTCTCATATGGATTTTGATTTTGGTGATGAGATGCTGATTGAGGCAGATGGAAAAGCAGAGGACGGACGTTTTTATGTAGGCCAGGCTTCTTACGATGTGGTAATTGTGCCAAGAGTGGTATCTTTGTTTGCAAGCACAGTAAAACAGCTTTGTGAATTTTCCAGTCAGGGAGGAAAAATCCTGTGGGTAGGAGATTTCCCGGAAATGGTGGAAGGCTCCAGAGAAAAGGCAGAGCAGACATCCTGGGAGAAGTTTGACAATATTACCTGGCTTGAAAATTACGAAGAGCTTCCGGAAGAGCTGAAGAAAACTCTGGACTGGAGCATCAGCGTAAAAACAAAAGAAGGCGTGGAGGATAAGGATATTCTTCTTATGACACGGAAAACTGCAGAGGGTTATGTGCAGACCGTTGTAAATAATGACAGGAAAAACCCACATACCGTAATCGTGGATTTTCCGGAGCAAGGCAAAGTGTTGTGCTATCAGCCGTGGACAAATGAGATGAAAAAGCTGGATGTCCAGGCTGGGAAAAATGGAAGAATGCGTTTCCTTTTGGAGCTGGAACCGGCACAGACGGTGATTTTGCTTGTGGAGACGGTGGGTGCAGGAAGTTCTGAAGAAGATTGCGTGGAGGAAAAAAGAACAAAATGTGCTGAAAACAGGGTGGAATTCCCATACGAACATCCCCATTCTGCAGCTCCGGTTTTTGCCGCGCTGGGACCGAAAGCGGAAGTAAGAAGAACTATGGAAAATGTTCTGACTTTGGATCGCTGCTCCTGTTATGTGGGAGAGGAAAACTACGGAGAGGAAACGGATGTATGGCTGGCACAGAAATATATCCGTGAAAAGCTGAACATGCGCCAGGTTTATTATAATGGCGTTCCCCAGAGATACTTCTGGCTGGGAGATAAATGTGAGACAGATAATACTCCATTTGGGCTGAAATTCCGTTTCCTTGTAAAAGAAGATATTGAAGGTGACTGTTTTGCTGTAATTGAAAAATCCCAGAAGTTCAAAGTTTGCCTGGATGGGGAAGCAGCAGAGCTGACAGATGAGACTTTCATGGATCACTCCATGTTAAAATGGAAACTTCCAAAACTTACAGCAGGAGAACATACGCTTACTGTTGAAGGCGCATATACGCATGAAATTGAGCTGGAGGATATTTTTGTCATCGGTGATTTCGCAGTGGATACAGACCGTGCCATTGTAAAAGAAAAGGGTACACTTCATTTTGGAGACTGGACTTCACAGGGATATTATCATTATCCTGGCTCTATGATTTATAAGTTTACAGTTCCGGCTAAGGAAAAGGAAGAACACAGATATATTCTGGAAATGGGAGAGTTTGCCGCTTCTTTGATCGAGCTGAAAGTAAATGGAAAATCTGTTGCATATTTGTTGAAAGACTCTGTAAGAAGGGCAGATATTACAGATTATCTTCTGGATAAAGAAAACAGTGTTGAGTTGTGTGTTGTGGGAAGTCCAAGAAATATGTTCGGACCGTTCCATCAGACTTATACCGGATGCAGCAGGATCAGCTGGGAGGATTTCAGAACTACAGGAAGGTTTTATACCCCGGATTATGTGCTGGAACCTTATGGTTTGATGGGACAGATTACGATTTCTATGAGATGAAGGTAAAAAAATTGCATGTGAACAGAAAATATGCTTTGCATGATTTTGCGAGAAGAATTTTAGCTGTAAGAGAACTGTCTGGCGCATTGACAAGACGTTTAAAATAAGCGTATACTATAGGCACTCCGGTTAAACTTTATAGTTTTCCGGAAGATACGTTTATACAAACGAGGAGGAAAGAGTCATGAAAAATAACAACAGTATCAAAACCGTAGTTGCCATCGGTATTGGCGCTGCACTGTTCTTTGTACTGGGACGTTTCGTAGCAATTCCAAGCCCGGTGCCGAACACAAATATCAGCCTTCAGTACGCAGTACTGGCATTGCTTGCTGCAATGTATGGGCCTGTAGCCGGTGGACTGATCGGATTTATCGGACATACACTGATCGACCTGTCCTGGGGTGGAAGCCCGTGGTGGAGCTGGGTTATCACATCTGCATTTGTAGGTGTTGTAGTTGGTCTGTTTGCCAAGAAGCTGGATGTTCAGGAAGGTGAATTTGGCAAAAGCAAAGTTGCAATGTTCACAGTTGCCAATGTAATTGCTCATGTTGTTGGATGGGTAGTTGTTGCTCCGGTACTTGACATTGTTATTTATGCAGAGCCTGCAAACAAAGTATTTGCACAGGGCGCATTTGCAGCCGTTTCCAACACGATTACAGGTGTTGTTGTAGGTGGACTTCTGATCCTGGCTTATACAAAAACCATTGCGAAAAAAGGATCTCTGGATCAGGAATAATAGAATCTCGTAGTTGTAAAGCACAAAAAGGCTTTGATCGTAATCGGTCAGAGTCTTTTTCTATGTAGAAGAGGCGGGCACTTTATCAAATATCAAAGCGGCTGATAAACCGTGACCTCTGTATTGCCATTCCAATAATTAGATGGTAAAATTAGCGTGAATTTGAGTAAATCAGCGGATTCCGAATGTTTAAGAACTTTGGGAGCTGTTTTGTGACAGGGAAAGGAGCAGAGGATGGAGAAAAAATCTCCTATTATTTCTTTTAAAAATTTTTCCTTTCAGTACCGGGCACAGAAAAAGCCTACACTGAAGGAAATCAACCTGGATATTTATCCCGGAGAGAGGGTGCTGATCGCAGGTCCGTCTGGCTGTGGGAAAAGTACTTTGGCAGGCTGTATCAATGGCCTGAATCCTTTTTCCAATCCGGGAGAGTGTACAGGGGAACTGACTGTGGATGGAGTGAATGCACCAAAGAGCAGTATTTTTGAGCTTTCTGCCCATGTGGGAACTGTGCTTCAGGATCCGGACGGGCAGTTTATCGGGCTGACAGTTGGTGAGGATATTGCCTTTGCCCTGGAGAACAGCTGTATGCCGCAGGAGGAAATGCATGAGATCACCAGACATGCAGCAGAGCTGGTGGGAATTCAGGATCACCTTGATTATGCGCCCCATGAGCTTTCAGGTGGTCAGAAACAGCGAGTCAGTCTGGCTGGTGTTATGGTGGATCAGGTGAAAATCCTGCTGTTTGATGAGCCACTGGCAAACCTTGATCCGGCAACAGGCAAGCAGACCATAGAGCTGATCGATGAAATTCAGGAAAAAACGGATACTACGGTTGTGATTATTGAGCACCGTCTGGAAGATGTGTTGTGGCGGGATGTTGACAGGATCATTCTTATGGGAGAGGGACAGATTCTGGCAGATCTGCATCCGGATAAACTTCTGGCTACCAGCCTTCTGGAGAAAAATGGAATCCGTGAGCCGCTATACCTTACTGCAATGCGTTATGCAGGTGTGGAGATTTTACCGGAGAAAAAACCGGCACATGTAGATTCTGTAGTGTGGGATGAGGCTGACAGGGCAAAAGTGGTAAACTGGTTCCGGCATCGACCGGCGGCACAGGCGTTTTCCCAAAATGAGCCTCTTCTGGAAGTGAAAAATTTAACATTTGGATATGAGAAAAAACAGAAAACTTTGCAGGATGTAACGCTTACCATAGGAAAAGGGGAAATGGTAAGTATTGTTGGTAAAAATGGTGCAGGAAAATCTACTTTTTCCAAGCTGGTGTGCGGTTTTGAAACGCCGGATTCAGGAGAAATCCTTTTTCAGGGAAAAGACCTGCTTCAGGAAAATATCCGTCACCGTGCAAAACACATTGGATATGTTATGCAAAATCCAAACCAGATGATTTCCAAAACCATGATTTTTGATGAGGTGGCTTTGAGCCTTCGGAACATGGGGAAAAGTGAGGAGGAAATCCGGGAACAGGTAGAGGCTACTTTGAAAGTATGCGGGCTTTATCCTTTCCGGAACTGGCCGGTTTCAGCTCTTAGTTTTGGACAGAAAAAGCGTGTGACCATTGCAAGTGTGCTGGTTCAGAATCCGGAACTGATCATTTTGGATGAGCCCACTGCAGGTCAGGATTTTCATCATTATACAGAGATTATGGAGTTTCTTAAGGGGCTGAACGAAAAGGGTGTTACGGTTGTGATGATCACTCATGATATGCATCTTATGCTGGAATATACGCCTCGGGCACTGGTATTTGCTGATGGAAGGCTGATTGCAGACAGGAGTGCGGCTGCAGTTCTTTGTGACCCGGATCTGATTCGACAGGCTGCACTAAAAGAAACCAGTCTTTTTACTTTGGCGAATCATTTGGGAATCCGTCCGGCAGAGGAATTTGTAGAGCGTTTTATTGAGGAAGACAGGGAGGTGCGTAGCCATGGCCGCTAAGACAGTGCTGAATTATCTGCCAAGGGAAAGTGTGATACACAGGCTTACAGGAACCACCAAACTGGCATTTTTCCTTTTGTTTACGTTTGCAAGTATGATTACTTATAATACTTGGGTTTTGCTGGGGCTGTTTGCAGTGAGTCTGGCAGCGTTTAAGTTAAGTAAGATTAAGTTCCGGGAAGTCCGGTTTATGATGATTTTTATGCTGGTTTTTCTGGTGTTGAATAATCTGTTTATTTTTCTGTTTGATCCCAACCAGGGAACGACTTTGTACGGAACCAGACATGTGCTGTGTCATTTGTTCTGGAGATATGATCTTACAGCAGAGCAGCTGTTTTATATGCTGAATATTTCCCTGAAATATTTTGTGGCACTGCCGGTTGCGATTTTATTTATCTCTGCTACAAATCCCAGTGAGTTTGCGGCGAGCCTGAACAGTATTGGAATTTCTTATAAAGTAGGATATTCTGTCGCGATTGCCCTTCGTTATATTCCTGATATTCAGCGTGACTATCATAGTATCAGCCAGGCACAGCAGGCCCGCGGCGTAGAGCTGGGAAAAAATGAGCATTTTTTTGCAAGACTGAAAAACTCGGTGAATATTCTTTTGCCGCTGATCCTTACCAGTCTGAACCGAATCGACACCATTTCCAATGCAATGGAGCTTCGTGGATTTGGGAAGGATAAAAAAAGGACATGGTATACGAAAAGACCTTTCGAAAAACGGGATTTCGTGACGCTGGGAATTGGCGTGGTGTTGCTGGTGATTAGTTTGACGGTGACGGTACGGTGGGGGAGATTTTATAATCCGTTTGTTTAAAAAGTTTTTAAAAGCTTTTAAGCTGGCGGGAGTGGAAACTAATTGAAAATGGGAAAAAGCAGGCCTTGGACACAGGAGTAGTGGTGGAAAGAGGGCCTGCTTTTTTTACATGCTCTAAAGCGTGTTTGAAAAATCATTCCCACAATCTGCACGCCCCACTTTGCGGTATATTTTACCCGAATTCAGTTGCCGTAGCCCGCTACGGCGCCCTCATCCGGGCAAAATCTCCCACAAATTGTGACGCACATCTTGCAGAAAGCCTTTTTCAAACACGCTCTAAAGCGATGTTGTGAATTTACCTGACAGGTTGATTGTAAATTGACTGCATGATGATTTTATGCTATTATAAATTTACCTGAAAGGTAAATTATAAAAAGAGGTGATGCATTGGAAATCACGTACAAAAACAAGAAGATTGAAAAAATTTGTACAAACGCTAAAGTTTCCGATAAAACCTATGGTAAAGATATGTCAGAAAAAATACAAATGAGAATAGAGCAAATTAAAGCGGCAGACACTGTGGAAGAAATGGTGCAGTATCATATTGGAAGATGCCATGCTTTAATAAATAACAGAAAGGGTCAATATGCGGTTGATCTGGTACACCCATATAGATTGATTTTTGAAAAGAATGGTAATGTAATACAAGTGGCTCATATTATGGAGATAGTGGATTATCATTAGGAAAATATGGATAGGAGGTAACACTATGGTGAGAAGTCGCAGTTTTATTGCAACACCACCAGGGGCAACAATAAAAGAGCAGCTTATTGACAGAGGAATGAGTCAGAAAGAGTTTGCAGCCAGGATGGATATGTCAGAGAAGCATATTAGCCGACTGGTAAATGGAGAAGTACATCTGACGCCAGAAGTAGCTGTCAGATTAGAAGTAGTTTTGGGAGTACCGGCAAAGTTTTGGTGTAATCTTGAGGCAATCTACAGGGAGAAGTTAATTAAAGTTCAGGATGAAAAGGCAATGGATGCTGATGAAAGCCTGGCAAAAAAGTTTCCCTATAATGAAATGGTGAAACTTGGATGGGTTTCAGAAACAAGAAATTCAAAAGAGAAAGTAATAAACTTAAGACGATATTTTGAAGTGGTTGAACTCTCATTGTTGGAGAATAGCCAGATCACGAGAATTGCATGCAGAAGACTGGCCATAACAGAAAAGGGAGATTTGGCATTACTCGCCTGGGCGCAGGAAGCGAGATTACAGGCAAGGAATATTGAAACTTCTGCTATTAATATTAAGCGGTTAATTAGTAATGTATCTGAAATTCGGCGAATGACTTTATCTGAACCAGAAGAATTTTGTCCGATGCTTAAGCAGATATTGGCAGAGTGTGGAATTGCACTTGTTTTTTTACCCCATTTAAAAGGTTCTTTTCTTCAGGGGGCTTCGTTTATGGAAGGAAATAAAATTGTAGTTGGCCTGACAACAAGAGGAAAAGATGCAGATAAATTTTGGTTCAGTTTGTTTCATGAATTGGCACATATAATATTAGGGCATATTGGCCAAAGCGGCGGAACTACAGAAAATGATGAGGAAGCAGCGGATGCATGGGCAAGAGATACGCTCATTTCCAGAGAAAGCTTTGATGAGTTTCAGAAAAATGGTGATTATTCTGTGGAAGGCGTCAGTAATTTTGCAAGGAGAATAGGTGTAGCAGCGGGAATTGTAGTAGGAAGGTTGCAGAATGAAGGGTGTATAAAGTATAATAGTACATTGAATGAACTTAAAGAAAAGTATGAAATTACAGGGTAGAATATAAATATTGAAAAAGCATTGTTCGAAATATTTTGAAATTACATTTTTAACTCCTGCAGCGTTTAAACGGGATGGAAGCTTAACGAGATATTGCAAGGCGCAACGCAGGAATAGCATTTGAAAGGAGACAATTATCATGAATTTACAACATATTTTTGAAGCAACTGATTTTGTCCATGCCAGTGGCACCAAGGAAGAAATGAAGGTTGCAGAGTTTTTGAAGTCACAGTGTGAGGAACTTGGTGTTTCTGCTCACATTGAGGGATTTCGGGTGGCTATGGGAGATATTGAATCTGTTCATCTTTTTGCAGACGGACAGGAAATTCCAAGCAAGGCGCTTAGCTGTTGTGGAAGCGGCGTGGTAGAGGGCGAGCTTTATTATATGCCATCTATTGATCCGGTTTCTCTGGCTGGGGCAAAGGATAAAATCGTGCTTCTTGATCAGGGAGTAGGATTTTTTACGTATCATGATCTGATGGAAGCGGGAGTGAAAGGGCTTATTTTCCAGTATGGAAATATTCACTATGCAAATGAAGACATCGACCAGAGAGATTTGCGGGAAGCTGCTGTTGGTGAAGAACGGAAAGTGCTTTGTGCAATGGTTAATTCCAGACAGGCAATCCAGCTTGTAAAAAATAAAGTAAAACAGATTCGCCTGGAAATTTCCCAGAGAGAATATGACGGGGAATCTCATAATGTAATTGCAGAGCTTCCAGGTAAAAGGGACGAATATATTGTACTTAGTGCACACTATGATTCTACCTCTTTATCTCACGGCGCCTATGATAATATGAGTGGCTGTGCCGGGCTGCTTGGAGTTATGGAGCAGCTGAAAGAGAAGGAATTAAATTATGGCCTGCGATTTGTATTCTGTGGAAGTGAGGAACGAGGCCTGTTAGGCTCCAAGGCTTATGTAAGGGATCATGAGGAAGAACTGGGAAAAATGGCAATGAATATAAATCTTGATATGATTGGTACATATATGGGAAAATTCATAGCCTGCGTTTCAGCAGAAGAAAAGCTTTCCCATTATATTTCTTATATGGCAGCAGAAGTAGGTTTCCCGGTAGAATCTAAGACCGGTGTTTATTCCAGTGATTCCACACCGTTTGCGGATAAAAATGTTCCGGCAGTTTCTTTTGCCCGGATTGCAAGCGGGAATGTGGCTCCGATACATTGCCGGTATGATCTGATGGATGTAATGTCTATGGAACAGCTGCAAAAAGATATTGATTTTCTGGTTAAGTTTACCGAGCGCTTTGCAAATGCGGCAGTTTGCCCGGTTTCCAGGGAAATTCCGGAAAAGATTAAAAAAGAGCTGGATGAGTACCTTTTCAGAAAGAGAAAAGAGCAGTAAAAGCAGAGGAGCAAAGTAGTATAAAATGGCTTTAAGATTAGAGATTGCCTTCAAAAATCATTTCCGTAAAGTGGGGCGTGCAGATTGCAGAAAGCCTTTTGAGGGCATGCTCTAAGGCAATAGCCACAGTAATAAAGTTTGAAAAAAGGAATTTAGAAATGCATGGATATAAATGAAACACGGTGGGATAAACTTCTGAAGATCAAAACCAGCGGCAGGGACGATTCCCACTCGGATCAATACCGTTATCCTTATGAGCCAACTCCATATTCCGTGTTGGAACGTCTGGCAAACAGTGGATATATCCGCAAAAATAATGTGCTTTTGGACTACGGCTGCGGCAAAGGGCGGGTGGATCTTTTTATGTCTTACCAGACAAGGTGCCGGACAATTGGAATTGAGTATGATGAGCGGATATTTGAAGCGGCATGTGAAAATAAAAAGAACGGAATTTCCGGTGCGAGGACGGATTTTCTGTTGGAAAAAGCGGAAGATTATTCAGTGCCAAAAGAGGTGGACAGAGTGTTTTTCTTTAATCCTTTTTCGCTTGAAATCCTGCGAAAAGTGATTGCTGCACTGACAGATTCCTGTTATGAAAATCCCCGGGAAGTATTGTTGTTTTTTTACTATCCACAGGACGAATACATTTCTTATCTGATGACAGTGGATGAGCTGATGTTTGTGGATGAAATTGATTGCCGTGATTTATTTGATGGAGAAAATCCAAGAGAGCGGATTGTGATTTTTGAAGTTTGATACCAGAGCCTTCCCCAAAAATCATTACTGCAATCTGCTGCACGCACCACTTGGGTTATATTTTGCCCGAATGAGATTGTTGTAATTTGCTCTGACAATCTCGTTCGGGTAATTCTATTTCACGGAAAATTTTATTTCGCAGAAGAACAAAAACATCTTTTCAAAAATGTGGTAAACCTGTATTCTATCAGTTCATAAGATACCAGTGACAACGCCAGTGTAAGAAGTATGGTAGCAACCAAACCTAATATCTGAAGCGGCAAAGCCCATCCGGCGGCAATTGCTTTGAACAGGGCAGTTGTGAAATATTCAATTAAATATATAGAATAAGATGCGTTTCCAAGCTTTACCGTAAAAGATGGAAATGTGGTGTTTTCGAAACATAATAAGCAGGATAAAAAGAACAATGCAGCTGGAATACCCAGGCAGAAACTACGGTGTATGTTCTGGGAAATGCCCACATTAAACAGCATCCAGAACAGACTGCAAAGTGTAATTCCTTTCAATATCATATCATGAATCACAATTTTTTTCTTTTGAATCCAGGTAAAAATATAAAAAGTAATAATTCCAAAAACAAATTCCAACAAGTATAAATTCGAATAATATTCCCAGTAAAAATTATTATTCCGGTTCCATAACTGACCAGATAAAACAAAAAATATGAGGACGAGTGACGTTATAAGTCCTCTGTATTTGTGGGACAGATGGAGTGCCAAAAAGAAAATTACATAAAACAGGATTTCATAATTTAAAGTCCAGCCCAACCCTAAAATCGGTGTGTTATAGCCCTTACTGTTTGAGAAAGGAATAAAAAATAAGGATTTCAGAAGATACTCCGGTGTAGCTTCACTCATAACAGAAAGTGACGGTAAAATCGTGATCAGAACATACATGGCAAGGCTGCTTAACCAGTATAAGGGAATGATGCGAATGAGTCTTTTTCGGAAAAAGCAATTGGAAGAGTCAGGCTTCCTGGTACTGTACATGATAACGAATCCGCTGATAATATTAAAGATTTCCACGGCAAAATATCCATGCTGGCCGACCATGCTGCTGTGATAAATCAGGACGCAAAGGGAGGCAAACAGACGGATAATCTGTATAATTTGAATTTGTCCCTGACCGGGAGGGGAGGGTGAAGTAATTTTATTTTCCATATAGATATCCTTTGAATATATTTATTTGCTTATTATTTTAAGCCGAGAGCACTGAAAAATTTATTTCTGATTTCTGCAATTTGTATGCGGTACATTTTATGGTTATTATACAAGATTGAAAAGTAAGATTCCAGGTGTTTTTATTGAAATTTAGAACTGGAAAATTTATAATATAGGTATTTTAGAGCACATTTGAAAATGGCTTTTTGCAGGATGTGCAGATTACAGGAATAATTTTGGCAGCGAAGAAGCATATAAGGGGGCAAAAATGAGTTATATAACTACATATACAAGAAAACATTTTGATCCTGTTCACCCGGACAAAGAGCTGATCTGCATTCAGGACATTGCTCATGCACTGTCTATGATCTGTCGGGGAAACGGTCATGTAAGTACATTCTGGTCTGTTGGGGAACATTGTATTTGCTGTGCGAAGGAGGCTCTTGGAAGAGGATATTCCAACCGTCTGGCACTTGCCTGTCTTCTTCACGATGCAAGCGAATGTTATATGTCAGATGTTCCAAGGCCCTTGAAGCAGGAAATGGAAACATATAAAGCTATAGAAAATCGTTTGCTGCAGGTTATTTATCAGAAGTTTCTTGGAAGTGGACTTACAGAGGAAGAAGAACGTTTGCTGAAAGAAATTGACGATGATTTACTGTGGTATGACCTGGATGTACTTCTGGAAGA
This sequence comes from uncultured Blautia sp., assembly GCA_934364795.1. Taxonomy (GTDB): domain Bacteria; phylum Bacillota; class Clostridia; order Lachnospirales; family Lachnospiraceae; genus Blautia_A. The sequence continues at coordinate 28,536 of CAKRMK010000027.1, forward strand.
GAAGCAGACAGGGGAGCCGCCGAAGCTGCACTTTAAGCTGGATTATACAGTGCGGCCATTTCGGGAAGTGGAGAAGGAGTATTTAGAGCTGTTTGAGAGAATCCGAAATATGAGAAAAAAGTAACAGGACAGGAGAAATTGTGCAGGTAATGGTTTATAAAGTAAAGGAAATCCAGGAGGATCTTGATTTCGGCTGCGAGGAAAGAAGTGAAGATTCTCCGGTTATGGCTATTGTGCTTTTGACGGGAGAGGACGGCAGGGAGAAGAGGACACGGCAGGAGGACCAGCTTCTTTATGCACGGAATATTGATGTTGGAGACAGCGTTGTATTTGATGAAAATGGTCAATTGAAGAAAATAATTAAATAGTCCCTTGCCACTGATATTAAGTTATAAACTATAAATGAGCAAATACAAAAAAGTACACAAAATCTATAGTTGATTGTACGTGCTATACAAACACTATACTGCTGTTCGCATATAGTGGATTTAATTGTTCATTTATAATTTACGGAAATTCACGGAGGAATAAAAAGTGAACCAGGAGATAAAAATTGCAGTTTGCGATGACCTTGCAGAAGATCGGAAAAAAATCGTCATGCTGCTTTCGGAATATACAGATAAAAATAATTTATATGTGAAAGTTGAAGAATTTACCTCCGGGGAGGCATTTTTATCCTCTGATACATCAGCGTATTCGCTGGTTTTCATGGATATTTTTATGGATGGCATTAATGGAATGGAGACGGCGAAAGAGCTGATCTCCCGGAACAGCCGGGTCCAGATTGTGTTTGAAAGTACCAGCACGGAGTTCGCAGCAGAAGCTTTTGATATTGAGGCGTTGCATTATATTGTGAAACCTGTAGGGAAAGAAAAATTATTCAATATTCTGGATCGTTTTTTTGACAGTGTGTATTCTCTTCGAACTGTAAATGTGAAAGTGGGACGCCTGGAAGAAAGTGTTTATATTTCAGATATTTTATATGCAGAAGCAGATGGAAAAAGGGCAAAGCTTCATACCAAGAAAGGGGTTATGGATGTTTCCATGTCAGTGGCAGAGCTTGTGGAGATACTGCCTGCAAATGAATTTTGCAGACCTATACGCTGGGCACTGGTTTCTATGAGGGAAATTGTGGCCTTGCCTACAGATGTGCTGAAGCTTTCCGATAAAACAGAAATTCCTATCAGCCGCCTGAAACGCAAGGAAATTCAGGAAACTTTTGCAAATTATAGCTGGAGAAGTACAAGACGGAGACTTCGGGGAGGAATTTATTGATTTTATTGCAGTTGTAAGCTTTGGCCTAACCTGCTTTAGTATCGGATATACATTAGGTAAGGATAATCATAAATCACAAAAGTAACCGCCCAAGCGCCCAAACTGTGCGATTACCTAAATGAAAACGAATGGGGCTAACCGTCTATCGGTAGTACTCTACTTACACTTAATTCCGCAAGCTTGCATTTCATTCCCCGAATCAGAAAACACCCTCCTATTTTGTTAAAATAACCTTAACGAAAGCAGTGGAGGTAGAGCCTATGTGTATTGCGATTTACAGCACAGCAGTAGATTTTACAGAGATACAGTCTTATCTGTGTGATTTTCGGTTAAGTCATTTTGACAGAACAGAAAAACTGATTCCTGCATTATCAGATCATTCTTTTACGGCCGCTTTTGTGGCAATGGGAAATGCTGCCGGGATGGAAGCTGTGATTGCAATACGAAGAGCAGATTACAGGTTGCCGGTGGCATGGTTTTCCAATGACAGGGATTTTGCTGCACAGGCATATCGGCTGAATATAGAATATTTTACGGTGATTCCTCTAAGTGCCAGAAAGATTCAGGAGGCGCTGAAACGCTGCAGAATACAGGAAAAAACAGGAGGAAGAAGCGTATGAAAAGAAATCGGATTATTGCTCTTTTGGTTAGTACAGTATTGATGATGACTGGTTCTGGTACCCTTGTTTTTGCCCAGGGCGAATTGACACCGGAGAAAAAAGATGCAACAGAAATTACCCGTCAGATTAACGAAAATGTCTACCAGCTGTTGGATTTTTCAGACGAACAGGAAGTGGAATTTGCCCAGAAGGGATTTATTACGGCACCGGAATCTCTGGAACTAAAAGATGATAATGACAATGTGATCTGGAGCCAGGAAAGTTATAATTTTGTCCGTGATCAGGATGCACCGGGTTCTGCCAACCCCAGTCTTTGGAGAAATACTCAGCTAAATGCAAAATATGGATTGTTTGAGGTAAGTGACGGTATTTATCAGGTTCGTGGCTACGATATTTCCAATATGACTTTCGTAAAAACGGACAATGGATGGATCATTCTTGACTGTATGAGTACAGGAGTGACTGCAAAGGCTGCGCTGGATCTGTTCGAAAGTGAAATGGGAAAAGCAAATATTGTTGCAATTATCATCAGCCATGCCCATGTAGATCATTTTGGAGGAATTGAGGGAATTATTTCTGCAGAAGAAGTTGCAGATTCCACGCTTTCTCTGGAAGAGCAGATTGCTTCTGGAAAAACAGCCATCATCGTTCCGGAAGGATTTGAAGATGCAGTTATGAAGGAAAATGTATTTGTGGGAACTGCTATGAAGAGACGTTCCATGTATCAGTACGGATCGGTTCTTCAAAAAGGTGCACTTGGCAGCCTTTCCGTCGGTATTGGACTGACGGTAGCCCAGTCTGGAGTTGGATATGTGGCACCAAGTTTTGAAGTGACAGACCCTGTTTTTGAGACAGAAATTGATGGGGTAAAGGTTACATTCCAGCTGACTCCGGATACAGAGTCACCAGCCGAAATGAACACGTATTTTCCGGAAAAAAAGGCTCTTTGGATGGCAGAGAACTGTACAGGAACCTTACATAATCTTTATACCTTAAGAGGGGCACAGGTACGAGATGCCAATGCATGGGCAAGCTATATTTTGAAGGCGCAGAGTTTGTTTGGAAAAGATGCAGAAGTTATTTTCCAGTCTCATAACTGGCCTCACTGGGGAAATGATGTAATTCAGGAATATATGGTAAACACGGCAGCTGCGTATAAGTTTATCCATGATCAGACTTTGCTGTATATTAATCAGGGATATACAGAAGCGGAAATTGCAAATATGATACAATTCCCGGAAGCTTTGGATAAAATATGGTATACAAGGCAATATTACGGAACTTTGAAGCATAATGTGAAAGCTGTTTATCAGAAATATATGGGCTGGTATGATGCAAATCCGGTTCACCTGGATGAGCTGGAGCCCACAGAGTACGCAAGCAAGCTGGTGGAGTATCTTGGAGATGCAGATGCTGTCCTTAAAATGGCCCAGGCAGATTATGAGAAGGGAGAATACCAGTGGGTGGCACAGATCACCAATACTTTGGTTTATGCAGATCCCCAGAATCAGGAGGCGCGTTATCTTTGTGCAGATGCGCTGGAACAGCTCGGCTATCAGGCTGAATCGGGAGCGTGGAGAAATGCCTATCTGACAGCTGCATTTGAACTTCGTAATGGAACAGACCTGTATCCGCAGACTTCGGCTATAGGAGTTGGTTCAACCGCTCAGAATATGGATGCAGAAACAATGTTAAATTACATGGGAATTATGATGGATGCGGATAAGCTGGCAGACAAATCTTTCACTGTTAATATGCAGTTTACAGATGATGATAATTATCTGTTAAAAATCCATCATGGTGTACTTTTGTATTATCCGGGAGAGCAGGATGACAATGCAGATGTGACGATTCGTATGAAGAGGATCGGTGTTCTGGCACTGGCTGCTCATAATGAGCAGGGAATCAGCAGCCTTGTAGAGGGCGTGGAAGGAGATTTGGAGTTGTACCAGGCACTTTGTGAAAGTATGGCAGAGCTGAATTTATACTTTAATATTGTGGAACCGTAAAATGTTGATTGAAGGAATATGTTATGATGGCTTGTTAGAAATTCAGCTATTGTAGATGATACTGGATTTATTGAATCCCTGGGAGGGGTGAACTTCGGGACAGACTGGAAATGGATGTGAGAGTAAAAAACGCATTCGACAGTCTGTCCCGAAGTTTTTTTGTGCCAGAGCGGGCTACGCAGACCAAATTAGGTCTATATAAATTGCTAAAGTGCCCTTATTTAGTTGAATTTACCAAAAAGCTTTTATAAGATTTGTGTGTTTTACACTATGAAATATTTCCCCTTTTTTTGCCGTTATATGGTATCCTAATATTAGGTTGAAAAAGTCCAGAATACGAGAAAAGAAACTTTTAAAGATGATTTTAGAGATGATTTATATAAGAGAGGAAAAGACAGAAGATGGGACATTTATATTTTGTAAGACATGGTCAGACCATTTGGAATGTAGAAAATAAAATCTGCGGTGCAACAGATATTGCACTTACAGATTTTGGACATGAGCAGGCGATTGCAACAGGGAAAAAGATTCTGGAAGAGGGAATTAGGGCAGATGAAATTTTGTACTCCCCTTTGATCCGGGCTGCGGAAACAGCCAGACATATTTCAGAAATTACAGGAATTCCAAGAAGGGAAGAACCCAGACTTAAGGAGCAAAATTTTGGAAAATGGGAGTCTACACCAAGAGACGGTGCAGATTTCAAAAAGGCGAAAGAGCTTTTTGTATGTAACTATGAAGGCGGGGAGTCTATGCTTCATCTGGCACAGAGAATTTATAATTTGCTGGATGAAATTAAAGCAAAGTCAGAGGAAAAAACTTATATTCTTGTGGCGCATAATGGAATTGCCAGAATGGTGCAGTCCTATTTCTTTGATATGACAAATGAGGAGTATGCGGCATTTGGGGTGAAGAACTGTGAGATTGTGAGATTTGATTTTAAATAAGACTATCGGGCTATCGGGGGTAAAGGATCACTTGCCCCCGATTTTGTCCCTTTATGGGAAAGACCAGCCTTCGGCATTTACTTGCCGGATTTACTATATGCTTTTGACCTTTTATTACGGACATCGTATAATTAGTAAAAAACTAAACAAACAGGAGGAATTCTACAATGGGAAAAATTATCAATCTTTCATCCGTACTGGAAAAAGAAGAAAAACTGGAGCAGATTGCAGATTATATGGAGGAGTTAAAAGATGAATTTGCAGCACTGATCCAGGAATATGACGAGGATGGGGAGGACCAGGACAAGCTGGATGCGCTGACAGAAGCATTGGACGCGCTGGAAGATGCTTATGACATTGTGTGTGATGTAACCGTAGAATAATAAAAAACCTAAAAACCTATTGACATAGTGGGTTAATAGTGGTAATATCCATTTATCAGAGAAAGAAACTAGGAAAACAAAAGAATATGAATTAAGCTTTAAAACTCAATTCATAAATTCTAAGATCAGAATTTATGACCTGAAAACAAAAATTTGAAAAGTGTATACGGTTTGGAGTATAAACTCCCACAGCCGGGAAAGGAATGGATATGGGATACTATAAGGGAACACTTGGATTAATCGGAAATACCCCACTTGTTGAAGTTACAAATATTGAGAAGGAACTTGGACTGGAAGCTACCGTTCTTGTGAAGCTGGAATATTTTAACCCGGCTGGAAGCGTTAAGGACAGAATTGCCAAGGCAATGATCGAAGATGCAGAGCAGAAGGGAATCCTGAAAGAAGGTTCTGTTATCATCGAGCCTACATCAGGAAATACCGGAATCGGTCTTGCTTCTATCGCAGCAGCCAAAGGATACAGAATCATTCTTACCATGCCGGAGACTATGAGTGTTGAGCGTAGAAATATTCTGAAAGCATACGGCGCAGAACTGGTTCTCACCGACGGAACCAAAGGTATGAAGGGTGCCATCGCCAAGGCAAATGAGCTGGCAGAAGAAATTCCCAACAGCTTTATCCCGGGACAGTTTGTGAATCCTGCTAACCCGGCAGTACACAAAGCAACAACCGGTCCAGAGATCTGGAAAGATACAGAAGGAAAAGTTGATATCTTTATCGCAGGTGTTGGTACAGGCGGAACCCTTACCGGAACTGGCGAATATCTGAAGGAGCAGAATCCGAATGTGAAGATCGTAGCACTTGAGCCTGCTACATCCCCTGTATTATCCGAGGGAAAAGCCGGCCCGCACAAGATCCAGGGTATCGGAGCTGGATTCGTTCCGGAGGTTCTGAATACATCTGTTTATGATGAAATTTACAAAGCAGAAAGTGATGATGCTTTCGCAGCAGCAAAACTTCTTGCACACAAAGAAGGAATCCTGGTTGGAATTTCTTCCGGTGCTGCATTAAATGCTGCAATCGAGTATGCGAAGAAGCCAGAGAACAAAGGTAAAGTAATCGTTGCACTTCTTCCAGATACAGGTGACAGATATTATTCCACACCTCTGTTTACAGAATAAAGAGCTTAAATATTGTAGATAAGAAAATGAACATTGGACGACCGTGCAGTTAAGGCTGTGCGGTCGTTTTAGGTCAATAAAATTGCTTTGCAACAAACCCTATTGACATACTAGGATAATCTATAGTACCATATGCAGATACAGGGGCAGAAACTCTTCTGCCCTTGATTCTTATGTCTGTAGCTTGCGTAATTTTTCTGGTATTGCAGAGATAGGGAACCAACCACGTTTTTTATACAGGAGGATTCGTTTATGAGTATGAGTGAAATGACCGCAACCAAAGAACAGCAGAATAAATATGAAAATCTGAAAGAATATTTACGCAGCCTGGGAAGCATGGCAGTTGCTTTTTCCAGCGGTGTTGATTCCACTTTTCTTTTAAAAACAGCCCATGACGTACTGGGAGATAAGTGCCTGGCTATCACAGCAATGTCCTGCTCTTTTCCCAAGAGAGAACTGGAAGAGGCGAAAGCTTTCTGCGAGAAAGAAGGAATCCGCCACATCACCGTAGAATCAGAAGAGCTGGAGATCGAAGGTTTTTGCCAGAACCCAAAGAACCGCTGCTACATCTGTAAGAAGGAGCTGTTCGAGAAAATCTGGGAGATTGCCAGAAAAAAAGGGCTGAATGCAGTTGCAGAAGGTTCTAACATGGATGACAATGGTGACTACAGACCCGGACTTCAGGCAGTTGCTGAACTTGGAGTAAAAAGCCCGCTGCGCCACAGTGAACTATATAAAGAAGATATTCGTGCGTTATCAAAAGACCTGGGACTGCCAACCTGGGAGAAACAGTCTTTCGCCTGTCTTTCTTCCCGCTTTGTATATGGCGAAACCATTACCAAAGAGAAACTGGGAATGGTAGATAAAGCAGAGCAGCTTCTTCTGGATCTTGGTTTCCATCAGTTGCGTGTGCGTATCCACGACAAGATGGCAAGAATCGAGGTTCTTCCAGATGAGCTTCAGAAGGTTCTGGATAACCGTGAACAGATCGTAAAAGCATTTAAAGAGTACGGATTTACCTACGTGACCATGGATCTTCAGGGATACCGCATGGGAAGTATGAATGAAACATTGACAGAAAAATAACGTAGTATAAATTTCTCGAAATTAATTGATTCTTTTTCTCACATTTTCTATAATAAATCTATATACTACAATTTGCCCCTGTGATGTGTAAAAATGCCACATGCTGTAAATGACAGTGCATTTCGCAGAAGCCTGCGGTGTATTTTTACATACAGGGGTATTTTATTTGAAACTAAGGGCAGATTTCGCTGGATTTTGGGAAGAGCCGGATGTTTTCTCGTCTTATTCAGATACCGCATATACAGTCCAGAAAGAGGATAAGCTTGCGGATCTTTCTAAATATTTCACAGAAGAGGAACTGTCTCAATATGTAGATTCCTATATTCAGGATGGCTATTTTAATCAGGATGGTGCTCTTTATCTTTTCCCCGTTGCGAAATCAGCAGAAATCACAATGATTAATAAAACTGACTGGGAACCATTTGCAGAAGCTACCGGTACAACTGTGGATGAGCTTACCACTACCGAAGGAATCACAGAAGTTGCAGGCGAGGGCGCTTTGTATGACTGCATTTCCAGGGAAAGCAGTTCCTTTGTGCTGGAGGATCCTGTGCAGGGAGATCTTCAGCTGGTAAGAGGAGCATTGGTGGGGAAACAGAAAATTTATGCAATCACAAGCAATCTGGATCTCTACAGCAGAAATGTTCCTTACCCAGAGAATTCTTAGTGTAATCTTCGGAAGTGTTTTGGTGGCAGTGATTCTGGTATATTTTCTGGTTCAGTATACTACGAAACCAGTTTACATACAAATGCAAAGAAAAACTGCTGGAAGTGGTAAACAGTAAAGGCAGAGATGGTGTCTGGGACTGTGGCAAACATCCGGACGGGGTTCTGGTTATCCTGGAAATCCAGCATTTTTCAAAGATTGATGAACAATATGGACTTATTTTCGGCGATATCATTCTGGAACAGTTTGCCAGACTTCTGGCAGAAAGATTTTGCAGGCCTTACAGATGAAAAATATCTGTCACTTTCCCTGAAAGGCGGAATTGCAGTTACCAGTCAGAACAATTCTCTGTCTCAGGCGTTGGAACAGACCAAAGCGGCACTTACGGCTGCAAGACGGGGAAAGAATCAGTTTGTTTCTTTTGCAGAGCTTAATGAAGAAGAAAAGAGGGATTCATCAGAGGCTGCTTTTAATGAAGTTGCCTCACTGGAGCGCCTGAAGGAAATGACCCTTTCCTCTGTTGCTTTGAATCTGTTTGACAGAGAGGGAAAAACTTCAGTGGTACTTGATATTCTTTCACTAAAGCTGCAGGAAAAATATCGTCTTTCCAATATGATTATTACTCATTTTAGCAGAGAATATATGGTAGCTGACCTGTTTTACTGCTGGCAGAGGAATCATTTTCAGGGATGGGACGGCCTGGTGCATTGTAAAGAAAAAGAGTATCAGCAGTTTATGGAAGAGCAGGAAATGCAGCTGCTTTTGCTTCCTGAGAAAGATACCAGATGGGCACCACTGATCCAACCTTACCTCAGTGGAGAAAACGACATTGTATTTCATATGACGGATAACGGCAGATATTCTGGAAGTATTATTTTCCAGGGAATCAGCAGTGATATCCAGGGCAGAAAAGAAGAATGTAAATGTCTCGGAGAAATCAGTGCAATTATCCAGAACAGGCTTAATGTAGAGCGGCAAAATGCGGCTGGTAGAAGGAAAGTGTAATCTGGAAGAAATGCTGCAGGGACTTGGTCCATTACTTGAGGCAAAAATCAGGTTTTGGTGAATGTGCACGTACTTGAGGAAACCTTGAAAAAAGAGCTTTTATGATTTTCCACAATCTGCACACTCCACTTTGCGGTATATTTCACCCGAATTCGGTTGTCATAGCTGGGTTATTTATTAAATATGCCATCCAGAATATCGGCGAGCTGCTGGGGCGTTTCCTGATATCCATTATAAGCCCAGGAAAAATAAACATTATAGAGAGCACCTGCAAAGGCGGACAGTCGGTAATACTGGCTGGCGTTCTGGCAGGTGTTTTTCCATTTCCAGATAATATATCGGGTAAGATACTCAAGAAAAATGTTTCCGAAGCCGCAGTGGATAAGCCCATCGAAAAAGTCCCGGTACTGATACCAGTATTCAAAGCAATGGATCATATGAGGATGATCATAATAAATTCCCTGAAGCTGTAAATTTTGATCTTCTTCCTGATATTTTTGCAGGATGTCTTTGAGGTGAGAAGAAAAAACCTCTTCTTTTGTAGAAAAATTCCGGTAAAAAGCCATGCGGGAAACACCTGCCCGTCTGGTGAGTTCTGTTATGGTGATAGTTGATAAAGGTTTTTCGCGGATCAGTTCAAGAAGGGCGCTGACAATCCGTTCTCTGGTGATCTGGTTTGGTGTGTTTTTTTCTGATTTTTTCATAAGTGTTTCTCCTGAAGATAAAAGTTGACAGCAATATGTCTAAAGGAATGTTGCAATTTGTAACATCAAGTATAACTCTAATAGAGAAAATGGACAAGAGAAAATGCATTTCGTGCAATAAAATGACAGTTTGTGATAACCCCATCAGTTTCTGCCGGGGTTATGTTATATTAAAATCATAAAAGCAATGGGTGGAGTAGCAAATTTATTGCATCGCGAAGCAAATTGTTGCTCACGAAGTAAATGTAAGGTAAAAGGTTAAGGAGAAGGGAGCAATTGATTTAATGAAATACCAGAACATTATAGACAATATGACATTAAAAGAAAAAGCCGCTTTCCTTAGTGGAAAGAGCGAATGGCAGACCAGAGAATTTCCGCGTCTGGATATTCCGGCAATTTTCTGTTCAGATGGACCTAACGGTGTGCGTAAACAGGCTGGAGCCGGAGACCATCTTGGAATCAATCCGTCTGTTCCGGCAACCTGTTTCCCAACAGCAGCTACAATGGCTAATAGCTGGGATGAGAAACTGGAAGAAAAAGTTGGTGAGGCACTTGGTACAGAATCTATGGAAGAAGGAGTTAATGTTCTTCTTGGACCAGGACTGAATATTAAGAGAAACCCTCTTTGCGGACGTAATTTTGAGTATTTTTCTGAAGATCCATATCTTTCCGGAAAAATGGCAGCTGCATTTATTCGCGGAGTACAGAGCAAAGGTGCTGCAGCATGTGCGAAGCATTTTGCAGTAAACAGCCAGGAGCTTCGCCGTATGGCTATGAATGCGGTTGTTGATGAAAGAACATTAAGAGAAATTTATCTTACCGGTTTTGAGATTGCCATCAAAGAAGGAAATGCCAAAACCGTTATGAGCAGTTACAATGAAGTAAATGGTGTTTATGCAAATGAGAATGAGCATCTGTTAAAGGACATCCTTCGCGATGAATGGGGCTTTGAAGGTTCTGTTATTACAGACTGGGGTGCATCTAATGACCATTCTCTTGGTGTAAAAAATGGTTCCACTCTGGAGATGCCAACACCTGGACTTGATGCTGCAAGAGAGCTTCTTGCAAGTGTTGAGAGCGGAAAGATTACAGAAAAAGATATTGATGAGCGCGTAGATGAGCTTCTTGATCTGGTTCTTACCACAACAGAAAATGCAAAACATTATAAAAAAGCAGCAGATAAAAAGGCAGTTCATGAAGAGCATCATAAACTGGCTCGTCTTGCATGTCAGGAAAGTGCAGTACTTCTGAAAAATGAAGATGGAATCCTTCCAATAAACGGAAAGGTTCAGGCTGCAATTATTGGTGATTTTGCATTTGAACCAAGATATCAGGGTGCCGGATCTTCCATGGTAAACTCAACAAAGGTTGACTCTATCAAGGATATGCTTGAAGGCAGTGGCATTTCTGTAACAGGAATTGTACATGGCTACCAGCGTGATGGTAAAGAGGACGAAGCAATGAAGAAAGAGGCTGTGGATCTTGCACGCCGTTCTGATGTTGTGCTGTTCTTCTTTGGCTTAAATGAAAAGAGTGAGACAGAAGGTCTTGACCGTAAGCATCTTCGTATTCCGCAGAACCAGATCAATCTGATCCAGGAGCTTGCAAAAGCAAATGCCAATATGGTTGGTATTATCAGTGCCGGTTCTGTTATTGAAATGCCATGGCATCATCATTTTAAAGCATTGCTTCATACTGCATTAATGGGACAGGCCGGAGCAGGAGCTGTTCTTGACATTCTTTCCGGTAAGGTTAATCCTTCTGGTAAGCTTGCAGAAACTTACATAAAGAAATATGAGGATACTCCTTCTTATAATTACTATCCTTCACAGGAGCGTAATTCAGAGTACAGAGAGGGTATTTATGTAGGATACCGTTATTTTGATACAGCGGGAGTTCCGGTAAATTATCCATTTGGTTATGGTCTGTCCTATACTACTTTTGAATACGGCAACCTGAATGTAAAACCGGATGGGGTTACTTTCACTATCCGCAATACCGGAAAATATGATGGTGCAGAAATTGCACAGCTTTATGTAGGACTTCCGGGAGCAAAAGTTTTCCGCCCTGTAAAAGAGCTGAAAGGTTTTACAAAGGTGTTCTTAAAAGCTGGCGAGGAAAAGACTGTTTCTATTAAATTTGATGATAAGACTTTCCGTTACTGGAACATGAAAACCAATAAATGGGAGGTTGAAGGCGGCGTTTACAGTATCATGATCGGTGCAAGCTGTGCGGATATCAGACTTCAGGATACGCTTGCAATCATTGGTACTACAGAAGTAATGCCCTATTACACCAATCGTGTATCCTCTTATGTGGATGGTAAGATCCAGAAAATCGGTAACGAGGAATACGAAAACATTCTGGGACATTCTATTCCGGATGGAAGTTGGAGCGGAGAGCTGGGAATGAATGATGCTCTTTGCCAGATGTATTACGCTAAAAGTGGAATTGCCCGCTTTATCTGCAAAAAACTGGGTGAAAGACTGAAAAAGAGTGAGGCAGCAGGTGTACCGGATCTGAACACTTTGTTCCAGTATAATATGCCATTTAGAGCTATTGCAAAAATGACCGGAGGCATGGTTTCTATGGAGATGGTGGAAGGCCTTGTGCGGGTTGTAAATGGTCATATTGGCGGCCTTGGAAAAGTAATCAGCGGATTTTTCAGAAATCAGAAGCTGAACAAACAGTACGAAAAAGAGCTGGAAGAACAGAAATAATATTTGATATCCACGAATTGCTCCGCTGCAAAACAGCTTCCGCAATTCTAAAAAAGTTATAGTAAAAGGAGTTTATCATGGGAAAAATTAAACAGTTAATTGAAGATCATCCAAATCTCTGGGAGTTTATTAAATTTAACGTATTGTCAAACTGTGCAACTATTACAAACTTTATCATTATGTGGCTGTGTACAGGCTTCATCTTCAAAGGATTTGCCAATACACCGTTTAAGTTCCTGGTGTTTAACTATGCGGATAATATCGAGTCTAACCTTGGTTTATGCGGTTTCTTAAGCTTCCTGGTTGCAACAGCAGCTGCACAGACTGTAAACTTTTTCGTTCAGAAGAACCTTGTATTTAAGTCTAATGCGGCATTTGAAAAAGCAGTACCGAAATATATCGTACTGGCTGTTGTTCTTGTACTTGTATCAGCAGCACTTCCGGCTTACAGCCAGAGCTTTTTCGTAAATATCGGAATTTCAGAGGCACTTGCACCTACACTTGCAAATGTACTTAACATTCTGGTACAGGTAGTACTTAGCTACCCGACAATGAAATTCTGGATCATGCCAAATAAATAAAAAATAGAAAGGGCGGTACCAAGACTGGGTTGCTTAGAGATAAGTGATGCTGATCTGGTACCGCCTTTTTGCGTGTTTTGGACCGGAAGGTGTTCTTTCAGGACTTTTTATTGAAGTAATTTTTCAAATGGTTTCGGGCTTCATCTTCAGAAAGATGAAAACGGGAAACCAGTTTCTGGATGATAACTTCATTCGGGACACTAAAATCCATATAAGAATTAATGGTTGCCTGGATGCTTCCATCTTCAAAAGCCTCCTCCCGAAGCATTCTCATGGTTTTCTCTTCGTTGTATTCATAAATACTAGTTGTTGACGCTTCCTGGGATATAGTTAAAGCGTTGTTTTTACTCAAATATTCATTTAGATATGCTTTTGCAGTATCTTCAGAAAGGTGAAAACTACTTGTAAGCTTTTGAATGATTGTATCAAATGGAAGTTTAAAATCTATACAGGTACTAATAGTTGCCTGAATACCTTCCAAAAGTCCATCTTCAAAAGCCTCCTCCCGAAGCATTCTCATGGTTTTCTCTTCATCATATTCATAAATGCTCATAGCTTTTGCCTCCGCTTTGTTCTTTAAAAGGAAATCCCGCAAAACATCTTTCTGTATGCATTCTGTGATTGCTTTTTCTACGGTATGCCCCTTATTAATATTTAGCATGACAGCCTTTAATTCAAGAGAGGGCGGTTCTGCACTGGGATGAAATAGATCAGAAAGGTAGTATTCCTTTCGGTCGGGCTGTTTTAATGTTCCGTTATAAAAAATAACAAAAGAAGGTGGTGGAAGCTGCAGTGGCTTGGATCCATAAAGGTTCATATCTCGCGTATAAGCAGAATAAATATCGGTTATGTACATAAGAAAACGCAGGGGTAGATTAGGATTAATTGAAGCCTGTTGTTCATAAAGAGTAAGTCTCATATCAATGATAAAGGAAAGGTCATTTTCCATAGTCATGTAGATTGCGTTTTCCAGTGTTGTGATGATAAGTTTCGCAGGATCATTGTAATGAGTTCCGTTGATTGCATTATAAAGTTTTAGTAGTTCTGTTTTGTCATTAAAAATCATTTTAAACAGCCTGTCTTTATAAAGGCGGTTTGGTGATGTAAAGGTATTGTTCATGAAAGACCTCCATTCAATATAGAAATGTGGAAAGTCTCTGTATCAGGTGGCTCCGGATCAGAAACGTTCCTGCTGTTAATAGGGAAAAGCATGAAATTTCTGAAGTGGCGGAACGCCGGTGATATTAGAACAATATCAAAAATAGACTTACTGAAATGAAATGCTTTCTTCTAGTATAGTATAAACCGAGTAAATATGCAAGAAAAAAGATATGACAAAATTCAACAATTATTTCTAAAGCTTTTTTCAAACAGGCTCTAGAGCGTGTTTGAAAAATCATTCCCACAATCTGCACGCCCCACTTTGCGGTATATTTTACCCGAATTCAGTTGCCGTAGCCCGCTACGGCGCCCTCATCCGGGCAAAATCTCCCACAAATTGTGACGCACATCTTGCAGAAAGCCTTTTTCAAACACGCTCTAGAGCTTGTGATCGAGAAAACGTACAAAAATAAGTTACACAAAAAAATGTATATTTTTGTAAAAAGTGCTTGACTTCTCCTTGCAGCAGTGGTATATTAAACAAGCTGTCGCAAGAAATTGCTTCTGAAATACTGAAAAATAAATTAGTTTTCAGAATATTCAAATTAACTGTTGACAATCGACTGAACTTATGATAAAGTATCCAAGTCGCTTGAACAGAACGACAGAAACAAACAACTTTAGAAAGATCTGAAAAACCTCAAAAACTTTTGAAAAAAGTTCTTGACAAGGCTTGAAAGATATGATAAAGTAAACAAGCTGTCGCAAAGAGCTGACAGCGAACAACCTTGATAACTAAACAGTGAAACA
>CAKRMK010000028.1 GCA_934364795.1 uncultured Blautia sp.
AACGGAAGGCTGGGAAAGTCACCACTTGAAAATTCATGCGGCGGTTTTATATATACCAAAGATTATCTGGAAAAGAAAGCATTTATGTCTGGCTGTGGTCTATACGTGAGTTGGGAAAAATGTATTAACGATATAGATTACCTGGAGGAAACATTCTGCTTTGAAAATGATAATGTCGTTTTTCGGTGTCCATGGCATAAGAAAAATTGTGAACAGAATCATCCCTTATTAAGGGATGATAACTTCGGCTTCTGTGCCTGCCATATGGTATCAGATTACCAGTATGAAAAAAGTGCAGAATATTTGGAAGACCAGGCAGATCAGAAAAAGGAAGAATTGTTTCAGAAATTTAAGGAACAGCATAAAAACTGTATTTGTAAGATGCATATGTCTTATAACTACGAGAAGCAGGAATGGAGCCTGCAATATAATCCGATGAGGTGCATGTGCGGACCAGGAGAGTATTGTATGCTGCGGGGCAGACCTCTTTCCAAAAAGACGGGGAATATATACTACGATCTAAAGGTATCTACAATCCGAAAAGATGATACCTTTTTTGCCGGGGAGCCTGTAGTGACGATCACAAGGGGGAAGAAATTTTTGCAAAGCAAGGTTTCAGTCGATATCTGTGAAGAAATTGTAAAAAGAAAACAGGAGGATATTTTTGATAAGGAATGGTGGAATGGCTATTCTATGCAGGCCTTGTACGATCCTGATTTGAAGGTGGAAATTCTGAATGTTAGAGTTGCTACGCGATTGACGCGAGATAAGGCGCAGGATATTGAGGATGAAAAAGCCGGAATATACATTGGCTATGAAGCAGACTTTGCGAAAGCGAAGAAGAAGTGGAAACAGAAACGAAAAGAGAAACGCCTGGAGCAGACAAAAAGAAAGATTGTGAAAAAGGGCTGGGAGTCTCTGAATGATACAGAACAAAGATTTATGAAGAAGAGACTTTCTGCCGAACAGATTGAAGCTTTGCAACAGGAGTGGGTTACGGCAAATGCGCATAAGGATGAGGCTGAGCAGTTAACCCTGGATTTATAAAATAACTTCGGAAAGGACAAATTAGATGGAAAAACGAAAGCTAAAAAAAATGAAGGTATTGGAACCATCGGAAGAGATGCTTCTGGCGGCAGAAAGTGATATACCAGCTATCGGAAATATGGCTTATGAGAGAATGGAATATCCAATTGGTTTGTTCATTCAGGCAGAAATGGACGAAAATATCTTAAAAATTGGTTTTTTTGTTACAGATATTTTGACTACTGGCGGAAGAAGACCTTTATATACCCTGTTCATTGATAAGGAAAAAGATTGCTTCATAGGATATGATTACCGGCTGAAGAAATGGACCAATAAAATGCTGGATAAAATTGAACTGCCAAAAGGTGTAAAGGGAGATCATGCCTGGTGTGATCTAAACAGCCGCAGTCAAATATGGGAACCCCTGGGTGAGGAATATAAAAAAGATAATGTATGTTATGGCCTTTTTCATTTTGAAGAACGGGTACGGGAAAGGCAAAAGATACAGAAACATTTAAAACGAACAACCGCCTGGGACCAGGTTATGAAATACGTCAGGGAAACTCCGAAGGACTGGGAGAAATGGCTGAAAAAAGTGGGAATTACACAGAATTACATTTTTTATGAATACTCCCGGAAGAAAAATATCACAGGCTACTGTACATGGTGTGAAAAGAATGTGGTGGTGAATGGCGTAAAACACAACAGGACGGGAAAATGTCCTAACTGCCGGCATAAGATCCAATATAAGGCAGTGGGAAGACAGCGCATGGTAAAGTCAAAAGAAGAAACTGCATATCTTTTGCAGACATGCGGTGATAACTTTGTTATTCGTGAATTCAGGGCAGATGTGAAATATGACATGGTTGCTTATACAAAACCAGTTTATAACTGGAGAGAGCTGCGACGATATGTATTTGATAAAGACCTTAACGAAAAAGAATTTTACTGGGGCTATTATCATGGGACAGAAGAGAACAGATGGATCCATGGGTCATTAAATACATACAACCCTTATTGCTGGGGAAATTGGGGATATGAACCCCGCTATCCGGGACATATCTACAAAAAGTCACTCCATGGAATAAAAAATAACCAGCTTAAAAGAAGCGGATTCCATGAGCTGGTCAGAAAAAGTGAAACAGTAGAGCCGGTAGCCTATTTTCATCGGTTAAAGCAATATCCTTATCTGGAGCAACTGATAAAAGCCGGGCTGAATGAGCTTGCAAAGGAAATCATAGAAAACAATACTTCTGTTTTTTATAAGGAAGCAGATTCGCTTGGACATGCTCTTGGGATTGATAAGTTTCGCCTGAACCGCCTTCGCAATAATCATGGTGGAAAAGTATTTCTGCAATGGTTGATTTATGAAAAGGGATTTGAAAAAGTGATAAAAGATAACGTGATTGCCTGGTTCTCGAAATGGCAGATCTGTCTGGAAGACCTTTTTTTTGTATTGGATCGGATGAGCCCGGAACAGATAAAAAATTATTTGGAAAAACAGGCAAAAGAAAGTGAAAAAAAGCCAAAGGAGCTTATTGGTACCTGGAAAGACTATCTTGACATGGCATCAAAGCTTGGTATGGACGTGAAGGATCCAATTATATACCATGCGAGACAACTGGAAAAACGGCATAATGAACTGGTTCAATTGATGATAGAGAAGAAAATGGATATAAAAGCCGAAGAGATCGCAGAAAAATTTCCTGGTATAGAAAACGTCTGTGAGAACCTGAGAAAATATGAATATAGCGATCATACTTTCCAAATTGTGGCACCACGGAAAATCAAGGATATTCTGGAAGAAGGAGAAGAACTGCAGCACTGCATCATTGGAAAAGATACTTATTTTGCGCGTATGGTAAAACAGGAGTCTTATCTTTTGTTCCTGAGAAAAAAGAATGCACCCCAAAAGCCATATTATACATTGGAAGTGGAACCAGATGGGACAGTACGCCAGAAACGGACATATTTTAACAGGCAGAACCCGGATATTAAGCAGGCCGAGAAATTTTTATTGCGTTGGCAGAAACAGCTTTCGCGTAAACTAAATAAGGAAGATAAGATGCTTTCGATAAAAAGCCGTGATCTTCGAAAGAGAGAAATTGAGAATCTGCGGGAAAAGAAAGTAAAGGTGAACGGATTTGGCTTTACTGGAAAGCTGCTTGCGGATATCCTGGAGGAAGATTTAATGGAAAATGCTGCATAAATGGTATTGTTCCTATATTGTTGGCTCATACGAGTCTTAGAAAATAATTTTGTAAATTATCATGGTGATGAAATTAAAATACTACGTATATGGAACTACAGTGAAATTGACACAAAACTACAGAATGATATAATAAAAATGGCATTTGGCAGCAGATACTGCGTAAATTCTTATCTCGATTTTGTTTGAGATTAAAAAATTATATGCGTGAATAGAGCGCCCAAAATCAAGAAGATTATTGATTTTAGGCGCTTTTGTTGTTTCCAAATGCCAATCTCAAATACGAAAGGGGGAAAGTATGTGCTGTGTCAGCTCCATATGTTGAAAGGAAGACGATATTATGCATAAACCAAGGCGGAGAACCAAATATTTTGAAAGATTCTATTTTGAATATGAAGGTATTTTATACCTAAGCAAAAAAAATTGTTGTGAGAAACTTGGATTTGAGTATGGTTCTGTTTTAGGGTATAGACATACGAATAATTGTTCTTTCACAGAAGCACTTGATCATTTCAAGGAAATACGTGAGCAGAATCAATTTGTTTTTCGCAATCGGAATTGGTTGAATCTCGACAACTGCTGTGAATTTTATGGTGTAAATAAATTTACCGTGCGACATTACCAATATGATTATGGTGATACCATTCAGGAAGCATTAGAAAAAGCAATTAAGTATACGAAACAGATAAAATTCGTTTACAAGGGAAAAACATATCCTTCTTTAGCAAAATGCTGCAGGGAAATGGGTATACCAGAATCAACAGTACGAAAATGCATGGCAGAAACTGGAAAAACCGGAGCTGTTGCATTGACCCATTGCATAAAAAAAGCGGAAGAAAGAAAATATAGTAATCCGTCCCCGTTTTTCTATAGAGAAAAGGAATATGCAATGTTTACAGAGTGCTGTCGCGAATTTAATCTGGAGCCAAACAAGGTCAGACAAAAAAGCATTTCGCAGAATAGTTCGTTACAAGATGCACTGGATTTCTTTCTCTTAGATCACCCTGTAAGGAGAAAAAAGAATTTTGATGACAATTATTCTATTGAATCGGTATCAGCAACATGTAGGCAATATGGAATTAAAAGAGCTGATGTTTACAATTATATAAAAGACAATCAGTGTTCCAAGGAAGAAGCAATCAGGTATTATATTGCTGTTAAGAACAAAATTGGAACTGGGCCTATTACATTTGAAGGCGTTAAATATGTAGATGTCCGAGAATGTTGCAGGAAACTTGGAATTTCTTACAGATGGGTGTGTGACAGGATTATATATAAAAATGCTGGAGTGGATGAAACTTTGTTTTATTATAAGACAGAGAAAGAAAAATGGCAGAAGATGTCAGAAGAGCCGATTTGTCTGGAAGATGGAACAAAATATGATAATCTTCACGATTTTTGCCGGGTTCTTAAGATACGCCAAACAGATATTTATGGGTATATATACCGTCATGATTGTTCCGTGCAGGAGGCTGCAGATTTTTATGCAAGCAGACAAACAGCTGTGGATAAAGAAATGATACAAATTGGGAAAATGGTGTATACAGATCTTCAAAAATGTTGTAAGGAACAGGGAATTCTTTATCGCTGGGTGTGTAATAAGATGCTGCGTGAAAATATTACAGCTTCTGAAGCAGTCAAATATTACATTCGCAAAAATGAAAAGAAACAGTTAAAAGCCCAGAGAAAAGCAGCGCTTAAAGTGAAAGGGAAAATGCCGGAACCACAGAGAGTTGTTGTTATGGGACAGGAATATGAGTCAAAAGAAAAATGTTACAAAGCCCTTGGAATCACTAAAAAACTGGTTCTTAGACATATGCGGGAAACAAATTGTCTGTTTGAAGAGGCAGCTGCTTATTGTTACGAAAAGAAACGGGAAAAACAATTTGAATTTCGTGAGAAAACATATAAAAGCTACAATGCCTGTTGTAAAGCATATGGAGTGGCACAGGAATATGTTGCATTAAAAGCCAACAGGGAACGAATAACAAGACAGGAGGCAATAGAAAAACTACTGGAGCAAAGAGAAAATAAAAGTACGTTGTTGGTTGATAACTTAATTACGAAAGATGAGGGATAATATGGCAAGAAAAGGAAATAAACAGGAAGAACCAGAGAAACTTCTTCTTTCAGTAAAGGAAACATGCGAATTAACTGGTTTGTCAGAAAGAACTGTCCGAACTATAATGGCAGAAAATGAGTTTACGGTCCGGATCGGGAGAAGAACGCTTGTTCATAAGAAAAAATTTGAAAAATGGCTGGACAAACAGTACTCTTGAATATTTTGTGAGAACGTGATAATATTCTGATGTACTTGAGATCTGGTCTGGAAAGGATGAATGCCATATGGGTAAATCTTTAAAGGGTAAAGAACTTGGACGTGGGCTTTATCAAAGATCAGATGGGCTATATGTGGCCAGAATATATACGAAAGGTTCCCCGAAACCAATCTACTTATATGACAGCAATTTAGCCAAACTCAAAAAGAAGCGCGATCATGAAAAAGCAAGATATATTATGGGGCTTAATGCAGGAGCACGAAAGTATACTACTGCTGAGTGGTTTGAGGAGTGGATGAAGCTATATAATATAGGACGCCTAAAAAACACGACTATTAATGGCTATGTTGATGGATTTGAACGAATTACAGATTATATTGGCTCGGTGAGACTGGAAAGTCTCACCCCGGCCCATATTCGTAATATGGTGGAAAGATTACAGGCAGACGGCTATGCAGAAACGTCAGTGGAGCATTCGCTGACAATTGTAAATCTATTATTAAACAGTGCAGTAGATAGCAGAATGATTCCCATGAATCCATGTAAAGGGATTTCAATTGCCAAGTCGGAAGAAACTGTAGTCGATCCATTACAGGAAGATGAAGAAAAAGTTCTGACCAAGGAAGAAATTGAAACCTTTTTGAATGCTGCAAAAAATACAAGATATTATGAGGTGTTCTATATTATCCTAAATACAGGTATGCGAATTGGAGAACTTGCAGCTCTTCAATGGGAGGATATTGATTTTCATTCGCACAGAATTCGTGTTTATAAAACTCTTAATAAAACAACTATTTTTTATGATGACAAAAAGAATCGTGTTGAAAACCCATACAATACAAAACAAATAACAACACCTAAAAAGAAGGCAAGTTACCGTTGGATTCCAATGTCAAAAAAAGTTGAAAATGCCTTTCTGACTTGGAAGGTAAAGCAGGATATGGACAAGGAAAAATATGGTTCGAAATGGGGCGCAAATAACGTTTTAAAAGACGAATACCCAGATCTTGTTTTTACAACAAAGCCCGGTAATCTCTTCCTTCCACAATATGGTTCCCTGGAATGTTCACGTATATTAAACATCATTGATAAAAAAGAGATAAAACGTGCACAGATAGAAAACAGGGAACCACATCTTTATAGTGTATATCCACATAAATTTAGGCATACGTTTGTTACAAGAATGAACCAGTCAAATATGTCACCATTTACTGTAAGTAAAATTGCTGGACATTCAAGCGTAAATATGACAAACTATTATACGCATTTGGAGAAGGAATATGTTTCGGATGAGTTCAATAAATTTATAGAAACATACGAAGAAGAAAATATTCCCCAAATTGAAGAGAATACAACAAAGGATAAATATGAATAATATTACTGATAACGAGAAAATTAAAAAAACCGTGCAGAAACCGTGCAGTAACACTTTCAAAAACGGCGCAAATGCAGATAAATCAAGGGGTTCTGGCAAAAGTATGAACATGTCGCCGATGATGTGCGAATACCTGAAAACCAAGGAAGAATACAAAGACTGTATTCTTTTTTATCGTCTTGGAGATTTTTATGAAATGTTTTTTGATGATGCCCTTCTGGTGTCCAAAGAACTGGAATTGACTCTTACAGGTAAAGACTGCGGTCTTGAGGAAAGAGCACCTATGTGCGGAATTCCTTTTCATGCAGCGGACACATATATTAACAGACTGATCGAACGTGGACACAAAGTTGCCATCTGTGAACAGGTTGAAGATCCGAAAAAGGCGAAAGGGCTTGTAAAACGTGAGGTTATCCGGGTGGTCACACCGGGAACCACACTTGATGCAACATCACTGGATGAATCCAAGAATAATTATCTGATGTCTATTGTTTCTGTGGCAGACCGTTTCGGCTGTGCTATTGCTGATATCACCACAGGTGACTGCTTTCTTACAGAAGTCCCAAATGGACAGAAGCTGATTGATGAGATCAATAAATTCGGCCCAGCAGAAATTATTTGTAATGATGCATTTTTTATGACCGGAATCGACACTGATGATTTAAGAGAACGCCTTGGAATCTGTATTTTTTCTCTTGACTCCTGGTATTTTGATGATGACACCTGCCATAAGGAATTAAAAGAACATTTTCACGTAAGCAATCTGGAGGGACTTGGAATCAGTGACTATGACAGCGGTATCATTGCTGCCGGGGCATTGTTTCTTTATCTGAAAGAAACCCAGAAAACAGCTCTTTCCCAAATGACAACCATCCGGCCATACACAGCAGAGCGTTATATGCTTATTGACAGCTCCAGCCGCCGGAATCTGGAACTGGTCGAAACACTTCGTGAAAAGCAGAAACGAGGTTCTCTTCTCTGGGTACTGGATAAGACCAAAACAGCTATGGGAGCCAGAACGCTTCGTTCTTTTGTAGAACAGCCGCTGATTGATTCAGAAGAGATCAACCGCAGACTGACTGCACTGGAAGAATTAAATGAGAAACCAATGCTTCGCGATGAAATCCGTGAATATCTGAATCCGGTTTATGATCTGGAGCGTCTGGTCAGCCGCATCAGTTTTAAATCAGCCAACCCAAGAGATATGGTAGCATTTGCCTCCTCTCTGGAAATGATCCCATATGTCAAACAGATTTTAAAAGACTTTGAAGCCCCCATCCTGAAGGAAATCTATGAAGATATGGACAGCCTTGAGGACATTACCAGCCTGATAAAAAGTGCTATTGTTGATGAACCGCCTCTCGCCCAGAAGGATGGAGGAATTATTCGTGAAGGCTTTAACGAAGACGTTGATAAATTCCGCAGTGCACGTACAGACGGCAAAAAATGGCTGACAGAGCTGGAATCCAGAGAACGCGAACGAACAGGCATTAAATCCCTGAAAATCAAATATAACCGTGTTTTTGGCTACGCACTTGAGGTTACAAATACATTCAAAGACCTGGTGCCGGATAACTATATCCGCAAGCAGACTCTTACAAACGCAGAGCGTTATATCACAGAAGAACTGAAAGATCTGGAAAACATGATTCTCGGTGCGGAAGACAAACTGTATGCTTTGGAATATCAGCTGTTTTCAGATGTCCGTGACAAAGTTGGAGAAGAAATTGTCCGGATCCAGCGCACAGCAAAGGCAATTGCCGGGCTGGATGTATTTGCGTCCCTTGCTCTTGTAGCAGAGCGCAATCACTATGTACGCCCAAAGGTAAACGAAGGTGGCATTATTGATATCAAAGGCGGACGTCATCCGGTTGTAGAACAGATGATTGATAATGACATGTTCATTGCCAATGATACATATCTTGACAGCAATAAAAAGAGAATTTCCATTATCACAGGTCCAAATATGGCCGGTAAATCTACCTATATGAGACAGACCGCTCTGATTGTACTTATGGCGCAGATTGGAAGCTTTGTTCCGGCAGATAAGGCCACCATTGGAATTGTGGACAGGATTTTTACCCGTGTAGGTGCATCTGATGATCTTGCCAGTGGTCAGAGTACCTTTATGGTAGAAATGACTGAGGTGGCAAATATTCTTCGAAATGCAACTGCCAAAAGTCTTCTTATCCTGGATGAAATTGGACGGGGAACCAGTACCTTTGACGGACTTGCCATTGCCTGGGCTGTAATTGAGCATATCAGCAATACCAAGCTTTGCGGAGCCAAAACTTTGTTTGCAACTCATTATCATGAACTGACAGAACTGGAAGGAAAACTTTCCGGTGTTACCAACTACTGTATCGCAGTTAAAGAAAAAGGCGATGACATTGTTTTCCTTCGTAAGATCGTACAGGGTGGTGCTGACAAAAGCTATGGCATTCAGGTTGCCAAACTGGCTGGTGTACCGGATTCCGTCATTAACAGGGCAAAAGAACTTGTGGAAGAATTAAGTGATGCTGATATTACTGCTGCAGTAAAAGACCTTACTTCTCCCAAGAAAAAGCCAAAAGTAGAAATGGATATGGCACAGATGTCTTTATTTGACACAATCCAGGATAATGATATTATTGAAGAGTTAAAGAGCATTGACATCGGAAATCTGACTCCTATGGAGGCTTTGAATACACTATATAACCTTCAGAACAAAATCAAAAACAGATGGTAACAAATACATAAAAATATAACTTTACAAAAAATGGTAAACTACTATAAACTGATTAAAAAACTATAGGAGAAATAATTTGAGAAAAATTGCAGTTTTAGACAAACATACCATTGATAAAATTGCAGCCGGTGAAGTGGTAGAGCGTCCATCTTCTGTTGTAAAAGAGCTTGTTGAAAACTCCATTGATGCCGGCGCAACCGCTGTAACGGTGGAAATTGCAGATGGGGGGAAAAAGCTGATCCGCATTACAGATAATGGCGGTGGAATTGAAGCCTCCCAGGTACCTACTGCATTTTTAAGCCACGCTACCAGCAAAATTGAAAAAGTAGAAGATCTGGAAAACATAGCCTCACTGGGATTTCGTGGTGAGGCTTTGTCCAGTATTGCTGCTGTTTCCCAGGTAGAACTGATCACAAAAACACCTTCTGCTATCAGCGGCGTGCGGTATGTAATTGAGGGCGGCGTGGAGCAGAGCCTTGAAGAAATGGGAGCTCCAGATGGAACTACTTTTCTGGTACGTAATCTTTTTTATAACACACCTGCCCGAAGCAAATTTCTGAAATCCGACGCCTCAGAAGCTAATTATATTGGAACTATGATGGAACAGTTAGCTCTTTCCCATCCGGAAATTTCATTCAAATACATTCAAAACAAACAGGTGAAGCTGCATACCTCTGGCAATTACAATGTAAAAGATGTGATTTACAACGTATATGGCAGAGATATGGCAAAAGCACTTCTGGAGGTTTCCTACGAAAATGATTTTATGAAAATCCAGGGCTACGCCGGTAAGCCGGAGGTTTCCAGAGGTAATCGAAGCTTTGAGAATTACTATGTAAATGGAAGATTTGTGAAGAATAATATTATCACAAAGGCTATTGAAGACGCATACAAGGGCTTTGTGATGCAGCATAAGTTCCCCTTTGTATCTTTGCAAATCCAGATGACAGGAAATGATCTGGATGTAAATGTCCATCCCCGAAAACTGGAGGTGCGTTTTGCAAGAGGAGCGGAGGTTTATGATGCTATTTATGAGGCGGTGCATAATGCACTGCTCCACAGAGAACTGATTCCAGTTGTTCCGGTTGGAAAAGAAAAGCCGGAATCAAAAGCGACAGCTGTAAGCTGCGGTGCAGTTCCGGAGCCTTTCGAGAAAAGCAGAAGGACAGCGTTCGGTCATGGAAATATGACTGAAAATGGCTCTGTACCGCCCGGAAATTCACTCCACCACAATACTGGCAAAGCTGGTGAAACCAAAAGCTATAGCGGCGGTTCTGGTTATCATGCAGACAGCATGCTTCGGGAACAGGCAATTTACCAGTCCAAACCCTTTAGCAAAGAAGAGGATGCCCTCTTTGCCGGAACATTAAAAGCAGCAGTGGAAGCAGACGAAAAAGCAGCAGCTAAAAGCCTGAAAGAGGCTGGAAATCAGAATGCTGCTGACAATGCATCTGCTGTAAGGAATATAGAAGCAGACAAAGCTGAACTTTGTACACAGTCTTATGACAAGAGGGCGGCACAAGCAATTCAGTTGGCAGAACAAGTTTCACTTTCTAAGGAAGCTGCGCCTGTTTTACCTAAAGAGTCACTGGAAAACGCAATGGAACTTTCTTCTTCGGAGCCGCCCCAGCAGCTGGAACTTTTCCAGGAGAAGCTTCTGGCACCGGAATCCAGAAGCCGCCATAAGCTGATCGGACAATTATTTGACACTTACTGGCTGGTAGAATTTGAAAACCAGTTTTATATTATTGACCAGCATGCAGCTCATGAAAAAGTAAACTACGAGCGCTTTGTAAAGCGTTTTAAGGAACAGTCCATTGAATCTCAATATTTGAATCCGCCTCTTGTTGTAACCTTGAACATGGATGAGCAGGCGAAATTAAAGGCCAATGAAGAATATTTCACAAAATATGGTTTTGAGATTGAACCTTTCGGTGGACGGGAATACTGCATCAGTGCAGTTCCAACCAATCTGTACGGTTTTCACGAAGAAGAGCTGTTTCTGGAAATGTTAGATAATCTTGGCGGCGAAGGTGCCAAAGATGCATTTGACCTTTTCACAACGAGACTTGCCACAATGGCCTGTAAATCTGCGGTCAAAGGAAATCATCAGATGTCTGCACTGGAAGCAGATAAGTTGATCGACGAGCTTCTTACACTGGACAATCCCTATAATTGTCCTCATGGCCGTCCGACTATCATTGCTATGACAAAGACAGAAATTGAGAAGAAATTTAAGCGGATTGTGTAATTACAGGCTCAAAAAAGCAGCACATAATTTTATAAAACAGGAGAGATTATGAAAAAACCTCTTATTGTCCTCACCGGTCCAACAGCCGTGGGAAAAACCAAGCTGTCCATTTCCCTGGCAAAAGCGGTTGGCGGTGAAATTATATCTGCAGATTCCATGCAGGTTTACAAATATATGGATATCGGATCAGCCAAGATCATGCCAGAGGAAATGCAGGGTGTTCCCCACTATCTTGTAGATGAGCTTATGCCGGATGAAGAATTTCATATTGTGCGTTTTCAGCAGATGGCAAAAGAAGCCATGGAAAAAATTTATGCCAAAGGACACATTCCCATTCTGGTAGGGGGAACCGGCTTTTATATTCAGGCCGTGACCCGGGACATTGATTTTACTAATGCCCAGCAGGATGATGGCTATCGTGCCAGTCTGGAGGCACTTGTGCAGGAAAAGGGTGCCACGTATCTTCATCAGATACTGGCAGAAGTAGATCCAAAAAGTGCTGAATCCATTCATGAAAACAACACAAAGCGTGTAATCCGTGCCCTGGAATTTTACCACCAAAACCACAGTCCTATTTCTGCACACAATGAAGAACAGCAGGAACGAACCAGCCCATATAATCTGGCATACTTTGTACTAAATGCACCACGTGAACTTTTATATGAACGCATTGATAAACGGGTGGATGAAATGATGACAGGAGGGCTTATTGCAGAAGTTCAGAAATTGAAAGACATGGGCTATCACAGGGGTATGGTTTCCATGCAGGGACTTGGATATAAAGAAATCCTGGCTTATCTGGATGGAGAAATGCCATTGGAAGAAGCAGTGCGGATCTTGAAGCGCGATACCCGGCACTTTGCCAAACGCCAGCTCACCTGGTTCCGCAGAGAGCCAGAAACGGTGTGGGTAAATAAAGATGAGTTCGGGTATAATGAGGAAAAAATGCTAGAGCATATGCTGAACACTTGTCGTGAAAAAGGGCTACTTAGCGAGTAGGCGACGGAGCAAAATCCCGAAATTCACCGTTGTCTGTACTGCCACACCAGGTGGGAAATCGCCCACCTTTAACTAACACAAAAAATGGAGGAATACCGTCAGTTAGACGGAAAAAATTAGTATGAAAGAATTATATCAGCAGCTGGGAATCTCTTCCCAGGTATACGATTTTTGTCACGAAATAGAAGAATCGTTAAAAGAACGTTTTGAACAGTTTGATAAAACCGCAGAATATAACCAGATGAAAGTTCTTCTTGCAATGCAGAAAAACCGCGTCAGTGAAGAATGCTTCGGTTCTTCTTCCGGCTATGGATACAATGATTACGGCCGTGACACACTGGAAAAGGTTTACGCAGATACCTTTCACACAGAAGCATGTCTGGTACGTCCCCAGATTGCATGCGGAACCCATGCTCTTGCCATTGCTCTTTTCGGAAATCTGCGCCCTGGAGACGAGATGCTTGCACCTGCTGGAAAACCTTATGATACACTGGAAGAGGTAATTGGAATCCGTCCTTCAAAGGGATCCCTTGCAGAGTATGGTGTTACTTACCGTCAGGTGGATCTTCTGGAAGATGGTACTTTTGATTACGAAAACATCCGTAAAGCAATCAATGAAAAAACCAAACTGGTTGAAATCCAGCGCTCCAAGGGCTACATGACCCGTCCTTCTTTTTCAGTAAAACAGATTGGGGAGCTGATTTCTTTTGTAAAAAGCATTAAACCAGATGTGATCTGTATGGTAGATAACTGCTATGGCGAATTTGTGGATATCATTGAGCCAAGTGATGTAGGGGCTGATATGGTAGTTGGTTCCCTGATCAAAAATCCAGGAGGCGGACTTGCTCCTATTGGAGGTTACATTGCGGGTACAAAGGAATGTGTGGAAAATGCTTCTTACCGTATGACATGTCCAGGCCTTGGGGCAGAGGTTGGGGCATCTCTTGGAGTGAACCGTTCTTTCTATCAGGGCTTTTTCCTGGCTCCAATGGTTACAAAGGGAGCTTTAAAGGGTGCTGTCTTTGCAGCTAATATTTATGAAAAACTTGGATTTGATGTTGTGCCAAATTCTACAGAACCAAGACAGGATATCATCCAGGCAGTAACTTTAAACAGTCCTGAAAGACTAATTGCCTTTTGTAAAGGAATTCAGGCTGCTGCCCCTGTTGACAGTTATGTTGATCCGGAGCCATGGGACATGCCAGGATACGACAGCCAGGTAATTATGGCAGCCGGAGCATTTGTACAGGGCTCATCCATCGAGCTTTCCGCTGATGGACCGGTAAAAGAACCATACGCAGTATATTTCCAGGGCGGACTTACCTGGGAGCATGCAAAGCTTGGCGTAATGATGTCTTTACAGAAACTTGTGGACCAGGATCTTGTGAAATTGCCATAATTATTGTGCAAAGAATATAAAGTTTTCAGGGAGTATATATGGATAAGAAAAGGGTTTTTGTCATAGGTGGAGGTGCTTCCGGTCTTATGGCCTCTATCGCAGCTGCAAAAGAGGGAGCTGCTGTTACCGTCCTGGAGCAGAACGAAAAGCCGGGAAAAAAAATCTGTGCTACCGGAAATGGAAAATGTAATTTTACCAATCTGAAGGGCTATGAAGACGCTTATCGAAGTGATAATCCAGGTTTTGAAAAGAATATTCTGAAACAGTTTTCTGTGGATGATACTGTTGATTTTTTTACTAGGCTTGGGCTTTACCCTGTCAGCAAAAATAACGGTTATCTTTATCCACACAGCGGCCAGGCTTCCAGTGTGACTGATGTACTGTGCATGGAGGCACGTAATCTTGGTGTGAAAATTAAAACAAATGCTCGTGTGCAGGGAATTTCTACAGAAAATGGAAGCTGGAAAATCCATACAGAGGGATGGAGCTATGAAGGTGATGCAGTTGTTCTGGCAAATGGCTCCAGAGCGTCTTCTGTCTCTGGTTCTGATGGAAGTGGCTATGAAATAGCAGCCGCCCTGGGACATTCCATTATAGAGCCTTTGCCTGCTCTTGTTCCTCTGAAATGTAAAAATACCGGTTTTTCCGGCTGGGCGGGAGTTCGTACCCAGGGACAGGTATCTTTGTATATAGAGGGAAAAAAGGCAGCCGAGGAAACCGGCGAACTTCAGCTTACTGATTACGGAGTTTCCGGTATTCCTGTATTTCAGATCAGCCGTTATGCAGTAAGGGCACTGAAAAAAGGTCAGAAAGTTACTTTACTCCTGAATTTCCTGCCCGAATTTTCCCTGGAAGAATTAACGTCCTTTTTAGAGCAGAGGAAACAAAATTGTCCTTATAAAGGTAAAAAAGAATTTCTTACCGGGCTTTTTTCAGACAAGCTGGCAAAGGTGCTCCTTGCCAGGGAAAATCTGGAAAATGCCATTTGTGCATACCCTCTTAAAGTAACCGGATACCAGCCTTTTGAGCAGGCACAGGTTTGCTGCGGTGGCGTGTATACAAAAGAAGTGGATGCACACTCACTGGAATCCAGAAAAAGGAAAGGGCTGTACTTTGCAGGTGAGCTTCTGGATGTGGATGGAAAATGCGGTGGTTATAATTTACAGTGGGCATGGTCCAGTGGATATGTTGCAGGAAAAAATGCCGGCAGATAACTTTTTTAACCAGATTTAGTTGCTCAGGACGTAGCTGAAAAAGGCTCTAAAGCGTGTTTTGCAATAAAAAGGAGAATTTATATGATCCGTATTACCCAGTTAAAACTTTCAATTGATCATTCAAAAGAGGAACTTATTCATAAAATTCAAAAAGCATTACGCCTGAAAACACCCTCTTTTACTTATGAAATCGTAAAACAATCTCTGGATTGCCGCCATAAAGAAGATAAAAAATTTGTATATACCATAGATGTATCGTTACAGGAAAAAAATGCAGAAGAAAAAACAGTACGCAAGATTCACGATAATAATATTACGTTAACCAAGAAGAAGGGATATGTTTTTCCCTCACCAGGAGAGGAAAAGCTTGTAAATCCCCCTGTAGTAGTTGGAAGTGGTCCGGCTGGGATTTTTTGCGCCTGGTACCTGGCAAAGGCCGGCTATCGTCCTCTTGTACTGGAGAGGGGTGAAGAAGCGCATACCCGGCAGAAAACAGTAGAGAATTTCTGGAAAAACGGTGTGCTGGATCCGGATTCCAATGTACAGTTCGGAGAAGGCGGTGCCGGTACCTTTTCTGATGGAAAACTGAATACACTTGTAAAAGATCCATCGGGCAGAAATCATGAGGTGCTGAAACGTTTTGTTCAGGCAGGTGCACCTTCTGAAATCATTTATCAGCAAAAGCCCCATCTTGGCACAGACGTTCTGGTAGGTGTGGTAGAAACACTGCGCCATCAGATTGAAGAAATGGGAGGAGCCTTTCAGTTTCGTTCAAAAGTCACAGATCTGATTTTTGAAAACGGCCGGTTAAAAGAAGTCGAGATAAATAATCAAAAACACATTCCGGCACAGGTCTGCGTACTGGCTGTGGGCCACAGTGCAAGAGATTCTTTTTCCATGTTTGCCAAAAGGGAAATTTATATGGAGCCTAAATCATTTGCAGTGGGAGTACGGGTGGAACATCCCCAGTCTATGATCAATATGGCACTTTATGGCGAAGAAAAAAATGATAAGCTTGGCGCTGCTGCCTATAAGGTTACCCATACCTGTGAAAACGGCAGAGGTGTTTACTCTTTTTGCATGTGCCCGGGTGGTTATGTGGTAAACGCATCTTCAGAAGCAGAAAAACTGGCTGTAAATGGCATGAGTTACCAGGCAAGAGACAGCCGCAATGCAAACAGTGCCCTGATCGTATCGGTAACACCTGCCGATTTTCCAGAAGAAGGCCCTCTTGGCGGCGTAGAATTTCAGCGAAGCCTGGAACGTGCAGCCTGGGAAGCAGGTAATGGCAAGGTTCCTGTGCAATTGTTTAAAGATTATCAAAATCACAGGGCAAGCACTGAACTTGGCGAAATTATCCCTTGTATAAAAGGTGCCTATATTCCCGGAAATGTAAGGAATATTTTTCCAAAAGAAATCGGAGATTCTATTGAAGAAGGAATTCTGGCCTTCGGAAAAAAAATCAAAGGGTTTGACAGGCCAGATGCCGTCCTTTCCGGAGTAGAAAGCCGCACCTCTTCACCAGTAAGAATTGTCCGTGACAAAGATTCTCTGGAAGCCAATTATGAAGGAATCTATCCCTGCGGGGAGGGAGCCGGATATGCCGGAGGAATCACCTCTGCAGCCATGGACGGTATTAAAGTGGCAGAAGCCATTTCTAAAAAGTTTAGAAATTTTTAGGAGAGAGTATACATCTCTCCTTTTTTATGCTAAAATGAATCAGTAAACCTGTCAGCCCTGGAGAACTGCGGGTACAAAAATATGAATAAAAAGAAACAGACAATCAGAGAATTGCCAGAATCAGAGAGGCCTTATGAGAAATGTATCAAGTGGGGACCCTCATCACTTAGTGACAGCGAACTTCTGGCAGTGATCCTAAGAACCGGCGTGCAGGGAAGTAATTCACTTGCACTTGCCAATCAAATCTTAAGTCTTACGAAAGATACCTCATATCCAGGTCTTCTGGGACTTCTACACATGTCCCTCCCGGATCTGATGAAGGTGAACGGAATCGGAAAGGTGAAAGCCGTCCAGCTGAAATGTATCGGGGAACTTTCCAAACGGATGGCGTCTGCAGCTGCCAGACCGAGACTTTCTTTTAATGATCCCGTTACCATAGCAAGATACTATATGGAACATCTCAGGCATGAGGAGCAGGAGATGCTGATTGTTATGCTGTTAGATGGAAAAAATCACCTTCTTGGAGAACAGACGGTTTCAAGGGGAACCGTTGGTGCCACACTGATTACACCCAGAGAGGTTTTTGTGGAGGCGCTGAAGTTTCATGCCGTAAGCCTGATCATGATTCATAACCATCCAAGCGGTGATCCTTCACCAAGCGAGTGTGACATGAAGATTACAGAACGTATTTACAGGGCAGGAGAGCTTATCGGGGTGAAGCTTTTGGATCACATTGTGATCGGCGACCAGAAATACGTAAGTTTCAAGGAGCAGGGACTTCTTGATTTCTAAAACAGAATAATCCTTTTGGGGGAAGGGATAATGATGAAGGGACAGATATATGCTGTTTGAGAAAACATATGGAATAGATCTTGGAAGCAGTTCCGTTAAGGTCTATTCCATGATTCGAAATAAAAGTTACATTGAGAAGAACATGATTGCGGCGAAAGGCCGCAAAATCATAGCCGTGGGCAACGAAGCATACGAAATGTTTGAAAAAGCACCGTCTGACATTTCAGTTAGTTCGCCGATGGCTTTTGGTATGATTGCCAATCTGGAACTGCAGGAAATTGTACTTTACAGTATGATGAAAAAAATTGATAAAATTCTTGGAATAGGCTCCGTTATGTATTTTGCTGTTCCGCTTGATATGACGGCAATTGAGAAACGTGCCTATTACCAGGTTGCAAATGGACACTGGCTTCGCAAGAACCGGGTCTATATGGTGGAGGCTCCTATTGCAGATGCCATCGCAATGGGAATAGATCTGGAGAATAATGCAGGCAGTATGCTGGTTAATATCGGGGCACAGAGCACGAATTTTTCCATTATTACCGGCGGCAGAATCATTATCAGTAAGAAGATTCCTATTGGCGGACGCCAGATGAATGAAGCAGTATGCAGCGAAGTACGAAAGCGGTATAACCTGCAGATTGGTACCCGTACAGGGAAGCGGCTGAAGCTGGTTATGGGACGCCTGGCAGATCAGCATAAGCAGGCACGTAAGGTAGTCGGCATTGACAGTGTATCCGGACTTCCACGGGAGGAAGTTATTTCTGCCTATGTGGTAAATGCCGGTATTATGAACTGTGTCAATGAGATTGGCGCCCAGATGAAAGTGTTTCTGGAGCGTATCCCTCCGCAAATTTCCTATCATATAGCCAAGGAAGGAATTTATCTCACCGGAGGAAGTACCAGAATTCCACATATTGATACTTATCTGGCCAGTTATACAGGGTATTCCTTTAATCTGTCAGATCTGTATGAGACATCAGCTGTTACCGGACTTGAGAAAATCATCCATGACCGGGAGCTTCGCAAATGGGCACAGCCTATCACGCAGAGAAAATTATAAATACTATTTTTTTAGGGGAGCCATTTCATGAAAAACCTGAAGAAAAAATTTCAATTTCGTATTAATTTGAAAAGTAAACATTTACTGGCAATTATGACATTATTTTGTCTTAGCTGTATTGTCTCTACCTTTGCCTCTGGAATTTCCACTGCACCATTACAGGAAGCAGCTGGATTTGTCATCGTGCCTTTTGAGAAAAGTATTGAGAAAATTGGAGCTATGGTTCGTTCTGTAAGAGACAGTTTTCAGGACAAGCAGGACCTGATCTTTGAAAATGAGGAGCTGAAAGCAGAAATCGACAGCCTGACCACACAGAATAATAAGCTGATCCAGGATCAGGGCGAATACCAGCGGCTGAAAGAATTGTACAATCTGGATCAGACCTATGAAGAATACCCGAAAGTGGCAGCTACTATTATTTCCAAGGATCCCGGCAACTGGTATGATACTTTTATGATTAACAAAGGTTCTAATGACGGAATCCGAGTGGACAATAATGTAATTGCAGGCAAGGGACTGGTTGGAATCGTTACAGAAGTCGGAGCTTCCTGGGCCACAGTACGTTCCATTATTGATGACAGCAGCAGCGTCAGTGCCATGACAGTAAGTACTTCAGATAACTGTATTGTAACAGGAGATCTGGAACTGATCGATGAAGGTAAACTGCGTTTTGAGCAGCTTTATGATCAGGAAGATAAAGTAAGCGTGGGAGAACGTATTGTAACTTCCAACATCAGCGAAAAATTTGTAGAGGGGCTTTTTATCGGCTATGTAAGCGAAGTTGAAGTGGACAGCAACAATCTGACGAAAACAGGTACTATTGTCACTCCGGTGGATTTTCTTCATCTGAAGGATGTGCTTGTCATTACTGTAAATAAGCAGGATATGATAGATGGAACTGCAAATGATGCTGCAAACAGTGATTCCACCTCTGAAGACAGCTCTGATCAGGCAGAATAGGAGGATCAAATGAAAAGTAAGATCGTCTTTTTTCTTACTATTATAGTATGTTTTTTACTGCAATGCACAGTCATGGATCTGATTTCCATTGGCTCCGTAACGCCGAACTTGATGCTGATTCTCTGCGTATCAATGGGGCTTATGCGGGGTCGTAAAAGTGGTTTGTGGACTGGATTTTTTCTGGGTCTTCTGGTAGATCTGTTTTTCGGTTCCGTATTCGGATTTTATGCATTGATCTATATGTATATCGGTTATCTTAGCGGCTATGCACACAGGATTTATTACGATGATGATGTAAAAGTCCCCATGTTTCTTGCCGCTGGGGCGGATCTTTTATACAATCTGTCCGTTTATGGTTTACAGTTTCTTCTTCGTGGAAGACTGGGAATTCGTACATATTTATACAGAATCATCATTCCGGAAATGTTTTATACGGTATTTATCACTTTGATTGTGTACCGGCTTTTCCGCTACATTAACTATCGCTATATGAACATCACAAGGAAAGAAAGTGAGTCAATTTGGATACTAAAATAAAACAGTTTTTCAGCAAAATCAGCTTAAAAAGAACAACAGTATTAATACTTGTTTTTGTTTTCATGTCCGTAATACTGGTACGGCGTCTGTTTGATCTGCAGATCATTCAGGGCGAAGATTACATCAGCAAATTCCAAGCAAGAACCACAAAGGAACGTGTGATCAAAAGCACCCGCGGAAACATCCTGGACAGAAATGGTGATATTCTTGCGTCCAATGTGCTTTCTTACTCCATTACCTTTGAAGATAACGGAACCTACAATTCTACAAGAGAGAAAAACCTTACCCTGAACGGAGTTGCCTATCAGGTGCTTAAGATTTTACAGAGCAATGGGGATGATATCACCCATTCTTTTCATATTGTTGTAGGAAACAGCGGGGAATACGAATTTGATGTGACAGAGGGCTTTACATTAAACCGTTTCCGGGCAGATATTTATGGTCAGGCTCTCATTGATAATCTGACAGCAGACCAGAAGAAAGCTACAGCATCAGATATGATGAAGTTTCTTTCAGGCTCTGAAAAGTTTGCCATTGTTCTGGAAGGAGACAGGGCTTATACAGAGGAAGAGCTTACCTCTCATGGACTTCCCACAACTCTTACCAGACAGGAAATGTTGGATATTGCCACTATCAGATATGAATTAAATACAAACAGTTTTAAAAAATATATGCAGGTTACCATTGCCACAAATGTAAGTGAGAATTCAGTTGCTGCCATTATGGAAAACAAAACAGGCCTGCAGGGAATCGATGTAGTGGAGGATTCTATCCGCCAGTATATTGATGATGAAAGTATGGCCCCCATTCTGGGTTATACAGGTAAAGCTTCTTCAGAGGAATTAACAGAGCTTCGTAAGCAGAATCCGGATTATTCCAATGATGCCATCGTCGGTAAAGCCGGAATTGAGCAGTATATGGAGCTTACCCTCCAGGGAACCGATGGAAAAGAAACCGTTTCTGTTGATAATCTGGGAAAGGTTTTAAAAATTGATGAGGATACCAAGGTAGAGCCTGTTGCAGGTAATGATGTGCAGCTTACTATTGAAACAGACTGGCAGTCTGCTATTTACCAGATCCTGAAGCAGAGAGTTGCAGGTGTGCTTCTTTCAAAAATTGATGCAGTAAAAACCTTTGACTATTCTGCAGTTACAGACGCCAGCCAGATCCGTATTCCAATATATGATGTATATAATGCATTAATATCCAACAGCGTCATTGATATTACCAAGTTCAGTAACGAAGACGCCTCTGATATAGAAAAAAATTTATATGCCAAATTTCAACAAAAGCAGCAGAGTGTTTTTGATACAATAAGCACGAAGCTGAATGGTTCCAATCCGCCGGCATATAAAGATGAGGACGAAGAAACACAGGAATATCTCTCCTATATATGCAATGATCTTCTTCGGGATACCCTTGGAATTATTTCCAAAGATGCCGTAGATACAACGGATGAAACCTATAAAGCCTGGACAACAGACGAAAGCATCAGCCTGAAAGATTACCTGACTTATGCCACCAGCCAGGGATGGATTGACATCTCCAGTTTTTCACCAGAGGGAGAATATCTGGATTCTGCCGAAATTTACCAGGCTCTGACAAAGTATATCATCGATTATCTTAGCACAGATACCGGTTTTTCCAAACTTCTGTACAAGCATATGCTTCTGGAAGACACAATTTCCGGCCAGGAGATCTGTCTGGTATTATATGAACAGGGTATTCTGGATAAAAATGACGGCACTTACGAGAATCTGGCTTCCGGTGCAATGGGAGCATATGATTTTATGATCAACAAAATCTATAATCTTGAAATTGAGCCTGCACAGCTTGCCCTTATGCCATGTTCTGCTTCCGCAGTCGTTGTAGATGTTAAGAACGGGGATGTTGTGGCATGTGTATCTTATCCTGGATATGACAATAACAGGCTTACCAATGATATGGATACAGAATACTATGCAAAATTGGCTCTGGATCAGTCCAGCCCGTTCTTTAACAAGGCCACACAGCAGACGACGGCTCCAGGTTCTACTTTGAAGCTTCTTTCTACCATAGCTGGAATGGAAGAAGGGCTTATTGATGAAAGTACTTATATAGAGTGTACCGGAACTTTTGATTATGTAGATCCGCCAATTAACTGCTGGGATAAAAATGGACATGGTGCATTGGATATCCGTACAGCTATTGAACAGTCCTGTAACTATTTCTTTAATATGATCGGTTTCCAGCTTGGAAAGGTTGGCGACAATGAATTTTCTGAAGTGCAGAGCTTAAGCAAGCTTCAGGAGTATGCATCTTTGATCGGGCTTGATCAGAAAACAGGAATTGAACTTTCAGAAGCTGCTCCCAGAGTTTCTGATGCAAAAGCAGTTCCTTCCTACATGGGACAGGGAAATAACCTGTTTACCACCAGTGAATTAGCCAGATATGCCACTGTAATGGCTACTTCCGGAAATATATTTAAGCTGACCCTTCTGGATAAAGTAAGTGATCCCAAGGGAGAAGTTATTGAAGAATATGAGCCTGAGATCCAGGATGTTGTCAATATTTCTTCTAACATCTGGGATGTAATCCACGACGGTATGCGCCGTGTAATTCAGACACATACACAGTTTGACGGATTAGGGGTGGAAGTAGCAGGAAAAACCGGTACAGCTGAGCTTGACCTTCGTCATCCAAACCATGGACTTTTTGTAGGCTATGCACCAGCTTCCGATCCGGAATATGCTATTGCCATCCGTATTGCAAATGGCTACAGCTCCGGTAATGCCTGCCTGATTGCTAATGATGTTTTTAAATATATGTACAATCTTGCAGATAAAGATTCTATTCTCACTGGATATGCAGCTACAGATACCAGTGATACATCGAATGACTAAACATAAGCATATGCCTGCCGGAGGTGCTCTGACAGGCATATACCTAAGAGAAATACCAGAGTTTTGGAACATTTTGTTTAGGAGGAATCAGAGAAAATGGGTGAAGTCATTGTCATTACATCCGGAAAAGGCGGTGTAGGAAAAACAACTACAGTTGCTAATATTGGAACCGGACTGGCTATGATGGGAAAGAAAACAGTGGTTGTGGATACAGATATCGGCCTTCGGAATCTGGATGTGGTTCTGGGTCTTGAAAACCGTATTGTTTACAACCTGGTGGATGTGGTAAATGGAAGCTGCCGCCTGAAACAGGCACTGATCAAAGATAAAAGACATCCGGACTTATATCTGCTTCCATCTGCACAGACAAAAGATAAAACAGCAGTATCACCGGAACAAATGATAAAACTGACTGATGATCTGCGGGAAGAATTTGATTATATTCTGCTGGACTGCCCGGCAGGAATTGAGCAGGGATTCAAAAATGCCATTGCAGGTGCCGACAAGGCCCTTGTAGTAACCACCCCGGAAGTATCTGCTATCCGGGATGCAGACAGAATCATCGGGCTTCTGGAAGCAAACGAGCTTCGGGATATCCATCTGATCATTAACCGGCTGCGTCCGGATATGATTGCCAGAGGGGATATGATGTCTGTTGACGATGTAACAGAGATTCTGGCAGTAGATCTGATTGGAACTTTACTGGACGATGAACAGATTGTAGTTGCCACCAATCAGGGAGAGCCTTTATCAGGAAAAAATTCCCAGGCAGAGGAAGAGTACCGGAATATCTGCAAACGGCTTATGGGAGAGGAAGTTCCTTTCGTAGAGATCCGGCAGAAAAAAAACATGTTTTCAAGATTATTCCGGAAACATTAAATAAAAGTTTTTTGTGAGGAGCCATTTGATTTTTTGTTGTTTAACAGGTTTTATATAATTATATTATGTAAACTATGTTCTATAAAAAGGAGGTACACCATATGAGAACCTTCTTACATGAGAAAAGACGTTCGGCAGGATATGCCCGGGAAAGAATGAAGCTGCTTCTAATCTCGGAGCGTATTGAATGCTCCCCACAGATGATGAAAATGCTAAAAAGTGATCTGGTACATACAGTGAAAAAGTATGTGACCGTGGAAGAAAATAAAGTGAAAATACAGATATCACAGGAGCCGCCTGTACTTATGGCATATATTCCTGTGCTGACAAAAAAGGACAGATAAATTTATGATTAGACAGTATAAGCTACGTTTTTACAATTTCAAGCTGGTAATTCTTCTGCTTACCATCAGTTTGTTTGGAGTGCAGCTGGTAGCAAGTGCATCGCCGGAGCTGCGGAACAAACAGCTTTTGGGAGTTGTAATGGGACTTGTGGTTCTATTGGTCCTGTCATTAATGGATTATTCCTGGATATTGAATTTCCAGTGGATCATGTATGGTTTTAACCTGCTTATGCTTATTGGTGTACGATTATTTGGAAGTGAAGCCGGTGGTGCTTCAAGATGGCTGGATATTGGAGGATTTCGTTTTCAGCCTACAGAGCTTTCAAAGATTATTATTATTTTGTTTTTTGCCAAATTTTTCATGGACCATGAAGAGGATATCAATACATTCCGGGTTCTTGCAGAATCAGCCCTTCTTCTGGCAGTACCCCTGGCACTTATTTATGCACAGCCGGACATGAAAAATACCATCACGGTAACTATCATTTTCTGTATTCTTCTTTATGTGTCAGGACTTAGTTATAAGATTATTGGAGGTGCAATTCTCATTGCCGTGCCATTGGTAATTATTTTTCTGTCTATTGTAGTACAGCCGGATCAGACATTGATCAAGGATTATCAAAGACAGCGTATTATGTCCTTTCTTTATCCGGAAAATGAAGAATACCAGGATGACATTGAACAGCAGAACAATTCCAAAACCGCAATTGCTTCCGGAGAACTTGTTGGAAAAAAATTAAGCGGAGATGATTCTGCTTCCTCTGTAAATGCAGGTAATTTTGTTGCAGAGAATCAGACGGACTTTATTTTTGCAGTTGCAGGAGAGGAGTACGGATTTATTGGATGTACCACACTGGTTATCCTGTTGCTTCTGATTTCCGTGGAATGTATCCGCATGAGCCTTCGTGCGAAGGATCTGGCGGGAAAAATAGTCTGCTGTGGAGTTGGCAGTGTTGTGGCCATACAAAGTTTTTTGAATATTTGTGTAGCCACAGGACTGGCACCAAACACAGGTACACCTCTTCCGTTTGTAAGCTATGGACTTACTTCCCTTGTCAGTCTGTTTATTGGTATGGGACTGGTAATGAATGTAGGATTGCAGAGCAGTGCTTACAACAAAGAGCTTAAGAAAAAAGAAATTGACAAGAAAGAGGAATACTTATGAGTAGGAGAAAGAAAAAGCGTGTCCTGAATACCGTTCTTTTGCTGTTTTTGCTTGTTGTGCTTGTGGGAGCTGGCATAGGTGCCATTTATTTTCTGCGAAATGGAAATGTTTTTACTACGCTGGATGAATCTTATGCTTCTTCCAGAGAATTTTCAGGCGAAATTGCAAAAGCAGACAGCCTTATGGCAGATGGATTTGCAAAAAATCTGTGCGTGGTAGTTTCAGATGTCCCCCTTGAGGGAGTCAGCCTTGGAGAAAATCAAAAAGGACTGCTTTTAAATCTGGATGACAGGCAGGTTCTTTATTCCAAACAGGCACTTCAGAAAGTCTATCCGGCAAGTATCACGAAAATTATGACCGCTATGCTTGCCCTCAAATATGGAAATATGGATGATATGGTTACGATCACCCAGGAAAACCTCAATCTGGAATCCGGCTCTCAGGTGTGCGGCTTCTGGGAGGGAGACCAGGTAACTATGGATCAGCTTCTTCACTGTCTTCTGGTTTATTCCGGAAATGATGCAGCAGCTGCCATTGCAGAGCATGTAGGGGGCTCTACAGAAGGCTTTGTGGAAATGATGAACAGTTATGCAAAGGAACTTGGCTGTACAGGAACCCACTTTACAAACCCACATGGATTACAGGATGAAAATCACTATACCACTCCTTATGATATTTATCTGATGTTAAAAGAAGCACTGAACTATCCGGAATTTACCCAGATCACACAGATGGGCTCCTATACAGTTGAATACACCCATGCCGACGGAAGTTCTGCAAGCACTACACTGACTGCCACAGACCATTATCTGACAGGTGAAGCTACACCGCCTAAGAATGTAACCATTCTCGGAGGAAAAACCGGAACCACAGATAATGCTGGCAACTGTCTGGCACTGTTAAGCCAGAATGCCTATGGAAAGCCCTATATTTCTATTGTAATGGGAGCGTCCAGCAAGGATGAGCTGTATGAGCAGATGTCATCACTTTTACAAAATATTAATTAATTGTAAGACGGTTGTGAATCGTAGGTACAATTGAGAAAAATAGACAGAAATATCAAAAAAACTCTTGTGTTTTTAGAAAAATTATACTATAATATGAAGCATATTAAACATGGTTTTGGTAAAATTTAATATCATATTGTCTAAGGAGGAAAACATCATGGTTGAACTGATCGTAGGAAAGAAAGGCAAAGGCAAAACAAAAGTGCTCTTAGACAGAGTAAATGGTGCAGTAAAAGAAGCAAATGGAAGCATTGTTTATCTTGACAAGAGTACGAAACATATGTACGAGCTTAACAATAAGGTACGTCTTATCGACGTTTCCTCTTATCCACTTAAGAATGCTGATGAATTTGTAGGTTTTATCTGCGGTATTATTTCTCAGGATCATGACCTTGAGCAGATTTATCTGGACAGCTTCCTTAAAGTATCCAAGCTGGAAGATGCAGACGTTACAGATACCCTTGAGCAGCTGGATAAAATCAGTGCAAAGTATGGTATTTCTGTAGTAGTAAGTATTTCCCTCGATAAGGAAGAATTACCAGAAGCATTACAGGATAAGATTGCAGTAGCATTATAATCACAGATGATATGATATTGCAGCTATAAAATTCAGTAAAACCAAAGGTACATAAGGAAACAAGGACATGGCTCTGGAATATGGGTCATGTCCTTTTATGTTT
Organism: uncultured Blautia sp.; assembly: GCA_934364795.1. GTDB lineage: Bacteria > Bacillota > Clostridia > Lachnospirales > Lachnospiraceae > Blautia_A. Next base: position 27,470 of record CAKRMK010000028.1, read on the forward strand.
GCACGAACAGGAAAGGAGCCTGCCTGTTCCAACATGCTTATAATCTTTAATCCTCCCGCAGCTTTACTGCGGTGGCCGCCTGACGCCGTCTGGAGTCGTCTAAGGCCGCATAATGCTTCTTGGTAGTATTGACATCCTTATGTCCCAAAACGTCCGCTACAAGGTAAATATCACCTGTTTCCTGATAAAGGGCAGTGCCATAAGTGCTGCGAAGCTTATGTGGGGTTATTTTCTTTGTGGTAGTAACCTGTCTGGAATATTTTTTTACCAGATTTTCCACGGCCTGAACTCCAATTCTTTTACGCTGGGTAGAATAGAAGAGAGCGTGCTCATGGCCTTCTACAGGAACAATATTTTTACGGACCTCCAGATAATTTCTCAATGCTTTTTCTACTTCAGGTCCAAAATATACAACCATTTCATTGCCACCTTTTCTTGTTACCTTAATCCCGTTATTCTTAAAATCCACATCCTCAATGTCAAGTCCCACACATTCAGAAACACGAACGCCTGTTCCGAGCAGGAGAGTAACCAGCGCCAGATCACGGTCTTTTGTTTTTTCATAATAAACTTTTTTCTGACCAGTAAGATCATCACCGCCGTGTTCAATGTAATCAAGAAGCATGGCAACTTCATCAGCCTCCAGACGGATAATGCTTTTCTGATGAATTTTTGGAACGTCTACAAGAACAGTTGGATTTGTATGAATCATTTCCCGTTTAAAATAATATGCATAAAAGCTTCGTAAAGAGGACATTTTTCGTTTCAAACCACGTTCACCATTGGTTTCCGTTTTGTCACCGGCCTGGTAAACCTTCAGATATTCTTCATATTCCTCAAGATCAAGGGCTGTAATCTGATCCAGAACGTCAACGGTAAAAGCATCCATAGACCAGTCCTTAAAAGCCGGATTTTGCTCCAGAAGAAACTGAAAGAAAATCCGGATATCATATGCATAGGAAATTCTGGTTTTGGTTGTAGTACGTGGCTCAATGGCACGAAAAAAATCTTTACAAAATGGAGGTAAAGTTTTCAGTACATCACGAAGTCGTAAAGTATTTTCAACGTCAGTTTGCTCATGATAAGTAACTTTTTTATCCATAAAAATCTCCTCGTATTATTTTATTTGTATAAAAAGTTGCTCTATAATAAAATGGCTATTTTCGGTAAAAGTCTTTTAAAATTCAGGTTTTCTGGGGAAGTGGCTGCTTTCCATGGTCCATCTATATGAAAAACTCGGGTTTGTCGTATAGATATAGATAAGGAACATAACGCCGGATCAGCCACTTCTTCCGGCAATTCCGGCGTTATTTACCTAAAAAATTACTTTTGAAGTTTTATACGTAAATCTATATAAAAATCTATATAAACAAAAAATTTATAACTACATAATAGATTCATCTAACATCACAGTAAACGGTCCATCGTTTTCCAGGGAAACTTTCATATCAGCTCCAAACACACCGTGCTGAACAACAGGAACAACCTGGGCAGCTTTTTTCAGCATGTACTCATAAAGTTCGTTTGCGTGATCCGGAGCGCCTGCTAAGGTAAAACTTGGCCTGTTTCCTTTTTTGCAATTTGCATATAATGTAAACTGTGAAATCATTAAAAGCTCTCCATTTACATCAGCCAGGGAAAGGTTTGTTTTTCCGTTTTCATCTTCAAAAATCCGAAGCCCAAGCATTTTCTTAAGGTATTTATCTGCAATTTCCTCTGTGTCATTTTGTCCCACACCGATCAGTACAAGAAATCCTTTTCCTATACTTCCAACAGTTTCTCCATCTACCTTTACATCTGCATGGTTGACGCGCTGTATTAAAAGTCTCATGTTAATTTCCGTCCTTTTTGCTTTCTTTTTTAGTCTTTTGTTTCTGCCTATACTCTTCTATTAATTGTCTGACTTTATAATAAATTATCACAGAATATTTTTTGACAAATGTCCATATTGTAAGCAGAATCTTCTGGATAGTTTTTAATAAAGTAAGAGTAAACTCCAACATTGCTGTGCGCCTCGGGGTTTCTCTCTTCTTGGGCTCTTCCTTTGGAAACAGAATTGGTTCATTTGTCTCCGGATCCAGACAGTCAATATTCGTATACTGCTGTTCCTGATCCGGCACTTTTTTATAAACAAGACTAATATGAACCAGTTTTTCTAAAGCAGCATACAATACAGCGAACACAGGTACCCCGATGATCATGCCAGGAATTCCGAAAATTCCTCCGCCTATCAGGATGGCTACAATAACAAGAAAACTGGAAAGTCCGGTAGATTCACCCAGAATCTTCGGTCCAAGAATATTACCGTCAAACTGCTGAAGGATCAGAATGAAAATGGCAAAATAAATTGCCTGCATGGGGTCAACCAGCAAAATCAGGAAGATACTTGGAATTGCTCCAAGGTAAGGTCCAAAAAAAGGAATTACATTGGTCACACCGATGATCACACTGATCAAAAGCGTATAGGGCATATTCAAAAAGCTCATGCCAATATAACACAGAACTCCAATGATTGCGGAATCCAATATTTTTCCTGTGAAGAAACCAATGAAAGTTTTATTGGTGAAACGCATGGAGTGAATAATAAAATTGGCATGTGAGGTATTAAAAACAGCATATGTGAGCATTTTCGCCTTGGCGGTAAAGCCTTCTTTATCTGCCATGAGATAAAGGGAAACAATGGCACCGATCAGGAAATTCTTCAAAAAATTGATCAGTTCGAATACACCAGCGGATATATTCTTAAGCATTTCCTGCATCTGTGGAAGAATATTCTGGGTAAGATAATCCTGTGCATTGGAAATATACTGGTTCAGCGTAACCAGTGCATCGCTGTTCAGATTCCATTTTTCAATAAAAGTCTGAAGCCATTTCTGAATGACTTTTACATATGCCGGAAAACTGTAAATCAGATTCATAACGCTCCGGATCAATTCAGGAAGAACCATCATGATCAATGCATAAATCAATGCCAGGAAAAGGAACATGCATAAAAGTACACAAGCCCAGCGAATGGCCTTCCGCCCCTTCTTTCCCACTGTTTTCTGCTTCTTTGCAAGAGTGGGGTAAATAATCTTCTTTTCCAGGAAATTTAAAATCGGTGACAGTAAAAATGCAATTACAACACCATAAACAATAGGCGTCAAAATTCCCAGAAATGTCTGGATTCCTGTAAGCAGGGTTTTCATATGGAAAACGCCATAATAAAATAGCATACTGGCTGCAATTACAAGGAAGGCAGTCACTCCCCAGCGAACATGCTGATTCTCCCAGCGAAATTTCATTCTGTATTATAATCCTCCTGCAAAAATGTATTATCGTGCTCTGTGCGGCAACAACTTCTTTTATTATAGCATATTATATGTCTGCTGTCTTATTAAAAAATTATAAAAATTTCAAATACAGAACAGAGCCTGTCTGAAAATTAGAAAAACTTTTTCAAACAGGCTCTGATAAAATATCCGTCTAAAATAAAATTTTAGATTATTTATACCACTTTATTTCTTCAGGTCATCAAAAATATGTATCGTATTGATAATGGCCTGTGCCGCACCCTCAATGCCAAGAATACTGCTGTCAACAGCAAGACTGTAGCCTGCTGCTGCGCCCCATTTCTTATTGGTATAATAATTATAATAACTTGCACGGCTTTTATCCGTCTTGGTGATCATATCCTTGGCTTCTTTCGGAGTCTTGTTATATTTACCGGCAATACGCTTGATTCTCCAGTCAAGATCAGCGTGTACAAAAACACTGAAGCAGTCTTTATTGTCTGCAAGTGCATAATCTGCACAACGTCCGACCATAACACAGGGGCCTTCAGCAGCCAGCTTCTTAATAGCTTCAAACTGTGCAAGGAAAACCTTATGGTTCATAGGCATGTCTGTAAATCCGGCAGAAGAATATCCAAAAGAATAGGTATCCATTACAAGAGAATACAAAAAGCTGTTGGTTGGCTTCTCATCGTGATTCTCGAATAATTCCTTACAAATACCACTGTCATTTGCTGCGTGCTCCAGAAGCTCCTTGTCGTAGCACTTGATTCCGAAATACTTGGCAACTTCCTGTCCGATCTGTCTGCCAGCGCTTCCGTATTCACGTCCGATTGTAATAATAGAACTTGTTGTATTGTTCATATCTGCCACTCCCTTCTGCAAATCCTTTACTGTGAATGGCATTTCACAGATTTTTGTATCACTATTATACACTACATAAAGGAGAATTGACAACTATTTTCTTAATTTTTCTAACAAATTTGTAAAATATTCTGGCAAAGGTGCAGAAAATTCCATATATTCACCGGTCCGGGGATGAACAAAGCCAAGAACCATAGCATGAAGCGTCTGTCCCTGTAAATGGTAGGGGTTCTTGCCAGAACCATAAATCTCATCCCCCAGAAGAGGATGACCAATGCTGGTCATGTGAACACGTATCTGGTGTGTACGCCCTGTTTCCAGACGGCATTCAATATAAGTTGCATTTCCGAAGCGCTCCAGAACCTTATAATGAGTCACTGCATCTTTTCCATTTTTATAATTAATAGCCATTTTTTTCCGGTCAACAGGATGACGTCCGATCGGCCCTTCTACCGTTCCCTCATCTTCTTTCAAATTTCCGGCTACTATGGCACGGTAACGCCGTTTAATACTATGATCCTTTAGCTGCTGTGCAAGATCACGGTGAGCAGTATCATTTTTACATATCAGAAGAGCCCCTGTGGTGTCTTTGTCAATACGGTGAACAATACCCGGACGCATAACACCGTTAATACCGGACAGATTTCCCTTACAATGGTACATAACAGCATTGACAAGGGTTCCGCAGGTATGCCCGTTAGCCGGATGGACTACCATTCCTTTTGGTTTATTGACAACAAGAACGTCTTCATCCTCATACAAAATATCCAGAGGAATATTTTCCGGGAGAATATCCGGCTGTGTCAGATCTGGTACGGTTGTCTGGACATGATCACCTGTCTGCAGCTTATAATTTGCCTTTACCGGTTTTCCATTTACAGTTACTCCCTGTTCTTTTAGAAGCTTTTGAAGATATGAGCGTGAAAGCTCTTCATATTTATCAGAAAGGCAGCGGTCAATGCGTACCCCTGCCTCGTCTTTATCTGCTGTAAATTCCAACAGTTCCATGTTAAAATTAATCTCCTCTCATGTTCCAGATACTACCTGGAATTTTTCGGATTTAAAAAGTCAAAATCATTATCATTCTTATAGCGGAAAAAAAGCAGAAAAACAAGTACCGCAATCCCGCATGTTACATAAATATCCGCTATATTAAAAGTGGGAAAATCAATCAGTGAAAAATAGATAAAATCTACCACATACCCCCTCCATACCCGGTCTATAAAATTCCCCGCAGCTCCGGAAAAAACAACTGCACTGGTATACAAAAGTGGCAGATAATACGCATTTGGCGGAATTTTTATAAAAAGATAAACAATAGCTGCAAAAAACAAAATACAGATTGCTATAAGCAGCGGAATCTTCCCCTGAAGAAGTCCAAACGCCATTCCCCGGTTCTCCAGATAACGAAGCTTCAGAACGTTTTTAATAAGGACAATTCTGGAACCATCTCTCAGAGAATGGATTGCCAGATATTTGGTCAGCTGATCAACAAACACCAGAATGACAATCAGCAGGATACCTTTTACTTTTGGATATTTAGATATCTGTACAGGCTTATTTTTTAATGTATTCATATAACTTACATCCATTATTCGTTTTTGCAGATAGCATGGATTCCCACAAGAAGTTCCTGGTCTGTCACAGTCTTATCTATGAAACTTTTTCCAAGACCATCCATAAGAATAAATTTAATCTGTCCCTGTTCCATTTTTTTATCTTTTTTCGTTGCCTGAAGAATAGCTTCCGGAGAAAGTCCTGTTACAGATAAAGGAAGGTGATAAAGTTCCAGTCCATGACAGATCTTGTCATACTCTTCCTGGGTGAGAAGCCCTTTTTCTCTGGAAATTGCAGCTGCACCCACCAATCCGATACCAACACACTGTCCGTGAAGCAGGGAAAAATTCATCAGCTTCTCTACTGCATGTCCGATAGTATGCCCCAGATTTAAAAGAGCTCTTTCTCCCTGCTCTTTGGGGTCACGTTCTACCACACCGGCTTTGATGGCACAGCACTTCCGGATCATGATCGCAAGCATTTGTGGATCCATAGCGCCTATTGCCTCGTAATTGGCGCATACAAAGTCAAAAAAGTCTTTGTCGCAAATCAGTCCGGTCTTTAAGATTTCGCCCATTCCACAGCCAAATTCCCGTTCTGGAAGAGACTGTAGGGTGGCCATATTCATATATACAAGCCTTGGCTGATGAAAAGCACCTACCATATTTTTAAACTGGCGGAAATCCACACCTGTCTTGCCCCCTACACTGCTGTCTACCTGTGCAAGAAGTGTGGTAGGAATCTGGATGAAATCAATGCCGCGAAGATAAGTCGCTGCACCAAACCCGGAAAGGTCACCGGTAACGCCACCGCCCAAAGCAACGATAAGGCTTTTGCGGTCCAGTCCGTTCTCAATAAGAGACTGAAAAAGATCTTCCACTGTATTAAGATTTTTGTGTGCTTCTCCTGCTGGGAAAGTAAACTGGCAGACAGAGGCTGCTACTTTCTGAAGCTCTTCTTTTACCATTTTGGCATATAAGGGCTCTACATTGGAATCAGAAACAATACACATTTTTCTGCCTGCAAGTCCCTCTTCTTTCAGCGCTTCTGAAAGAAATGAAAAGTCATTTTCAAAATAAATAGGATAACAGAAATCTCCGTCGCGTTTCACAAGTAATTTTTCTTCAGCCATATTTATGCTCCTTCCCATTTTCTGTATTGATAATGTCATTTATATGTATTTTCTGATTCGGACGCCGAGACGCCCCTTCTTTGTCTGCCTGGTAACTCCGTCAAATATAAAGCGCCCCTTATGGCGGACAGAAATAATATCTCCCTCCTTTGGCTCGTAGCCATTGGATGTGACAAGCTTGCCATTTACAAATACAAGTCCTCCCTCAATGGAAGAAACCATGCTGCTTCTGGAAGTCTGAAACGCCAGTCCGATAAGAGAATCAAGTCGGACAGAAGCGCAGGTACCACTGATTTCCTCAAATTCCGGACCTGGGATATCCCCAGCCTGATCTACACGGGTTACAAGAACCATCGTGTGACGGACACGGGTAAGATTTTCTATAAAAAAGTCGGACATTTTATGCTGGCAGAAAAGCCAGGCCTCTTTATCTTTAAGAAGGATATCTCCTACCACACTGCGATCCACTCCCAGATTTAACACAGCCCCCAGATAATCGCGGTGTCCCAGATCTTCTGAGAAACGCAGTGCCTTTGGTGAAAGCTTCAGACAGTCTATGGGATATTCCCAATCAAAACTCAAAGAAGGAGGAAAAAAGGCAGCCATCTGACGTTCCGCATGCTCATAACCGCCAAAAAGTCTGACATTTACCCCCATCTGCTGCAGCTTCAAGGTTGCAAGCATATTTTGTTCGTTTAAGTTAAGAAAATCCGTAAAGGTGACAATCTCTCTCTGATAAGAGAGATTTGCCAGCTCCCGGATTCTCTTAAGTAAAAAATCATCCTTATCCATAAAATCAATAACCAGCTTTAACTGATGGAGTAGCACCCCCAAGGATATTCTGCAGATCACCTGTAATATCCACAGAAGACGGTCCAAGTACAAAAATATAACTGGAAATCTTCTGAAGGGTTCCATTCAGAGAATAACATGCACCGGATGCAAAGTCGATAATACGCTGTGCCAGCTCTACATCAATTCCCTCCAGATTCAGGATTACAGTGGCATTGTCAAGAAGGGTATCCGCAATTTCACGGGTGTCTTCCATAGATGCCGGCTTAATCACACATACTTCCATGGAAGAGGTCTGTGCAGAACGGCGGCTGCTTCTCATCGGTGTGATCTTGGAAGAAGTTACAGGGCGCTGTTTCTCAGCAGCTGATTTAACTGTAGTCTTAGGTGCAGTCTTAGTAGCTGAAGAACGAATGGGTTCTTCCTCGAATGTATCCTCAGCGTCAGAATCTTCTTCCTCTTTCTTACGGCCAAACTTCTCAAAGAATTTCTTCTTTGGCTTGTCATCCATCAGATCATCATCAAGAAAATCCCCTTCTTCATCGTCCATCAGGTCTTCATCTAAATAATTATCATCATCGTAATCTTCATCGTTCAGTTTAATAGAATCTAATAATTTATCAAAAACGCTCATTTTCTATCTCCAATCTTCGTCTTCTTATCGTGTGGAATAATCTCTCTCACCAAATATACCAGTTCCCACACGAACCATGGTTGAGCCTTCCTGGACGGCAACTTCATAATCACCGGTCATACCCATACTTAGAACACTCATAGTAACATTATTAATGTTTTTGGCACTAATGTCAACACTTAATTTTTTTAAAGTACGAAAAACTTCACGATTTTCTTCTGGATTTTCAACAAAAGGCGCAATTGTCATAAGCCCTTTCACCTGAATGTGAGAAAATTCGCTGATTTCCTGCAAAAGCGGAAGAACTTCGTCAACCTTAAGTCCAAATTTGCTCTCCTCTTCTGCCACATTTACTTCAAGAAGAACTGGCATCACGATATCCTTTTTGGCAGCTTCCTGCTCAATTGTCTGTGCCAGGCGAAGGGAATCAACAGAATGGATCATTGCAACCTTGTCAATGATATATTTCACTTTGTTGCGCTGAAGATGTCCGATCATGTGCCATTTTATATCGGATGGAAGCTGATCATATTTATCCATGATCTCCTGTACTTTATTTTCTCCAAAAACTCGCGCTCCGGCATCATAAGCTTCCTGAAGCATGGAAACCGGTTTGGTCTTACTGACAGCTACCAGTGTAACTTCATCTGGTTTTCTCCCCGATAAAGCACAGGCTTTTTCTATATTTGCATGTACCTGTTGTAAATTATCAGCTAACATTTGTAAGCCTCCTTAAACTCAAATTATTTATTTTGTTCTTTCACCTGTGATGCATCTCTTGCAATGAGATCATATCTGGAAAGTCCGTAAGCGGTAGTACTTTCAATAATCGCATATTCCTCATTGGATTCACGGATCACTACCTGTCTGAAAACAGGATAACCCTGATTAATACAGTAAACACCCTCCAATGAATCCGTCTCTCCTACAATAAAACGTTGATTAGAGTCATCTTTTACAATTGCATCGCCCTCTTTAAAAGCACTTTTATCTACATAGTAATTATAAGATTCCTCACCTGAACTGTCAGAATCTTCTGCTTTTAATTTTCCATAGATATTGGCATTGATAAAGGTTTTTACATTATTTCCATCAGAATCTTTGGAAACTTTATTAAATCCTACACTTCCGCTGTCTGGATCCGTGGTTGCATATTCTGCAGGAATGACATAAAAATCCTTAAAAATAGTAGCGGAAAGCGGAATTTTAAGCCCGGTTATAGTATTGGTAACAAGCTCAATATCCAGAAAACGATCGGAAGCATAACGGATCAGTCCGCGGCTGAAATCAATTTTACCATATTTTGCCCCGTCAATTTTTATAATGGAAAAATCACCACTCTGTGTCATGTCATCCTTTAAAAATTTCACACGGATGGTGTTCCATCCCTCCAGCTTGGAAGCCTGTTTGTCACTAAGTGGAATAATCAGGCTCCAAAGCTCACTGCTGATATTGGTATAGATGTAATCGCCTGTTCCCACAGGAGCGTCTGTTTTCAGATCTGTCTCATGGTAGGAATTCTGGTCAAAATCTTCGGCTGTAATGTTGTCAATATTTTTATTCTCATAGCCGTCCATGGAATACAAAATAATTCCATCTTCCTGTGCCTTACAGATATTCTGATTGCCAAGAGTAACCACGGAGGAGGCTGTATTCCCATCTGTGGAAACGCCTTCATATTGAAGAATACTGCCCTCCAGCTGATTTTTAAAGCTGTAGGTATTGTTAAATTTGCTTCCAGAAAAGCTCTTGGAAAAGCTTAACATGGTACTGCGGATTTTTGAAAACTCTTCAGCAGTCAAGGTGCTGGCAGATTCTGGAAGCTGGCTTGCGCTTAAACCGTAAACAGCACCGCCTGCATTAATCTTGTTGCCCTCCCTGGCGTAATAATTTACATATCCGGATGATTCAGCCTTATAAACAGTCTCTTCCCGGATAGAAAGACCTGTGTAAGTCTCATTTCTGGAAAGGGGACCGGTAGATACCTGGTAAGAATCTATATGTGTTGAAGTAATAAGCAGGACTGCGGTAAATATCATATAGATCAATAATACACCAAAAGCAACTGTGGCAATATTGAGTCCGAATATTTTCCGAAGCTGAACCAGCAGCCCTGCCATTTTACCTGGTTGTTTATTTTTCTTATCTGACAAGCAGCTCGCCCCCTGTTCTTCGTTTTGTTTTCTTTTACTCATACTAAAAGATTGTACCATTTTTTGCCTTTGAAAACAAGGAAAAGAAAAAGAAATGTCTGTGAAGCATAAAGAAAAAACGAACATATTTTCAGAATATCTGTTTGCTTAAAAGAGAAAAATGTGATATGATAGAAAAAAGTTGAACGGAATTTGGAGGAAAACTCTTATGACATATGGTAAAATTAGTAAAAAGCAGCAGGAAATCCTTGATTATATAAAAAGCGAGATCTTAAACCGTGGTTTTCCGCCGGCAGTTCGTGAAATCTGTGAAGCAGTGAATCTGAAATCCACCTCTTCTGTACATGCACATCTGGAAGCACTTGAGAAGAACGGATATATCCGTCGTGATGCCACCAAGCCCAGAGCTATCGAGATTATTGATGATAATTTTAATCTTGTGCGCCGTGAGGTTGTGAATGTTCCATTGATAGGCACTGTAGCTGCCGGCCAGCCTATTCTGGCAGTGGAGAATATTGAGGGATACTTCCCGGTACCATCTGAATTTATGCCTAATGAACAGAGCTTTATGCTGAAAGTAAAGGGAGACAGCATGATCAATGCCGGAATCTTTGACGGGGATCAGGTTCTTGTGAAGCAGCAGCCTACTGCCGAGAATGGCGATATCGTAGTTGCCCTTGTAGATGATTCTGCCACTGTGAAAACTTTCTATAAAGAGAAGGGCTACTATCGTCTTCAGCCAGAAAATGACACCATGGATCCGATTATTGTTACCGGAGAGGTTCAGATTCTTGGAAAAGTATTCGGTGTAATGCGTTTTTATCAATAAGAAAAATTGGTATAATGCAATTTGTCAGACAGGACTTAAAAGGGCAAAAGATTTTTTCAAAACGAAGCAATCTTTTGCCTTTCTGAAAATTATTCTTTTACAAAGAAACCCTTTTATTTCTACATTATAAGTATTACGAAAAAGGCAGAATATTTTTTAGAACAATTTCATGTTTACATAATATTTTTATATGCAACCAGTATGGATCTATTATAGACCAAAACCACATAAGCGAATACTCCAGAGCCTGCTTCTACTTACGTGGTTTTTACAATGCCGATTTAAATTTTACAACTGTTTTCTGAAATTTTACTGTAAAAATTCATCCATATCCAGCACTTTTCCATCTCTCCAGATTCTCTCCAGATCATAGAAAAGACGGTTTTCTTCGTCGAATACATGCACGATCACATCGCCATAATCCATGAGAATCCAGCTTGAATTACGGTTTCCTTCAATCTGCTTTGCTTCGAATCCGGCACGGCCAAGCTGTTCTTCAACGTTATCAACAATTGCCTGTACCTGGTTAGAATTGGTTCCGCTTGCAATAACGAAATAATCTGCAATAACAGAGACGTTATGAATATCAATTACTTTAATATCCTGTCCCTTTTTATCATCAATTGCCTTGCAAGCAATCTGTGCCATCATTTTTTCTGTACTCATAGGGCTCCTTTCTGCACATTACGTTTGTTGTGCAATTCTTTATAATAAATATAAGCTTCTCTGGAAGTCGGCTCGATGTCCTCTGCTGAATCTTCTTCCAGATATTCCAGTGTATCTTTCAAAATCTCGTACATACATTCATCCAGATCCTGAAATGCGATTTTACGGATTTCAGGCAAACGGGAAGCTTTGTAACGCATAGGTTCAATATAATCTGCAATATAAATAATTTTTTCCAGAAGGCTCATTTCACACTTGCCGGTGGTGTGATAATTAATTGCAGACAGTATTTCTTCATCTTCAATTCCGTATTTTTCATGTGCAATATATGCACCTAATCTTGCATGAAGAAGAAAAGGATGCTCCCGTTCAAAATCAGAAACCGGAATGTTATGCTCGCTGCACATTTTCAGTTTTTTCTTATTGGGAATGCATTTGGCACAATCATGGAGAAGGCCTGCCACCTGTGCATCCTTTACATCATAGCCATGAACCATTGCCAGACATGCGCTGGTATACATAACGCCCATGGTATGCTGGAAACGGTCTTCATCCAGATACTTGGAAAGTTTCTTTTGTATTTTAGCAAAATCGTAATCTGCCATGGTCAGACTTCCTTCTTTCTGTAGACTTCGTTTTCTTTCATATAAGAAATCACATTATCCGGGACATAGTATTTCAGGCTTTTATTTTCATTCATCCACTGGCGCACCAGATGGCTGGAAACGTCAATGTTCATAGTGTCCAGAAGAATAAAATGCCCGCCAAATTTTGTGGAAAGATACTTTATCTTATCATTTAATTCATCGGCGGAAGCATGATCACGGACTGCGACAACAAGTGTGCAGGCATCACAAATACGCCCAGGTTCTTTCCATTCTTCAAAAGAAAACAGAGAATCGGCGCCAATAATAAAATAATAGTCTGTATCCGGATTTTGTTCTTTTAATTCTTCCAGAGTACGATAAGTATAGGTGTACCCCTTTTCATGCATTTCTGCAAGGGACAATTCAAAATGGGGATTATCAGAAATTGCCAGCCGAACCATATCCACCCGCTGACGGTCTGATGCCCTGCCAGCCCGATTCCGCTTATGAGGGGGATTTCCGGAAGGCATGAACAAAACCTTATCAAGAGAAAGCTGTTCATAGCTTTGTTCTCCAAGAATCAGATGTCCCATATGGATTGGATCGAAGGTCCCACCCATAATCCCTATTTTTTTACGATTATTTTGGCAGTTCAATTTTCTTCTTCTCTTTTTTACCTTCACGGTATAATACAATCTTCTTGCCGATTACCTGTACAACCTGGGAATGGGTACGCTCTGCAAGTACCTGCGCCATTTCCTTAGGATCCTCAAGACAGTTCTGAAGAACACTGATCTTGATCAGCTCTCTTGCTGCAAGCGCCTCGTCAACAGACTTGGTGTTCTCTGGTGTAAGACCGCCCTTTCCAAGCTGGATGATGGCATCCATTTTCATTGCCAGGCTTTTTAAATATGCTCTTTGCTTACTTGTCATAATTTATCTCCTGATTATCTGCTGTCACACAACGAAATGTATAACAGCAGACATGTCATATAAACAAAATAACTGTTGTTACAAACTATAGATGATGATTACTTATTTATAATAATCAAACTCAAATCCATACATACGGACAGTATCACCCTCCTGGATTCCTGCCGCCTCCAGTTCTTCCAGAATGCCGCCCTCTTTTAAGAAACGCTGGAAAAAGGCAAAGCCCTTCTCAGAATCCAGATTGGTATAACCAAGCATTTTCTCAATACGTGGTCCCTCTACGATGAATACAGACGGATCCTCTTCATCAACCAGAACAGTAAATGGAAGGCTCTCATTAATCAGCATGTCTTCAGGGAAGAACTCCTGCTCAAATACAATGGCCTTCTTCGGACAGCTGTCCAGAAGCTCTTTAATATGGAAAAGAAGCTCACGTACACCTTGTCCGGTAACTGCGGAAATCGGATACACCTTGATACCTTTTGGTTCAAATTCCTTACGAAGCTTATCTACCGGATTCTCCTGCCCGTCGTCAAAAATACAGTCCACTTTATTGGCTGCGATTACCTGAGGACGTTTCGCAATTTCCGGATTGTATTTCTCCAGTTCCCTGGTGATCTTATAAATATCATCGATAGGATCCCGTCCCTCTGTGGAAGCTGCATCCACAATGTGTACCAGAACTCTGGTACGCTCAATGTGACGAAGAAACTCATGACCAAGACCAACACCCTCGGAGGCGCCTTCGATCAGTCCGGGGATATCTGCGATGATAAAACCGCCATTCTCAGTATCTACAACGCCAAGGTTCGGGCTTAAAGTTGTAAAATGATAGTTGGCAATCTTTGGTTTCGCATTCGTAACACGGGAAAGGAATGTAGACTTACCAACATTAGGGAAGCCTACCAGTCCCACATCTGCGATCACCTTCAGTTCCAAAAGCACTTCAAGCTCCTGGAAAGGCTGTCCCGGCTGAGCATACTTGGGAACCTGCATGGTAGGAGTTGCGTAGTGCTGGTTTCCCTTACCACCGCGGCCACCTCGCAGAATCACCTGACGGCGATTGTCGCCGGACATGTCTGCGATTACTTTGTGGGATTCTGCTTCCATGATAACAGTACCTTCCGGTACTTTTAATATGATATCGGCTCCGTCAGCTCCGTGGCAGCGTTTCTTGCCGCCTTCCTGGCCATCTTCTGCCTTATATTTTCTCTTATGACGATAGTCTCCGAGGGTATTCTGTCCCTCGTCCACCTCAAAAATAACGTCTCCGCCCTTGCCGCCGTCGCCGCCATCCGGGCCGCCGTCAGGTACATATTTTTCCCTGCGGAAGCTTACATGGCCGTCGCCGCCCTTGCCGGAACGGATATATATGGTAGCTCTGTCTGCGAACATTAAATCTCCTTTATAAGAAAAGGCTCCAAACCTTTATAGATTTGAAGCCTCTTGCTCTACGAATTACTCTGCCTCTACTGGTACGATAGAAACCTGTTTCTTATCGCGGCCTTTTCTGGTGAATCTTAC
>CAKRMK010000029.1 GCA_934364795.1 uncultured Blautia sp.
TCCATGACTCAGGGTGTAATGGGAAATACTCCATGGTGCAAGCTTGACAAGGTGAAATTCCTCTGTCCGGTACCAGGATATGACCGTCATTTTAAGATTACAGAATTTTTTGGAATTGAGATGATCAACGTTCCAATGACTCCACAGGGACCGGATATGGATATGGTGGAGAAGCTGGTAAGTGAGGATGCAGCCATCAAAGGAATCTGGTGTGTACCGAAATACTCCAATCCACAGGGCTACACCTACTCCAAGGAAACAGTAGAGCGTTTCGCAAGACTGAAACCGGCAGCACCGGATTTCCGTATTTACTGGGATAATGCATACAGCATTCATCATCTGTATAACGATAATCAGGACTTCCTGGTTGAGATTCTTGGCGAGTGTGCGAAAGCTGGCAATCCGGATCTTGTTTATAAATTTACCTCTACTTCCAAGGTAAGCTTCCCTGGCTCTGGTATTGCAGCAGTTGCAGCTTCCAAGGCAAACCTGGATGATTTCCGCAAATATATGCAGATCCAGACTATTGGACATGATAAGCTGAATCAGCTGCGCCATGTAAGATTCTTCAAGGATCTTGAGGGACTTCATGCACACATGAGAAAACATGCAGATATCCTCCGTCCGAAATTCGAACTGGTACTGGATACTCTGGACAAAGAACTTACAGGTCTTGGAATCGGCGAATGGACCAAACCACACGGCGGATATTTCATTTCCTTTGACTCTATGGACGGCTGTGCAAAGGCAATTGTAGCAAAAGCAAAAGAAGCTGGCGTTGTGCTTACAGGTGCAGGTGCTACTTACCCATATGGAAAAGACCCGAAAGATTCCAATATCCGTATTGCACCGTCTTTCCCTACACTTGAGGATCTGGGAAAAGCAGCACAGGTATTTGTACTTTGTGTAAAACTTGTCAGTGTAGAAAAACTTCTGGGATAAAATATGTAAGAAAAGCCTTTTTCTAAGGGTTTGGATTTCTGCATAGAATAAAATAATAAAGATATAAGAATTATGAAAGCTTTAGGGGCATGCTTTTTCAAACACGCTCAAGACAAAAAAGCTTAACATGTAATAAGATCAGGCTGCAGTTTGATGCAGCCTGATCTTATAAAGCCCAAAAAAAGATTGTTTATTCTATAAAGCAGGAGGAATATATGGCAAAAAATAAGGGAAAATCAGGCGTAGGACGTACAGTTGTAATTATATTGGTGTTTTTATTGCTTTTGCTCACAGCGGGAGCTTATGGATATGGCGTTTACTATTTTTCCAGTCATTTTCTTCCAGGCTCTATGGTGAACGGATTTAACTGCTCTTACAAGACCAGGGAAGATACAGAAGATCTTCTGAACCAGAAAGTAGGGGCTTACATTCTTGCTGTAGAAACCATGAAAAACGGACAGGAAGCAATTTCAGCACAGGATGTGGATCTTTCCTATGTTTCTACTGGAATTGTGCAGCAGCTGATCAAGGATCAGGATCGTTTTACCTGGTTTCTGGCATTTAACCAGAATAAAAATTACGACATATCAGAATCTTTGAGTTATAATGTTGCAATGCTGGAACAGGCGGTAGTAGGTCTTAAATGTATGCAGGCAGAAAATGTGGTACAGCCTGTGGATGCACAGATCCAGGATACCGGAGAGCGTTTCGAGATCATTCCGGAAGTAACCGGCAATGCACTGGATACCAAAAAGACAGAAGAAGTGATTTCCGCAGCAATGCTCCGTGGAAAAACTTCTGTAAATCTGGAGGATGAAAGCTGCTATCGGAAACCTTCTGTGTACAGCAGTGATGAGCAGCTTATTCAAAATTGTGAAAAAATGAATCAGCTTTGTGATATAATCATCACGTATGATTTTGCTGACCGTACAGAAACAGTAGACCGGACTCTGATCAAAAACTGGTTTGGATACGATGAGGATGGCAATGTGATCCTGGATGAGAATCTTGTACGTCAGTATGTATCAGAGCTGGGATTGAAATATGATACCATGGGACAGACAAGAACTTTTCTGACCTATGACAATCGTGAAGTAGAAATCAAGGGCGGCGATTACGGCTGGGTCATCGATCAGGATGCAGAGGTGCACGCTCTGATCGAAGCCATTGAAAGTGGTGTAACCCAGGTACGTGAGCCTGTTTACCTGTATTCAGGCTATAGCCGTGGTACCAATGATATTGGCTCCACATATGTGGAGATAGATCTGACCAATCAGCGTCTTGTTTTTTATAAAAATGGTACTCCTATTGTAGATACCCTGATTGTAAGCGGAAATCCTGATTTTGAGGGATGTGCCACCCCAGAGGGATGCTACAGTGTGGATGCCAAGGAATCTCCGGCAGTACTTACAGGAGAGGATTATGAGGCAAATGTAACTTACTGGATTCCTTTTGCTGGAAATGTGGGAATCCATGATGCTTCCTGGAGAGCTGAATTTGGCGGGAACCTTTACCTGTGGGAGGGATCTCACGGATGTGTAAATGTTCCGTATGACAAGGCAGCAGCCATTTACGAAAATGTAGAGGTTGGAATGCCGGTGGTGGTTTATGAGTAAAAAATTGTAAGCAGGCAAGGAATTTTGATAAAGGAGAGTTAAGGAAATGAAGATAGTAGTTTTGGCTGGAGGAACCAGTACAGAGAGGGATATTTCTATTGTATCAGGAACCGGAATCTGCGGAGCACTGCGCCAGAAGGGACATCAGGCAATCCTGGTGGATATTTTCTGCGGAGTAGAGAATGTAGACTGGGAGAATCCTTTCCCGGAAGAATACGATGTGGAAAAGGCAGCAGAATACATGAAGAGCTTTAATCCACAGATCAAAGAAATGGAGAAAACACGCCGCAGCTTTTTCGGACCAAATGTATTAGAACTCTGTGAAAAAAGTGACATTGTATTTCTGGGACTTCACGGAGCAAACGGCGAGGATGGAAAGGTGCAGGCTGCTTTTGACCTGCTGGGAATCCGTTATACAGGTACCGGTTATCTTAGCAGCGCTATGGCAATGGATAAGCGCATCACAAAAGAAGTGTTCCTGATGAACCACGTTCCTACTCCAGGTGGATTTTCCATGAAAAGAGACGAGCTGGAAAAAGATTTGTCTGCTCATGGACTGGAATTTCCTGTTGTGGTAAAGACAAGCTGCGGAGGCTCCAGTGTAGGCGTTTATATTGTAAATAACCAGAAAGAATACGAGGATTCCCTTGCTGATGCAAGCCAGTATGGAGAGGAAATCATAGTTGAAGAATACATTAAAGGACGGGAATTTTCTGTTGCGGTAGTGGATAATAAAGCTTATCCCATCATTGAGATTGCGCCGATCCAGGGCTTTTATGATTACAAGAACAAATATCAGGCAGGTTCCACAGTGGAGACATGTCCGGCCAAGATTTCTTTGGAGCTTACTAAAGAAATGCAGGAAAATGCAGTAAAAGCAGCGAAAGCACTTGGACTTACCGGTTACAGCCGCCTGGATTTCATGATGAAAGAAAATGGAGATATGTACTGCCTTGAGGCAAATACCCTTCCGGGAATGACACCAACCAGTCTGATTCCTCAGGAAGCAAAGGTTCTTGGCATGGATTATCCAACTCTTTGCGAAGAGCTGATCCGTATTTCCTTAAAGAAATATGAATAAAAACAGATACCAGTAAACATGGAGCCTGCTTTGCAGAAAGTCTTTGAGGGCATGCTCTAGGATGTCTGGTTTGCAGACATCTGATTTTGATATATAGGACTTAAGGATATGAAAAATCTTACCTTAGAAAATCTTACCGAAGTTTGTAACGGAGTATATTTCGGACCTGCTGACAAACTGCACCAGGAGATTTCTTCGATTACAACTGACAGCAGAAAAGTAGAAGATGGAACTTTATTTGTTCCCATCGTAGGGGAGCGTGTAGATGCACACAAATTTATTCCACAGGTAATGGAGGCTGGAGCTCTCGCAACTTTGTCCGAGAGAGTTCTGGAGGACGCAGAATTTCCGTACATTAAAGTGGAATCCTCCCTGCAGGCAGTGAAAGATATTGCAGAATTTTACCTTCAGCAGCTTCAGATTCCTGTTGTAGGAATTACCGGAAGTGTTGGAAAAACAAGTACAAAAGAGGTAATTGCCTCTGTCCTAAAAGAAAAATACCGCACCTTAAAAACACAGGGAAATTTCAATAATGAGCTGGGACTTCCCCTTACTGTTTTCCGTCTGCGGGATGAGGATGAAATCGCAGTTCTGGAAATGGGAATCAGTGATTTCGGGGAAATGACCCGTCTTGCAAAGATTGCCAGACCGGATACCTGTGTGATCACAAATATCGGAACCTGTCATTTGGAAAATCTGGGAGACAGAGACGGTGTTTTGAAGGCAAAAACAGAAATTTTCAAATATTTGAAAAAAGATGGACATATTGTATTAAATGGTGACGATGACAAGCTTTGTACAGTGAAAGAATATGAGGGCATCAAACCTGTATTTTTCGGAATGGAAGCTGACAAAGATATTTATGCGGATGAAATCGTAAGCCGGGGGCTGAAGGGCATGACATGCCGCATTCATATTGGTGGGGAGTCCTTTACAGTAGATATTCCAATGCCTGGACGCCATATGGTATACAATGCCCTGGCGGCTACAGCAGTTGGCAGAATCTATGGACTTTCCCTGGAACAGATCCGTCATGGAATTGAGACGTTAGAAGCCATCAGCGGCAGATTTCATATGATCGAGACAGACAGATTCCTTATTGTAGATGACTGCTACAATGCAAATCCCATGTCCATGAAGGCATCCCTTGATGTCCTGAAGGATGGAGCAGGAAGAAGAGTTGCCATTTTGGGAGATATGGGTGAGCTTGGCGAAAATGAAGTAAGGCTTCATGAAGAAGTGGGAGAGCATGCAGCACAGTGTGGAATTGATGTGTGCATCTGTACAGGAGTACTTTCAGCCAATATTGCGAAAAAAGCAAAAATGAACCCGGACTTGACAGTTATAGAGGAACCTGACAGAGACAGCCTTCTGGCTCATCTTGATTCTTATGTAAAGACCGGGGATACAATTCTCGTAAAGGCATCTCACTTTATGCAGTTTGAAAAGGTAGTGGAAAAACTGCAGGAAATGTGAGTTTGGTGGAAAATAAAGCGGGAATTTGACGAACGAATTATGTTTTCTTAAGTGAATACAAGCGGTATAATGTTCCTAAACGGACAGGCCATTTATGGAATGGTACTGTCAGAAAAGAAAGATCACCTGTAAAGGAAAAGATGGGAGGACATTATGCTGGAACAAATCATGAACCTGCAGATACTGCTCTACGTCATGGCAATTGCCGGAGCCGTGGGAGCAGCAGGAATGCTGGCAACCAATCTTACCTACAGAAGAAGTCTCAAAAGCACCGGAAGTAAGTCATCAGGAAGCAAAAATACTTTCACAGGAAGTACTTCAGGAAAAATCAATCTGAAAGAAAAATGGCTGAATTTATGGAAAACAAGGGACAGGCTTCTTCACAGGATGAACCGGTTTGTGTGGTATCCGGCACTATTGTCCACGGCAGTACTTGGCTGTTCCATATATTTTTCTTTTATCCTGAAAATGGAAGCGGGACTGCCACTTAGGTATCTTTATGTGGGTGCTGTTGTTCCGGTAGCACTTCTGCTTCTTCGGCAGGCACTTGATTTTTCCTATAAGGAAGAACTGGTGATGAACACGCTTACAGATTATGTGGAGCAAATACGTACCTGGGCAGAAGAGATTCCTGCCGAGAAGAAAAAAGATCCGGTTCTTCAGGAGGAAGTGGTTGAGCGGATTACCAGCAGCATTAAGCAGACAGCTGCTTCCGGAAGCCATTTCAGCAAGATGCTCACTCCTGAGGAAGAAAAAATCATGCGGGAGATCATTCGGGAATTTATGGTGTGAGTTGCAAGAAGAAATGTCGGTCATGTCTTGGTTTGTGTGGGATATGCACCGGCATTCTCTTTTTAAAAATACGAAAGCGAGGAGAAATTATGAAAATTGTGATTCTGGAAGCAGACAGTCTGGGACAGGATATGGTATTTACCCCATTCGAGGAACTGGGTGAGGTGGTCATTTACCATACTACGACTGCAGAAGAGATGGAAGCCAAAACTCTGGACGCAGATGTAATCGTAGCCAACAAGGTTCCTATTTGTGAGGAGACAATTGGAAAAGCCAGAAATCTGAAGCTGGTTTGCCTTACAGCCACAGGTTTTAATAACTTAGATGGAGAATATCTGAAAAAACGTGGTATTGCGGCTTATAATGTTGCAGGATATTCTACAAACGGTGTGGCACAGCATACTTTTGCCCTTCTTTTTTATATTTTGGAAAAATTAAATTATTACGACAATTACGTAAAATCAGGCGAATATGCAAGAGGCAAATGTTTTTCCCATTTTGCACAGAACTTTTTTGAGTTAGATGGAAAAACCTGGGGAATCATCGGACTGGGAGCTATTGGACGAAAAGTTGCAGAAATTGCAGAAGTATTTGGCTGCCATATTATCTGTTACTCTGCATCTGGCAGAAAATATGATACCAGCTATGAGCAGGTAGATTTTGATGAGCTTCTTTCACGTTCCGATATTTTGTCCGTTCATGCACCACTGAATCAGTATACAGAAAATCTGATGACACTGGAAGCATTTTGCAAAATGAAAAAATCTGCAATTTTCCTTAATCTGGCAAGGGGAGCTATTGTAAATGAGGCTGACCTTTATACAGCACTTACAGAAGATGCAATTGCAGGAGCTGGTCTTGATGTGCTTTGCAAAGAGCCTATGGATCCGGAAAATCCACTGCTTAAAATTAAAGACAGCAAGAAACTGATCATTACCCCTCATATTGCCTGGGCTGCGAAAGAAACCAGGTTCCGTGTGGTTGATGAGGTGATCAAAAATATCCGCCGTTTCCAGGTGGGAGATGGAACCAACCGGGTATATTAAAATATATTTGGAAAATAAGTGAAAGGAAAGCTACATGGCAAAAAAATACTATGCAGTAAGAGCAGGAAGAAAAACTGGTGTATTTATGACCTGGGCAGAATGCCAGAAGCAGGTGACCGGATTTTCAGGAGCAGAGTTTAAAAGCTTTGGAACCAGAGAAGAGGCAGAGGCTTTCGCAGGGATTCATTCCAGTTCTGCGGACGCTTTGCCAGTCACAGATCCAGGGCAATGTGATGTCTCTGGGGTAGTTGCATATGTGGATGGAAGTTATCGTGCAGATACAAAGGAATTTTCTTATGGAATGGTGATTTTACAAGATGGAGAAGAGCATTGCTTTTGCGAGAAAATGACAGATCAGGGGCTGGCACAGATGCATAATGTGGCAGGGGAAATCAAGGGCTCCGAAGCTGCCATGCAGTATGCGCTTGACCATAATATACCGGAGATTACGATCTATCATGATTATGAGGGAATTGCCAAATGGTGTACCGGTGCCTGGAAAGCCAATAAATCCGGGACACAGGCATATCAGGAATTTTATAAAAAGGCAGTCCGTACTATAAAAATTAATTTTATAAAAGTGAAAGGTCATTCCAACGATAAATACAATGATATGGCAGATCAGCTGGCGAAATCAGCACTTGGAATTGGCTGAATGAGAAACAGTCCCCGGATATCAAACTTTTGTGTATGTAATTTTACAAAGAGTTTGATATCCGGGGACTGCTTTATATAAAAGTAGATGTTATTCCCGCAATTTTATCAGGAAAGCTGATAGCGGAGAATTGGGGAAAGCCTGTAGGAGCTATAGGTAGCACCGTAATACTTGGAATAGCTTTTGGCCTCCGCAAAAAGAGGATCATATACAAGACCGTTGATCTCTGCCCAGCCATGTGCATTATTATTGCTCTGCTGTGCATCGGCGCAGACGTAAACATTTGTATAACCAAGAGCCTTGGCAAGATAAGCAAATGCAGAGGCATCTGCCATACAGTCACCTCTTCCATATACAAAATGGTCATTGGCATTTACAGCAGGCCAGTACTCACCGCCTTCATCAAATCGTCTCCAGATATAATAATATTTACGGATGACCCAGTTAAAGCAGGTCTGAAGCTTCTGCTCCTGAGACATGCCAGGGTTGGTGATCTGTGCTACAATCTGCTGTGCACGCTCATTTGCCAGAAGATCCTGCACCTCACCGTCTGACAGCTGGGATCGTTCTACACCGGTATATCTGAAATAGCTGGAGCCTTCCTTTGTCATAGTTACATGAGATAACTCATCAATATAATAAGTTACATCTCCCACTGTAACTGTGCGGTTGGAAAGAAGGAAGCCTCTGTCATTGAAATAGTACATGGCGTTCCCAATCTGATGAAGTCCGGTATAAAACTTTCCTTCATTGTCATAATAGCGTTTGTTGCCGCTTGCGTAGTCAAACCAGCCTTTTCTAAGTTTTTTCTTTACAATGGTTACATGGGCATATTTGTTGATTTTATAAGTAACTGTTTTGGAAATTTTGATATTTTTATTCCGCTGGAGTAAGCCCTTGGAATTAAAATAATAGCGGTATTTTCCAATGCGGTGAAGTCCGGTATAATACTGGCCCTTTTTGTTGTAATAACGCTTGTTGCCACTTTTGTAAGTATACCAGCCTGGCTTGATTTTTTTCTTTTTGGCAGTGGAAGCCTTCGTGGAAGTGCTTTTGGCACCAACAGCTGCCACGCCGGATGTTGTCTGAACTGTATATTCTGTAGCTGCTGCATATGCAGTATCTGCAACTGCAGGAGCAGTGGAAAGTGCTGTACAGGTCAGAAGAATTAATAATTTTTTTGTCTTTTTCATAAGATTCCCTCCCTTGGTGCTATATATGCCTGAATCCGACTGCTTTTTCAGCCCTCCTCAATTACCTGGATTTCCAGATAATCAAAGTCAATCTGCTCAATAAAATTATCCTGATAGAACCTGGCCTTGCTGTGCTTCTTAAAATCTCTGACAGTAGTATCCAGCCAGATGGGATTGCCAAGATCCAGTTCATAGCAGATTTGCTCCAGACAGTAAAAAACTTTATGAGTTCTGGTTTCCTTACGGTCATCGCAGATTACGGTATCCTTCAGCATGTGATTGTCCTTCCAGATTCGGCCCCATAAACGAAACATGTGCGTTATACCTCCATATAGAATTGCCGCAGTAAAAGTAACAGAGCTTTGCAGGCAAAAAATATAGTTGAAAAGTGATTTTTAGTATAGCGGATTTTGCCTTGAAAGTAAAGCTGTCCCAAAAGATTTTAATGACGGCGGTTCATTTTGCAGCCAGTAACCTTTTTAATGTGCTAAAGTGTTTGTACTTGATTCTTAATGAGAAATCAACTATAATTAACGTTAATATTCGTCACCTATCAATCACAAACAGATGAGGAGGAGCTTTATTATGAAATTATATGATACCGGCGTGTATTTGCAGAACGGACAGGACATAATTCCCGCATCCCAGGCACAGCTTCCGGTTTCCAAAGAGGAAGCTGCGAAAAATACCATCGCCTATTCTATTTTAAATGCCCATAATACTTCCGGCAATATGGACAAGCTTCAGATTAAATTTGATAAACTGACATCTCACGATATTACATTTGTGGGAATTATTCAGACTGCCCGTGCTTCAGGGCTTGAGCGTTTTCCGGTTCCTTATGTTCTTACCAACTGCCACAATTCCCTTTGTGCGGTAGGCGGAACTATTAATGAAGATGATCACATGTTTGGTCTTACCTGCGCTAAGAAATATGGCGGTGTTTATGTTCCGCCTCATCAGGCTGTTATCCACCAGTTTGCACGTGAAATGCTTGCAGAATGTGGTAAAATGATCCTTGGCTCTGACAGCCATACACGTTATGGTGCCCTTGGAACCATGGCAATGGGAGAGGGTGGACCGGAGCTGGTTAAGCAGCTTCTTTCCCAGACTTATGATATTAATATGCCAGGCGTAGTTGCCATTTACCTGAAAGGCACTCCAAGACCAGGCGTAGGTCCACAGGACGTTGCCCTTGCTATCATTGGTAAGGTTTTTGCAAATGGCTACGTAAAGAATAAAGTAATGGAATTCGTAGGACCTGGTGTTGCCAATTTAAGTGCTGATTTCCGTATTGGTGTGGATGTTATGACTACAGAGACTACCTGTCTTTCCTCCATCTGGCAGACTGATGAGAAGATTCAGGAGTTCTATGAGATCCATGGAAGAGCCAAGAGCTACAAGGAGCTGAAGCCAGGCAGTGTTGCATATTATGATGGCTGTGTGGAAATTGACCTTGGTGAAATCAAGCCTATGATCGCAATGCCGTTCCATCCAAGCAATACCTACACCATTGATGAATTAAATGCCAATCTGGATGACATTCTTGCTGATGTAGAGAAAAAAGCACAGATCAGCCTGGATGGAAAAGTTCCGTACACACTTAGAAATAAAGTTGTTGATGGAAAACTTTATGTTGACCAGGGAATTATTGCAGGATGTGCAGGCGGTGGATTTGAAAATATCTGTGCAGCAGCAGATATTCTCCGTGGAACAAGCATCGGTGCAGATGCATTTACTTTAAGTGTATATCCGGCAAGTACTCCGATTTATATGGAGCTTGCGAAGAATGGAGTCCTGGCAGATCTTCTTGCAACAGGCGCAGTTGTGAAAACTGCATTCTGTGGACCTTGCTTCGGAGCAGGAGATACTCCGGCGAATAATGCGTTCAGTATCCGCCATACAACAAGAAACTTCCCGAACCGTGAAGGCTCCAAGATCCAGAATGGCCAGATTTCTTCTGTTGCGCTGATGGATGCGCGTTCCATTGCAGCTACAGCAGCAAATAAAGGTTTCCTTACTTCAGCAGAGAACTTCACCGGAGAATACAGAGGACAGAAGTATTTCTTTGATAAAACGATTTATGCAAACCGTGTATTTGACAGCAAGGGAGTTGCAGATCCTTCTGTTGAAATCCAGTTTGGCCCGAACATTAAGGACTGGCCAAAGATGCCTGCACTTGCAGAGAATCTGGTTCTGAAAGTTGTGTCCGAGATCCATGATCCGGTAACAACAACCGATGAGCTGATCCCATCCGGAGAGACTTCTTCTTACCGTTCCAATCCATTGGGGCTTGCTGAATTTACTCTTTCCAGAAAGGATCCGGCGTATGTTGGACGGGCGAAAGAAGTTCAGAAAGCAGAGCATGCTATTGAGAATGGAGAATGTCCTCTTGATGTGCTTCCAGAGCTGAAACCGGTTATGGAGGTTATCCATAAAGATTATCCGGAGGTTGGTAAGGGTAATCTGGGTATCGGAAGTACTATTTTTGCTGTGAAGCCAGGAGATGGTTCTGCCCGTGAGCAGGCTGCATCCTGTCAGAAGGTACTTGGCGGCTGGGCAAATATTGCCAATGAATATGCTACCAAGCGTTATCGCTCCAATCTGATCAACTGGGGTATGCTTCCATTTCTTATTCCGGCAGGAGATCTGCCCTTTGCTAATGGCGATTACCTGTTTTTCCCGGAAATCCGCAAGGCTGTAGAGGAAAAAGCTGACAGCATTACCGGTTACGCCATAAAGGGAGAGAAAATGGTTCCGTTTACAGTAACACTTGGAGAGCTTACTGATGATGAAAGAGAGATCATCCTGAAGGGCTGCCTGATTAATTATAACAGGAAATAAAATGATATCAGGTTTAAAATAAGCTATTGTATAAAAAGCAGGTCTGTTCTGTAAAAAAGACAGATCTGTTTTTTTATATAATCCGTTGGAATTCTCTATTGCATAAAAAGTCCTACCGGGCAGGACCTAAAATCATTCTTACTTTCCCACAAATTGTGACACGCATTTTGCATAAAGCTTTTTGGAGCGACTCTATTAAAATATAATTTTAAAATATTCAGAATAATTATAAAAACTAAAACAAAAACACAGAATCA
The DNA here is from genome assembly GCA_934364795.1 of uncultured Blautia sp. Taxonomy (GTDB): domain Bacteria; phylum Bacillota; class Clostridia; order Lachnospirales; family Lachnospiraceae; genus Blautia_A. The sequence continues at coordinate 11,903 of CAKRMK010000029.1, forward strand.
AAACGCGTATATAAAATAATAACAGAAATAAATGTAAAAATACAAATAAAAGTATTGACAAATCGGAAAAACGGTGGTAATATAAGACCATCAAAAGAAAACAAGAGAAACAAAAAACAAGATCTTAAGAATCAGAGATCTGAAACAAAAAATGATGGGAACACCCGAAGTCAGAAAGGAGACATGGATAGTCCAATGGGAACTTAAGCTTTTACTAATCAATATAAGAGAGACAGGAATCGCATTTCCTGCAAGAAGACCTGATACGAAGAACGTGTAAAAGTAATTCTGAATCTACATTAATAAATGTAAGATTATTCAGAAAAACGTATCAAAGGTAATATAGAAGCGATTACTTATATTGAATAACTGTCCATCACTAATACAAAGATCTGGAATTTGTGTAAAGAAACATTTTTCAGAGAATATAACCCTTATCACAGATAAGAACGATATTTTGAGATCCATATTGATACTTCAGAATATGAATCGAAGCTTTGCATTAGAAGAATATCACAGCCGATATTCTTATCAGAAATACATAAGGAACTTCCGCTCATACTTTATTTCATATATTACATATGAAAAAGCAGATGAACCAGTAAGTGGTTTTGGATTTAACATATTAAGTTTGAAATTGTTTATAAGAATGATTCAGAGCATAAGAAGTATATCCAGTATTTCTGGAAAACAATTATAATCCGTGAAATTATAGTTGAAATCTATGAAACTTCTAAATAAACCGAATGATAAAAATCATATCGTTTATGAGCAGGAAATAAGATAAGATATTTCAAATAAAAGAAAACTAAATATAAAACAACTGAATACAGACCATATAAATAGTGTTATTTGGAAAAAGAGGAATAAACCATTGAATACTGAAGAGTTTTAGGACGGTCATCATTTAATTGAAAGTGAAATGATGACCGTCCTTTTTTCGCCTGGAATGGGCATTTTCCGGGTTGCGAAATAAAGGCAGATATAGTAAGATAACTAAAGCATGTTCCCGGGCATGTTTGGAAAATCATTTCCATCAGTAAGTGCACATTTTGCAGAAATGACTTTTCAAGCATACTCCGGAATTGGAATATGCGAGAAGAGTAGAAACGATTTAATAAATAAAAAATTACAGGAGAAGCTATGGATAAAATCGCAGTATTGATTCCCTGTTATAATGAGGGGAAAACAATCGAAAAAGTAGTAACAGATTTCAAAAAAGTACTGCCAGAAGCAGTGATTTATGTGTACGACAATAATTCCACAGACGGAACTGCCCAGATCGCAGAAAAAGCAGGTGCAGTTGTACGCCATGAATATTGCCAGGGAAAAGGAAACGTAATCAGAAGAATGTTTCAGGAAGTAGATGCAAAGTGCTATCTCATGGTAGACGGAGATGACACTTATCCTGCAGAATCAGCAAGAGAGATGGCAGATAAAGTCCTGGAAAGAAAAGTAGATATGGTAGTGGGCGACCGTTTATCCTCCACATATTTTGAGGAAAACAAGCGTCCGTTTCATAATTTTGGAAACTCTATTGTAAGATGGGGAATCAATACCTTTTTTAAGAACGACATTAAAGATATTATGACAGGCTACCGTGCATTCAGCTATCGCTTTGTAAAAACATTTCCAGTGTTGTCAAAGGGCTTTGAAATTGAGACTGAAATGAGTATTCATGCAATTGACAAAAATATGTTTGTGGAAAACGTGGTCATTGAGTACAGGGACCGCCCGGAGGGAAGTGAGTCCAAGCTGAATACATATTCTGATGGAATGAAGGTTATTGGAACAATCATCCGTCTTTTCCAGACCTATCGGCCGCTGGCATTTTTTGGAACTGTAGCGGCAATTCTTATGCTTCTGGCTGTTGGATTTTTCATTCCTGTGGGAATTACCTATGCAGATACCGGGCTGGTACCCAACTTCCCGACTCTGATCGTCTGTGGCTTTGTGGCACTGGCTTCTATCCAGTCCTTTTTTGCAGGGCTTATTTTACAGACCATGTACCGCAAGAACCGTCAGGATTTTGAAATGCAGCTTCAGAACTGTTATGCAAATCAGCTGGCAGCAGAGCAAAAAGAGAATGAAAAATCTTGTTAATGCACAGGTCCAGGGAGAATAAAATGACAGAAAATAAGGGTAAAAATGGAAAAATACTGCTGAAATATGTAATATGTGCAGTAGTTCTGGCTGTTCTGGCAGAGTTTATGATGATTCTGGACTATGAGGGCCTTATGGGCGCATACTGGAATGAAAATCAGCAGCTTACATTGTCACTTGAGGATGCAAGTCTTACGGACTGTGAGCTCCAGGATGGAAAAATCATAGTTACCGGAGAGAATCCTCAGATGGTTTTTGAAGGAATTAATGAGTATGTAAGTAACGTACAAATTAGTTTACATAATCTTTCCTCCTCTGCACTGGATACCCGGATTTATTATTCCATAAAGGGAGAACGGTTTGCAAAGAAAAAAAGCGTACAGGTTTCTTATCCGGAAAATCAGAAATTTGTTTCTGCCGGTATAAACAGCAAAGTGACCTCTTTTAAAATCGCTATTGAAGATAATGAAGATGCTTCCTACAGTTTTGATGAGTTTTGTGTAAATCCCCATGTTGCCTCATACCTGAAACACAATTGGGCCAACATGTCAGGGCTTCGGATTTTACTGTACTTTGTAGGAATCCTTATTCTTTTGCTGGCAATGAAGGATTTTGGAAAATTCTGTGAGATTCTGTTCCGTTACCGCTGGGTGATTGGAGCTTGTGTGATTGCTTTTTGCACCATACTGAAGCTTCACGGATCTTCAATGGGAATTTTAAGCCAGTTATTAACAGGAACGGATACTTCCAAATTGTGGGGAACTTCCAGGAATATCAGAACGGATGAGTATGTTGTATTTACAGAGATGGCACTGTCCCAGGTAAAATCAGGCTTCCACTGGTTTTCCGATATCTGGGGATATTCTTCTTCAGATATGTTTATTGTATATGGTCAGCCGGTACTGAATCTGGCAACTATATTCCGCCCGTTTTCAATTGGATATATTTTGTTTGGGGCAGAGCGGGGACTGGCATTTTACTGGTCATCAAGACTTGTGATCTGTTTCCTGGTATCCCTTGAGTTTGGACGTATTTTTACAAAAGACAACAAAATGCTTTCTACAGTTTATGCATTTATGATCAGTCTGTCACCTGTTGTACAGTGGTGGTTTTCTATTAATGAACTGGTAGAAATGCTGATTTTTGGTCAGCTGGCACTTCTCATTCTTTATTACTATGTGCGGACAGATTCTCTGAAGAAAAAATGCATCATGGTTGCTGGGCTGGTTATCTGCGCCGGTGGCTATATCATGACTTTGTATCCGGCATGGATGATTCCGCTGTTCTTCGTATTTCTGGCATGTGCCATTGCCATGATCCTGGAGGACAGAAAGCTCATTAAGATAAAAAAACAGGATGTGATGGTCTGGGCTGTGGGAATCCTTGTGCTTGCAGTCAGTATGGTTTATATTTTAAGCATTTCCAAAGATACTATTATGGCGGAAATGAACACGGTATATCCAGGTGCCCGTACCTATGCCGGCCAGCCTGATGATCTTGTGAAGCTTTTCAAAAGCTGGAGCTCCTGGCTGTGGTCCTTCGGGGAAACAGCAAATCCCTGTGAAGAAGCGGACTTTATCAGTCTGTTCCCTCTGGGTGTGATTCTTTCTCTGATTGCATTATTTAAAAATAAAAAGAAAGATGCCTGGCTGATTACGTTAAATATATTTAATGCTTTTCTGATCCTGTTTTTCCTGTTCAGAATGCCAGACATTATTATCAGGGCGTCCCTTCTTGGACATGCCTCCTACCGCCTGTTTAATGCCATTGGTTTTTTGAATATTATTTTGTTATTCCGAAGTCTCATAACAGTGGAAAAAACAGAAAAGTATATCAGAAAACTGATTCCGGTAGCAGTATTGACTGCCGTTATGTCATATTGGGGAAATACCCAGTCCATCACACCTGCACTGAAGGTGATTATTTTGCTTTTTGTGACAGGCCTTACAGTTGTGGTGCTTCGTTTTGAAAAAAAGGAATACCAGAGGGCATTTGCGGTTAGTATGATTGCTGTGAACGTGATTGGCGGTGGCCTTGTAAATCCTGTAAGCAGCGGTCTTGATAATATTTACCGGACCCCGGTTGTTCAGGAGATTACCAGTCTGAATGAAGCAGAAGAAGGCATGTGGGTAGTTGCAGGAGATGCTTTTATGTATGAAAATCTTCCTACAATAGCCGGTGCAAAGACTCTGAATACAGTTGCCACTTATCCGGATGAACAGCTCTGGACAGATCTGGGGCTTGCTGATGAAGAGGAATACTGGAACCGGTATGCACATATCAGTATAGAAATCGGTAAGACAACGAAGGTAGGGCTGGGTGCGCCAGATGTGCTGAAACTTCAGGTAACAGTAGACAAGCTGAAAGAGCTTGGTGTGACTTATATTTTAAGTCTGGAGGATGACATGAAGGATACTACCGGACTTGAAAAGATCGGTGTGCGAAATAACTTTACAATTTATAAAATAGCGTGATATAAGGAAAATGGTCGGTGGCTGAAGATGCGCTTCAAAGTGTGTTAGAAAACGATTTTCTGCAAAGTGCGATATGCACCCTGGGGGAATGTTTTTTAAACAGATTTTGAGCGCCCAGCGGCTGACCTTCGTTTTTTAGGAGAAAATAAAATGTTCAGTTCCAATATAGAAAAGTATATTATTTATGAAGATAAAGATATTCTGGTGTGTAAAAAGCCTGCCGGAATCGCAGTGCAAAATGCAAGAATCGGTACCATGGATCTTGAAAGCAGCCTGAAAAATTATCTTGCCGCAAAAGATACAAAACAGCCCCCTTACCTGGCAGTGGTGCACCGCCTCGATCAGCCTGTAGAGGGTGTTCTGGTATTTGCCAAGAATCCAAAGGCAGCAAAAGAATTAAGCAGCCAGATTGCAAAAGGAAAAATGGAGAAAATATATCTTGCAGTTACTTGTGAAAAGCCTCAGGCAAAACAGGGAATACTGGAAGATTATTTAAAAAAAGACGGAAAAACAAATACATCTTCTGTTGTAAGTGCAGGTACGCCAGGAGCAAAAAAAGCGTTGCTTTCCTATGAGGTTCTGGAAGAGGTGACAGATAAAATAACCGGGAAACCCAAGTGGCTGCTAAAAATCCACCTGGAAACCGGACGCCACCACCAGATTCGTGTCCAGATGGCACATGCCAAAATGTCACTGGCAGGGGATCGCAAATATGGGAAAAACAATCAGAAAACAGAAAATACTGCCGGATATACAGGCGGTCTGGGACTGTGTGCGGCAAGCCTGACTTTTAGCCATCCTACAACAAAGAAGACGATGAAATATGATACGATACCGGAAACGTCCACATTTGAAGGATTTATAAAAATGAAAAAAATATAAAAACTATGGACGCGGAAGAAAAAATGTGTATAATGTAAAAGCAAGATAAAAAGAAAGTTAAAAACTGTGAAACAGGGATTCATACACATAAGGAGTGAAAAAAATGAAAAAAGCAGCAGTAATACCTGCAGTTCTTCTGGCAGCGTTATGTTCCTTTAGTGGATGCGGGAAAGAAGAAGTTGAACAGGCGATTGCGCCGCTGGTGTCTGATGAACAGACCACAGAAGAATCAAAGGAAGTCCAGGAGGAAAAAGATCCTGTTATTCCGGAAATAGACACATCAGTAGAAATTCAGCCCGGTGCCCGGATTGCGGTTGTAAGCAAGAGCACAAGCGGTGAATACTGGAATCTTGTGAAGAAAGGAATGGAGCAGGCAGTTGCGGATGTGAACCAGGCATACGGGTTTTCGAAAGCTGAACAGGTGTCCATGACTTTTGAGGGCGCCAGTGACGAAAATGATGTGACCAGCCAGATAAACACACTGGATGCGGTGATTGCAGAGAATCCGGATGTTTTATGTATTTCAGCCAGTGACATGGATTCCTGCCAGGCACAGCTGGAGGCCGCAAAGGAGAATGGAATTCCTGTAGTCGCTTTTGACTCTGGAGTGAGTGATACAAAAATGGTTCGGGCTTTCCGCGGAACAGATAACAAACGGGTAGGAGAAATTGCAGCTTACCGGCTTGCTGTTTCCATTGGAAAAATGGGAAAAGTAGCTGTTTTTTCCGCACAGGAGAAAACACAGAGTATCCAGGAACGTATCAGTGGATTTACCAAATATATTGCCAATTATCCGGATATTGAGGTTGTGGAGATCGTTTATGAGGATCAGGTAGAAGATATGACAGCTGCCATGCAGGATGTACTTGCAAGGTATCCGCAGCTGGATGGTGTATTTTGTACCAATGCGGATATTTCAGATCTGTATCTGGATATGGAGAAGGACGAAACCCTGGATTCAGTTGTGATGGTTGGTGTAGATGCAACTGCCAAACAGCAGAAAGCAATCCGGGAAGGCAAGGAAGCAGGAACGATTTCCCAGCATCCTTATGCAATGGGCTATCAGACAGCCTGGACTGCATTACAGACCACAGCACCGAAAAAAAGTGTGGAAATTAAGCGAAATGTGCGTATTGATCCGGTATGGATTGATGCAGATACAATAGACGATGAGGCTTACAGTGCTTACCTATACGAAAACTAGAGCCTTTTTCAAACACGCTCTAGCGCTTGTTTTAAGATTATATGCAAAAGATAACTGCTTTGTATAGCATGATTCACCAGAAAATGGGAATGCTGATACAGGGCAGTTTTTCTTTTTTATTGATATTTTTTAGACAAGCAAGAATAGAATGTCTGAATTTTAGTCAATTTTAAAACATTGTATAACGACAAAATATAATAATTTTGTTAGCATATACTTGTTTTCAAAATGTGAAAAAATTGACGATATGCTAAAATTTTACCATCGGTTTTTAAACAATTTACACAAAAAAGTTGCTATCCGCAATGGATTGTGTTAAAATCTGTCTATAAAATGAGATGAGGAACGGGAAGTTTTTATGAAAAAATGGGGAGATATCATCAAGAATCTGACAATGCTTACACAATTTGGTCTGTCTTTTATTACCCCATTGCTCTTATGCCTTTTTCTTTGCGGATGGCTTAGCGGCCATCTGGGAATAGGTGGATGGATTTTTATTCCCGGCTTTTTTTTCGGACTTGGCGGCTCTTTTACAGTAGCTTATAAGCTGTATCTTTCTGTTACCGGACACCAGAAAAAAGAGAAAAAAAAGAATAAAGTTTCATTTAACCGACATCATTAGAAGGGAGACTTATATGAGCAGAATGTTTGCAGATGTGCAGCCGGCGGTGAAGAAAGAAACCAGAAAGGTTGCCATTGGTACACTTATTTGCGTGGCATTGATGTGGGCTGTATTTGGAATCGGACATGCGGTAGTGCCAGAGAAGATTCCATTTGATTATACAGTGTTCCTGGCAGGAGCAATTGGAGGTATCATCGCAGTGCTGAATTTTTTCCTTATGGGGCTTACCGTACAGAAAGTGGTATCCATGGAGGACGATAAGCAGGCTGCCATGAAGATGAAAGCCAGCTATACCCAGAGAATGATGTTTCAGATTGTCTGGGGAATCCTTGCGATTGCAGTTCCGTGCTTTCAGTTTGTAGCAGGACTTCTTCCACTGCTTTTTCCAAATATTGTAATCAAAGCTGTGGGAATCCTTGGCGGGAAACAGACCGCGTAAGCGGCAGATAAGAGTTTGCAGATTTATTGAAAGTAAATGTTTTTCAGACATGCTTTAAGTTGGAAGTTAAGTGAAATGGGATGTGAATGGTTTTGAAATGAAAAGGTGTTATCCTTTGAATTGTCAGAATTGTCATGAAAATCCTGATTTCACTGGCAGTTTTACAAATGTTACTGCGAACAAACTTATAATTTCATAAGAACGGGAGGTGAGAATACATGGACATAGAAATAACCGGTGGCAGGATATTTTATACTTTTCCTTTTGAGGTGCCCATTCTGGGAAAATTCCAGATCACGGAAACCCTGGTGGTAAGCTGGCTGGTCATGCTCCTGATTACAGGGCTTTGTATCTGGCTGACTCATGACCTGAAGGTAGAGAAGATTTCCAAGAAACAGGCTGTAGCCGAGCTCCTGGTGGAGACAGCGAATAAGTTTGTTATTGGAAATATGGGTGAGAAATTCCGCTATATGATTCCATTTGTGGCAGCTTTGTTTGCTACAAGCGTGGTATCGAACCTGATTAGTTTAATCGGGCTTAGAAGCCCCACAGCAGATCTTTCTACAGAAGCAGCATGGGCTGTTGTGGTATTTATCATGATCACTGCACAAAAGATCAAGACCAATGGCCTGGGCGGATATATGAAGGGATTCACAACTCCAATCCCTATTATGACACCGTTTAATATTCTTTCCGAAATTGCAACGCCTATCAGTATGGCATGCCGACATTTCGGAAATATCCTTTCCGGTGTAGTTATCAATGGTCTGATTTATGCAGCACTGGCACTTGCCAGTTCCAAGCTGTTCGGACTGATTCCTGGTGTGGTAGGCAGCGTATTGTCGAAGATTCCATTCCTGGATGTTGGTATACCGGCGATATTATCAGTTTATTTTGACTGGTTCTCCGGTATTATGCAGGCATTTATTTTCTGTATGCTGACTGTTATGTATATTGCAAATGCAGTAGAAGAGTAGAGGCCTGACGGGGTTCCCATAGGGTGATGCGGTCGGCAGGCGGCATATCCGTTTAAGACGAAATGTAAGAGAAAAATGAAATTATAATTAACAGGAGGATTTGATTATGGATTTTCAGGTATTAGCAAAAGGTATCGCGCTGGCAGGTTGTGCAATTGGTGCTGGTCTTGCACTGATCGCAGGTATCGGACCTGGTATTGGAGAAGGTAACGCAGTTGCGAAAGCACTGGAAGCAATCGGACGTCAGCCAGAGTGTAAAGGTGATGTTACATCTACCATGCTTCTTGGTTGTGCTATCGCAGAGACTACCGGTATTTATGGTTTCGTAACCGGTCTGCTTCTGATCTTCGTTGCACCTGGTACCTTCATGAAATTCCTTGGCTAAGAAGGAACTGTATAAAGATGAGTACCGCTGGAGTTGTGTCAGAAAGGCTTTGGCTCAGCAGATATGAGTAAGAAGCCAGGTGGATTTTACAGACATTCTCCAGGTTACAACAGGAGGTTAGAACATGCAGGTACAGGAACTTGTAGGAATTGTGCCATGGACATTTGTCGCACAGATCTGCAACCTTTTTATCCAGATGTATCTGGTAAAAAAATTTCTGCTGAAACCTGTTAATGAAATGCTTAAGAAGCGAAGAGAAATGGCAGATGCCCAGATTCAGGATGCCACTAAGGCGAAAGAAGAAGCAATTGCCATGAAAACAGAGTATGAGCAGAACATGCAGCAGGCTAAAGAGAAGGCAAGCGATATTGTAACAGAGGCACAGAAGACAGCATCACTTCAGAGCGAAGAGATTCTCAAGAGCGCAGCACAGGAAGCACGCGCTATGAAGGAAAAAGCAGAAAACGACATCGCTTTGGAGAAACGAAAAGCTGTCAATGAAGTGAAAAATGAGATCGGCGGCATGGCAATGGAGATTGCCGGCAAGGTGATCGAGCGTGAGATTAAAGAAGAAGATCACGCGAAACTGATCGATGAGTTTATTTCGAATGTAGGTGAGGCATCATGACGCAGATTGCCAGATTATATGGCGGCAGCATGTATGATCTTGCTGCTGAAGAACAGCTTACCGATACTGTAATGGAACAGATGCAGGAAATCAGGCAGCTTTTCAGGGAGAATCCCGACTATGTGAAATTGTTGTCAGAACCCTCCATTCCAAAGGAAGAACGTACAGGACTTCTGGAGAATGCATTTGGAACAGAGGCAGAGAGGTATCTTGTGAATTTTCTTAAACTGCTGTGTGAGCGTGGAATCCTTGGGGAATATGCAGGATGCTGCGAGGAGTATACACGGCGTTATAACGCAGACCATAATATTGTTCCTGCAGTGGTGACAAGTGCAGTTACCCTGACAGAAGCACAGATGGCAGCACTTAAGGAAAAACTGGAGAAGATCAGTGGTAAAAGCGTTACCCTGACCCAGAAAAAAGATCCCACAGTGCTTGCTGGTCTTAAAGTGGAGCTGGAGGGAAAACAGCTAGATGGCACAGTAAAGAGCCGTCTGGATGGTCTTTCCAGAAAATTAAACGAGCTTATAGTATAAGGATGGATAGAGAAAATGCAGCTTAAACCTGAAGAAATTTCAAAAGTCATCCGCAGTCAGATCAAATATTACGATAACGCCATCAAGCAAAATGAGACTGGTACAGTTCTTATGGTTGGTGATGGAATTGCCAGGGCAAGCGGCCTGATCAACTGTATGGCAGGAGAGCTTCTTGAATTTGAAGATGGAAGCTTTGGAATGGCGCAGAACCTGGAAGAAAACAGTGTATCTATTGTATTATTTGGTGATGATTCCGGCATTGGCGAAGGTCAGACCGTAAAGCGCACCGGAAAGGTTGTATCTGTTCCGGTAGGTGAGGCTATGATCGGGCGAGTTGTAAATGCCCTGGGACAGCCTATTGACGGTGCGGGACCTGTTGTGACAAGTGAATACAGAGCAATTGAAAGCCCGGCTCCAGGTATCTGTGAGAGACAGGGGGTTAATCAGCCTTTACAGACTGGTATTAAGGCAATTGACTCTATGGTACCTATTGGAAGAGGACAGCGTGAGCTGATCATCGGTGACCGTCAGACTGGTAAAACAACTCTGGCAGCAGATACGATCATCAACCAGAAAGGAAAAGATGTGATCTGTATCTATGTTGCCATCGGACAGAAACGTTCTACAGTATCTTCCCTGGTAGAGACACTTACCAGAAATGGTGCTATGGATTACACCATCGTTGTAGCGGCTACAGCTTCAGAAGCAAGCCCGCTGCAGTACATTGCACCATATTCCGGATGTGCAATGGGTGAATACTTTATGTATAAGGGAAAAGATGTTCTCATTATTTATGATGACTTGAGCAAACATGCGGTTGCTTACCGTGCACTTTCCCTGTTGATCCGCCGTCCACCGGGACGTGAGGCATATCCTGGAGATGTATTCTATCTTCATTCCAGACTGCTGGAGCGTGCTGCAAGACTGGACGAGGCACATGGAGGCGGTTCCCTTACAGCGCTTCCCATCATTGAGACACAGGCAGGAGATGTTTCCGCATATATTCCTACCAATGTTATTTCTATTACAGATGGACAGATTTTCCTTGAGACTGAACTGTTCCATTCCGGCGTTATGCCGGCTGTAAACCCTGGTATTTCCGTATCCCGAGTTGGAGGAAATGCACAGATCAAGGCAATGAAAAAAGTTGCCGGTACTTTGAAGCTGATTTATTCCCAGTATCGTGAGCTTCAGAGTTTTGCACAGTTTGGTTCTGATCTGGATGCAGATACCAAAGCCAGACTGGAGCAGGGTGCCCGTATTGTGGAGGTTCTGAAACAGAACCAGAATGCACCGGTTCCTGTTGAAAAACAGGTGGCAATCCTTTATGCCGTTACCAAAGGAATCCTTTCCAAAGTGGCTACAGAGGATGTAAGAAGCTACGAAGCCGGTCTCTATACCTGGCTTGATGGCGATGCACAGGGAGCAGCTGCAATGCAGGAAATCCGCTCTACGGGAGCATTGTCTGCAGAGACAGAAGGTAAGCTGAAAAGTGCACTGGAACAGTATACTGAGAACTTTGTAAATACAAGACCTGCGAAATAAACTGTGACAAGGAGGAAGTTTTATGGCTGCAAACATGAAAGCGGTAAAGCTGCGTATCAAAAGTGTGCAGAGCACTATGCAGATTACCAAAGCAATGGAACTTGTAGCATCCTCCAAACTGCGTAAAGCAAAAGAAAGGGCTGAAGTATGCCGGCCATATTTTGAAACCATGCATGAAACTTTGGCAGAGATCGCACAGGGAAATACGGATTTTTCTTCTGTGTATGCCAGAGAATCCCAGAATGAGAAGCGCTGCTACGTGCTGATCGCCGGGGATCGTGGGCTGGCTGGCGGATATAATACCAACCTGTTTAAATGTCTGGAAGCAGCCTCAAAGGATCAGGAATTTGTGGTCCTTCCTATTGGAAAAAAGGCTGTGGAGTATTCGAAACGAAATGGATTTACCTGTGTTACGGAAGGCTTTGGAGAGATTGCTGATATTTCCGTAGCAGATTGTTTCGAAATGGCGAATCTACTGTGTGGGGAATTTAAGAAAGGAGAGTTTGGACACATTGATCTTTGTTATACCAGATTTGTTTCCATGCTTTCCCAGCAGCCATCGGCTATACCGGCACTGCCTCTTGATGATCTGACACAGGAGAAGGATACCAAGGGAATCCGGAATCTGATTCTGTATGAACCGGATGCTTCTGAAGTATTTGAAGCTATTGTTCCCGAGTATCTGGCGGGACTGATCTATGGTGCAGTATGTGAGAGTGTTGCCAGCGAACTGGCTGCAAGACGTACCGCCATGGAAGCAGCTACCAATAATGCGGAAGAAATGATTGAGAAACTGAATCTGCATTACAACCGGGCGCGTCAGGCAAGCATCACGCAGGAAATCACAGAGATTGTTGGAGGTGCAGAAGGCGTGTAAAATAATAAAACTGTCTTTTCAGGCTTTTTCAGAATATGATTTTGGAAGGCACTTTTAGAAATATTTTAAGAGTGCTTCAAGAGCATTTTTGGAGCTTGGTGAGAATTTATATGATTTTACAATGTCCTTTTGTGAGCTGATCTTGAAAATAGTTAAAATATGTAAAGTGCAAAGTGGTTTTATTTGTAGAATTTAAAGGATCAGTTATGTTAATTAGAATAATTATGGGAAATCAGAATTGTTTCCCGTGCTATAAGGAGACTGCTAAATGAGCGAAAAACACATTGGCGAGGTGGTGCAGGTAATCGGACCGGTACTGGATATCCGGTTTGGTCATGACGAACTGCCGGCACTTCTCAATGCCATCGAAATTGATCATGAAGGCACCAAGCTTACTGCAGAGGTTGCACAGCAGATCGGGGATAATACGGTAAGATGTATTGCCATGAATTCCACTGACGGTCTGGTACGTGGAACGAAAGCAGTAGATACCGGTGAACCTATTAAAGTTCCGGTAGGCGAAGAGTGTCTTGGAAGAGTATTTAATCTTCTCGGTGATCCGGTAGATAATCTTCCGGCACCAGAGACAAAGGAACACTGGGCAATTCATCGTCCGGCGCCATCTTATGAAGAACAGATGCCTGCAACAGAAATCCTGGAAACCGGTATTAAAGTCGTTGACCTGATTTGTCCTTATGCCAAGGGTGGTAAAATCGGTCTGTTCGGAGGTGCAGGAGTAGGAAAAACCGTACTGATCATGGAGCTGATCCACAATGTTGCTACTGCACATGGCGGACTTTCTGTATTTACAGGTGTTGGCGAGCGTACCCGTGAGGGTAATGACCTTTACAACGAAATGAAGGAAAGTGGTGTTATTGACAAAACCGCACTGGTTTACGGTCAGATGAATGAGCCGCCGGGAGCACGTATGCGAGTTGGTCTTTCAGGACTGACAATGGCAGAGTATTTCCGTGATGTAAAAAATCAGGATGTGCTTTTGTTTATTGATAATATTTTCCGTTTTACACAGGCTGGTTCAGAGGTTTCCGCTCTTCTTGGACGTATGCCTTCCGCAGTAGGTTATCAGCCAACACTGGCTACAGAAATGGGTGCCCTTCAGGAGCGTATCACTTCTACACGAAAGGGGTCTATCACTTCTGTACAGGCTGTATATGTACCAGCCGATGACCTTACAGACCCGGCTCCGGCTACTACCTTTACTCATCTGGATGCTACCACGGTACTTTCCCGTGAAATCGCCAGCCAGGGTATTTATCCGGCAGTAGATCCTCTTGATTCTACCAGCCGTATCCTTTCACCGGAGGTAGTTGGACAGGAGCATTATGAGATTGCCCGTGCAGTACAGAGAGTTCTGCAGCGTTATAAAGAACTGCAGGATATTATTGCAATCATGGGTATGGACGAACTTTCAGAAGAGGACAAACTGACAGTAAGCCGTGCACGTAAAGTACAGCGTTTCCTGTCACAGAGCTTTTCTGTAGCAGAACAGTTTACAGGTATGCCGGGACAGTATGTTCCGCTTAAAGAGACTCTCCGCGGATTCAAGATGATCCTGGATGGCGAGTGTGACAGCATTCCGGAGAGCTGCTTCCTGTTTGCAGGAACTATTGATGATGTTTTCGAGAAAGCAAAAAATAACCAGAATCAGTAAAGGAGGCTGCCTATGAGGACATTTCCCCTTAGAATCGGTACCCCCGACGGCCTGCTTTTTGAAGGTGAGGTACAGCGTATAGTATGCCGGAGCATTACCGGAGATCTGGCAATTCTGGCAGGGCACTGTAATTATTGTACCGCACTTGGAATGGGCGAGGCCCATGTGATACTGGAGGATGGCACAAGCCGCAGCGCAGCCTGCATAGGCGGTATGCTTACTGTGATGGATGGAAGCTGCAGCCTTCTTGCAACTACCTGGGAGTGGCAGGAGGATATTGATGCAGAACGTGCCGGAAGAGCGAGAGAACGTGCAAAAGAAAAGCTTGCCCAGGGCGGGCTATCCGATAAAGAATATAAGATCGTGGAGGCCAAACTGCAGAGGGCACTGGTGAGACTTAGTGTGAAAAGTTAAATAATAAGGTGAAAAACATCCAATAACCCATGGAAAGAAAGTACTGTAAAATAAACAACAACACTTTAAAACGTCAAACTCCCATCAGATAAAAGCGTTGACATAAAAGTGTCTGGGCGTTACAATAAAGTACCGGGAGAAACAATAAAAAAGGATCGGATCCAGCCGGTCCTTTTTATTGTTTCTCTAAAAAAAAGAAAACGTGATAAATGTCGGGAGATTTTACAAAAATAAAAGACAGATACACGTTTGGATCCGTTGAAAAGTTTTTGATAATAATTTAACGGAAATAAAGAAGAAAATAGGGGGATGTTTTGAAAGAACGAGAAAAATTTGGATCACGGCTTGGATTTATCCTTGTGTCGGCAGGATGCGCCATTGGACTTGGAAATGTATGGAAATTTCCATATATGGCCGGAAAATACGGTGGAGCAGCATTTATTTTGATTTATCTGGTATTTCTGGTATTGCTGGGACTTCCTGTTTTAGTGTGTGAATTTGCTGTAGGACGGGCAAGTCGCAAAAGCACAGCGAGAGCATTTCATGATCTGGAACCAGAAGGTTCGAATTTTCATAATTTCAGCTATATGAGTATGGTTTCCAACTATGTACTGATGATGTTTTACACCATGGTAGCAGGGTGGATGCTGTATTATTGTTACGCTATGGCAGCAGGAAAACTGGCAGGAAAAGATTCTTCACAGGTGACGGTTCATTTTACGGATCTTCAGGGAGACGCTGGTACAATGACCTTATGGATGGTGATTGTAATTGTGGTGTCATTTGGAGTCTGCTCCCTTGGAGTACAGCGTGGACTTGAGAAAATTACAAAAGTAATGATGTTGTGTCTGTTTGCGCTGATCGTGGTCCTTGCAGTACATTCACTTACTCTTGACGGGGCCATGGAAGGTGTGAAATTTTATCTGGTGCCGGATTTTACTGCCATGAAGGAAATTGGAATAGGAAATGTAATCTTCGGTGCATTGTCCCAGGCATTTTTTACATTAAGTATTGGTGCCGGTTCCATGACTATTTTTGGAAGCTATCTGGAAAAAAACAGATCCCTTCTGGGTGAATCCATACACATTACAGTTCTGGACACGTTTGTGGCGTTAATGGCAGGACTGATTATTATTCCCGCATGCTTTGCCTTTGGTGTGGAACCGGGAGCAGGTCCGGGACTTGTATTTATTACATTGCCAAATGTTTTTAACCAGATGGCAGGTGGAAGAATCTGGGGTGCCCTGTTTTTCCTGTTTATGTCCTTTGCGTCCCTGTCCACTGTAATTGCAGTGTTTGAGAATATTTTGTCTTACTCTATAGACAGAAGAGGATGGAGCCGCAAAAGGGCAGTTCTGGTGAATATGGCAGCAATGATCCTGCTTTCCCTGCCTGCAGTTCTGGGCTTCAATGTGCTGTCTGGCATTCAGCCTCTTGGAGCAGGAACTAATATTATGGATCTGGAAGACTTTATTGTGTCCAACAATATTCTTCCTCTTGGTTCTGTGGTATTTGTTATGTTCTGTGTATCCAAATATGGCTGGGGATGGAAAAATTTTATTACAGAAGCGGATACAGGTGATGGTCTGAAATTCCCTGCAAATGTTCAGAAATATATGCTTTACGTGATTCCGGCAGTTGTGGTTGTAATTTATCTGAAAGGATATTACGATATGTTCAGCCACAGAGGTCCTGTAATTCTTACTGTATGGATGATTATAAGTCTGCTGGTTCTGGCATTTGTAGGCTGGATCATATTTGGAAACAGGAAAAAATAATTACAGACGAGGAGTGATAAAAATGATAGCAGAGAAAATGAAACCCTATGTAAAAAACAATTCTGCAATCCGTATGATGTTTGAAGAAGGAAATCGTCTTCGTGCTATTTATGGCGCAGAGAATGTGTTTGATTTCAGCCTTGGAAATCCAAGTGTTCCGGCACCAGATTGTGTGCGTCAGGCAATTATTGATCTGGTAAATGAAGAAGAGCCTACAGTGCTTCATGGCTACATGAGCAATGCCGGATTTGAAGATGTGCGTCAGACAATTGCCCAGTCTTTAAACCGCAGATTTGGAACTTCTTTTGCAGCAAAAAACCTGATCATGACGGTTGGAGCAGCAAGTGGACTGAATGTGGCATTTAAGACCATTTTGAATCCGGGCGAAGAGGTAATTGTTTTTGCACCTTATTTTCTGGAGTACGGTGCATATGTAAGGAATTATGACGGCAAGCTTGTGGAAATCTCTCCTGATACAGAGACTTTCCAGCCAAATCTGAAGGAGTTTGAGGAAAAGATCACTCCAAAGACTCGGGCAGTAATCGTAAATACTCCTCATAATCCTACCGGAGTTGTTTATTCAGAAGAAACAATCCAGAATCTTGCAAAAATTCTGGAAGCAAAGCAGAAAGAATTTGGAACTGTTATTTACCTGATTTCCGATGAGCCATACAGAGAGCTTGCTTATGATGGAGTGCAGGTTCCATATCTGACCAAATATTATGCCAATACCATTGTGGGTTACTCTTATAGCAAATCCCTTTCTCTTCCGGGAGAACGTATTGGTTATCTGGTTATTCCGGATGAGGCAGATGGAAGTGAGGAGCTGATTGCAGCAGCAGCTATTGCCAACCGTACTATCGGCTGTGTAAATGCACCATCTCTGATCCAGAAGGTAATTGCCCGCTGTGTGGATGCAGAGGTTGATGTGGCTGCTTACGATAAAAACCGTCTTGCTCTTTACAATGGATTAAAGAAACTGGGCTTTGAGTGCATTAAGCCACAGGGGGCATTTTATCTTTTTGTAAAGTCCCCTGTTGCAGATGAAAAAGAGTTCTGTGAGGCAGGAAAGAAATATAACATTCTTATGGTTCCGGGAAGTTCTTTTGCCTGCCCGGGATATGTGAGACTGGCTTACTGTGTATCTTATGAGACAATAATGAATTCTCTTCCACAGTTTGAGAAGCTGGCAAAAGAATTTAATTTGCAGGCATAAATGCTATTACTTATTGTACTGTAAAGTGTGCCCTCAAAATTTTTTCTGCAAAATATAGTTATAATTTGTGGGAATGATTTTGTGGGCACACTTTAGAATTAAATAAGTTTTAATTGAAATATTTCATTAGATAGCTTACAATATTTACAGAATTATTAATTATGAACAGAGATTTTTTAAGGAATTATTTCAGGAGGATTTTATGTCTACACTATATATTGTAATTCCGGCATACAATGAGTCTGCAAATATTAAAAGAACCATAGAACAGTGGTATCCAGTTGTGGAGAAGCACAATGATGAGGGAAAATCCCGTCTTGTGATCATCAATGACGGAAGCAAGGATAATACCTACGATATTTTATGTGAATGTGCGAAAACAAGACCACTGCTCATTCCCCTTGATAAGCCAAATGGGGGCCATGGCGCTACTGTACTTTATGGCTACCGTTATGCTATCGAACACCAGTCAGACTATATTTTCCAGACTGATTCAGACGGACAGACCAATCCTGATGAATTTGAGCAGTTCTGGAACCAGAGAGGACGCTTTGATGCCATCATTGGAAACCGTACTGTACGCGGAGATGGAAAATCCAGAAAATTTGTAGAAAATACAGTGTGCTTCCTTCTTCGGATTATTTTTGGAGTAAAAGTTTCAGACGCAAATGCGCCTTTCCGTCTGATGAAAACCAGCCTGGTGAAAAAATATATTGGAAAGTTACCAGAAGATTTTAATATTCCAAACATTATGTTTACCACCTATTTTGTCCACTATAAGGAAAAAGTGAAATTTATTGAAATCAGTTTTAAACCAAGACAGGGTGGAACCAATTCCATCAATGTGAAGAAAATTGTGAAAATTGGCTGGCAGGCTGTGAAAGATTTTTATAAGCTGAAAAAAGAAATGTAAAGCGGCAAAATATTTTTGGTTCTTAATCTTATGAGTATATAAAAGAGCAGGTTTCGTTTGCAACTGTTCCCAGTTTTTGGGACGGGATTGCAATCGAAATCTGCTCTTATTTTACGCATTCTTCTTAATAGAAGCTCTCTTTCTGTCTCTGGAATCCAGAATCTTCTTACGGATACGAAGGCTTGTAGGTGTAACCTCAAGAAGCTCATCTGTATCAATAAACTCAATTGCCTGCTCCAGGCTTAATACTTTAGGAGGTGTAAGCTTCAGTGCTTCGTCAGCAGAAGAGGAACGTGTGTTGGTAAGGTGTTTGGTCTTGCAGACATTCAGCTCGATATCCTCTGCTTTACCATTCTGTCCGATAACCATACCGCTGTAAACCTTTGCTCCAGGTCCGATAAATAAGGTACCACGCTCCTGTGCAGCAAACAGACCGTAAGTAACAGCCTCGCCGCCCTCGAAAGCAATAAGGGAGCCCTGTTTACGGTACTGGAAGTCACCCTTGTATGGAGAATATCCGTCAAAAATTGTATTGATGATACCGGTTCCCTTGGTGGAGGTAAGGAAGTTTCCACGGAATCCGATAAGTCCACGGGAAGGAATGTGGAACTCAAGACGGACAGATCCGTCACTTGCTGTACTCATTCCCTGAAGTTCACCCTTACGCTCGCTGAGCATCTGGATAACAGTACCGGAAAATTCCTCCGGAACATCAATGTAAGCGATTTCCATTGGCTCTAATTTCTTACCGCGCTCATCAATTTTGTAAAGTACTTCTGGCTTGCTGACTGCGAACTCATAACCTTCACGTCTCATATTCTCAATCAGAACGGAGAGATGAAGCTCACCACGACCGGAAACCTTGAAGCACTCAGTTGTCTCTGTATCTTCTACACGAAGGCTGACATCTGTATTCAGCTCTCTGTAAAGTCTGTCACGAAGGTGACGGGAGGTGATATATTTACCCTCCTGTCCTGCAAGCGGGCTGTCATTTACCAGGAAGTTCATGGCAATAGTAGGCTCTGAAATCTTCTGGAACGGAATTGCCTCCGGATTGTCTCCGCCGCACAGGGTATCTCCAATATGAATTTCTGCAATACCGGAAATTGCAACAATTGATCCGATTGTTGCTTCTTTTACTTCAACTTTGTTCAGACCGTCAAACTCATAAAGTTTGCTGATCTTAACACGCTGTTTTTTGTCCGGATCGTGGTGGTTCAGAAGGGTAAGCTCCTGGTTTACGCTGATGGTACCGCTTTCTACTTTACCAACACCGATACGGCCTACATATTCATTGTAATCAATTGTACTGATCAGTACCTGTGTATCTGCATCCGGGTCACCTTCAGGAGCCGGGATATATTTCAGGATTGCTTCAAACAGAGGCTCCATGTTCTCAGGAGTATCTTTAAGATCCAGAACTGCATGTCCGGTCTTTGCAGAAGCATACAGGAACGGGCAGTCAAGCTGCTCATCAGAAGCACCCAGATCCATAAGAAGCTCCAGAACCTCATCGACAACCTCATCTGGTCTTGCTTCCGGACGGTCTATCTTATTAATGCAGACGATTACGTGCAGATCCAGCTCAAGGGCTTTTTTCAGAACGAATTTGGTCTGAGGCATAGCGCCTTCGAAAGCGTCAACCAGAAGGATAACGCCGTCTACCATTTTCAGTACACGCTCAACCTCACCGCCGAAGTCAGCATGGCCTGGGGTATCGATAATATTGATCTTAGTGCCTTTGTAATGAACTGCGGTGTTCTTGGAGAGGATTGTGATACCACGTTCTCTCTCAATATCATTGGAGTCCATGACACGCTCCTGAACCTCCTGGTTGGCACGGAAAACACCGCTCTGTTTCAAAAGCTGGTCAACAAGAGTGGTTTTACCATGGTCAACGTGGGCAATGATGGCTACGTTACGTACATCTTCGCGTTTCGTCTTCATAAAAATCGAAATCCTTTCTTTATCGGGCGGAAATCCCCGCCGCATACTTTCCTTAATATAGTGTAATTTTCTTATATGGTCCAAATCCCCAGTTTACCACATTTTTCGCAGATTACAAGGTGTTGAAAAAAATTTTTTTTAAATTTCTGGTTCTAAATAGCCTGATTTCCTCATAGATATTATAGACCAACAAATAAGACAGGCGTGGAGCTGGGATATCATTCGTAAAGAAGAAAACTTTTGCTCCAGGAAATGAAGTCTGCAGAAAAAAGTGAAAACAGGGAGGAGAACTACATTATGGCAGATAAAATTATTGAAAACAATCAGGTTTCAATCATGGGAAAGATTGTAACAGGTTTTACTTTCAGTCACCAGGTTTACGGAGAAGGCTTTTATACCATGGATCTTCTGGTAAAAAGGTTAAGTGATTCCGAGGACCGGATTCCGGTAATGGTATCGGAAAGACTGGTGGACGTTACCCAGGATTATGTGGGACAGTATGTGGAAATCCACGGACAGTTCCGTTCCTATAACAGACACGAAGAAAAACACAACCGTCTGGTGCTTTCTGCGTTTGCAAGAGAACTGAAATTCGTGGAGGAAGAGGAAGAAAACATTCCGGTGAATCAGATTTTCCTGGATGGGTATATCTGTAAACCACCTGTTTACAGGAAAACTCCTCTTGGTCGTGAGATTGCAGATCTTCTTCTGGCAGTGAACCGTCCTTATGGAAAATCAGATTACATACCCTGTATCTGCTGGGGAAGAAATGCCCGCTATGCATCAGCCTTTGAGGTTGGCGGACATGTGCTGATCTGGGGAAGAATCCAGAGCAGGGAATATATGAAGCGGATTGGGGAAAACGAGACGGAGAAGCGGACCGCTTATGAAGTGTCGGTAAGCAAGCTGGAATATGTGTGATTGTTACTGCTCACTTCGTTCACAGTAACGGGTGTTTTTCTCTATATTTCTTCTGCTTGCATTTCTGTTTGTTTTGCGGTAATATAAGCATATTAAAAATGGCGCATTTTGCGAATAGCTGCATTATTTTTAACAATAAGAGGAATCAGTATGGAAAAAGAAATAACAGAAGTTTATTGCGGGAATGGCAGAGGTAAGACTACTCTGGCAATTGGTCAGGCTCTGCGGGCTTCTTCACAGGGGAAGAGCGTTATCATTATTCAGTTTCTGAAGGGGAATGAGAGACGCGAGCTGGATTTTCTGGAAGAACTGGACCAGCTTGATATCAAGATCTTCCGTTTTGAAAAAAATGAAACCTGTTATGCTTTGCTGAATGCAGAAGAGCAGGCTGAGGAGAAACGCAATATACTGAATGGCTTAAATTTTGCCCGGAAGGTTATTGCTACACAGGAATGTGATTTTCTGGTGCTGGATGAGATTCTGGGACTTCTTGACAATCATATTGCCACAGAAGAAATGATCGCAGAGATCCTTAAGCAAAAAGACGAATCAATGCATATTATCCTGACAGGTAACAGAATGACTGCAGGTCTGCTTGACTATGTAGACAGCGTGACTACAATCACTACCCTGGGAAGGGATAAAACAGCAGAAATGATACAGAAGGATGAATAGGAGGAAGTAAAATGGCAATTTTCAAAGGCGCAGCCGTTGCAATCGTAACCCCAATGCATGAAGATGGGAAGGTAAATTATGAGAAACTGGAAGAACTTCTGGAGTACCAGATTGCGAACAGCACAGATGCGATCGTTATTTGCGGTACAACAGGTGAGTCTTCCACACTGACACATGGAGAACATCTTCAGACCATCAAGTTTGCAATTGATAAAGTTGCCGGAAGAGTTCCTGTAATTGCAGGTACCGGTTCTAATTGCACAGAGACTGCAATCATGATGTCCCAGGAGGCAGCTTCTTATGGTGCAGACGCTCTTCTGATCGTAACTCCATATTATAACAAGGCAACCCAGAAAGGCCTCATCCGTCATTATACAGAGATTGCCAATTCCGTACCGGAAACTCCGATCATCATGTATAATGTACCAAGCCGTACTGGCTGTAATATCCAGCCGGCTACAGCAGTTGCTCTTGCAAAGAATGTGAAGAATATTGTGGGAATCAAGGCTGCAAGCGGAGATCTTTCCCAGATTGCCAAGATGATGTCCATGGCAGACGGATGCCTTGAGCTTTATTCCGGAAATGATGACCAGGTGCTTCCGATTCTTTCTCTTGGCGGACTTGGGGTAATTTCCGTATTATCCAATGTTGCTCCGAAGAACACCCATGATATGGTTATGAAATTTATGGAAGGAGATCTGGCTGGTGCAGCCAAGCTTCAGCTTGATGCTATCCCGCTGATCAACGCACTGTTCTGCGAGGTAAACCCGATTCCGGTTAAGACAGCTCTTAATCTTATGGGATGGAAGGTTGGTCCTACCCGTATGCCGCTTTGCGAGATGGAGCCGGAGAACGAGGCAAGACTTTCCAAAGCTCTTGCTGATTATGGAATTAAACTTGCATAAAGAAAGCTTTAAAGAGTGCCCCCAAAATCCTTCAGAAAGCCTTTTGGGGGCACGCTTCAGATGACAGAAAGGAACAGATACAAATGGTAAAGATTATTATGAATGGCTGCAATGGCCATATGGGACAGGTAATTTCTGATATTGTTGCAAAAGATCCAAATGCTGAAATTGTAGCTGGAATTGACCTTGCAGACCAGGGAAAGAACAGCTATCCGGTATTTACAGATATGAACGAGTGCCAGGTAGAGGCAGATGCAGTGATCGATTTTTCTTCTCCGAAAGCTTTTGATAAGCTGATGGATTACTGTGAGAAGAGAAATCTTCCGGTAGTTCTTTGCACAACAGGTCTGGATGAAGCACAGCTTGCAAGAGTAGAAGAAAGTGCCAAAAAAATTCCGGTTTTGAAATCTGCAAATATGTCACTGGGAATCAATACTCTTCTGAAGCTGGTTCAGGATGCAGCAAAAGTCCTTGCAACAGCAGGCTTTGATATGGAGATTGTAGAGAAACACCATAATCTGAAGGTAGATGCTCCAAGCGGAACTGCACTTGCACTTGCTGACAGTTTGAATGAGGCAATGGATAATCAGTATCATTATGTATATGACCGCAGCCAGAGAAGAGAGAAACGTGACGCGAAGGAAATCGGTATTTCTGCTGTTCGCGGCGGCTCTATTGTAGGTGAGCATGAAGTGATTTTCGCAGGTCAGGATGAGGTAATCGAGTTTAAGCATACTGCATATTCCAAGGCTGTATTTGGAAAGGGCGCAGTTGAGGCTGCCAAATTCCTTGCAGGAAAGCCAGCTGGAAGATATGACATGAGCGATGTAATTGCCGGTTGATGAATTTGTGAGAAAATAGTGAGTATAGGCAGAATGAGGGAAGGTTTTTGACATATTCCCACATTCTGTCTTTTTATTTATGTTGCAGAAGATTTTGTTATAATTTTCTGCCGCATAAAATGTCCTACCAGAGCATTTTTTAAACAGGCTCCGGGCAGGAATATATTTTGTAAAATTTTCCAGAATAGAATCTGTCTCATTGCACATATTAGGAATATAAAACAGCGCCATTTTCTAGCTGAAAATATTCTCAAGAAAAGGAGACAGATGAAATGAAAAAAATGAAACGTGTGCTCATAAGTGTTTTGCTGGTATTTACATTATGTATGTTTACTGCCTGTGGTCAGAATAACAATGCGGCAGATGAAGTTCCAAACACAGCAGATGAAAATGTAATGGATGACACAGAGGCTGGAACAGGTCTGGATACAGATATGACAGATGATGCAGAAAATAATATAGATAATGCTACAGATAATAATACAGGTAACGCTGCAGGAAATAATGCAGATGCTAATGTAGAAAATGATGCAAATAATGGAACAGATGGAAATGTTACAGAAAATAATAATTCAGTTTCAGGCGCAATTGGCAATGGAGTAGAAGATCTGGGAGATGGCATTGCTGACGGAGTCCGTGACATTGGAGATGGTGTAGGAAATGTTGTAGAGGATGTTGGTGACGCTGTAGGTGATGTGGTGGATGACGGAACCGGAAATACAGCAGGAAATGCAGGAGATACCGCTGGTAGATAGATAAAAGGCAGATAGATAAAATAGATAAAAAGAGCGCCGGGTGAAAAAATCATTCAGCGCTTTTCTATTTGCATTTGAAGATTTAAAAGAGTATGATGATAAAAATAAAGTGACATGGGAGGAGTATTATGAGATTTCGGCCTTGCATAGATATACATAACGGAAAAGTAAAACAAATCGTAGGGGGAAGTCTGAAAGACGCTGGAAATCAGGCACAGGAGAATTTTGTATCAGAGCAGGATGGTGCATTTTATGCAAATCTGTACAAAGAAAAAGGCTTAAAAGGCGGACACATTATCCTGCTGAACAGTGCAGATTCCCAGTACTTTGAAGCAACCAGAAAACAGGCATTTCTGTCATTGAAGACTTATCCTGGCGGGCTGCAGCTGGGTGGCGGCGTGAATCCTGATAATGGAGCTATGTATCTGGAAGCCGGTGCCAGCCATGTGATCGTTACCTCCTATGTTTTTCGTGATGGACATATTTCCTGGGAAAACCTTGAAAAAATGGTAAAAGCAGTGGGAAAAGAGCATCTGGTTCTGGATCTTAGCTGCCGGAAAAAAGGAGACTCTTACTATGTGGTCACAGACCGCTGGCAAAAATTTACAGAAGAAAAGGTAACTCTGGAGCTGATGGAGAAGCTGGGCGACTGTTGTGATGAATTCCTGATCCATGCAGTAGATGTAGAGGGAAAAGCAAAAGGTGTGGAGGTTCCCCTGGCTGAACTTCTGGGACAGTATAAAGGACATCCGGTTACTTATGCAGGTGGAGTTGGAAGCCTGGCAGATATACAGATCCTGAAACAGGCAGCACATGGAAAAGTAGATGTGACAGTGGGAAGTGCCCTGGATCTGTTTGGTGGAACCATTCCCTTTGTACAGCTTACAGGAGAATTGTAAAAAAGAGTAACTGATTTTGTGAAAAAATTCGTAATTTTTTCAGAAAATGGTGTTAATTTTTGGATTAATGTGTTATAATATACCCATCAAACAGCAAAGGGGATGGAAGCATGAAATTCATTATCAGCGGAAAGAACATCACAGTGACAGACGGGCTTCGTACAGCAGTAGAGGATAAGCTCGGTAAACTGGAAAGGTATTTCACTCCTGACACTGAAGTTGTCGTAACTCTTAGTGTAGAAAAAGAAAGACAGAAAATCGAGGTGACGATCCCGGTTAAGGGCAACATCATCCGCTCCGAGCAGGTCAGCAACGATATGTATGTATCAATCGACCTTGTAGAGGAAGTAATCGAACGTCAGCTTCGGAAATACAAAAATAAAATCGTAGACAAGCAGCAGGCAGCAGCCAGCTTCCAGAAGGCTTATCTGGACAAAGAGTATGAAGAGGATGAAGAAGTTAAGATCATCCGTACCAAGAAATTTGACATCAAGCCTATGTATCCGGAAGATGCATGTGTACAGATGGAGCTTCTTGGACATAATTTCTTCGTATTCTGCAATGCAGAGACCGATCAGGTAAACGTTGTTTACAAACGTAAAGGTAATACTTACGGACTGATCGAGCCAGAAGTATAAAGAAAACTGTTTCTTCAGAAGCAGAAAATATGAAAATTTAATATGTGAATAGAAGAAAGTCCCGGAGGCATCTGCTTCCGGGATTTTGTATGCAGAAAGCCTTTTTAAGTATGAAGTAAAGCTTCCAGAGTTACAGTTACAACAGGCAGCTGCACGGCTTTATAAGTGCTGTAGGCAAGAAAACCGCTGTTATTTTCCAGGGAAAATGAAGTTGTCTTTATATTTGGATGTTGAAGAAAAACATCCCGAAAGCTGCCTGTAATCCCCTCACCGGTAAGCTTTACGGCACTTTCTTTCATGGCCCAGATGCGGCAGAAATCTTCCGGTGAGTTTATCCCAGCCAGCTCTTCTGATGTACATACTCTCTGAACAAGGGACGGGCGGGGAGAGACCAGTTTTTGAATATCCAGTCCAATGTCATCAGAATGTAAAGCGCATCCCACAAATGTGCCGCTGTGACTGATATTAAAAAAAGGCATGTTTTTTTCGGAAAAAAAAGGTTTCCCATGTGAAGAGCAGGCTGGGACAGGCAGATGTTTTATGCCGTATTCCTGCGTCATTGCAAAGGAGAGCATAAGCCAGCCAACAGCAGAGCGCTTCTGATCCTGTGGATGTTTAAAATGCAGGACATATTCCTGACGCCAGGCTGGAAGCTGACTTAAACACCGGGAAAGCTGTTCATTGGAAAAAGAATCAAGTTCCTGGAACAAATAAATCATTTATAGGGATCTCCTGTAAAAATTTTTTATAAAAAATCAAAATAATTCAAGTAGGAAAAAACTATTTTTAGTATATCATGAAAAAGCTTTTTTTTCCAGTGATTTTGTGGTCATAGTTTGTTCATCAAATATTTATTGTTTTCCCAGACAAAAAGTGCTAAAATAGACTGGTATGTTAAACAAATTAAATAAAACTCTGAAGAGTGAAATCGGTTATTTTATACAATTTGGCTGATGAATTCTAACAGAATAAATAAAAATGTCGGGCAAAAAGAAAAAAGTTACTTTTCTTGTCGGGAAATCTGACATTTAAAATAAAAGACAGACAGGAGTTAAATGCTAAATGAATATGTTTTCAAAAGTTTTCGGGACCCGAAGCCAGCGTGAGGTAAAGCGTATCATGCCTCTCGTAAACAAAATCGAGAGCCTGCGTCCTGAAATGCAGAAATTAACAGATGAAGAACTTCGCGGTAAAACAAGAGAATTCAAGAAACGTCTGGAAGAAGGCGCGACTTTGGATGATCTTTTACCAGAAGCATTTGCAACAGTCCGTGAGGGTGCCAAAAGAGCTCTTGGAATGGAGCCTTACCAGGTACAGCTTATTGGTGGAATTATTCTTCATCAGGGCCGTATTGCAGAGATGAAGACTGGTGAAGGTAAGACCTTGGTTGCGACTTTGCCGTCTTATCTGAATGCCCTGGAAGGCAAGGGTGTTCACGTTGTTACAGTCAATGACTATCTGGCGAAACGTGATGCAGAAGAAATGGGAAAAGTTCACAGATTTCTGGGACTTACCGTAGGTGTAGTTCTCAATGATATGAAGCCGGAAGAACGCCGTGCTGCATACGACTGTGATATTACTTACGTTACCAATAACGAGCTTGGTTTCGATTATCTGCGAGACAACATGGTTATTTATAAGGAGCAGCTTGTACAGCGTGACCTTCACTACTGTATCATCGATGAGGTTGACTCTATTTTGATTGATGAGGCCCGTACTCCTCTGATCATTTCCGGTCAGAGCGGCAAGTCTACCAAGCTGTATGAGGTGTGTGATATCCTTGCGAAACAGCTGGAGCGTGGTGAAGCCAGCCATGAGATGACCAAGATGGCAGCTATCATGGGCGAGGAAGTTATTGAGACTGGTGATTTCGTTGTAAATGAGAAAGATAAGATTGTCAACCTTACCGAGCAGGGTGTGAAGAAGGTTGAGAAATTCTTTAATATTGAAAACCTTGCAGATCCGGAGAATCTTGAGATCCAGCACAACATCATTCTTGCACTTCGTGCACACAATCTGATGCATAAAGATCAGGACTATGTTGTAAAAGATGATGAGGTTATGATCGTTGATGAGTTTACCGGACGTATCATGCCAGGCCGCCGTTATTCAGACGGACTTCATCAGGCAATCGAGGCGAAAGAGCACGTTAAGGTAAAACGTGAGAGTAAGACTCTTGCAACCATCACATTCCAGAACTTCTTTAACAAATACGATAAAAAAGGCGGTATGACTGGTACTGCCCTTACCGAGGAAAAAGAGTTCCGTGATATTTACGCAATGGACGTTGTTGAGATTCCTACCAACAAACCGGTTCAGCGTAAGGATCTGGAAGATGCTGTATACATGACCAAGAAAGAGAAATTTAATGCGGTTGTCCAGGCTGTTAAAGAAGCCTACGAGAAAAAGCAGCCGGTTCTGGTCGGTACTATCACCATCGAGACATCCGAGCTGATCAGCCGTATGCTGAAAAGAGAAGGAATTCCGCATAACGTACTGAATGCCAAGTTCCATGAGCTTGAGGCAGAGATCGTTAAGCAGGCAGGTCAGGCTGGTGCTGTTACAATTGCTACCAACATGGCAGGCCGTGGTACTGATATTAAGCTGGATGATGTGGCAAGAGCAGCCGGTGGTCTGAAGATCATTGGTACAGAGCGCCATGAGTCCAGACGTATTGATAACCAGCTCCGTGGACGTTCCGGACGTCAGGGAGATCCGGGAGAATCCCGCTTCTACATTTCCCTTGAGGATGATCTGATGCGTCTGTTTGGTTCTGAGCGTCTGATGAAGGTATTTACCTCTCTTGGCGTTGCAGAGAACGAGCAGATCGAGCACAAGATGCTTTCCAATGCCATTGAGAAAGCACAGGAGAAAATTGAGTTTAACAACTTTGGTATCCGTAAAAATCTTCTTGATTACGACCAGGTTAACAATGAGCAGCGTGAGATTATTTACAAAGAGCGCCGCCAGGTTCTGGACGGAGAGAACATGCGTGATGCAATCTATGATATGATTCAGGATATTGTAGATAATACAGTTGATATGTGCTTCTCTGATGATGTGGATTCAGAAGACTGGGATCTGAACGAGTTTAATAATGTTCTCTGCCAGATCATTCCAATCCAGCCTCTTACTGAGGAAAAAGTAAAAGGCAAGAAGAAAAATGAAATGAAACAGCTCATTAAGGAAGAAGCTACCAAACTTTATGAGACTAAGGAATCTGAGTTCCCGGAACCAGAGCAGCTTCGTGAGCTTGAGCGTGTTATCCTTCTGAAGAGCATTGACAGCAAGTGGATGGATCATATTGATGACATGGAGATTCTCCGTCAGGGTATCGGTCTGACTGCTTATGGCCAGAGAGATCCGGTTGTAGAGTATAAGATGGTTGCATTTGATATGTTCAATAATATGCTTACATCTATCAAAGAAGACACTGTAAGAATGCTGTACCATGTGAAAGTTGAGCAGAAGATCGAGCGTGAGCAGGTTGCCAAGGTTACCGGAACTAACAAGGATGAGTCCAGTGTCCGTAAACCGGTTCAGAGAAAAGAGATTAAAGTTTATCCTAACGATCCATGCCCATGTGGAAGTGGTAAGAAGTATAAACAGTGCTGTGGAAGAAAAACAGCGAATGTATAAAAAGTATAAAGAATATGTGCATTATGAAAATCCCAGGCGTTTAGGCGGCTGGGATTTTTTGCGTATGTTAGAGGGAGAACGGTTTTAATGGGGAAATTGCTATTTAATACAGTAAGACTTTTCAAGACGGACGCATTAGAACAAGTAGTATTCCACGCAGGTCGGCGCAACGTTCCGGCAAGCTAATGACTAACTGCGACTAGGACGCTCGGGAGAGCCCTCTCGCCCAAGTCTTAGTAAGTCATGGATCTCGCCTACACTAAGAACGCGCCTGAAATGACCTGCTAAGGAATACTACTTGTCCTAATGCTGTGTGTTGGCAAAAACTGCTTGACTTTACGCAAGACAGTGGTGATTAATGTAACGTATGAGATTGCGGACAAAAAGAACTTATTTTTGTGCATTTTTCTGTATTTGCTCATTTATAAGTTATTATTTATGCATTTTATAATTTTCTTAGTTATTGCAATGTTTAATCCATTTAATCTTATAACTGTAGTTTAGTCATACGATACATCCAACACCCACCGTCTACAATTTCATGTGTAGCACTGTCAGTCCCCAGCGGTTTTGCAAGGTATATTCCTTAGCAGACCATTTCAGGAGCGCTTTTAATGTAGCAA
>CAKRMK010000030.1 GCA_934364795.1 uncultured Blautia sp.
TCCATAACGCTGTCAAGAGCAGCTCCGTCAGCATGGATATTGAGGTCGATCGGTTTGGATAAATCCAGGCTGAAGATGCCCATGATAGATTTCGCATCGATAACATATCTGCCGGATACCAGGTCGAAGTCGCAGTCGAATTTGCTGATCTCGTTTACAAATGCTTTCACTTTATCGATTGAGTTAAGTGAGATTTTTGCTGTTTTCATTGTGATATAACCTCCCTTGAATAGTAGTTATTGTGTTGCTTTACAGTACTCATATTACCTGTAGGCAGAATAAAAGTCAAGGTGAAAAAAGAGAAAAATTGGTATAAGAATTAGTGAAATTGTATAAAAATTTAATGATTTTTGGAGGAAAGCATGAAAAAAAAAGTTGCCTTGCATAATTTGGGATGCAAAGTAAATGCTTATGAAGTTGAAGCCATGCAGCAGCTTCTGGAACAGGCGGGATATGAGATTGTGCCTTTTGAACCAGGGGCAGATGTGTACGTGATTAACACCTGTACTGTAACGAATATTGCAGACCGTAAATCCAGACAGATGCTTCACAAGGCAAAAAAAATGAACCCGGATGCTGTAGTAGTAGCTACCGGCTGTTATGTGCAGACAGACGAAGGAAAGCTGGAAAAAGACGAGGCAGTGGATCTGGTACTTGGAAACAACCAGAAAAAGAACATAGTAGAGGTTCTGGCAGAATATGAGGCAGAGCATCAGCGTCAGGCTCATATTATCAAAATTAACCAGACGAAAGAATATGAAGAGCTGGAAATCAGCCGTACAGCGGAGCATGTCCGTGCTTATATCAAAGTGCAGGACGGATGCAATCAGTTTTGTACTTACTGCATTATTCCATATGCAAGAGGTCGTGTAA
Source organism: uncultured Blautia sp. (assembly GCA_934364795.1). GTDB lineage: Bacteria > Bacillota > Clostridia > Lachnospirales > Lachnospiraceae > Blautia_A. The sequence goes on from CAKRMK010000030.1 coordinate 874, forward strand.
GAAGCAGGGAAAAAGAAAATATTCTTCGTGAAGTACACAAACTGGCAGAAGCCGGATATAAAGAAGTAGTACTTACCGGAATCCATCTTAGCTCTTATGGTGTAGATTTTCCGGAAGAAAAGGAAGAAAGCCTTCTGTCCCTTATCAAAGCAGTAAATGAAGTAGAGGGAATTAGAAGAATCCGTCTTGGCTCTTTAGAACCGGGAATTGTAACAGAAGAGTTTGCAAAAGAGCTGTCAGACATGCCAAAAGTCTGCCCGCATTTTCATCTTTCCCTGCAAAGTGGCTGCGATACCACTCTTGAGAGGATGAACAGAAGATACAGAAGTGCAGAATATAAGGAAAGATGCCAGCTTCTTCGCAAATATTATGGAAATCCGGCTCTTACAACAGATGTGATCGTTGGTTTTCCAATGGAGACAGAGGAAGATTTCCAGTCTTCATACGAGTTTGTAAAGGAAATTCATTTTTATGAAACCCATATTTTCAAATATTCACGCCGTCATGGGACGAAAGCAGCTGCTATGGAAGGTCAGCTGACAGAAGCGGTAAAAGCAGTGCGAAGTGACAAAATGCTGGAACTTCACCAGCAGCGGGCTACAGAATATGAACAGTCTTTACTGGGACAGGAGCTGGAAGTTCTTCTGGAAGAGGAAGTGGAAATGGATGGAAAGGCTTATTACCTGGGACATTCCAGAGAATATGTGAAAGTCGCCGTTCCAAAAACAGAAAAATACGGAGTAAATGATATTTTAAATGTAAAAGCAGGCGCATTTGTGCAGCCACACATCCTTCTGGGAGAGTAAGAAATACGTTGTACCTGTTCACCTGGTGGGCAGTAACGATACTTTAAATGCCGAGGGTCCGACTTTTGGATATTTAGGATTGTAATTTATCCCCAGTTATATTAAAATAGAGAAGAAATAATTTAAAGGACGTGAGAAAAATGGCAGAAAATAATCTGGGAAATACACAATATTTCAGAACCAAACCAGACCAGGAACTTGAAGTGAAAGAAATTCTGGACCTGGTTTACAACGCAATGGAAGAAAAAGGCTATAATCCTGTGAATCAGATCGTTGGTTACATTATGTCCGGTGATCCTACCTATATCACCAGCCATAAAGGTGCCAGAAGCATGATCATGAAGGTTGAGAGAGATGAGCTTGTAGAGGAACTTTTGACCGAGTATATTAAGAACAGATCCTGGGAATACTGATCATGAGAGTGATGGGATTAGATTACGGTTCCAAGACGGTGGGCGTTGCCGTCAGTGATCCTCTGGGACTGACCGCACAGGGAGTGGAAACCATCTGGAGGAAGCAGGAGAATAAGCTTCGTCAGACTATGGCACGGATCGAAGAACTGATTTCGGAATATCAGGTTGAGCGTATTGTACTGGGATATCCGAAGAATATGAATAATACTATCGGCGAGCGGGCAATGAAATCTCTGGAATTTAAGGAAAAACTGGAGAAGAGAACAGGCCTGCCTGTTGTGATGTGGGATGAACGGCTGACAACGGCGGAAGCGGAGCGTACTTTGATCGAGACCGGTGTGAGACGTGAGAACCGCAAACAGTTTCTTGATCAGATGGCAGCAGTCCTGATTTTACAGGGGTATCTGGATAGAATTGGTATGAATAAAGACAAGGAAGAACACAATGGAGAAAATTAAATTTCAGACCGAGGACGGGATTATAGAATTTTTCGTGGAAGAACAGACTACAGTTGCAGGGATTACTTATCTTCTGGTATCAGATTCCCAGGAAGATGAGGCGAATGCATACATTATGAAAGACATTTCCGAAGAGGGAAGTGAAGAAGCCAGCTACGAGATGGTTGAGGACGATGAAGAACTGGAAGCAATTTCCAGAGTTTTTGAGCAGATGTTAGACGACGTAGATCTGGAAGTATAAGAAGTATAAAAAGTCACTTTATGGGGTACTGTTCACAGGCAATATCTGTGTGATCGCACTTGGCTGCGAATGGAGCGAACAGTAACCTTTGTCCCTGTACCGTGAGTTTGGAGGGAAAAGTGCACAAAAAAATGGAGGATGGATCGATTGAAGACAGAAAATGAAATGAACAGCAGCGGGCAGAAGAATCCGGCTACCGGAAACGGTACAAGAAAACCAAATTTCAGACATAAAAATTACAGATATAAAGCACAGCCTAAGAAAGAAGGCACAAAAAACAGCACCGAAAAACCGGCAAAGAACCCAAACCACAGACCACAGCTTCGCAGTCAGGCGAAACCGGTTATCAAAAGACCACGCAAGAATACAAACGGCTCCAAACTGAAGATCATTCCACTTGGCGGATTGGAACAGATTGGAATGAATATTACAGCTTTTGAGTATGAAGATAGTATAGTAGTAGTGGATTGCGGTTTGTCCTTTCCAGAGGATGACATGCTGGGAATCGACCTTGTAATCCCGGATGTTACCTATCTGAAAGAAAATATATCAAAAGTTAAAGGATTTGTGATCACTCACGGACATGAGGATCATATTGGTGCACTTCCCTATGTATTGAAGGAAGTAAATGCACCTATTTATTCAACCAAGCTGACTCTTGCACTGATCAGCAACAAATTAAAAGAACATAACCTTACCAAGACCACCAAGTTAAAAGAAGTGAAACACGGACAGGTCATTAATCTTGGTGATTTTGCCATTGAGTTTATTAAGACTAACCACAGTATTCAGGATGCATCTGCACTGGCTATCTATTCTCCTGTTGGAATTGTTGTGCATACAGGAGACTTTAAGGTGGATTATACTCCTGTATTTGGAGATGCCATTGACCTTCAGAGATTTGCAGAGATCGGACGCAAAGGTGTACTGGCAGTTATGTGTGACTCTACCAATGCGGAGCGCCCTGGCTTTACCATGTCAGAGCGTACAGTTGGTCATGTTTTTGACAATCTTTTCAATGAATATAAGACAGCACGTATCATTATTGCTACCTTTGCTTCTAATGTTGACCGTGTGCAGCAGATCATTAATACTGCATACCGTTTTGGGCGTAAGGTAGCAGTAGAGGGCCGCAGTATGGTCAATGTTATTACTACAGCGGCAGAACTGGGATATCTGCGTATTCCGGATCAGACGCTCATTGAAATTGACCAGGTAAAGAATTATCCGGATGAACAGCTTGTTCTGATCACAACAGGAAGCCAGGGTGAGTCTATGGCAGCTCTTTCCCGTATGGCAGCAAGCATTCATAAAAAGATTACAATTAAGCCAAACGATGCCATTATTTTCAGCTCTCATCCCATTCCAGGTAATGAGAAAGCTGTTTCCAAGGTAATCAATGAGCTTTCCATGAAAGGTGCCAAGGTAATTTTCCAGGATGCACATGTTTCCGGCCATGCATGTCAGGAAGAGATCAAGCTGATCTACTCCCTGGTGAAGCCAAAATATGCCATTCCGGTACATGGTGAATATCGTCACCTTACTGCACAGAAGCAGGTTGTGGAAGAACTTGGCTATTCCAAGGACAACATTTTCATCCTGAAATCAGGAAACGTTCTGGAACTGGATGAGCAAAGTGCAGCTGTAACAGGTTCCGTACACACAGGCGCGATCCTTGTGGATGGTCTTGGTGTTGGAGATGTTGGAAATATTGTACTTCGTGACAGACAGCATCTTGCAGAAGATGGAATTATGATCGTAGTCATGACTCTTGAAAGACACAGCAATGTGGTTCTTGCAGGTCCTGATATTGTATCCCGTGGATTTGTATATGTAAGGGAATCCGAGGATCTTATGGATCATGCAAGGGAAGTAGTTGAGCAGGCACTGGATGGCTGTCTGGAAAGAGGAATCACTGACTGGAGCAAGATCAAGTCAGCAGTGAAGGATGCGCTTAGTGATTATGTTTGGAAGCGAACCAAGAGAAGTCCTATGATACTTCCGATCATTATGGAAGCATAGCAGGAGGCAGTCATGAATGAAATTAAAGACTGTATAGACGCACTTCTTGCAGCTATACAGAACAGTGAAGAATATCAGGAATTTGTGAAATACAAAGAAGAACTGGAGCAGGATCCGGAGCTTTTGGAACGTGTGAATGCTTTCAGGGGGAATAATTTCAGATTACAGAACGAAGCAAACAGAGACGAGCTGTTCCGGGGAACGGAACAGCTCAACAGAGAATCAAGAGAGCTTCGTAAAATTCCGCAGGTAAATGCATTTCTGGATGCAGAACTTGCTTTGTGTAAGCTGATGCAGAAGATCTGCAAAACCCTTACCGAAGGAATTGACCTGGATATTCCCAAGTTATAAGGAGGAAATATGGGTAATACAAGAGATCAGGTGGGAAAGGCTGGCCTGTTTGTTGCCGGCGGGGTGTTTCGCACCGCTTTATACGTTTGCGTTGCATTGCTGATCTTCTGGGTAGGCAAGTCAGCTTACCAGTTTGGCTATGATGTTTTTAATCAGCAGGCAGTAAGTCCGGGAGCAGGACAGGAAGTGACTGTAGTGATTCCGGAAGATTCTTCTACATACGATGTGGCAAAAATTTTAAAAAGCAAAGGGCTGATCGAAGACAGCCTGGTATTCTTTGCACAGGAAAAGCTTTCTACATATAAGGGACAGATGCAGGCTGGAACTTATCTTCTTAGCACTGCATATACACCTACCCGTATTATGGGAATTCTTGCAGGTGATGAAGAACAAAGTGGAGTGACACAGGATACAGCAACTGTGGCAGATGGCGCAGTTTCAGACAGTGGAAGTACAGATACAGATGCAACAGACAGTACAGCAGATGCAACAGCAGATACAGCTGGCGCAGACGGTGCTGATGGAAGTGCAGACTCCACAGATCAGGCTGCAAACGGGGAAGGAGATTCGAACCAGTGATCGTAGAGGAACGGATGCGTACTTACATTAATTCTCTTGATATGGGAAATACTCCATTCCTTGAAAATCTGGAGCAGGAAGCTCTTGAATCAAGAGTTCCCATTATCCGGAAAGAAATGCAAAGCTTTCTTAAGATGATGCTTGCGGCAAACCAGCCTGCAAGCATTCTTGAGGTAGGAACAGCAGTTGGTTTTTCCACTCTTCTGATGTGCGAATACGGAAGAGCAGACCTTAAGATCACCACCATTGAGAATTATGAAAAGAGGATCCCCATTGCCAGAGAGAATTTCAAAAAGGCAGACAGAGAATCACAGATCACCTTTTTAAATGGCGATGCAGGGGAAATTCTTGGAAAATTAGATGGTACCTATGATTTTATTTTTATGGATGCTGCCAAAGGGCAGTACATTCACTGGCTGCCAGATGTGCTTCGGCTGATGCATAAGGGCAGCATTCTTGTCTCTGATAATGTGCTTCAGGAGGGCGACCTTATTGAATCCCATTATCTTGTAGAGCGGCGCAACCGGACAATTTATAAACGGATGCGCGAATATTTATATGAACTGAAACATAATCCATTACTGGAGACTTCCATTCTCCCTCTGGGAGACGGAGTTGCTGTCAGTGTAAAGAAAGAGGAGTAATATGCGTAAACCAGAATTATTAGTTCCTGCAAGCAGTCTTGAGGTTTTGAAGATTGCCACAATATTTGGAGCAGATGCTGTTTATATTGGAGGAGAAGCCTTTGGACTTCGTGCCAAAGCACGTAACTTTACAAAAGAAGAGATGGCACAGGGAATTGCTTTTGCCCATGAGCACGGTGTAAAAGTTTATGTAACCGTGAATATTCTGGCGCATAACTATGACCTGCCAGGAGTGAGAGAATACCTTCAAGAATTAAAGGAATTAAAGCCGGATGCCCTGATTATTGCAGATCCGGGAATATTTACCTATGCCAAGGAAATCTGTCCGGAAATTGAGCGTCACATCAGTACCCAGGCGAATAATACCAATTATGAAACTTACCGTTTCTGGTACAATCTGGGAGCAAAGCGTGTAGTAAGTGCCCGTGAGCTTTCCCTGGAGGAAATCAGACAGATCCGTGCAAACATTCCGGAAGATATGGAAATTGAGACCTTTATTCATGGGGCAATGTGCATTTCCTATTCAGGACGCTGCCTTCTTAGCAATTTCCTGGTAGGAAGAGATGCAAACCAGGGAGCCTGTACACATCCATGCCGCTGGAAATATTCTATTGTAGAAGAGTCAAGACCGGGAGAGTATATGCCTGTCTACGAAAATGAGCGTGGCACTTATATTTTTAACTCCAAGGATCTTTGCATGATCGAGCATATGGATGATGTTCTTACAAGCGGAATTGACAGCCTGAAGATTGAAGGACGTATGAAAACAGCACTTTATGTGGCAACAGTTGCACGTACTTACCGTAAGGCAATTGATGATTATCTGGAAGATCCAGCGAAATATCAGGCAAATATGTCCTGGTACCAGGAGCAGATCGCAGGCTGTACCTACCGTAAATTTACTACCGGTTTCTTCTATGGCAAGCCAAGCGAAGAAGCACAGATCTATGATAACAATACTTACGAAAAAGGATATACTTATCTGGGATTTGCAGAGGCAGTGGATGAAAGAGGGCTTGTGCAGATTACACAGAGAAATAAGTTTCTGGTTGGAGAAACCATTGAGATCATGAAGCCAGATGGAACCAACTTACTGGTGACAGTTAAGGCTATCTACGATGAGGAGGGCAATTCAGTAGAAAGCGCTCCCCATCCTCAGCAGAAGCTGTTTGTAGATCTTGGAGGCGGAGCTGATGTATATGACATTCTCCGCCGCAGTGAGGCATAAAAATCGGAGCGTGCAAAAATTATTTCTGCAATCTGCGTGCCCCCATTTCGAGATATATTTTACCCGAATTTGGCTTATACAGCTATGTTAATTTTCAGGAAAAAGCGTCCGCAGCTTGTGCAGGGCGTTTTTTTCTATTCTGGAAACATAGGAACGGCTGATGTGAAGATGGCGGGCAATTTCTCTTTGTGTCTGTTCTTTTTTGCCCAAAAGTCCGAAACGGCAGCAGATCACCTCATACTCTTTGTCATTTAGAACAGATTTCATGGATTTTAATACATGACGGATATTTTCCTGGGCAGCATACTCTTCTACCACATCTATAGCAGGTCCTTCTATCACGTCAAGGAGGCTGATTTCATTGCCTTCTTTGTCTGTTCCAATAGGTTCATAGAGAGAAATTTCCCTGGAATGTTTTTTGCGGGCACGGAACATCATAAGCAATTCATTGTCAATGCATCTGGCAGCATAAGTGGAAAGCCGGGCAGTTTTCGTGGCGTCGAAAGTGGAAATTGCTTTCATAAGACCAATGGTTCCAATGGAAATCAGATCATCCAGATCCACATCAGATCCCTGATATTTTTTTACCACATGGGCAACCAGACGCAGATTACGCTCAATAAGAATATTTTTTGCTTCCATATCGCCCCTTTGGTACTGCTGAAGATAATACTGTTCCTCGGCCATAGTCAAAGGTTTTAAAAATGTCTTCAAATCGTTACCTCAAAGGGGATTTCTATATAGTTTATGAAAAATACAGGCTTTGCGTGCACCCTTTTTTAGAGCCTCTTTTTTTATTGCTTTTTGTGGTGGTGGGATTTTGGACATGATGGCTTGCAATAACAGGGCAAAATCATTATAATAAATGACAGACTATGTAGATTAAGAATATTGAAAGACGTAAGGTGAATGATTTTGAAAAAAAAGATCGAACAGCTTTTAAACGGAAAGTTTGAATATGAGCAGCCACAGCTTCTGTTTTCCAAAGAGAAGCTTACCCTGACCATGAAAGCAGGGGAGACAAAAAGAGGCGAAGTTTATGTGGGAACGGAGGACAACCGCAAGATCAGAGGATATGTCACTTCTTCCAGCCGAAGAATAGTGCCGGCGATGGACCACATTTCGGGAACTACGGTGCGCCTTCCTTTGGGAATTGATACAGTAGGAATGCAGCCAGGAGAGAGTCTGAAGGGCTGGCTGTGTTTTACTACGAATGTAGGAGAAGCGCGTCTTCCATTTGAGATAGAATTGGAGAAAGAAGAAATACGCAGCTTTACCGGAGTGGTAGAGGATCTTGACGCTTTTGTTAGTGTGGCAAAGGATGATTTTAAGGAAGCCTTCCGTATTTTTACAGATAAGGGTTTTTCCATGATCCTGGAAAAAGAAAATGAGAAGATCAAGACTCTTTATCAGGGACTTTCCGGACAGCCTGTTACCTACCAGCATCTGGAAGAGTTTCTCATAGCAGCAGGTAAGAAAGAGAAAGTCACCATAAATGCCCGTGATGTAGGCAAAGAATATTACGACCTGAAGGATTCAGTGAAAGAATCTTTTTATATTCAGCGAAGCGGATGGGGGCATTTGCGTTTAGACATAGAAGTTACAGGTGAATTTCTGGAAATTCCCCGCAAGGTAGTTACAGACGAAGATTTCATTGGAAGTCATTACGAAGTAGAATATGTGCTCCACAAAGAAAAGCTGGGAAAGGGCAATCAGTACGGCAAGATTATTGTGAAAAGCCCATATGAAGAGCTTACCTACACCATTGTTGCCTCCACCAGCGGCAAGATGGATGTGGATATCCGCCTGAATCAGAAGAGAAGCAAGCTGGATCTTTTGAAAGACAGTCTGGCTTATCTGTGCGGTGAAACAGCACAGGAAAGTGGCATTGCAGGAAATGTAAATCCAGGAGAAAATGGCTGGATGAATTTTTCTACATGGAGTACAAGCAGTCATTATATCCTGAATCAGCTGCAACAGGCCGGCTGTGAATATCCGGAGTACCAGATGTATGAGGTACTTTTGCTTCATATGGAGAATAACGAAGAGCAGGCAAAGAAAATTCTGGAAATTTACCAGGATAAATCCTATACAAGAGATGATCTGGAATTTGCAGGTGTTTATCTTTATTTATGCGCCATTACCGGATTATATAAAGATAAAGTCCATGCACTGTCACGGATCCGCAATTTTTATATGCAAAAAAGTGACAGCTTTATTTTGCTGTGGATTTTGCTGAAACTGGATCCGGCATACAAAGAAACTCCTTCCAAGGCATTGTTTATGCTGGAAGAACAGTTTGAAAAAGGGTGTACAAGCCCGTTTCTTTATCTGGAGGCATGGAAGATTATCTGCAGGGATATGACACTTTTGCACCGGCTGAACAGCTTCTGGGGCCAGGTGTTCCGATTTGCAGCCAGAAAGAACCTGCTTACAGAAGAGCTTGTAATGCGTCTTGCATATCTTTCCGGTTATGAGAAAGAATATAATGAGAGCATTTATCAGGCAATGGCAAAGGGCTACGACAGATATTCCTCTGACGATACCCTGGAAGCAATCTGCAAGTATGTTATGAAGGGAAATCCCCGCAAAACAGAATATTTCCGCTGGTTTTCCCTTGCTGTGGAGCATGGACTGCGTCTGACAAGGCTTTATGAATATTATGTGGAAACAATGGATACCTCTGTGCGTATTGAGCTTCCCAAAGCTCTCCTTATGTACTTTACCTATAACAGCGATTCCCTTGGGGATTCCAAGAGAGCTTTCATTTATTCCTGCATCACAGCGAACAAAGAAAAGGAGCCTGCTTCCTATGAACGTTATATGAACAGTATGCAGGAGTTTGCCAAAGAAAAACTGGCACAGGGAAAAATGAACGAAAATTATGCGGCGCTTTATCAGGAGTTTCTGATGGAACCACGTACGAAGGCAGCAGCAGACGCCATTTCCCAGAAAATGTTTACCCACAGACTGTATTTCGAGGACAAAAAGGTACGTTACGTGATTGTCCGTCATAACCAGATGGCACAGGAGGAAATTTATACCTGTGTACAGGGTGTGGCATATCCCAGAATTTATACAGAGGATGCGGCAATTTTGTTTCAGGATGATAAACAGCGCAGATACAGTGCAACTGTGGATTACAGCCTGAAGAAGACTATGGATGAAGAAAGTGCGGTAAAAACAATTCTTGATCTTGGAGTATCAGAGCCAGGTGTGCTTCTTCATTATTGTGAAAACAATTCCATAAATAAAGACAATTTGGAAATTTTCCAGAGACTGGTGCAGTCCGACGGATTCTGCCAGGAATACAAGCAGAAGGTGCGCCGTAAGATTCTGGATTATTATGCAGTGCATGTGTATGGAGAGGATCTGGACCACTATCTGAAAAAAATGGATTACCGGGAATATGCAAGAGTAGACCTAAAGGAGCTTCTCACAGTCCTGATCAGCAGAGGACTTTTCTCCCAGGCCCTTTCCATTGTGGAAGAATTTGGCTATGAAGGCGTTGACATGCGAAGCCTTCTGAAGCTTACCAGCAGAATGATCGTGAGAGTTGATCTTGCAGAGGATGAAGAACTTCTCGCCCTGGCATCTGATGTGTACCGAAACGGCTTTTATGACGAAGTCATTCTCACCTATCTGATGAAATATCGTTTTGGGCCTGTGGACGAGATGCTGTCCATCTGGAAAAGTGCAAGAGGTTTTGAGATGGATACCTATAATCTGGAAGAAAAAATCCTTCAGCTTCTTATGTTTACAGAGGATTACCGCAAGGAAGGTGAACATGTGCTGGAGGCTTACATCCGCCATTCAGGAAGGGAGTGGATCGTAAGTGGATATCTGACTCATGTTTCTTACGGAATTTTCGTGAAAGAATATACAATGAGTCCATTTATAAAAAACTGTCTGATCAATGCCTATATGCAGAAATGGCCGGTGAATGAGGTATGCAATCTGGCTTTGTTCCGTGAATTATCCAAAGACAAAGGACAAAAAGAAGCACTTCTTTCCATCGAAAAAGATCTGTTGAAGCAATGTGTTGGAAAGGACAGAATATTTGCATTTTTCCACAGACTTCCACCGGAAATTTTAAGTCTGTATCAGCTGGATGACAAAACCTGTGTGGAATATCACGGAAATCCCCAGAGCAAGGTAACTTTGGTGTACGGGCTGGATACCGGACTTGGAAGAAAAATGGAATACAAAACAGAACCACTGAAAAATATTTATGAAGGTATTTTTACCAAAACATTTACCCTGTTTTATGGAGAAACTCTGCATTACCACTTTGTAGAAGAGTATGGTGGCAAGACAAAGAAATCTCCGGAACGTGTGCTTGGCATGAGCAAGGCAGAGGGAACACCGTTCAGCAAATATCAGATGCTGAATCAGATTTTATCTGCAAGGAAACTGGATAAAAATGATGAAGTAATGAAGGGGATGAAAGAATATCTTCGCCAGGAACGGTTTGTAAAAGAAATGTTTGTCATTGCAGAAGAGGACTGAAAATATGAACGAAATTCGTGATCTGATCATAGGAATTGATTTTGGAAAAGACTATTCCCAGATCTGTTATTATGACAGGAAAGGGGAAGAGCCCCGTTCCATGTCCATGAAGGTGGGGGCGGAGGAATATGAGGCACCCACCTGTGTATGCTGGCGTACCGAGCAGAAAGATTATACTATTGGGCTGGAGGCTGTTTACTTTGCCAGGGAAAAAGGCGGAGAGATGGTGGATAACCTGTATGAAATCTGCAAAAAAGAGGACAGTGTACAGATTTCCGGAAGGGACGTACAGCCCTGGGAGCTTCTGGCTGTTTTCCTTAGGGGAATGCTGAAATTTCTGGGTGTGACGGATATTGTAAAAAATACAAAATGTCTGGTAATCACAAGCCCTGGTTTTGATGACATCCAGGTCAACAACATGGAAAGAGCCTGCCAGTCAATCGGATTTGATAAAAAGCAGTATCTTCTCATGGATCACGGGGAGAGCTTTTATTATTACTCTCTGACCCAGAAACGGGAAACCTGGAATAGAAGCATTGGCTGGTATAATTTTTTTGAACAGGACGAGGTCGCATTTCGTCAGCTGACTATGGATGGAAGCACAAGACCTGTTCTGGTAAAACTGGAAGATCCCAAATTTATTAAACTTCCCCATCGTACCTCTGATGAGAAAGAAAAGGAAAAAGCAGATCAGAAAAGAGACGAGGCTTTTTATGGCTTTATAAAAGATACTCTTGGAAGCGGGCTTTTTTCCAGTATTCAGATCACAGGTTATGGGTTTGATACGAACTGGGCGAAAAAATCTGTGGGACATCTGTGTATGCAAAGAAGAAAGGTATACTATGGCAATAATCTTTTTGCTAAGGGTGCCTGCGCCGCAGGAAAAGAGCGTACAGAGGATAAGAATCTGAAGGGCTACCGTTATATGAGTCCTGCACTGGTATTAAAGGACATCGGAATGGAAATGCGTGTGATGGGAGCGCCTGCCTATTATTCGCTGATTGAAGCAGGAAAAAACTGGTATGAGTGTAAGGCTGGATGTGAACTGATTCTGGATGATACCAAAGAACTGACTTTTATTGTAGGAACTTTCGGGGAAAAGCAGAAAAAGAAAGTGGTTATGGGGCTGCCAGGTCTGCCGGAGCGTCCCAATAAGACAACCAGGCTGTCCCTGTCTCTGGCTTATGTGTCACAAAAGCAGTGTAGGGTGACAGTAAAGGATCTTGGCTTTGGGGATATGTTCCCGTCCAGTGGAAAAGTCTGGGATGAACTGGTACAGTGGTAAAGGAGACAAAGGATGAGTGGATATATTTTGTGTCAGACCAAGAAAGCTGACACACCGTATTTTGTTGAAAACATCAGCACCAATATTTATACGCTGGAAGAGCTTTGCTATTATCTGTATCATAATCTGTATCTGGTGGATTCTTCTATTATAAATGAGGGGTTGTGTACCTGGATCAGTGAAGAGCTTGATCTGCCAAGGCTTGCTGCGAAGCTTCGCCCCCATCTGGGAAAATTTGCCAGTGCAGAGGATGTGCTGTATCCTGTTTTTAAGGAAATCAATTACCTTACATATGAAGAGCTGAAAGCCCTGAATGTAAAGCTTGCAAAAATGGACCAGGAGTCACCTGTGTTAAGAGAAAAGCGAAAAGGGGATGCACTGGTAGAAAATAAAATGTATGTAAATGCCATCCATGTGTATCAGCATCTGTTAAAAAGAGAGGGGCTGGATCAGGTAAGAGCAGGACTTACCCAGAGCGTGTGGCATAATCTGGGCTGTACATACAGCTACCTGTTCCAGATGGAAAAAGCCCTGGAGTGTTTCTGGGAAGCTTTTCTTACGGAAGGGGATGAAAATGAGCTGATATGTTATCTGCTTGCTTACAAAAAGGCCAAAAAGCCTCAGGAATATGAGAAAAAGCTTGCTTCGCTGAATGTATCTGAAGAAGTGAAACAGAAGGTGAAAGAAGCCCTTGAATATTTTGAAAAAGAAAAAGAAGAACCTGTAAAGCAGGAAAATATAGATGAAATGCTGGAAAAACTTACAGGGGAATATCATAGAAGCACAGGCGTATAAGTCTGTGCTTTTGTGATATTCCTTCTTGACAGAAGGAAACAGTTATGCTACCATACAATCATGCTTTCACATGGTAGAGTGATTACGTGATAAAACGATGAAGATAAATTCAGGAGGATATATATTATGAAAAAAAGAATGGTAGCGGTTCTGATGAGTGCTTTAATGGCAGCAGGTATCTGTTCTGGTGTGACTGTATATGCAGATGCCGACAGCAAGACCCTTACAGTAGGTTTTGATGCAGAGTATCCACCATTTGGATATATGGATGATAATGGTGAATATGTAGGTTTTGACCTGGATATCGCACAGAAGGTTTGCGATAACCTTGGCTGGGAGCTGGTGAAAAAGCCAATTAACTGGGACTCCAAGGATATGGAACTGAATTCCGGAAATATCGATTGTATCTGGAATGGTTTTACCATTAACGGCCGTGAGGATGATTACACCTGGTCAGATCCATACCTGAATAACGAGCAGGTAATGGTAGTAGCTGCTGATTCCGGAATTGAGACACTTGCTGACCTGGCTGGCAAGAACGTAGTCGTACAGGCAGCTTCCGCAGCACTGGATGCCCTGAACAGCGATGATAACAAGGATCTTACCGACAGCTTTGGTTCCCTGACAGAGAATCCGGATTACAATACAGCTTTTATGAACATTGATTCCGGTGCTGCTGATGCAGTTGCAGTTGATATCGGAGTTGCCAAATATCAGCTTGCCCAGAGAGAAGAGGGCAAATATAAGATCCTGGACGAGCCAATCCAGAGTGAGCAGTATGGAATCGGATTTGCCAAAGGAAATGAAGAACTTCGCGATACTGTATGGGCTGAAGTGATGAAGCTTTATGAGGATGGCGAAATTGACAAATTAGCAGAACAGTATGAAGTGGCAGATATGCTTTGCCTTGGGGATGAGGAAGCCGCAGACGAAGCAGAAGAAAATGCTGATGCACAGGATGCTGATACAGCAGAAAGCACAGACGAGGCTGCAGAAGAAACAACAGACGCAGAATAAACAACAGATGCCGAATAATTACAGATACTGGAGTATGTTGGATAAAATTTAGTTAAAAATTAAGAAAAGAGGGTACCTGGTGCACCCTCTTTTCTTTCACGAAAGAGTATATTGGAGGAAATCAGTTTTATGAGCTTTAGTGTAATGTTAGGACAGCTGGCAAAAGGAATGACAGTAACAACTGAAATTTTCTTTGTCACTCTTATCCTTTCCCTGCCTTTGGGACTTTTGGTATGCTGGGGAAGAATGTCAAAAATACCGGTAATACGCTGGATTGTTTCCGCTTATATTTCCATTATGCGAGGAACACCACTGATGCTGCAGCTGATGGTAGTATATTTCGGACCTTATTTTATTTTTGGAATCCGGATTTCCATGGGGTACAGTCTGATTGCAGTATTTATTGCATTTGCCATTAATTATGCTGCTTATTTTGCAGAAATCTACCGTGGAGGAATTGAATCCATGCCGGCTGGTCAGTATGAAGCTGCCAAAATCCTTGGTTATTCAAAGGCACAGACTTTTTTCAGAATCATTCTTCCGCAGGTTTTCAAAAGGATCCTGCCATCTATTACCAATGAGGTAATCACTTTGGTAAAGGATACTTCCCTGGCTTTTGTAGTTGCAGTTGCGGAAATGTTTACCATTGCCAAGCAGATTGCAAGTTCCCAGACCACAATGATGCCATTTGTGGTAGCAGCAATTTTTTATTATATCTTTAATCTGTTAGTAGCTGTGATCATGGATAAAATTGAGAAAAAACTGAACTATTACCGTTGATAAATAAAGGCTATGAAAACACAAAACACTGGGGCGTGCAGCTTGTAGGAATGATTTTTTGGGCACGCTTAGAATGGAGTTGCTATGAATTTATTTGAAATGAAGCACATAAAGAAAAGTTTTGGAGCTTTGGATGTTCTGAAGGATATTTCTCTGGAAGTGGACAAGGGAGAAGTCCTTAGTATTATAGGTCCGTCCGGTTCCGGCAAATCTACATTGCTTCGCTGTGCTACAGGTCTTGAAAACCCTGATTCCGGCGAAATTGTCAAAAATGGAAAGATTGGTCTGGTATTTCAGAATTTTAATCTTTTTCCTCATTTTTCAGTAATCAAAAATATTACAGATGCCCCCATCCGGGTTCAGAAAAGAGACAAAAAAGAAGTGTACGCCCAGGCGAGAGAGCTTCTGAAAAAAATGGGACTTTCAGACAAAGAGAACTATTATCCATATCAGCTTTCCGGTGGACAGCAGCAGAGGGTTTCTATTGCAAGGGCACTTTGCATGAATCCGGATATTCTGTTTTTTGATGAGCCTACTTCAGCACTTGACCCGGAGCTGACAGGGGAGATCCTGAAAGTTATTAAAAATCTGGCAGCAGAGCATATTACAATGGTGATCGTGACTCATGAGATGAGCTTTGCAAGAGATATTTCAGACAGGATCATTTTTATGGATGACGGCCTGATCGCTGTGGAAGGTACTCCGGAAGAGGTATTTTCTTCTGATCATGTGCGTATGAAGGAATTTCTGGGGAAATTCCATCAAGGGCTTGCTTAAAAACAAAGGATGTTATATAATCCCCTTGTATGCGGGAAAAAGATAACTTTTTCAATTAAACATATAATGGAATCTGACATCAGAAAAAGAAACAGGAGAGAGAAAATGAGTACAGACAGATACACAAGCCCTTTGTCTGAGCGTTATGCCAGCAAGGAAATGCAGTACATTTTTTCACAGGATATGAAATTCCGTACCTGGAGAAGACTCTGGATCGCTCTGGCAGAGACTGAGAAAGAGCTTGGACTGAACATTACCCAGGAACAGATTGACGAGCTGAAAGCACATGCTGACGATATCAATTATGATGTTGCCAAGGCGCGCGAGAAAGAAGTACGTCACGATGTTATGTCCCATGTGTATGCATATGGCGTACAGTGCCCGAAGGCAAAGGGAATCATCCACCTGGGAGCAACATCCTGTTATGTAGGAGATAATACAGATATTATTGTTATGACAGAAGCGCTGAAGCTGGTTCAGAAGAAACTGGTGAACGTAATTGCAGAGCTTTCCAAGTTTGCTGACAAATATAAAGATCAGCCCACTCTTGCATTTACCCATTTCCAGCCTGCACAGCCAACTACAGTAGGCAAACGTGCCACTTTGTGGACACAGGAATTTATGATGGATCTTGAAGATCTTGAGTATGTGCTTGGCACCATCAAGCTTCTTGGCTCCAAGGGAACTACAGGAACACAGGCAAGCTTTCTGGAGCTGTTTGACGGAGACCAGGAGACCATTGACAAGATCGATCCTATGATCGCTGCCAAGATGGGCTTTAAGGAATGCTATCCGGTGTCCGGACAGACTTACTCCCGTAAGGTAGATACCCGTGTTGTGAATGTTCTTGCCGGAATTGCAGCAAGTGCACATAAAATGTCCAATGACATCCGCCTTCTTCAGCATCTGAAAGAAGTAGAAGAGCCATTTGAGAAATCACAGATCGGATCTTCCGCTATGGCGTATAAGAGAAATCCTATGAGAAGTGAACGTATCGCTTCCCTTTCCAGATATGTAATGGTAGACGCACTGAATCCTGCCATCACTTCTGCAACCCAGTGGTTTGAGAGAACTCTGGATGATTCTGCCAACAAGCGTCTTTCTGTACCGGAAGGCTTCCTTGCAATTGACGGAATTCTGGATCTCTGCCTGAATGTTGTAGACGGACTTGTGGTTTATCCGAAAGTTATTGAGAAACACATGATGGCAGAGCTGCCGTTTATGGCTACCGAGAATATTATGATGGATGCGGTGAAAGCAGGCGGAGACCGTCAGGAACTTCATGAGCGCATTCGTGAGCTTTCTATGGAAGCAGGAAAGAATGTTAAGGTAGAAGGAAAGGATAACAACCTTCTTGAGCTGATTGCAGCTGATCCTGCATTTAATCTTACACTGGAAGAACTTCAGAAGACCATGGATCCGAAGAAGTATGTAGGACGCGCCAAAGAGCAGACAGAGAACTTTATTTCAAAAGTTGTGAAGCCGGTTCTGGATTCTCACAGTGAAATGCTGGGAATGACAGCGGAAATTAACGTCTGATAATTTATAGGATGCAGGGCATTTTTGCCCTATATTAGGAGGAAATGAAATTATGATCAAAGCAGTAGTTGGAGCAAACTGGGGAGACGAGGGAAAAGGTAAGATTACCGATATGCTTGCAGAGAAAGCAGATATTATCGTTAGATTCCAGGGTGGTGCAAATGCTGGACATACTATCGTAAATGATTACGGTAAGTTCGCACTTCACACACTTCCGTCAGGTGTATTTTACGGACACACCACAAGTGTGATCGGAAATGGTGTTGCACTGAACATTCCGGTATTTTTCAAAGAATATAACGAAGTTGTAAGCAAAGGAGTTCCTGCACCGAAGATTCTTATTTCTGACAGAGCACAGATGGTTATGCCATATCACATTCTGTTCGATCAGTATGAGGAAGAGCGTCTGGGTGGAAAATCCTTTGGTTCTACCAAATCTGGTATTGCACCTTTTTACTCAGATAAATATGCAAAAATCGGTTTCCAGGTAAATGAGCTTTTTGACGAAGACCGTCTGAAAGAAAAACTTGCAAGTGTATGCGAGACAAAGAATGTTCTTCTTGAGCATTTATATCACAAACCTCTTCTGAATGTAGATGAGCTTTTTGCAGAGCTGATGGAATACAAGAAGATGGTTGAGCCATATGTATGTGATGTTTCCCTTTACCTGAACAATGCATTAAAAGAGGGCAAGGAGATTCTTCTTGAGGGTCAGCTTGGAACTCTGAAAGACCCGGATCACGGAATTTATCCGATGGTTACTTCATCTTCTACTCTTGCTGCATATGGTGCAATCGGAGCTGGTGTTCCACCATATGAGATCCAGAAGATTGTTGTTGTAAGCAAGGCTTACTCAAGTGCAGTAGGAGCCGGTGCTTTTGTTTCCGAAATCTTTGGAGAGGAAGCTGATGAGCTTAGAAGACGCGGTGGTGACGGCGGAGAGTACGGTGCTACTACAGGCCGTCCGAGACGTATGGGATGGTATGACTGTGTTGCTTCCAAATATGGCTGCCGTCTCCAGGGTGCTACTGATGTGGCATTTACAGTACTTGACGTACTTGGCTATCTGGATGAGATTCCGGTTTGCGTAGCTTATGATATTGATGGTGAGATCACCACAGATTTCCCGACCACAGCGAAGCTTGAGAAAGCAAAACCTGTAATCGAGAAGCTTCCGGGATGGAAATGCGATATCCGTGGAATTAAGAAATATGAGGATCTTCCGGAGAACTGCAGAAAATACATCGAGTTTATCGAGGAGAAGATCGGATATCCGATCACTATGGTTTCCAACGGACCGGGAAGAAACGATATTATTTACAGAAATAAATAATCAGCACAGAAGTGATAAAAATCTGCTGCTTATATGCAAGAAAATTGACTGCGCCGGAGACTTTTCTCCGGCGTGTGTTGTATTATATGATACCAGTGCCAAAAGTGATGAAAGGTTTTAAACGTGGTGATAAAGGAAAAAATATGAAGAATTTTAAACGTATTGCGGCTATTCTTGGAGTAGTAATTTTACTGGCTGTGTGTTGTCTTCCTATGATTTTTGCATTTGGAAGCGGAGAGAATTCACAGGGGAATTTTAAAGCAGCAGTTGGAATGGTAATTTTGGTTCCAGTGCTGGCATATGTGTTTTTGATGGTATATAAATTACTGAAAAAAGAGACAAAGGAGGCAGAGGGTGACGTGAAAAATATTATTTTTGATGTGGGACAGGTTCTTGTGAGCTATGACTGGGAAGGTTATCTGAAAAGCTTTCATTTTCCGGCAGAAGAGGAAAAGCTTATAGCAGAAAAGGTTTTTAAAAGCCAGACCTGGAATGAGCGGGATAAGGGACTTCTTCCAGAAGAAGAGTATCTGAAGAAGTTCATAGCTGCTCTTCCGGCAGAATATGAAGAAGATGTGAAGGAAGTAATCGCACAGTCGGAAAAATCTGTTGGAATCAAGGATTATGCCAAGACCTGGACAAGCTATCTGAAAAGCCAGGGCTATCATTTGTATGTTCTGTCAAACTACAGTCAGTTTATGCTGGATCATACCAGAGAAAATAAAATGCCCTTCCTGGAAAATATGGACGGAGTTGTTTTTTCCTGCGAGGTAAAAGAAATCAAGCCGGAACCTGAAATTTATAAGCTTCTTCTTTCCAGATATGGATTAAAAGCAGAAGAAAGTGTATTTTTGGATGACCGCGAGGAAAACTGCGAGGCTGCGAGAAAGCTTGGAATTAAGGCTATCCAGTTCCATGATCTGAAGCAGGCTGCAAAAGAGCTGGAAAAGCTTGGTGTGAAATAAGTGGGGGAAAATATCTTTCTACAAGATAATCTGTCAGGATAATTTTCCGGACACTGTCTGGAAAAAGCTTAAAACGCCTTAGACTTACGGATTTCGTCAGGTCTAAGGCGCTTTCTCTTTTTATATCAAAAATTATCATTTTGAAATAGTCTGTGGAAGGTCAGTTTCCAGGTGGATTAAGCGTTGATGTTATGGGAAGAAACGTATATAATAAAAGATAGAAACAGATGACTGGAAGAACCTGAAAAGGAGGTATTGTTATGGTAATGAATAAAGAAGCGAAAAGCGTTAGAAATGTAGTGGCAACCATGGCAATTGAGGATATGTATCTGAGCAGGGAATTTGTAAACGAACTTGTGAAGGTGGCAAATGGCGAGAGAACATCAGAATCTTTGAGACAGGAAGTAATTAAAAAATATGCCAGATAATAAATATTGTTATCCAGAATCAGACGTATTAAAAAATAAACTAAACATCACAGATGCCAGGGAATTGTTTGAGGCTGAAAAAGAACTAACTGCAATCCGGCTTCGCGAATTACAGGAAAATCCCGTTAGAGGTAAATTTGATTTTGCACATCTGAAGGCTATACACAAATATATTTTTCAGGATATCTACGAATGGGCTGGAGAAATCCGGACTGTGGAAATCGGGAAGGGAAATTTATTTTGTACAACAGCATTTATTCCTGAGTATGCGTCTTCTGTATTTCGCAAATATTTTCCCCAGTGTAATTCAGCAAAGAAAGATAGGAATGAATTTATAAAAGCTTTTGCAGACAATTATGGAGACTTAAACGCCCTGCATCCTTTCCGTGAAGGGAATGGAAGAACGCAGCGAGAATTTGCAAGGCTTGTATGTTTTGAGTGTGGATATGATTTCAATTTGTCTTGTGCTACACATAAAGAAATGCTAGAGGCTAGTATGTTGTCCTTTGATAAAGCCGATAGTTCCTTATTTGTGAACATTTTTTCCAGAGCGGTTGTTCCGTATGATTCGCAAGTGGAAAACGAATCTGTGGTATTGAATATTTTAACATCTGATGACCTGATAATTGGTGCGCCAGATGAGGGATATGAGTATTATGAATATGGTGAAAAAGTTAATGCAACTGTCTATAATGAAATATACAAGGCGAGAATCCGGAAAATGGATGCAGAAACTTTGAAAGAAGAATAGGAAACAGGTAATAAATAGCCCCGGATCCGCAATTTTGGCGGATTCCAGGGCTATTCGGGGAGGATATAAGTTAATCTCATTTTTCTTTTGTACGTTCTCATTGAAGGGGGTTCAATGAATGGTCTGTTCATCTTATGAACATTCATAGTATAAACGGATGCGCGATTTTTTATACATATTTGCCAGAAAAATATACAGAAATTTATGAAAATCTTAGAAGAAACAACAGGAGCCTATTTGAGACAAAATAGGATTTGTTTTTTCAGTAAAAAGATGGTATAATATACTTCAGCTGTAAAACGGCATATTTACGAAATTATTGTTGAAAAGAGGAATAAGAAATGAGCGATAAGACCATTTTAGAGCAGTGGCGTGCCATTGCCTATGACCAGCAGGCAGACCGCAATAAACTTCAGCAGTTCTGGGCAAGATACTTTAGCATTGAGAAGAACATTTATGCACAGCTTCTTGAAAATCCGGACGAAGTTGTAACCGGTACAGTTAAGGAACTGGCAGAGAAATATAATCAGCAGGTACTTACAATGGTTGGTTTCCTTGATGGAATCAATGACAGCCTGAAAGTTCCAAACCCCATCGAGACTATGGATGAGAATACAACTGTAAGTCTTTGCTTCGATAAGGAACTTCTTTACAAGAACATGGTAGATGCCAAGGCTGACTGGCTCTATGAGCTTCCACAGTGGGATAAGATCTTTACTCCAGAAAAACGTAAAGAGCTTTTCCTTGAGCAGAAGAAATCCGGTACAGTTGTAAAGGCACACAAGATCGGACGTAACGATCCGTGTCCATGCGGAAGCGGAAAGAAATATAAATTCTGCTGTGGCAGAAATAAATAATTTGAAAATAATGTAAATACGGGGACGGATTGTGGATATGTTATAATGTCTGCAGTCCGTCTCTTTGTATAAGAAAGCGAAATTCCATAATGTATATGGATTGCTTTGAAAGCCATAAATTTTTTGCAGGAGGTAAATGAAACTGAGTCTTTTATGTTTTTGTACAGGCATTATCTGTCTGGTTTATTATCTGATCATAGTTGTGTATGCCGGAATTACAACAGATTTTTCGTGGATCTGGGTATTGGCTGCGGCTTTTCTGGAAGGCGGTGCAGCAGTTCTTCATTATGGAAAAAATCATCCCGGTTTTTTTTCAGTCTGGCTTAAATATGTGGTATTGGTTATTATTTTTGCTGGTACAATCTGTTTCTGGGTTATTTGCAGCCATATTATTTCCGGAATGAAAACGAAAGCCGGTGAGAATCTGGATTATGTGGTGGTACTTGGTGCCCATGTAAAAGGCGAGAAGCCTTCGAAAGCACTGGAACTTCGTCTGAAAGCCGCGCTGAAATATGCCAGAGAGAACCCGGATACCGTTTTGATTCTTTCCGGTGGACAGGGATTCGGGGAAGATATTACAGAAGCGAAATGTATGGAAAATTATCTTACAGCTCATGGAATTTCGAAGAAACGTCTGGTACTGGAAGAAAAATCTACCAGCACAAAGGAAAATCTGAAATTTTCGGATGAAATCACAGGCTGCAGCAGGAAAAATACAGGAATTCTGTCTAACAATTTTCATGTTTACCGGGCTGTGAAGCTGGCACAAAAACTGGGCTATAGGAGCCCCTGTGGAATTGCAGCTGCGTCAGATCCTATTATGCAGATTCATTATGTTGTGAGGGAAGTGGCTGCAATTTTGAAAGAAAAGATAAAAGGAAACATCTGAAGGAAAACTGTTGACAAACCAAAAAGCCAAAGCTATAATGAGGCATAGTGATAAGAAAACACGTTGACGAGAAGAGTAAGCTGTGGAGTGTTTCAGAGAGAGGCAGGAAGCTGGAAATGCCTTATCAGGAAGCAGCCGAAAACTACCTCCGAGTGGCCCTAATCCGGTCCGGTGATTCCGTTACCATCAAATAAGTGGCCTGGTTTACAGATACGTATGCTATGGCAAGCAGGGTGGAACCGCGAGTATATTCGTCCCTTACAATGCAAAGAAGCGTTGTAAGGGATTTTTTATTTCACACAACAGTGTGCTCGTCCCTGCGTTTGAGCGTTCCTGAAAATTATTTCCGCAAATGGTAACATACATCTTGCAGAAAAGTTTTTGGGGCAAACGTTATCATACGTTTTTATGGTATCAGACAAATGGTTAAATGGTTGCCTGATATGTTTTCAGAAAAAGAAAAGGAGACACGAATCATGATTATCACATTAAAAGACGGTTCTAAAAAAGAATATGCAGAAGCAAAATCCGTTATCGACATTGCATCAGATATCAGTGAAGGACTTGCAAGAGTAGCATGTGCCGGTGAGGTTGACGGTGAAGTAGTTGACCTTAGACACGTAGTTGACAAAGACTGTGAGTTAAGCATCCTTACATTTGAGGATGAAGGTGGAAAAGGCGCTTTCCGTCACACAACATCCCATATAATGGCACAGGCAATCAAGAGACTGTACCCAGATGTAAAGCTTGCAATCGGACCATCTATTGCAGACGGATTTTATTACGATATTGACAGCGAGAATCCGATCACTACAGAGGATCTTGCAAAAATCGAAGCAGAGATGAAGAAAGTTGTAAAAGAAGCTCTGCCGATCACCCGTTTTACCAAATCAAGAGCAGAAGCAATTGAGTTTTTCAAAGAGAAAAATGAACCATACAAAGTAGAGCTTATTGAAGACCTTCCAGAAGATGCCGAAATCAGCTTCTATCAGCAGGGAGAGTTTACTGATCTCTGTGCAGGACCTCACCTGATGAGCACAAAACCGGTAAAAGCATTTAAGCTTACCAGCATTGCAGGTGCTTACTGGAGAGGCAGTGAGAAAAACAAAATGCTCACCAGAATCTACGGAACTTCCTTTACCAAGAAGGCAGATCTGGAAGAGTACATCAACCGCATGGAAGAAGCAAAGAAACGTGACCACAGAAAGCTTGGAAAAGAGCTTGGCCTGTTTATGATGAGTGACGAGGGTCCTGGATTCCCGTTCTTCCTTCCAAAAGGAATGGTACTTAAGAACACACTTCTTGACTACTGGAGAGAAATCCACCAGAAAGCAGGATATGTTGAGATTTCCACACCAATCATGCTTGCCCGCCATCTCTGGGAGACATCCGGACACTGGGATCATTACAAAGAAAATATGTACACCACAGTAATTGATGACCAGGATTTTGCTATCAAACCAATGAACTGTCCAGGTGGTATTCTTGTATATCAGTCAGAGCCACGTTCTTACCGTGATCTGCCTCTTCGTATGGGCGAGCTTGGTCTGGTACACCGTCATGAGAAATCCGGACAGCTTCACGGACTTATGCGTGTACGCTGCTTCACACAGGATGATGCACATATCTTCATGATGCCGGAGCAGATCCGTGAGGAGATCAAAGGTGTTGCAAAACTGATCGACGAAGTATACCAGTTATTCGGATTCAAATATCATGTAGAACTTTCTACCCGTCCGGAAGATTCCATGGGAAGTGACGAAGATTGGGAGATGGCTACAGATGCTCTTCGTGGAGCTCTTGATGACCTGGGACTTGACTATGTGGTAAATGAAGGAGACGGTGCATTCTACGGACCGAAGATCGACTTCCATCTTGAGGATTCCATCGGAAGAACCTGGCAGTGCGGTACTATCCAGCTTGACTTCCAGCTTCCACTTCGTTTCAACTGCGAGTATATCGGAGCTGACGGAGAGAAACATCGTCCGATTATGATCCACCGTGTAGCATTTGGCTCCATTGAGCGTTTCATCGGTATCCTGATCGAGCACTTTGCAGGTGCTTTCCCAACATGGCTTTCTCCTGTACAGGTTAAAGTACTTCCGATTTCCGAGAAATACATGGACTATGCAGACAAAGTTGTAAATGAGCTGAAAGAAGCAGGAATCCGTGTTGAAGTTGACACCCGTGCAGAGAAGATCGGCTACAAGATCCGTGAGGCAAGACTTCAGAAAGTTCCTTACATGCTGGTTGTTGGTGCAAAAGAAGAGGAAGAGGGCAAGGTTTCTGTAAGAAGCCGTTTCCTTGGAGACGAGGGAGCAAAAGACCTTCAGGAATTCATCACAGCGATTAAAGCAGAGATTAAGAGCAGAGAGAATCGTAAAGTAGAAGTTCAGGAAGAGAAGAAATAATTCCATAAGGGACTGAAAATAAGAAAATATATAGGCGCTGCTGATATAGCGGCGCCTGTTTTCTTAGTACAGCCTTAGAGCGTGTTTGAAAAATCATTCCCACAATCTGCACGCCCCACTTTGCGGTATATTTTACCCGAATTCAGTTGCCGTAGCCCGCTACGGCGCCCTCATCCGGGCAAAATCTCCCACAAATTGTGACGCACATCTTGCAGAAAGCCTTTTTCAAACACGCTCTAGAGTATGGTTGAAAAAGATTTTTTAACCATATTCTGGCGGTTCAAAATGTTTATGCATTGAGTTGGCATTTTGATTTTGACAATATTTTTGTTAGAAATTTATCCTGCGAAAAATTTCGCCTTGATTTCTGCTACCGGCATTTCCTTACCTGTCCACAGCCGGAACGCTTCTGCTCCCTGATAAAGAAGCATGTACATACCATTAAAGGTGCGGCATCCGGCTTCCTTTGCTTCCCGAAGAAAACGGGTTTCACGGGGATTGTAAATTACGTCAGATACGATTAAGTCCGGATGGTACAGTGAGGTATCTGTAATAATCGTCCCATCTGTATTTGGTGCCATTCCAACAGAAGTGGCATTAAGCAGCAGGGCACTTTGGGCAATTGCCTGGGAAAGGGCTGCGGTATCTTTGTTTTCGTGAAGAACAGCCTGGCAGGGAAGGGTGGAATTAATATTTTCCACAAGCTTCTGTGTGCGTGACCAGAAACGGCTGGTTTCTCTGGCAAAAATGTGGATCTTCTTCACCCCGTCAAGGGCAGCCTGTGCACAGATGGCAGTAGCAGCACCGCCGGCACCCATTACAGTAATGGTTTTGCCTGTAATATCATAACCGGCATCCTTTACAGCCTGCATGTAGCCCACGCCATCTGTATTGTATCCGGTGAGATGACCGTTGTCATTAACAACTGTATTCACAGCGCCGATCAGCCGGGCAGCAGGGGAAAGCTCATCAAGAAGCTCCACGATTTTATTCTTGTTAGGCATGGTAAGATTGAAACCGCGGATGCCGCAGGCTTTCAGTCCCTCTACAGCTGTGGCAAGTGTATCTTCGTTCACATCGAAACAAAGGTAGGTATAATCAAGATCAAGAAGCCGGAATGCTTCATTATGCATAAGTGGAGAAATACTGTGTGCTACCGGGCTTCCAAGAAGTGCGGTAAGACCAGTGTGACCGGTAATAGGAATCATAAAGTACCTCCTGATAAATAAAATATTAAAGTTATTGTATTCTACAAGAAAGGAGATGTCAAGAAATGACAAAACCCATTCAGATAAAGAATCTGACCCTTGGAGCGGGAATTCCAAAAATCTGTGTTCCCCTTACCGGAACAACAGAAGAAAAAATCTGCCAGGAAGCAGAAGATGCGAAAAAAGCAGGAGCAGACCTGGTGGAATGGAGAGCCGATTTTTATGAAGAACTGCAAAATGATGCTGCATGTACACAGGTCCTTGAAAAAATATCCCAAATCTTAAAAGAAACCCCTCTTCTTTTTACCATCCGCACAAAAGAAGAAGGAGGAAACATTGCAATATCCCTGGAAGCTTACAAAAACTGTAATCTAAATGCTGCCAGAAGCGGGAAAACAGATCTGGTTGATGTAGAAGTAATGGGAAATCCTGTGGAAAAGAAAAAACTGGTGGCAGATCTTCAGAAAACCGGTGTAAAAGTAATTGCTTCTTCTCATGATTTTGAAAAAACAGACAGTCAGGAGCTTCTTCTGAAACGTTTTGAAGAAATGGAAAAATCAGGAGCTGATATTTTGAAGATGGCAGTGATGCCTCATGGATTTGAAGATGTTGCTTCTATTATGGAAGTAACAAATGCCATGAGAAAAAAATGTGAAAAACCTCTTGTGTCTATGGCAATGGGAAGCATTGGCTCTATCAGCCGTATTTCCGGAGAGAATTTCGGCTCCGCAATCACCTTTGGAACAGTAGGAGCAGCTTCCGCACCTGGCCAGTTCCCAATAGGTGAGCTTCGGCAGCTTCTTGTGGCCCTGCATGAAAAAAATAACTGATTGTGCTGTCGAACAGAGGCGAGAAATTCTAAGGATTTCCCGCCTCTTTTTGACAAAATCCGCACCCCCTGTGACCGTATAATGAGTTCACTTACCAAAGTGAAGGATTGACAGGCCACAGGGGGTTTTTATGTATTATAACGTATACATAGACATCGTCTTTTGGACGAATCTCTTAATGGATTATATTCTCTTGCGGATTGTGGGAAAACTGTTTTTACGCAAAAGAAGCCGTCTTCGGATTTTGCTGGCGGCAGCCATTGGCGCCCTGTTTTCCTGCCTCATTCTTTATGTACCAGCGGATGGTATTTTTTCAGGCAAAATACTGCTTCACGGCGGCTGTGCCCTTTTGATGCTGATTCTGGGACTTGACCTTCGAAAAAACGGACTGCTGCAAAAAGCATTTGTGACCATTTATATAATGGCGTTTTTTATGGGCGGTCTTATGGAAGCTGTTCCGGTAAAAAAGTGGACACTGCTTCGGTTTGTGGTGCTGGCAGTCAGTGCTTATCTGGGGCTTAGCATGCTGATTTATCTTACTGATTCTTTTCGTGCCAGATGGAAAAATATATATCCGGTCACCCTGTCCTATCAGGGAAACGTACAGCAGTTTTTCGGATTCCACGATACAGGAAACCTTCTTGTGGATCCGCTAAATGGAGAAGGGGTTTTTCTTGTAAAACCTGAGGTTATGGAAGCAATGCTGCCCAAAAAACAGGCAGAAGGGATAAAACATCTGCAAAAGAATCCAGGGGAGCTGGAAGATACAGAGCTTACCAGTCTGCATCCACATTTTCTGCCCTACAGATCAGTGGGAAAAGAGGGAGTGATGCTGGCGGTAATACTAGATGACCTTTGTATTCACACTCCCAGAGAAGTGATTCATGTTGCAAATCCTGTGCTGGCATTGGCCATGGAACCCGACCCTTTGGGAAAAGAGTACCAGGTACTGTTAAATTCCAGAATATTGCATTAGGAGGGGACTCGTCTATGAACAGATCAGCAGCAAGTGCATCTTATTACCCATTTCAGGTTATGCGTGGATTCCTGTTTGGAAGACAGGGAGACGTTTATTATATTGGTGGAAATGATATTCTGCCGCCGCCACTGGACAGCCAGAGCGAGGCTGAAATTCTTGATATGCTTGGAACTCCCAGGGAAAAAGAGGCAAAATCAAAACTGACCGAACATAATCTGCGTCTTGTGGTTTATATTGCAAAAAAATTCGATAATACAGGAGTGAGTGTGGAGGATTTGATTTCTATTGGAACCATCGGGCTTATAAAAGCCATCAATACTTTTAATCCGGTGAAAAATATCAAGCTTGCCACATACGCATCCCGGTGTATTGAAAATGAAATATTAATGTATTTAAGACGTAACAGCAAGACCAAAATGGAGGTTTCCATAGACGAGCCTTTGAATGTAGACTGGGATGGAAATGAACTTTTGCTTTCGGATATTCTGGGAACCGATGACGATGAAGTTTCCAGACGGCTGGAAGACGAGGTTGAAATTAAGCTCCTTGGAAAGGCAATCTCCAAGCTGTCAAAAAGAGAGCAGACCATCATTAAGCTCCGCTTCGGAATCGGACGCCAGGAAGGCAGAGAAAAGACACAAAAAGAGGTGGCAGATCTGTTAGGAATTTCACAATCTTATATTTCCAGGCTGGAGAAGCGGATCATGAAGAGGCTGAAAAAGGAGATAGTGAAGTATGAATAAAGTTTGGAGATATAAAAATTTCTGAAAGATTTTTATTGATAGAGCGCGCCTTAAAAATTATTCCTACAATCTGCACGCCCAAATTTGTGGAAAGCTTTTTTTCAAATACGCTCTAAGATGGAATAAAAAAGAGAAAAACGGAAAATTATAATAAGACAACAAAAGTTTACACTGGAGGAAAAATTATGAATGCCAACGTTGAATTTCTAAATTACATTTACCAGAATTCCCAGATGGGTGTAGATACCCTGAATCAGCTGCTGGG
Organism: uncultured Blautia sp.; assembly: GCA_934364795.1. Lineage (GTDB taxonomy): Bacteria > Bacillota > Clostridia > Lachnospirales > Lachnospiraceae > Blautia_A. Next base: position 29,977 of record CAKRMK010000030.1, read on the forward strand.
TATCACAGAGGATGAGAAATTCCAGTCCCATCTTCAAAAACAGCTGGAAGGCTACCGGAAATTTCATAATGAAGCGAAAGACATTCTCAACCGAAACGGCTACGATGAAAAAGGTCTTGGGACATTTGAAAAAATGCGTACCTATCTCATGGTAAACCTGCAGACCATGACAGACGATTCCACCTCCCACATTGCAAAAATGCTTATCCAGGGCAGCAGCATGGGAATCACTGAAGCGGTGAAAAAGCTTCACCAATATGAAAATGATGTGGAAAAAGATATTAAAAAGCTGATGGAGCGGTTGCAGGAATTTGAGGAAGAGAATGTGGAGAAACTGAAGGAATTTTTGTAAGCAAAATAGAACGTGCCGAAAAAAATCTGCAATCTGCACATTTCCGGGCAAAATCTTCCATAAATTGTGATGTATTGACGTATATCTTGCAGAAAATGCTTTGGGAAATACGCTTTTAGAACGTATTTTAGATTCAAAAAATTCGCATAAAAATAACAAGTTCGTGTCTTGATTTTCATCCTGAAACAACAGATTTCAGAAGAAAACAGTTACGAACTTGTTATTTTTTGCGGGGAGAATTTTCAGGCAAAGGAATCTTCGTGTTGGTAAACCCAAGGATATAATCAGCCGAAACATGATAATACCGGCAAAGGGCAATCAGAAAACGAATAGGCATTTCGTTTGCACCACGTTCATACCGGGCATACATGGTCTGCGAAGTCCCCAGATAATCCGCAATTTGAGTCTGCGTCTTATCAGCATCCTCCCGCAAATCGCGAATACGTTGTCTGTAATTCAATTAAATCCTCCTGAAAATGCCATAAGTATGACATTTCATTTTATCTTTTGTATAGTATGTGAAAAAAATAAGTGAAATATACAATTGAAAATTATTTGCCTGGGAATAATCCTCAATTTGTGTGATTTTATCATAATACAATTCTTTCTTATTGAATTTAGTAAATAATTGTACTAAAATAGAAGAAAATACAGTTCGAAAATTGTGAAGAAAGGAAGGTGAATAAAAGAAATAATATAAAAGACAAAACAGAGTAGGAGAAATTCAGAAAAATCTGTAAAAACGAAGGAGAGAGACTATGAGAAGAATTCTGCAAAAATTATCCTGTATCATATTAACTGTATTTATGCTGTTCCCGGTATCTTTACAGACAGTAAGCGCAGCGGGAACACTTGATTACACCAAAACCCAGACTATTTATATGGAAAGCAAGAACAAAGGTAATACAGAATTTAATATTTTTATTAATAATGTTCCTGCTGGTAAGAGTATTTCAAAGTCTTCTGTCAAAGTACTTAGTGGAAAGTCCGCTGTCAGTCTGTCAACCTTATTCAAAATCGAAGACAAGCCGGATTGGTACAGTTGAGAAAAAATTGGCCACTTCTGCGAGTGTGCGACGTTTGAATGCAGGAAAGAAATATTATGTGAGGATCCGAAGCTTTAAATATGCAAATGGAAGTACATATTATTTTTCCTGGTCAAAGGTGAAAAATGTGACAACCAAAAGATAGAAAAAAACATGAAGAAAATAAATACAGATTAAAAATAATTCAGGTTTGAAGGTAAATATGCTAAAAAAATATGTATTTTACAAGAAAAGAAAAAGGCAGGAAAAGAGTATGAAGAAAAAATTTTTAAGCTTATTTTTGACGGCTGCAATGTTGTCGACTTCATTGGGGACCAATGTTATATGGGCAGAGGAATTTACCGATATGGGATTTGAAGATGGAGAAGACTTTGAAGAAGAGGCAGAATATGTGCCAGAAGAAGTACAGGCAGAGACACAGAATGTTTCTTTGGATGAGTTTAATGAAGATGCACAGGAATATCCGGAAGCTGGCTTTTCAGACGCGGCAGAACTTTCAGAAGAAACAGACTTTATGGCGCTGGAGAATGCCAATATTGTGTCAGAAGAGAGCTTGCCAGCTGATGCAAGCAGATCAGTTTTTAATGATGATGCGGATTGTACTGTAACCGATTTAAAGATTATTAAAGGTCCAGATAAAACCGTATTTGGCTGGGATGAAATTAAATCAGATGAGTATATTTGGGGATCAGAATTTGATCTTACAGGGCTTGTGGCAAGAGTAAGCTACAGCGATGGCACACAGGAGGATTTGAACTTTACTACGGCACAAGCAAAAGAAGACTCAAAAGGAAATGTATTTTATTGCAGAGTATTGGATGTACCGGTAATTGAATATTTCGGAGAATATTCATATGCTGTACAGCCGGGAGAATATCAGGTTGTTGTTCGCAATTGGTATGATGATAATGCAAATGAAGATAATTCAGATTCAGCCGAAGATGCACCTGAAGAATTTGAAGATAGCATTTATATTACTATTGAAAAACCCAAATTTGCATCACTGTCAAAGGGAGCAGATGGAGTTTATTATTCTGATACAGATGATGAAATGCTGGAATTTACACCTGAAGAAGATGGAGTATATTCAATTAAAAGAAAAGATGAAGCAGACGATGGTGGAATCAGCTGGGGGCTGGCAAGAAACGTTTATGATGAAAAGTTAAACAAAGTGTCACCGGTGTGGAATGATACTTTTTATGATTCCGCTTTTTATTCCCTGAAAGCAGGAAAAACGTACTATCTTTATTATTGGAAGTCAGCAATATATAACTCTACCCTTTGTGTGGAGAAAAGAAATGCAGTGAAATCTGTTGAACTGGTGGGAGACTATCAGCCACATTTAATTTATACCCCAATAAATATAGGGGACAGTATGGAGCGTCTTGGGGAAGCATATAAAGGCAAATATGAGCTAAATGATTTGTGGAAGGGAGAATTAAAAGTTACATATGAAAATGGAGAAAGTGAAATAATTCATACAAATGAACAAAATAAAAATGGCAAGTCTGTAAAAATTTATATCACATATACAGGAGAGAAAAAAGTTCCGGAAGCAGGCGTTTATGATGTTTTCTTTGCATTGGAAGATGCACAGGCTGTCTTAAAAAGTGGAATAGAAATAAAAGATATGACGGAAATGCCTGTTATTAATAATACTGGATCTGTTACAGTAGAACGTATTTCAAATGCTGTATATGCACGTTTACTGACAGGGAAAGAAAACAGCTATTTTTTACGATCTGATCCTGACTCGTATGTAATTACAGTTTATCAGGAAAGAAATGGAGAATATATAAAAGTTAAGGATGCATACAGCTGGCAGCAGTGTGTTTTGAAGCCAAATTCAAGCTATTATCTTAAAGTTGAATTATATGATGAAACAATTAAGAATGTTACATTTATGGTATCTACCTCAGAGGGACATGAAAATCACAATGTTGAACTTATAAATGTAAAAGAGGCAACCTGCCAGGAAGATGGTTATAGCGGTGATGCTTATTGTAAAGATTGTGATATGATTTTGGCAGAAGGGGATGTGATTGATAAAAGTACTGCACATATTCCGGATAACGGAACTGTAGAGTTGGAGCCAACTTGTTATAATACAGGAAGTAAAAAGTATTGTTGTGCTTTGTGCGGAGAATATTTGTATTACGAGGAACTCCCTAAATTAGAGCATGTTGCTGAAGAAGAATCTGAAAATGCAAGAGCAGCTACCTGTAAGAGATTTGGCTATACAGGGGATTTGAAATGTAAAAATTGTGAAAAAATCCTTTTAAAGGGTTCAAGAATACCTAAAAAAAGCCATGTATGGGATGAAGGTGTTGTAACACAAGAACCTATGTGTACAAAAGCTGGCGTTAAAACATACACATGTTCTGTAGGCGGAGAAAAGAAAAATACAGCAATTCCGGCATTAGGACATCATGGAGATACCGAGATAAGAAATGCAAAAGAAGCAACCTGTCAGGAAGAAGGCTATACAGGCGACAAATGTTGTATTATTTGTGGTGAAGTTCTGGAAGAGGGACAGGTAATTCCCAAATTACCACATAGTGATGATTGCAATCATGGAAAAGATGATGATGAAGATGATGAGACTGAATTTTGGGGAGAACTAGAAACAGAACCAGATATAACAGAATATAAATATGGAACTGTTAAAACAGTAGATGATTTTGATCTCACAGGATTAGCTGTAAGAATCTTCTATTACACATACGATTATGACGAGGACGAGGAAGAAGAAACTTCAGAATTACTTTATTTTACCAAAAACGGTGAAATAAAATATGATTCAAAAGGACACAAATATATCTGCAAAGTAAGTGCATATAATCAGGCAACAGAAGAATATCTGGCACCGGGATTTTACAGTATTTCCGTTGAATGTATGGACGTAGATCCAGAAGAATTTGGAACAGTCACCACTTCAGTTAAGGTGCTTCCAGGTGACGATTTAACCGAGCTGATCCAGAAAGAAGAAGGAATATATTCAGCCGAGGTTTCTGAAGCTGTATATATAAAACTGGTTCCGGAGAAAAGTGGAAAATATCTCATAACAGAAGTCTATACATCGGATGATGGAGAAAGAACTGAATATGTTGAGGTGTATGATGAGAATCTGCAGTATCCAAAAAGTTCTAATGGAAAATACGAATTAGAAAAAGGAAAAACTTATTATGTAAAGAGCAGACAATCCTGGGAAAATGGTGCAGTTCATACTTTCATGGCAAAATATGTATGGAATATAAAATCTATAGAATTAGTAGGAAAATATAATACCTGTGATTTCTTCACGCCTTTAAATTTCTACAAAAATGTATCAGATACAAATCGCTTTTCTATAGCTGATCCATGGCGTGGTCAGATTAAAGTTACTTATGAAAACGGTGATAGTGAAACAATCCGCACCAATGAAAGAAACAGATATCGGGATTGGATTTCTCGTTATATTGTTTATGATGGTGATGAGGATTTTCCAGAACAGGGCTTGTATGATGTTTATTTTGAACTGAATGGTATAACTACTGTTTTGAAAAATGGTGCACAGCTAAAAGATAAAACAGAAATGCCGACCATTAATGAAGCTGGTTCTGTAACAGTGTTAAACAATGGAGATCCCATATATGTAAGGCTGAAAACGGGAAAAGGCGGTAAGTACAAAATATCCACAGATCCTTTTATCGCAAACGGAATTCGTGTGAATTCAGAAACAGATGAAAGTGATTATACATTTTTGGATGTGAACGGATCTACCTGTATTTTAAAACCAAATTCTGTTTATTACATTAGTGAAAAACTTTATAGCAGCTGGTTCCTGGTTGATAAAATGACATTTACAGTAACTGCAGTTGCATGCAGCCATGAAGAGACTGAGATTAGAAATGCCAGTGCAGCTACGTGTACAAAAGAAGGTTATACAGGAGATCAGTATTGTAAAGTGTGTAAAGAGCTGGTAAAAAAAGGCTCTGTAATATCAAAAACTGCACATAAGTGGAATGATGGAAAAGTGACAAAAGCTGCAACATGTGCCGAGAACGGAATAAAAACATTTATCTGCCAGGTCGGTGGAGAGTCCAGAAATGAAGTGATTCCAATGACAGGGCATGGTGATACAGAAATCAGAAATGCAAAAACTGCTACTTGTGTAACCGAAGGCTATACAGGTGATACATATTGCAAAGTGTGCCAGAGAAAAATAAAAACCGGAACAGCAATTGCCAGGACAGCTCATAGCTGGGGCAGTTGGGAAAAAGTTTCTGATGCAACTGTTTTAAAACCAGAAGTACAGAAACAGTCCTGTCAGGTATGCGGAACTTCTCGGGAAAAAACAGTAGGCGGGAAATTAAAATCTACTATGAAAGTATCTGCATCCAGCCTGAAACTGAAAGTAAAACAAACTACAAAATTACTTACTGTTTCTGGAATGAAAAAAGGTGATTCAGTCTCTTCGGTAAAATCCAATAACAGCAGAGTCGTAAAAGTTACAGGATTTACCAAAGCTGGTGTGATCACATTAAAAGCCCAAAATAAAACCGGAAAAGCAAAAGTAACCATCACCCTTGCTGGCGGAGCCAAAAAGACAGTTACCGTAACTGTCCAGAAAGGAACTGTAAAAACAACAAAAATCAGTGGTTTAGCCAAAGCAATCACTTTGAAGAAAGGCAAGAAACAGATCTTAAAACCTGTTCTTACGCCAATCACTTCACAGGAAAAGATTACATATACAACTTCCAATAAAAAAGTTGCTACAGTAACAAAGAATGGTGTGATTACAGCTAAAAAGAAAGGTACTGCAAAGATTACCGTGAAATCTGGAAAGAAGAAAGCCGTAGTGACAGTAAAAGTTAAATAAAGTGTTCAATAAAGAGTTCAAAAGTAACCGTAGCAGTGGTATTATAAATTTATCTGAAGCGTGGTTGATTGTTGAGAAATGGCGCTGAAAATTGAAGTGATTCTTAAGAAAAGAAGGAGGATATCTATGAAATTGAAAAAGAAGTATTTAAGTGTCATTGCGTCGGTCTTTGTATTAGGTGGTGCACTGGGAGTGACAAGTGCTGCGGCAGAAGGAACTACGGAAGAAGGGGCTGTTGTCAGTGAAGTTGCGGAGGATGCAGTTGGTGCAGCCACAGTCAGCAAGATAACCTCTATGAAATTTGAGGGAGCTTATCCGCAACTGGTATTTTACCGGGAGACGAATCTTTCCCCTATGCCAACCAAAGGACAGTATTATCTTGGAAATCCCTGGGTGAGAAAGTCCATTACCATCACTTATGCAGATGGCAAAAAAGAAACCCTTCGGACTTATCAGAAAACCAGATACGATGAAGAAATAAATATTTTTATCAAATATTCTGGAAAAAAATCCTTGCCAGAAGTCGGAACTTATGACGTACATTTCCAATTAGATAAATCCGGAAAAGAAATTATCCTGAAAAATGGGGCTGTAGTCAAAAGTCTTTCGGATATGCCTGTGATTACAGGAACAGGATCACAGGAAGTTGATGTAACGGATACCACAGCGTATGCCTGCCTGAAAACGTCAGGTTCTACCCGTTATACCCTGACATGGGATCCAAGTTTTCAGTTTGTATCTGTATATCGGCTGCGAAATGGAAAATTGGAAGAATTGAAATATGTGGAAAATGGAAAAATCTGCGTATTAAATCCAAAGCACACTTATTATATCGGTACCCGTTTATATAGTGCTGTTTTGGATTTGGATAAAATTAAATTTTCGGCAGAAGAGGTTGGCAAAATAAAATCTACCATGAAGATTCCCACTTCAAGTCTGAAAATGAATACAAATCAATCGACTCAAATTCAGCTGGTCACAGGAATGGAAAAAAGAGATCATGTGGAATCTATAAAATCCAGCAACAGCAAAATCGTAAAGGCAGAGATGGCCGGTCAAAATGGTGAAGTTACATTAACCACAAAGAATAAAACCGGAAAGGCCAATATAACGATTACACTTGCCGGTGGAGCGAAAAAGACCATTGCTGTAACAGTACGAAGGGGAACTGTAAAAACAACAAAGATATCTGGTATTCCAAAAACGATTAATCTGAAAGTAAATGGAAGAAAAATATTAAAACCTGTTCTGACGCCACTTACCTCACAGGAGCCGGTTACATATACATCTTCTAATGAGAAAGTTGTATCTGTTTTTGAAGGAGGAGTAGTTGAAATTACAGGGAATAAGAAAGGCACTGCCAAAATTACCGTAAAATCCGGAAAGAAAAAAGCCGTAGTGACAGTAAAAGTCAGATAGTGGCTGTTGCAATGCGGGAAATTTCAAAAAAACTGTCCACAAAAATTGCCACATATTGAGATATCTGAAAAATAAGTGTACAATGAATCCATATAAAGGTCTGTGCTGAATTTAATTCTGTAACCTGCAAAAAAGCCATTTCAGCACAGGCTTTACGGAAGAGGGAGGAACTACATTATGAAAACAAAGAAAAAGCTACTTGTCACTATTTTGATCGCAGCTCTTACAATGCTGGCATCAACAGTATCTGTCCTGGCGGCAACGAAGAATCCTCTGGCAAAGATGCCAAGACAGGTTGGCTCTGTTGCATCGGAGATTAACTGTGTTTCCGTAACCAACAAAACTGCTTTTTATACAGAAGCATATAACAGTAAGGTTTCTATTTCTGTGAAGAACAGCAATCCGAAGGTTGCAGATGTACAATACTATTCTACCAAATTAGATGTGAATGGAAAGCTGAAAAACTGTGGTTACTTTGGTGTAAGATATAAGAAAACCGGAACCACAACGATTACCGTAACAGTAAAAGTAAATGGTAAAACATATAAAAGAAGCTGCAAGTATACATTCTATAAGTATACAAACCCATTTAAACTCTTTAAAAAAGGCAATAAAAACATTACCGCAGAGTTTAAGTCAGCACCAAGTGCCAGCGTATATTCAGACGTAAAGGGAAAATATTCTTATCGTCTGAAAAACGGATATAAAGTCACAAGGATTTTATATTGGGATCAGAGGTTCCAGGGACATGAGGTCAAAAACATCAGCCAGGTTCCGTCAAATCCAAGAAGATTATACCTCACCATAGAAAATACAAAGAAGAATTACCTGTTTACCTGGGTTCTGTCATAAAGATTACGGGGCGTGCAAAAGCTGCACGCCCCTGTTTGTATTTGGAACATTTGAATTTTTCTGACAGAGAAAAATAGTTTACTGCGTATTAATTTGACAGAGAAAATTCCTGAACCAGTTCTTTTACAATTTTGGTTGTTTCTTTCACACTGCACAGATAATCCTTCTGCAGGCTTTCCATATAGTCCAGAAAAGTAGAAATAAAGCCGGATTCCCGTAAAATCAGATACATTGTCTGTCCAGCTGCATTTTCAAAAGAAAGATAGCCCATTTGATGGTTGATGCAGATATGCAAATTTACCGGAAGCCGGGTAAGCGGCTTCTTCAACAGCTGATAATGTTCCTTTTTACAGCCCTCAAGCATGCCTTTTAGCATTTCAAGCCGTTCCGTTGGCGTGAATGGTCTGGAAAAATCCTGAGGGATTTCACGAAGAATTCCGGTTTTCATAAAATGCCGGATGCCCTCTTCTGTAAAGTAAACATGCATATCCTGCTCTGTGATAACATTGCTGGTATTTTGGAAAAAGGCATTGACCATGGCCAAGATGCGGGGACGCTCCGGAATCTGGGGGAGCAGTGCGTCACTGGCAATTTTTTCTGTAATAAATGGTGTAAAACAGGATTCTGGCTGGAGAACATAACAGGGAGAAGCCGTAATGACAATGTCATTCAGCACATTCAGATCCTGGGGTGTTACCCTGAAAAGATCAAAAAGGCGCGGACACTTTTCCTGGTAATGCTTAAATAAATTCCAAAACTGTGCGATTACAGAAGATTCGTGGTATAAAATACCGTTTTGACAGTCGGATGAGAATGAAATCGCATAGTCTGAAGTTAAAATCAGGCACGGAAACATATTCATATTAAAAAAATGTGAATGTACGCTGTCGTAATAATAGTGTACATGATAATCAATATCCCGCAGATAAAGGGGAAATATATTTTTCAGATATTCAAGCCGGTAAGATTTCTTTTTTGGTGTAAGAAAACTTGTATTATTCAGACAGACAATATGACTGATTTTCAGATCGGAAGAAATACTTAAACTGGCAAGATATGAAAATATAAATTCAAAATCAGGCTGTAACAGAAGAGCAATAGTGCCATGTTCTTTTTCCGCTTCAGATTGGAGCACCTTGCTGATTACATAGTTTAATTTTATCTGTGAAGTCAGTGCCTGGCACAGATCAATATTCTGCGGCTGAACCCTGGAATCATCTGTTGTTACCTGGGAAGGGGAAGCAATCGAAAAACAATCCGGAAAGTTGAGCAGAAATTCTGTTACGCTTTTTCTGCGGAAATAAATTTCTTCTCCTAATACGGTAATCTGGTAGGCATCTTTAAACTGTCGGTATTCCTGGGGACTTAAGCAAAGAAATTCTGCAATTTTTTCAAAAACATCTTCAGAAGGTGGATTACGTTTACCATTGATCATTTTATACATGGTAGAGCGGTCAATACAGCAGTAATTCACAAGATCAAAAACCTGAATATCTTTTTCGCGTATGTATTTGCCGAGTAATTGGGAAAAAGCTGACATAATTTTGTCAAACCTCGTTTCGTTAATAGTATTAAATATCATAGCATGAAACAGACTTTTTATAAACCGAAAAAGTAAAAAAGTTGTCCACAAATAATGCCACATCTTGTAAAAACGGGAGAAACGTTTAAAATAGAATCAGAAAAATTTTTTGTGGGAGGAAGAACATGAAAAGAAAAAAATTAGCGGTATTACTGATGGCATTTATGACTGCTGTTACACCGGCAGAGTCAGCTTTTGCTAATGGCAATACAGAGGCAGTTGTGACTGTACAGACCCAGGAAGTAGGAGCAAAAAGTGCTGTGTCTGACTTTTCCTATACAGATAATGAAAATGGTACGGTGACGATTACCGGTTATAAAGGAAAAGCGAAGGATGTGGTGATACCGGAGAAAATCAATGGTAAAAGTGTAGTAGCCATTGGGGGATTCAATGCTTTTTCCGGAAAGGATATTACCAGTGTTTCCATGCCAAGTGTGGAAATGGTTGGATTTTGCGCTTTTCAGAATTGCAAGAAACTGACGAAGGTATCTATGTCAAAAGTAGTGAACATTGGTTTATCCAGTTTTGCAGGTACCGGCATTACAAGTATTGATCTGCCACAGGCGGAGGGGATTTCAAATGGTGCTTTTTCTGAATGCAAAAGACTGACTTCTGTTAGAGCGCCAAAGGTGAAAATAATTGGACATGATGCATTTTCGGATTGTGAACGTTTAAGTGATATTACTTTTTCAGAAGATCTGGGAGAAATTGGACCCTGTGCGTTTGCAAATACCAGTGTAAAAACGGTCAGACTGAATGGAAATGTTACATTATATCCCCATTCCTTGGGCTTTGACAGAAGCTCTGACGGAACAATGACCAAGATAAAAGGTTTTAAGCTGTATGGAAAAAAGGGTTCAACAGTTGAAAAATATGCAAAGGAAAATAAACTGACATTTGTAGATATTAATGGCAGTACAAGTTCCAGAGTCACAAGAAAAAGTATTCCTTTACAGGCGAAAAAGACTGTTTCAGCAGCCAGCATCCTTTCAGCAAAGGACAGCAACATTCTGTCATTGGAAACAACTGACAGCAATATAGCCAGCATTTCCAATAAAACCTTCAAAATTGCAGGAAAAGCTTCTGGAAAGGCTACAGTGACAGCAAAATTAAAAAATGGTTCAACGGTAAAGATTGCTGTAACGGTAAAGAAAAAAGTTACAACCACGAAAATTACAGGAATAACAGGAAAAATAGCTTTGAAAAAAGGACAGAAATATACTTTTAAACCTGTTCTGAATCCGGTAACAAGTACAGATAAAGTAACCTATAGCAGTTCCAACCGGAAAGTTGCCACAGTATCTTCAAATGGAATGGTGAATGCACGAAAAAAAGGAACAGCCAAAATTACAATTAAAGCGGGAAAACAAAAGGTAGTTTGTGTGGTAACAGTTAAATAAGATTTGGAGGGCACGCTTTCTTAATTTGGGTTGAGATAGGAATTAAATTTGTAAGTAATTTGCATAAAACAAAGTGTACAAAAATAATTCAAAGTGGAAATAAACTTTGCATTTCAGTTACAAAAAATAATTGTAGGTTTTTGTAAAAAAGTGCTTGACTTCTCCTTGCGGCAGTGGTATATTAAATAAGCTGTCGCAAGGAATTGCTTCTGAAATACTGAAAAATAAATTAGTTTTCAGAATATTCAAATTAACTGTTGACAATCGACTGAACTTATGATAAAGTATCCAAGTCGCTTGAACAGAACGACAGAAACAAACAACTTTAGAAAGATCTGAAAAACCTCAAAAACTTTTGAAAAAAGTTCTTGACAAGGCTTGAAAGATATGATAAAGTAAACAAGCTGTCGCAAAGAGCTGACAGCGAAACAACCTTGATAACTAAACAGTGAAACACAT
>CAKRMK010000031.1 GCA_934364795.1 uncultured Blautia sp.
GGAAGCTGGTTTATTTCTGGATATAATACAGCTTCAAAAGAAGAAAAGGAAAAATATGATGAAAAGAAGTTATGCAGAACAATGGGAATTGGAATGTCTGTTATAGCAATTCTTATGTTAATTATGGGCCTGTTTGAAAATTTTTTGCCTGCATTTTTTGTATATATTGCATCGGGGATTATTGTGGTTGATGTCGTGGTGATTATTATTTTGGAAAACACGCTATGCAAAAAGTAACAACTTTTGGTTATGTTTTTATTTGAAATATTATGTCAATTTCTTTTATTGCTGGAATAATCATAGATACCTATTATCAAGGAGTTTTAAATTTTCATTGTGCGGAGACGTTGCAAAATTTAGAACCAGGAGAGGAAAGAATTATTGAATGAAAAGAAATAACAATGCCGGTATATTTTGAAAAAAATTACCGCTTAGTTTCCCAGACTGATATGCTCCCTTCTGAGGTGACAAGCAAAATAATAAAAACTTGTCACTTAGAAGGGCGCATATCAACAATGATAACCCCTTAAGCTCTGCTCTTTATTTAGCTTTGCGCGCTACCAGTAAAAAACGATGAATCCGTCCCTCAACACAACCATTTTGCTCTAAAATCTGTTGTGCATGCAGTAAGCTGTTCTTACAACGATCTACAGAGAAATCAGGAAATTCCCATTCTATAATATGTGCAAACCAGACGAGAGCACCTATATCAAAAAATTTGATTGGACGGAAGCACTCCTGTGCATCCAGAATATCAAAACCTGCATCATGAAATTGTTTACGAGCAATATCCAGATACTGTTCTGGAAATGGAAGCTTAGTTTTCCCTAAAAGCAACTCAACCAGTTCACGGTCATTTTGGGCTCCAACCTGTTCCGTGATAAAAATTCCTCCACATTTCAAGACGCGATGTGTTTCTTCGACATTAAAATCACCGTGGCGATTGATAACAATGTCAAATTCAGAATCACCGAATGGCAGCGTATCCTTTCCGTCACCTGCACGAAAATCGATTCCCAGAGGAAGCAAGGTTTCCCTGCATAGCTGAATATTGGGAGGATAGGCTTCTGTTGCACTTGTTTTTTTATAAGGATGGTGGAGGGATAACAAAAATTCACCACCGCCGGTGTCAATATCCAGCAGCTTCATCTCTGGTTTTAAATAGTCGAATATGGTGCGTCTGTAATTCCAGGGCAAATCTGTTTCTTCTGTATATCTTCCATCAATATGCGAAAAATCCCATCCATGGATATGGGCAGCACATTCTTCTCTTTTCCAAAGGCTTATCAATTCATTTTCTTTCATAGTAACTACTCCTATTTTTTGTTATGATGTTAAAGTCAAAAGGTATTATGCCTCTAACTTGATATCCACGAATTGCTCCGCTGCAAAGCGGCTCTCGCAATTCTCATGCTATTGTTTTGTACATTAAATAGGTGCAGCTAACTGACAACAATATAAAATAACCTCGATACAATCTGTTGCCAGATTTACAACTGCACCGAGTATTTATCTCGAATAAGTCTCATTGTGTGAGTTCACCGCCTTTCAAACGATCTTGTATCAGCATATCATTTTTTCCATAAAAAGAAAAGCCTCCTTAAATTGCTAAAAGCTTTACAGAGGTATATAAATGCGTCATTTTTAGTATTTTACAATGAAGTATGCTAGAATAATTCAAATAGAAGTTATAAGGGAAAAGCTATTCCTCCGTGTGGAGCCTGCCGTGAATTTATGACACAATTAATGCCAGAAGAATACAGAAAAATTGAGATAATGATGGATTATGAAAATGAGAGGATAGTAACGCTTGGAGATTTAACACCTGAATGGTGGATATAAAGATACCGGGGATTAGTAGAGGATACAGATCCACAAATATTTCCTGTATAATAAGTATATACAGGAAGAAAAACAAGGAATAAACCTGTTTTAAATAGTAGAAGTTTTGGTACATCCGGGTGAAGGCATAAAATGACAGTAAATTGGCTGCTTTTTATGCTTTTGTTACATTTTAGCTATTGGTCTGCAGTATAGCATATATGTTTTTTTGTCTGAATTGTGAAATAAAAAGATAATCATGAAGAATTAAGCAGAAAGTAGGAAGTGGTTATGCTGACCTTGTATGGAAGTGGATACGGTTAAAAGAATAGAATTGGTTGCATATCCTGAACGGAGCTATGTATTTCTTGGTTCTTCAACCAACAGACCATCCAAAATAAGATCAAGTAATGAGTCCGTTGTCAGAATTAAAAGGCAAAAGGGAAAAGGCTATCCGTATGAAGGAAAGTGGTTACTTTATTTACAGGCAAGAAAAGCTGGTACATCAACTGTAACAACAGTAGTAGATGGAAAAACATATAAAACAAAAGTAACTGTAAAGAAGTACGAAAATCCGATTAAATCTGTAAGGATTGGAAATACTTCAATTTCCGGATCTAAATTTAACCGTTCTTCCCGAATCAGTATTCCGTATTCGAAATTTGCCAATAAAAAGGTAAAAACAAAAATTACCTTGAAAAAAGGATGGAAATTAGAGGAAATTAATTGCGAGAATCATAGATTTAAAACAGAACCTGGATTTTCCTATTATGAGCCGGTGGGAGAAGATGGCTCAGAAGGACGCGGCTTTGGAAATGGTGAAAAAATCCGCATAAATCAGGGTAAAGGTTCAGAAATTGGTATTTTAGCTATAAATGAAAAAACCAATAAACAGATATATACCTGGATAACACTGAAATAAAATTCTGCTAAAACAGGAAAGTTAACTGTATCCACTGGAACAATGTGTGCCCTCAAAATCTTCCACGAATTGTGACGCATATCTTGCAGAAAACCTTTGGGGGCACGCTTTAGTTTTAAATAAGACCAGAGCTCTGAAATTCAGGCTCTGGCCTTGAAAAGTAATGACATGTCTTTTTACAGGCAGACTTCAGTTAAAGAGAGGGGTTATCAGTTAAACATCTCCGGTTCTACATATTTATCTGAAGAATAGCTGAATCCATTCTGATATTTTACGGTAAGATACAGAGTCTCATTTCCATCATTAATCTTAACGAAGCATATGCCATTTTCATTAAATTTGTTTGTAATATCGATGCTCTGACTGTGATAATAAACCCACACACTTCCATCTTCTTTATATTCTACATCTGGTGAATCAATTTCAGCCATCAGCTCTTCTTCCGTGAGGGGACGTTCAGTTCCATCCGCATTAAAGGCAATACCGCCACCGCCGGATTGGGAGAGATTTCCATTTTCATCATAATATTCCATTGTGTAAGTTCCATCGTCTGAAACCTCAAAAGTGGCAGTGGTCTGGTCACCGTGAATCCAAAGCTGAATGGTTCGCTGGATTCCGCCTACATTGGCAGCATAAGCAGTGCCTGTTCCACCAAGGATAATACAGCCTGCAATTACAGCTGCAGCAGTTTTTATTTTCGTTCTTTTCTGTAATCTTGCCATTTTTTCTACCTCCATAAGTGAGCTTTGTGAGGTCTGCAATACAGAAAATGCTTTTTTGTACTTATCACGGTTCGTCATTTTCCCATTCCTCCTTTAAAGAATCTTTCAGCATAGCTCTTCCACGGGAAAGGCGTATTTTTACATTACTTTCGGAAATTTTCAAAATATTTGAAATTTCCCGCACGGAGTAATCTTCATAATAAAACAGGTGAATTACAATACGGTACTTATCCGGAAGCTTTATCACTTCCTCAAACAATTCTCTGGACTGGGAATCCGGAAAAGATAAAGTTTCCATATAATCTTCAAGAGAGCATTTGTTTTTTCTCCAGAAAGTCCGGCTGATGTTTTTTGCTTTATTGATGACAACGCGAAGAAGCCATGCACGAATATGCTGCTCACTTTCAAATTCTTTTTTGCTTGTGTAATATTGAACAAATGTTTCCTGAACAACATCCTCTGCGTCCATCTGGTTCTGGCAGATGTTAAAAGCCGCAGCGTAAAGATGGGTCTGGTACAGTTCAATTAACTGTTGTACAGGTTGTCTCATGAGCGCTCCTTTGAAACAATTTAGTTATTTGACATTTAATATTTTCAGGTACCTTCACTTATAATACAAATGAAAAACAGTATTGGTTACAAAAAAATACCGGGATCAATCGACCACCGGTATTTTAACAAGCTCTTTTTTTACTTCGCGAAACTGGGGAGGCATCTCATTGATTGACAATGTCTGAGGCGCACGAACTGTTCCCGCCTCTTTTGCTGTTTCGTAATACCAGCATTTATAATCAAGCACATCCATGGTACGCTGGAGTTCTTCCATTTGTGCCTGTAAAAGCTTGCGCTGGTTATAAAAAAGCTGGAGGCGCTCATCAATTGTGCTGTCACCCTCCATTGCAAGGTGAATGTATTGCTTGATATCTTTCAGAGACATTCCCGCCTTTTTCAGGCAGCTGATCACCTGAAGCCATTCATAATCTTTTTCGTGAAACATACGAATACCTCCCGGGGAACGTTCCACGAAAGGCAGGAGTCCTTCCTTATCATAATAACGTAAAGTAGAACTGGGAATTCCCAGTAATTTAGCCATTTCTCCTACTGTGTACACCATAAATTTATCTCCCGAATTCTATTTAAAATGCTCCCATTAATCTGTAACAAGTATATAATCTGTGCAAAGGGATGTCAAGAATTGGCGGTTTATAATTGCATTCTGCTCTTTGGTTTGATAAAATTGTAACGCACATCTTGCTTACAATATTTTTCAGTACAGATAAGGAGGTATTATGAAAAAAAGAAGTAGAATAACGACCTTTGTCCTTTCTGCTGCAATGATAGCAGGAACATTTTGGGGAACGCCATGCCAGATAGTCCTGGCAGAGGACAACCAGGAAAATGAGATAAAAACAGTAAGTACCATAGAAGAGCACGCTGTGCTTGCAAGAAAAGCAGGAGCGGAGGGAACTGTGCTTTTAAAAAATGAGAATCAGGCGCTTCCGCTAAAAGAGGGAACAGAAGTTGCACTGCTTGGAATGAACCAGATCACCTATGTAAAAGGCGGAACCGGTTCCGGAAATGTAAATGTGCCGTATATTGTAAATGGATATAGCGGATTGAAAAATAAAGAAAAACAGGGCAAAATCAAAATTTACCAGCCTCTTTCACAGCTTTACATAGATGCTTATAAAAATGGAGAGACACAGGAACCTGTTGTGGATCAGTCCGTTGTTAATGATGCGGCAAAGGAAGCTGATACGGCACTTGTTTTTATAGGCCGGAATTCCGGAGAGGGACTGGACCGCCAGGCAGTTCCAGGGGATTATTATCTTACAGAGGAAGAACTGGCACTTGTGGATGAAGCTGTGGAAGCTGGTTTTGCCCATATTGTTGTGATTTACAATGTAGGGGGGATGGTGGATACCAGCTGGATGAAAGACTATCCGCAAATTGATGGTTTTGTATATGCATGGCAAGGCGGATGCGAGGGAGGAAACAGTCTGGCAGATGTACTTTGTGGTGATGCCAATCCATCCGGAAAGCTGACAGATACTTTGGCTGCATCCTACGATGACTATCCGGCATCATCTGATCTTCTGGCACATGAGGATTATATGGAATATGAAGAAGACATTTATGTGGGATACCGCTATTTTGAAACACTGGCAAAGGATGAGGTGATTTATCCTTTTGGCTATGGACTTTCTTATACTACATTTGAATTTTCCACTCCGGAAGTAAGGGTAGAAGATGGAAAAATATATATAGAAGAAACAATTACAAATACAGGAACTACAGCAGGAAAAGAAGTTGCACAGGTTTATTTTAGTGCTCCTCAGGGAAAGCTTGGTAAACCGGAAAAAGAGCTGGCCGCATTTGAAAAAACCAGGGAATTACAGCCGGGAGAAAGCCAGACACTTACCTTGTCTTATGATCTGTCTGATATGGCGTCTTATGATGATCTTGGAAAAGTTCAAAAATCTGCATATATCCTGGAAGCCGGGGATTATCATATTTTTGTTGGAAATTCCATTGAGGATGCAGGAGAAAAAGGCTCCGCTTATATTTATAATGTTTCAGAGGATACAGTTACGGAGCAGCTGTCAGAGCAGGCGGCACCTACGCAGCTTTCCAGGCGCCTGTTAGCGGATGGAAGCTATGAAGAACTGCCTGCTGGGGATCTTTCGGAAAAAGAATATGAGCGTTATGTTTCCGAAGAGGACAAAATTGATTACAATGCGGAAGCGTCTCCAATTATGCTGGAAGAAGTAAAAAATGGAACCGCAGATATGTCTGACTTTCTGGCGCAGCTGACAGATGATGATCTGGTGGCACTGTCAGGAGGCCAACCTTGCACAGGAGTGGCAGATACAGGTGGAATCGGAAATCAGCCTGCCTATGGAATCCCCAATGCAATGACGGCTGATGGTCCTGCAGGGATCCGTTTAAATATGAAATGTACCGCTTTTCCCTGCGGAACTATGCAGGCGTGTACCTGGAATACAGAGCTTGTAGAAGAAATCGGAAAAGCCTGTGCACAGGAGGCTGTGGAAGCCGGGATTAATATCTGGCTTGCTCCGGGAATGAATATTCACAGAGATCCTCTTTGCGGACGTAATTTTGAATATTATTCAGAAGATCCTCTGGTTGCAGGAAAAATGGCAGCAGCGCTGACAAGAGGAGTCCAGTCACAGAATGTTTCTATTACTATTAAGCATTTTGCGGCAAATAACAGAGAATATAACCGCCGTGATACGGACAGCCAAATGTCAGAGCGCGCACTTCGGGAAATTTATCTGAAGGGATTTGAAATTTGTGTAAAAGAGGCAGATCCCTGGAGTGTAATGTCCTCCTATAATCTGATCAATGGGGTTCAGACAGCAGAAAATTATGACCTTCTTACCAATATATTACGGGAAGAATGGGGATGGAACGGCGTTGTTATGACAGACTGGAGCAACAACAGCCAGCATGTAAAAGAGGCCATTGCAGGAAATGATGTAAAAATGAGAATTGGCGAGGAAGATGCACTAAAAGCAGCCCTGGCTGATGGAACCCTGTCCAGATATGAGCTGGTGCGAAATGTGCGGCGTATATTGGAAATGATTATAAAAACAGATGCATTATAACATGGTTGTAAAAGGCTTTCCGCAGGATGCAGTCGCAGATGTATGTGGCAATTGTTGAAAGAAAAGAGAAAAATATGGAAAATAAAGTTGATGAAGGTTTATCAGGAAACGAAAAAATAGAAGAAGCGATAGCTGCACTTCAGCAGGAACCAACACAGGAGCTTCTGGCACATGTACTTACAGTGATTCGCAGGAGAGTGCGGGAAAATGGCCAGCTGATTGTGGCTGTCTCGCCAGAGGCTGCTTATACGGATGCCAGTGGCGGCCAGCTGAAGCTTCAGGCAGTAAAAACACAGGACGGATCCAGCTGGTGGGCTGTTTTTACCAGTTTTGAAGAGGAACTAAAAGGCAGCGACAGTGTAATGTCCACTTTTATGGCTGACATGAAGAAAATACTGGAGGCGGCTTTGAGGGAGAAATCAGTTGAGGGAGTTATCCTAAATCCCTGGAACCGTACATTAATGCTGGACAAAACATTGATAGGCATTATATTAAAGAATGTTTGAGAAAATATTGCTGCAAAGTCTTCCGTAAAGCAGGGATATCTTACAGGAATGATTTTGAGGGGCACATTTGGGTAATAATCAGGAAGTCTTTCCACAATGTAATATTACTTTAAAAATAAAAATTATGGCAGCAGCCTGAAATTTTCATTTTTGAGTGATAGCATGTGGAAAGACTTTTTTTGAAATTATTGACAAACGATAATTTTATATGTTAATATAAATTATCGAAAAACAATAATTACACCTGTCAGAGCATTTTCAAACATGGCTCTGAGCCTGCAAGTCCATCCATATTCCAATAAATCCTAAGGAGGCTGCCATGAACCTGATTATGAGAGAAAAGCACCTGTCTACTATTCTTGCAATTGAAGCTGCCCTGTGCGTCCTGTTTTCTATTTTGCAGCACAGTACATACGGCCTGTTTTCCACAATGATCGCATTTCCCTTTGAACAGCTGGGAATTATGCTGCGGGGACTGTCACTTTCCGGTACAGTGGGAAATGTAGTGGCTGTAATTTTGTATGTGTTGATCAGCCTGATACCAGTAGGGATTCTACTTTTTTTGAAAAAGAAGCAAAAGTCAGAAAAAATAGACAATATACTGTTCCTGCTAAGCGCTTCTTTGTTTTTGGTACTTTTTTATATGATCAATCCCGGACTTCTTGAGGCGGGGATACCTGAGACTGGGAGATGGGCGCTGGGCAGTACTTTTTATTCCCTGCTTTTGGGATATCTTCTTATCCGCAGTCTGCTTCATTATAAAAATGCCGGGATTAAACAGCTTCAGAAAGGAATTTATCTGTTGCTGGGAGTTCTAAATGTAGTCTTTGTTTATGCCATATTCGGACAGGAACTGGGACAATGGCTGCAGAATATTGAAACCGTTCAAAATGGCAACAGTGGAGTCACCATAAATGATGGTTTTATTACTTCTTCTACTTTAACTGTGACTTATATTTTCCTGTTCCTTCATTTCCTTATGGGAATTTTACCTTATATTCTGAATATTGTAATAATTTTCCTTTCCAGACAACTGCTCGTTGGTTTGAAAGAAAATCCATATCAGGAGGAAACCATAAGGCAGACCAAAAAGCTGGCAGAGGTATGTATGGGAAGCGTAATGGCAACTATTGTGGCAGATATTTTATTTAATCTGCTACAGCTCTTCTTCCAGAAACAATTGTATCAGATAAATTATGTTGTACAGTTTCCTGTATTTTCTATTGTGTTTGTGCTGGCAGTCCTGTTGTTTGCCAGATATATAAAGGAAATGCAGGAATTAAAAGAAGAAAATGATCTTTTTATTTAAAGGGGATTTTTATGGCAATTAAAGTGTATCTTGAGGATATTCTGAAAGAACGTGGAATGACCTCAAAAGAACTGTGCAGTCTGGTGAATATTACAGAAGCCAACCTGTCCGTTTTGCGAAGCGGGAAGGCAAAAGGAGTGCGTTTTCACACCATTAACCGGATCTGTTACTTTTTGCAATGCGATGTAGGAGATATTCTGAAATTTGACGGCAACCTGGATGAAGAAGAGGAAAAATAATGGAAAAGAAGAAAAAAACAACCGGTTTAAAAACAAAATTCTGGATTGGACTGGCGGCAGTCTTTATGGCAGGGACTTTTGGCGGCTGTACTTTGGCAATACCGGAGGCTGGTCTGGACGGAGGCGGTGACAGACTGATTGGTGCATTTATTACTTCGGAGTATCTGGATCTTTATGATATGGAAGGATACTTGAATGATCATGCTTCAAAGCTGTCAGAAGGAGAAACAATCACAGTAGGAAAAGACAGCAAATATGAGGGAAAACTGCTGGCAACTGTGGATAAGTCCCAGGGGGATTCCAGTTCAGAGTGGAAAATCACCTTTGGAGATATTCAGGGACAGTATATTCTGATGCCGGTATATACAGACGAATACGGCACGAATGTGGGAAATCTGTGTTCTCCCGGAATCAGTTCACCATTCTTACATTATAATGTTACAGACGATGAAGAAGAAAAAGAAATCAGCGGAACGGTTTATACAGTTCCCGATGGAAAACAGGACCAGACCTGGTATGTCAATCCGGTTTATCAGACTGAAAATGACGAGATTTATGCAATGACCGGAAACGGATATGCTGCAAACGGTGCATCTTCTGAAGGTGATAATATGTCTGCCACTTTGACAGCAGAGTCATCTGTTACGGAAAATGGAAAGACACAGACTGAAAAATGCAAAGTAACGGTTCAGTTTGCCACCATGTATAAGCCTGTGCGTACCATCATTTATCAGGTGACAAGTTCCAACCAGGTGCTGAAACAGACTGCTTATAAGCCTTCCACTGTACCGGATACTTTGAAGGTGGAGCCGGAAGCTGCCTATATTTTGACAGAAATCCGCAAAGAAACACCTTCTGGAAAACTGGCAATATCCAGGGATATTCTGAATCTGGAATCAGCGGAAGAAGAGGAAATTCAGTATCTGGAAACCTGGTATCCTGTGGAGAATGGACTGGTAAGTAAAAAAGAAATAGAAATTGTAAAGGAAAATCCGGATCATACGGATAGGAATACAGATGCAGATAATGGAAAAAGTGAAGATTCTGCCAGCAATGGAGTAGATATGGAACCATCTTATAATAAAAACCTATAACCAGATATTATTTATATGTATTAGACTATATCCTCTGATACTGCTATGATAAACGCAGATAAAAAAGTCTGCTGATTACAAAACAAGTTCAATCATAAATTATGCAGACAGCGTTGTATATGAAAGTCAGAGGAGATACGGATGAAACAGATTTTATGTTTTGGAGATTCTAATACATGGGGATATGACGGAGAAAGCAGAAAACGTCTTCCCTGGGGAAAACGCTGGACAAGTCTTTTGCAGGAAAAGTTCGACAGTGAGAAACCTTCTGCACTTACGAAAAAGGCTGTAACAGCCCGGATTATAGAGGAAGGTCTTTGCGGAAGGACTACCATATTTGAAGATCCGTTAAGAGAGGGCAGAAGAGGAACCGCGCTTCTTCCTACTTTACTGGAGACACATGAGGGTATAGATGCTGTAATCCTTATGCTTGGAACCAATGACTGCAAAACGGTGTTTGGTGCATCGGCAGAAGTAATCGGGATGGGAATCACCCGCCTGCTGGAGCAGATTCAAAGATATGCACCCAAGGCAAGGGTACTGCTGATTTCGCCCATTTATCTGGGAGAAAAAGTGTGGCAGGAAGGCTTTGACCAGGAGTTTTCACCGGATTCTGTAAAAGTGTCCAAAGAACTGGAAAAGGTCTACCAGAGAATTGCAAGAGAAAAACAGGTGGAATTTCTGCCTGCAGCAGCCTATGTAAGCTGCTGCGTGGCAGACCAGGAGCATATGAATGCACAGGGCCATCAGATTTTCGCCAGTGTGGTATATGAAAAAATAAGTAAGATGTTAGAAATAAAACAAGTTTGAAAAAGCATTTCCCCAATCTGTACGCCTAACTTTGTGATAGATTTTGCCCGGATTCAGCCTACGTAGCCCGCTACAGCGCCCTCATCCGGGCAAAATAGGATTTTTTATTTTTCCCAGATTCCGTCCTGTTTCATAATTCTGATATAAGAAAACAGCAGGAATACCATACAGATCAGCCATGTAAATGGCTCTGCAATAGAAGCTCCGAAATATCCCCATAAAGGCACGAAAATAAAAGATGCGATCACCTTAAAAATCAGTTCCAGAGAACTGGAGATAAGGGGCAAAATCTTGTGTCCGATTCCCTGGAGGGTTGTTCGAAGAATCAGAAGTACGCCCAGCGGGAAGAAGAAAATCATATTAATATGAAGGTTCATCAGTGCATTGTCCATAATTACCGGGTCATCAGTTCCGGCCAGTGCATAGATAAGCGGTCTGGCAGCAACCAGTATTACAACCAGGAAAAAGGCCGACCAGATAAAACTAAGCATAGACGATTTGCGGATTCCTTCACGGATCCGATCCATACGTCCCGCACCGAAATTCTGGCTGGCAAAGGTGGCATTGGCACTGGCAATACTTGCAAGGGGCATATTACTGATCATAACAATACGCCTTGCAGCAGTATGGGCTGCAATGATAGTAGTTCCCAGAGTATTGATGGCTCCCTGCAGAATGACAGAACCGATGGAAAAAATAGAGTTCATCAGTCCCATGGAAAAACCTGTGGTAAGAAGCTCGCTGAGAAGTTCTTTGTCATAAGAAAAATGTTTTTTCCCCGGAATGAGAAAACGGTAATTTTTATAAAGATATATAAAACATAATATCGTAGAAACTAATTGCGCCACAACAGTAGCACCTGCAATTCCGGCCACTCCCAAACTGAAAACATTAACAGAAATATAATCAAGAAGTAAATTCAGCATACAGGAAAACACAAGAAAATAAAGGGGTGTTTTGCTGTTTCCCACTGCACGCAAAAGACCAGAGCCCATATTGTAAAAAAGAGTGGCAGCCATACCTCCCATTACCACAAGAAGATAGGTACGGGATTCCGGAAAAATATCCTGGGGAGTCTGGATAAGGCGAAGCATGGGATCTGTGAAAACTAATGTGACAATTGTAACAAGCGCTGAAATAATCAGATTCAGAATCAAAGTCCACGCAACAACCGTTTTCATCTGTTCCTCATCTTTTGAGCCAAAAGCCCTGGAAAGCAAAATTCCATATCCGCTGTTAATTCCATTTGCAAATCCGATCACAAGTCCGGTAATAGATCCGGTCAGCCCAATGGCAGCCAGTGCTGCCTGTCCCAGTCCATGGCTTGCAATCATAGTATCCCCGATGTTATAGCATTGCTGAAAAAAATTACTGATAAAAAGTGGTATGGCAAAGGTAAGAATATTGGACAGTACATTTCCCTGCGTCATATCCCTTGTCATCCCCTGTTTTGCTGAATTCATTTTTCTTTCCCCCGTTATTTTATTTCTGATGACATGAATCTTAAAGCCTGCCTCAAAAACCATTTTCACCCACAAATTGTGACACATATCTTGCAGAAAGCCCTATGGGGCATCCCTTAAAATTCACTGTGCCAAATTGTACAACTTGAAGTCTACTTGAAGTCAATAGATTTCGTCATTTTTCTATTATAAATCAATAAAAAATAATTTTAAATAATAAAAAGCAATAACAAATAATAAAAATCAATTGACAATGTAATACAGGATTGCTATACTGAATATAGCATAGACGAGATTAAAAGAACATTTTTTATTGATGCAAGGGCGCATGGAACAACATGACTGATCTGCAGTAATAGAAAATGTTTTTTTACTATGAAGAAAGCAAAGCGGGGGGAAGGCGTGTTTATTGAAGAAAGACAGGAATCCATTGAAAAAGTCCTAAGAGAACAGGGCAAGGTGCGGGTGAAGGAGCTAAGTGAAATGTTCCAGGTTACAGAGGACTGCATTCGCAAGGATTTAAAGACTCTGGAAAATGCGGGGAAATTAAAGCGTACCTATGGTGGCGCAATTCTTTCACAGGATTATCCACTGGAGAGGGATGTGGTGAACAGAAGAAGCTACCATCTGGAGAAGAAACGCCAGATTGCGGAGAAAGCAGTGGAGCTGATCCGTGAGCGAGAAGCCATTTTCCTTGACATTTCCACTACCAACATTGAGCTGGCGCGTCTTCTTGCCAAGTCAGACATGCAGCTTACCGTAGTGAGCAATATGATCGATATCCTTCAGATCCTGGCACAGAATCCACGGATTTCCGTAATCGGAACTGGCGGAATCATGTATCCCAATGTAAATGGATTTCTGGGCAGTGCGGCAATCCAGATCATCCAGAAATACAGCTTTGACCGGGCTTTTGTAGGAAGCTGCGGAATTGATATGACAGACCATACCATTACCACGCTGGGAGTGGAAGACGGGCTTACCAAGCAGGCGGCAATCCGCTGCAGCAGGCGCAAATACGCAGTGATGGAATGTGAGAAATTTTATTTTAATGAATCATACAAATTTATACAGTTAGAGGAACTTGACGGAATCATAACAGATGAATTTCCGGACCAGTCTGTCCGTGATACACTGGATTCTTTTGGAGTGACGCTCTATTAGGAGGAAAACATGTTTCTTGAGAAAAGCAGAAGCAAAATTAATGAAGAATTTTTGAAATATAAAGAAATGTTTGGGGACAGAGAATACCCCATGAAAGAAATCTGTGAAAAAATAGACAGCTGCTCCGAAGAACTGGCACTGGCTGTGAAATATCTTTATGTTACAGCACCCCTTAGCGATGCAGTAAATACACCATTTGAAACAATTTATGACTATGCAGAGCATGGCTTATACCTTTACGAAAATCTGGAAAGCGTGAGAAAGCTTCCAGAAGATATTTTCCTGAATTACGTTCTGGCACATCGTGTAAATGAAGAAGAAGTCCTTCCGTGCAGAAGCTTTTTCTGGAGCCTTCTCAAAGACTGCATTCAGGGGAAAAACCAGTATGATGCGGCAATTGAGGTAAACTACTGGTGTGCAGAAGAAGCCACCTATCACAGCGGAGATGACCGTACACTTCCGGCACTGACTGTATACAGAAGAGGCTACGGAAGATGCGGCGAGGAATCTGTTTTTCTGGTAAATGCCCTTAGAAGTGTGGGAATTCCAGCCAGACAGGTGTATGTACCACGCTGGTCACACTGCGATGACAATCATGCATGGGTAGAGCTTCTCTGTGATGGAAAATGGTATTTTACAGGTGCCTGTGAGCCGCTTATGATCCTGAATAAGGGCTGGTTTACCAATGCCTCTTCAAGAGCCATGATGGTACATTCCAGACTGTTTGATATTTTCCCTGCAAGAAATGAAGAGGTGATCGACAGGGAAGACGCAGCTGTGACTCTGAACCAGACAGCACGTTATGCGAAGGTAAAAACAATTACAGCAAACGTAGTTGATAAAGAAGGAAATGCGGTAAAAGGAGCGCAGGTTCTTTTCCAGGTCCTGAATATGGGGGAATATTATCCTGTTGCAAGAGTAAAAACTGACGAAAATGGAAATGCCTCTCTTATTACAGGCTACGGAACTTTAAGAATCCAGGCAGTCCTTGAAAATGATGCTTCAGAAGTAATTGGCAATGTGATTGCAGATATGGATACCAGAACTGCGGATCAGATCCAGGTAGTTTTACAGAAGAAGCTTCCAGAAGAAGGATGGAAAGAGGTTGACATAATTGCACCAGTAGATACTCCGGTAAACACGGATATGCCTACAAAGGAGCAAAAAGAAGAGGGCAGCCGCCGTTTCAAGGAGGCATCCAGACTCCGCAAAGAGAAAAAAGAGAACTGGGTAAATCCTGAAAAGGTAAAATTCCTGGAGAAAGAAGATTCTAGTAAACTTCGCCAGGCAATGATGGCACAGCTTTCCGAAAAGGATGGAACAGACTGTATCTGCAGCATTCTTGAAGAGCATCTGGAATATGCGAAAGTATATGAAAATCAGATGGATCAGACTTTATTTGAGAAATATATATTAAATCCCCGTGTTGAGGCAGAGCTGCTTCGCCCATACAGAAAAGGAATTCTTTCTTATCTGACAGATGAGCAAAAAGCTGCATTTCGTCAGGATCCCATGTCAGTATGGGATTATATCCAGAAGGAAATCAAAGAGTGCCCCCAGTTTGAGCGTGAGACAGTTATGGAAACTCCATATGAGTGTCTCCGTGGCGGAATGGGAACAGAACGCTCCAAGAAGGTTCTGTTTGTAGCAATCTGCCGTACTCTTGGAATTCCGGCAAGACTGAATCCGGACAACAGGGTTATGGAGTACTGGAAAGAAGATAAATTCGTACCGGTTGTAAAAGAGCAGGAAGGGGATGCATTCCTCACCCTGAAAAAAGAAAAAGACTCTGTTTGGACTTATTTCCAGCACTGGACCATTGGCCAGCTGACAGAGGGACAGTTTGTCTCCCTTGATCTTATGGGAAGAGACTGGGAAAACGACCAGATGGTTCTGGCTTTGATTCCGGGACAGTACCGTATTATTACAACCAACCGCCTTCCAAATGGCAATCAGTTCTCCTGGGAAAAAACATTTTCCATTAAATCAGGGGAGCATCTGGAAGATACTTTAAGACTTAGAAATGCAGAGCTGGCAGACATGCTGGAGAGAATTGCCCTTCCGGAGTTTGAAGTAAAGGATAACCAAGGAAATGTGGTAACCTGTGCAGATCTTACTGCAGGAGGAAAGAAAATTCTCATGTGGCTGGAAGAGAGCTGCGAGCCTACCGAACATATATTGAATGAAATGTTGGAACATACAGAAGAATTCCGTGAATTCCAGAAACAGGTGATCTTTATGATCCGCACAGAGGAGGCCAAAAAAGATCCTCTTTTATCCAGAGTTCTGGCAGTATTTCCGGAAATTCCGGTATATTACGATTCTTTTGAAGAGAATATTGAACTGCTTGGACGCAGAATGTATGTGGATCCGGACAAGCTTCCGCTTATTATGGTGACGAATGGTGTTTCAGCAGGTATTTATGCAACAAGTGGCTATAATGTGGGAACCGGTGATATGCTGATCCGTATTATGAGGGAAGTACCGGAAGTGTAATTTACTGTGAAAGCTTGCCAGGAAGGATAAGACAGAAAAATGAACAAGAAAATGGACATCCACTGTGATGGAAAAAGACAGTATCAGTTTGTTGCAGACACTGCATACATCCGGGAGGCCGGGACTGATGGAGAAAAAGCAGCTGCAAAATATATCAGCCAGGAGCTGGGAGAGGATTCCAGAATTGAGTTTTTCGAGTTTTCTGATTTTCAGGAAAAAGAAGCGGAATTTACTATCACAGAACCTTTTGAGAAAACTTATAAGGTCCGTGCCTATTTAAACGGAGCCCAGACTTCTGAAGCTGGTATTGCAGCACCATTTCTTTATGTGGAAAAAGGAGACGATATCAGTCTTTTAAAAGCAAAAGGTTGTGTTGTACTACTCTGTGAGACTGTGCGTGAGGCAATGTGCCAGAAGCTTCTTCAGGCAGGTGTCCTTGGTTTTGTTACTGTCTGCGGAACTCCGTTAGATGAGGGAGAAGACAAAATCCCCCTTCAGTACAGACGAAAAGAGAGTACCCTTCCAGGGGCATCCATTCATTATATGGATGCTATGGAACTGCTTGAAAAAGGCGCATCCAGATGTATCCTGAAAATCCGTCAGGAGAAAGTTACCCGCAAATCTGCAAATGTGGCAGTCAGAATTACAGGCAGCAAATATCCAAAAGAGATTCTGACCGTAACAGCACATTATGATTCTGTACCAGAAGGCCCCGGAGCATATGACAATATGGCAGCAGGAGCTATGGTAATGGAGGCATATCGCTTCTTTAAGGAGCATAAGCCTGCAAGAACAATTGAGTTTGTCTGGTTTGGCGCAGAGGAAAAAGGGCTTCTTGGAAGCCAGGCATATGCAAAGACACACAGCGAGGAAATTTCACAGCACTTTTTTAATCTGAATACAGACCTTGCCGGACAGCTGATCGGCGGAACAGTACTTGGAGTAACGGCAGATCCTACTGTGTGCACAGAGCTTCTGGAACTGATGGAAGCAAACCAGCTTGGTGTAACCATCAAAAATCAAGTGTGGGCAAGTGATTCCAATACTTTTGCATGGAAAGGAATCCCGGCACTTACAGTAAACCGTGACGGATTCGGAATGCACACCAGACATGACACTGTTCAGTGGATTTCTCCCTGGGCACTGGAAAGAGAAGCGAAAATACTGATTACTATGGCATGCTGGCTTGCAAATGAAGAAGAGCTGGCATTTGAAAAGACCATTCCGGATGAGATGGAAGAGGAACTGAAGCGGTATTTTAAATAAAAATTTCATACTGGGAAAGTAAAGGCAGATAAACGGATATGGGAAGAACAGCAGAAATAACAAAGGCTCAAAATAATATCTGGAAAAAATCCGGATATGAAAATAAATGTGAAGCCGGACATACAACTGGGGAGAGAGAAAGACATAAAATCAGTAATCCGAAGGTAGCAGTTACAAAGGCTAGAGCGTGCCCCCAAAATCATTCCCGCAATCTGCACGCCCCACTTTGCGGTATATTTCACCCAAATTCGGTTGTCGTAGTTAGCTTCCTGACCGGCTTTCTTGCACTGTTTCTTTTTTCTGTAATGATGCTGTTTCCCAATCTTTGCCAGGCATCAGGACAGGACATAAGACAGGACACAGAGCAGATTACAGAGCGGCCTACCGAACACAATCTGCAGTTCTTCTTTGAAAATGTCTGCGCCTCCTGCCACGAAGAAGATGATTTCTACGATTTGTTTAACCGTGTGATCACCAAAGAAGAAAAACAGAATCTTTCTTATGAAATCCGCACCTACAATGTGTTTCGCAGTGCGGATATGGAAGTTTACGAAAAAGAACTTGAAAAAACAGGAAAAACAAAAGAACAGGCGCCTCTTCCGGTCCTTCTGGTGGACGGACAGTGGATTTTAGGATACGATACCATTGAGGCCCAGCTTCATGATGTACTGCTGGAGAATAAAGTAGTTGCTGATGAGGATGCTTCTGAAACTGATACATCAGGTGAAGCGCAAAGCGAAACTGTATCTGTCACCAGGCAGCTTCAGACCCTCCTTGACACAGAAGAGTTAAATTCACTTTCAAAAAAATCTCCTGTAATCCTTCTTTTTAGCACCTATTCCTGCACAGACTGCCAGTCTGCCAAAGAATATCTGGATGAGTTGCAAAAAGAGGTATCGTTTTCGGTTACAGAATTAAATGTAAGTGAAGGAAACAACCTGGAAATATTCAAAGCTCTTTTAACAAAAGCAGGGAGAAGCGACACAGAAGGCAAGGTTCCTGCTGTATTTGCGGGAAACCAGATGCTTCTTGGAAAAGAAGAGATCAGTTCCCAACTAAAAACACTGATCGCAGATGGAAAGGCTACTCTTGAAGAGCTGAAAAACAGCGTCAAGTCTCTTGAAGAAAACCAGGAAATCCAGAAAGTAAGCCTTCCGGTCATGTTTGGAGCCGGTCTTTTAGCCGGATTTAATCCATGCTCCATTTCCATGCTCCTTATGCTGTTTTCCATTTTGCTTACAGGACAGTCCTCAGTGTTGAAAAATGGAATCTTATATCTGGCAGGAAAATATGTAACCTACCTTGGAATCGGACTTATTTTCTGTCTGGCAGCAGCCAGCATTGATCAGCAGGTTCTAAATCATTTCGGAAAAATTACAGGAATGATTATCGCAGTGCTTTTTATTGTGGCTTCTGTATTAAATTTTCTGGATTTTCGAAATGTACGCAAAGAAGAATATGGAAAAATCCGTATGCAGCTTCCGGCCAGACTTCGCCGTTTCAACCATACACTTTTGAAGCATACGGCAAATATGGAAGGAATGTTCCTTAGCCTTTTGGTTCTGGGGCTTGGCGTAGCAATCTCTGTGGGAGAATTTTTCTGCACCGGACAGATTTATATGGCATCACTTCTCTATCTCATGAGAAATGGACGGGAGCAAATGATACAGCTGCTTGGAACTCTTATGGTATATGTTACAGCTATGAGCATACCTGCAGCGGTCATTCTGGCAGTTATTTATAAAACAAAGAAAACAGAACGTGTGTCAGAATTTATGCTGGAGCATATGTCAGCCATCAAGCTGCTGAACGCGGTCTTATTCTTATCTTATGCAATTTACTTTATTGCAGACAGCATTCGGTAATGTCTTTAAGATCTGCATAGGAACACATAAGTGGGCCTGGAGCAGTGCCGGAAGTATTCTGCAGTTCCTGGAATAATTCGTGGGTAAGGCGCACACGCACTGCACCACGATGGATGTAACAAGGCTCCGGGTCGCTGAAGAAATAAATGCTTTTTTCAATGATTACGGAATCTTTCAATGGAATATCTTTTAGCAAGCCCTGATAGAGAACTCCGCTATTTCCCAAAATGATCACGGAAGGTAATGGAGCTTCAGACTTTTTTTTCTTAAACATAATAAAAGGTCTCCTTTATAAACGCGCTAAGAGAGAGTAACTGCCTTTTGGGTATCTATGAATTTAAGTTTATGTTACTACAGGAAAGTGGGAAACGCAAGCGAATGGAAAAATTGACTGATAAAGAGAAGAAATGTATGAAAACAAAAAAACGTCGGATTTCCTGGAATCTGCTTTGCTGTTATCTGGTGATCCTTCTGGCACCCACTTTGTCAACGGTGTTGATTTACAATATGGCAAAAACAGCCATGACAGACAATCAGAAAGAACGGATCCAGAACAGTCTTTCACAGGTAAACACAGCTCTTGACCAGGAAATTCAGATGGCGCAGAATGTGGGTTACTATGTAAGCAGGGAAAAACGTCTTGTCAATTATCTTTCCGGAATGAGAGAGGGCACTGTGACGCAGCCTTTTTATGAGCAGTACACAGTTGCAAGTAACTATCCCAATTACAGTCTGACCAACCAGATCATAAAAAATGTATACATACTGGTTGCTGACAGTGACTATGTTATGCGTATTCCCCAGGTTTTGCCAAAAAATGACAGAGGAATTGCTACCTTGGGTGGTTTCCCATTATACAGCTATGAGCGTTTTCAGGAATTTTATGAAAACCAGGATCAGACAAAGAAAGTCTTTTATTATGAGGGAGAATCAGGAGAAGGAACTTTATTTCTTCCCTGCCAGCTGGTGTATCCGGGAATTCTGGATAACCAGTGTGCGATCATTGTAGAACTGGACTGGAACCGGATTGCAAAAATGATCCGACCGGTGCTTGGTGGAAATACCGGTGTTGTGGCACTTGTGGATTCTGACGGTGTTATGCTGGAAAAATACCAGGTGGATGAAAAGGGAGTTACCAAAACTTCCGGACGGAGCCTGGCTTTTGATCAGGTACAAAAAGAACTTGGATGGAAAAATGTGGAGACTTTTTCCATTAACTGTGGCTATAATGGCTGGAAACTGGCTGCTGTGGTGCCTTCCCAAGTATTGACACAGAGAATCGGACCGGTGCGCTATATCAGTGTGGCAATCTGTGTAACCGCTATTATGGTTGGAATTATGATCTGCCTGTCTTACTGGTACAAACAGAAAAATATGGTTCAGGAATACTTTTCTCTTCAGGAGCGCATAAAAAAGACTGACGATAAAGTAGCTCATTTCTGGAAGGGCTTCGAAGGCTTTTTAAGTGAAGTGGATGATCTTCACAACATTGTGGAAAAGCAGGAAGTCATGCTTCAGGAGGCCTTTCTTAGAAAACTTCTGTATGGAAATTATGAATCAGAGGAAGAAATTCTGGAAGCAGCCACATCCGTGCACATTGC
The DNA here is from genome assembly GCA_934364795.1 of uncultured Blautia sp. Taxonomy (GTDB): domain Bacteria; phylum Bacillota; class Clostridia; order Lachnospirales; family Lachnospiraceae; genus Blautia_A. The sequence goes on from CAKRMK010000031.1 coordinate 20,908, forward strand.
ACTGGATGATGGAAGCTTCTGTGTGGTAAATCTGGAGCTGGATGACCCGCTTCAGCAGGAAAATCCTGTAAATCCAAGCAGAGATATAATTCTTGGAATGGCCGATCAGCTGCTAAAGGATTGTATGCCCTGGTATATATGGAGATACCGTGTCAGTGAGCTTTCCAGTGTTTTTGTAATCCATGAGAAAACAGAAATAGACAGGGAAAAGCTGAAAAAAGATCTGGAAAATCTGAACTTTCAATTTCACAGCCAGCTACGGATAAAAGGTTTTATTGGCATAAGTGATACGGTAAAGGAGCCGGTGGAAATCGCCAGACAGTATGAGATTTCATCAAGAGTCTGCGAGTTTGCCAGATTCCAGGGAATCCGTATTCCTGTATTTCCAGAGGATCTTCCAGGAGAAAAAATTCTGGAACAGCCGGTTTTCTTTACTATTGATATGGAAATGAAGCTGATCAGCCTGCTTAGAAGCGGAAATCTGGATCAGATTGAAGAAATGATCACACAGATACGTACCATGTATCTGTATCAGGGGATGGATCCGTATATTTACAGGCATACAGTGGAAACACTGCGTGGATGCGTATTTCGCAGCATCCCAGGGGAAAATGAGGAAGCGAAAGAGCGGAATCTTTCTTCTGCCGCAGCAAAAGCCAACAGTGCTGAAGAAATGTTCTGCGTTATGCGAAAGGTTGGCGTTTTCTGGGCTGATAGTGCAAAAGAGCGGGAAGAAGCCCAGCTTAATATTGATAAAGAAAAAATCGTGGCGTATATTGAAGAGCATTATGGCGATCCCTGCCTGAATCTTTCTGTGGTGGCAGAGTGGGCAGGAGAGCCGGAACGAAAGCTTTACAATGCTTTTAAGGGATGCTTTGGCGTGTCCTTCAGCAGTTATCTGGAGCAACTTCGCATTGCACATGCATGCGAGCTTCTGAAACAGGGCGTGGCAGTAAAAGATATTGCCACATCTGTCGGCTACTGCAGTGACTATTCATTTCGAAGGGCATTTAAGCGTGCAGTAGGTGTACCGCCCAGCGATTACCGCAAGTGTCAGACTGTATAGAAGTACCGGACTGTGCAGAAGTACCGGTTAGATACCAATAAGAGCACGCTCTAAAGTGGCCAGTAACAGTGAATATGTTTCTGGCTGCTTTTTGTTCAAAAATGGCAAAAGAATTCAAAAAAACACCCGAAAACAAGGCAAAATAGCACATTTTGCAGAAATAGTATGCCAAAAACAAAATGTGTTTGGTGAAAAAATGCTTAGAATATGGTATAAATGAAGTAAGTTGTTGATGACAAATCAATTGCTGTCGAGGGAGACAAAAAAGTAAAATAAAAGGAAAAGAAAAAGGAGGCAAAACAAATGAACAAGAAAAAAGTTTTATCACTGGTACTTGCAGCTGCTATGACCCTTGGAATGGGTGCAACAAGCGTACTGGCAGATGATGTTGAGCTGAATCCAGGCGGAACCTATCCGGTAGTAAAAGACGGAACACTGGATATGGATGCTTTCACAATGAGCATGCCAAACGTTGAGGATCTTCAGACAAACGATTTCTCCAACTATCTTGCAGATCTTACCGGAATCAACATGACTTACATGACAGGTGGCCGTGATGACTGGGAAGACAAAATCAACATGATGCTTCAGTCTGGCGACTATCCGGACATCATCTTCGGTGTATCACCTAACATTGCAAAATATGGTGTAAAAGAGGGTATGTTCATCGCTCTTGATGATTACCTTACAGAAGAAAATGTTCCGAACTATCTGAAAATGATGGAACAGTACGGACTTGATATGACCCGTGAAGCTGATGGAAAAATTTATTCCTTAGCTGATATCAATGTTTGCTATCACTGCCAGTATGGTAGAAAAATGTGGGTAAACAAACGTTACCTGGATGAGATGGGCGTTGATATTCCTACAACAACACAGGAATTTTATGATGTATGCGAGAAATTCCTTGAGTACAAACCAAACGGTATTGCTGTAGCTGGTGCAGCACAGGGCTGGTACAGCCGTATGCAGGACTGGCTGATGGATGCATTTACTTATATGCCTGCAAAATCCTACACACTTAATGTAAGAGATACTGTTGCAAGAGATAAAGATACAGACAAATCTATCTGTGTTGCCACAACAGACGGATACAAAGAAGGTCTGAAATTTATGAAGAGCCTGTATGATCTGGGCGCTATCTATGATGGTGACTTCACACAGACTGCAGAGCAGATGAAAACTCTGATCAACCAGCCAGACGAGCCGGTACTGTTCTTCACACTTGGAACAATCTCCGATGGTATTGATGCTTCTACAAACCCAGACTTCTACAAAGATTATGTATGCATGGCTCCAATCGAAGGACCAGACGGAACAAGAATCGCATTCCAGACTCCAAACCCTGGTGTAAGCAGCGGTGCATTCGTTATCACAGATAAATGCGAAAACCCAGAAGCAGCTCTTCGTTGGGTAGACTTCTTCTATGGCGAGACTGGTGACCTTATGTCACAGTATGGTGCTGATGAGGGAACAGACTGGGTTCTTAATCCAGAAGGAAAAGTTGGCTTAAACGGTGAGCCTGCAAAATATGAAGTACTGAACCTTTACACATCTGAAACACAGAACCATGACTGGCAGGATATCGGTATCCGTGTAGCTCCGGCAGATTATCGTCTTGGACAGGCTGTTGACCCGGATGTTGATGTAACAACTTCTGAAGGACTTGAGAAACTTCTCTATGATGCAAGTGCAGAGCTTTATGAGCCATATGCAGGAACAAGCAACATCGAGCTGTACGATGAGCTGAAACTTACTGATGAAGAGACAAGCGATGTATCCGTTATCGCAGTTGAAATCGAAAAGATCATTGAGGAGTCCACTGTTGGATTTATCACTGGTGCTATGGATATCGACTCTGATTGGGACAGTTATGTTGATTCTATTGACAAAGCAGGTCTGTCTGATCTTCTTGCAATCTATGATACAGCATACGAGCGCAGCGTAGGCAGCGACAGTGCAGAATAATAAGAAGACCGCAAAGGCAAAAATGCTTTTTCAGTAAAGTAAATAGAGGGCTGCTGCGTCAGTGCAGCAGCCCTTTGACTTGCAAAGCAAAAGGTAACACGGATTTTATAGAGCATGTTTGAAAGAAGCTGAAAATTGCATTAAAACAATTTGAATAAAACAATTTTAAACTTTTACAGAAGCTTGTTTCAAACATGCTCTGAAATATCCGTCAGGTGAAACGCCAAAATAAATTTTTTAGTCTGTTATAAATTCAGAGGCGTTTTAAAGAAACAGGAGGAAAAAAATGGGCAAACAGAAAAAACATCGCCCGGCTCCGGGGAACAAGATAAAAACAAATAACTGGCAGTTCTGGGCAATTATTGCAATCCCGGTTATTTACGCATTTATTTTCGCTTATATCCCCATGGGCGGCATCGTACTTGCATTTAAAGATTACAGTCCGAAAAAAGGAATCTGGGGCAGTGACTGGGTTGGCATGAAATGGTTTATTCAGTTCCTGACCTCCACATCCAGTGTTACAGTTATCAAGAACACACTGATCTTAGGTGTGTATACACTTCTTGTAAACTTCCCGCTTCCTATTCTTCTGGCAATCGGACTGAATGAGATGCGTCATATAAAATACAGAAAACTGATCCAGATGGTTACTTATGCACCATACTTTATTTCAGCCGTAGTTCTGGTTGGTATGATGATGCAGATGATGGATCTTCGTACCGGTATTATCAACGTTCTTCTTATGAAGATTGGCCTGAAGCCGATTAACTTCTTTGGAAAGGCGGATATGTTCCGGCACCTGTATGTATGGAGTACTCTATGGCAGACGGCAGGTTATTCGTCTATTATCTTCATTGCAGCTCTGTCAGGTGTAAGCCCTGAGCTTCAGGAGGCTGCTATTGTAGACGGTGCTACAAGAATGCAGAGAATCTGGCATGTTGATATTCCTGCAATTCTTCCTACTGTTATCACAATGCTGATCTTCAACTGTGCAAACGTTGTAAGTATCGGATTTGATAAAGTATATCTGATGCAGAACTCTATGAACAGCAGTGTATCAGAGGTTATTTCTACATATGTATATAAGATCGGTGTTGTAAACTCCAACTTCGGATTCTCTACAGCCGCCGGTTTGTTCCAGTCTTTAGTTTCCTTTATCCTTCTTGTTGCAGTCAATAAGATCTGTAAGAAGGTAACCGAAACCAGCTTGTGGTAGGAGGATGTATTATGAATAAGAAGGTAAAATTTCGGAATATGCGTCCTGAGGATAAGATTTTTGATATTGTAAACTATGCAGTTCTTACATTGATTCTGATTATAGTTTTATATCCGGTGCTTTACATTGTTGCTGCATCCTTTTCCGATCCTCAGGCTGTTATCAGCGGTCAGGTTTACATTTTCCCTGTAAGACCGACCCTGCGTGGATATGAAGCAGTATTTAAAAACAAAAAGATTCTCATCGGTTTCATGAACTCATTTTTCTACCTGTTTGTAGGAACCGCAGTAAACCTGGTTGTGACTATGCTCTGTGCATATCCGCTTTCCAGAAAAGAGTTTAAAGCACGTAACTTCTTTGCTTTCTTCTTTGTATTTACCATGTATTTCAGTGGCGGTCTTGTACCAAACTATATTCTGGTAAACAACCTTGGTCTTACTGATACAAGATGGGCGATGATCATTCCGACTGCAATGTCTACTTATAACATGATCATCTGCCGTACTTACATTGTAAACAGTATTCCGGATGAAATGTATGAAGCTGCACAGCTTGACGGATGTACACCGTGGAAATATTTCTTAAGTGTTATCCTTCCATTATGTAAACCGATTATGGCAGTTATGACTCTGTACTATGGTGTTGCAAAATGGAACAACTACTTTGATGCTATGCTTTACCTGCGTAAAGATACATTACAACCTCTGACCATTATTATGAAACAGATCCTGATCCAGAACCAGGTAGATATGACCCAGATTGGTGATGCTTCTAACCTGGCAAAGCTGCAGGGTATGTCAGAGCTTCTGAAATATTCTACAATCGTTGTAGCGTGTCTGCCGGTTATGCTTCTGTATCCATTTGTACAGAAACATCTGGTAAAAGGTGTTATGATCGGTGCTGTTAAGGGCTGATGTAACAGGAATGATTTTGAGAAGGTAATAATAAGGCTGCCGCCGGAACGCAAAACTCTGTGTGGCAGCTTTTAAAAGCGGTTTTATTCATATAATGTACTTGGGGGAGTGCATTCGTGAAAAAGAAAAATAAAGGTTGTTATTTATAATGGCAAAAACATGGGGAAGGAGGATAAAATGAGCAGATTTACTTTAGAAGTATGTGCAGATTCTGTGGAGTCTGTACTTGCAGCACAAAAGGGCGGAGCTGACCGTATTGAGCTTTGCCAGAATATTATCATCGGAGGAACAAGCCCATCGGAAAGCCTGTTTCTGGAAGTAAAAAATTACAGTGATATTAAAGTGCATGCGTTGCTTCGTCCTCGCTTTGGAGATTTTTGTTATACAGATTATGAGTTCCAGATTTTGAAAACGGAGGTAAAACGTTTTCGTGAACTTGGTGCTGATGGCGTGGTAATCGGTATGTTAAAGCCGGATGGAACTCTTGATGTGGAGCATTTAAAAGAACTGATGGAAGAAACCGGAGATATGTCTGTCACTTTGCACCGTGCATTTGATGTGTGCAGGGATCCCAGGGAGGCTCTTGAGCAGGCGATTTCTCTTGGCTTTAATACCATCCTTACTTCCGGACAGCAGGATTCCTGTGAGAAAGGTATTTCATTATTAAAGTCACTGAATAAAAAAAGTGCAGGACGCATTCAGATCATGGCTGGTGCAGGGGTGAATTCCAGCGTGATCCGTCCTATTTATGAAGAAACAGGAATCACAACTTATCACATGACCGGAAAGGTAGTTCTGGAAAGTGCGATGCAGTATCGGAAGGAAAATGTAAATATGGGGCTTCCGTCATTAAGTGAGTTCGATATTTACCGAACTGATGAAAATGAGGTGAAGAAGGCACGGGAAGTGTTGGAAGGACTGTAATCTGTCTGGTCATCATGAAGCGTATTGCTTTGAACAAAGAGGACAGTAACGCAGTATGAATAAAGAAAAGTAATATATCAGCTTTGGATTTATGCTATGTCTGGAAATAGAGTATGGTAGCATAGATTCAAAGCTGATATTTTTTGTATAACTATAATTCCAGAACCAAAACCTGATATCCCTGGAGAGTAATGGAATCACCAATTGTAGAAACATCCGGGTAATTGTTGATCAAAACTTTTTTACAAGGAGCCGGAAGCGCGATTGTCTGTTCTTCTCGCTGATAATTACCAACAACCAGCAGTGTTTTATCTGCCTTACGATAGTAAGCCATTAAATTGTGATGGTTCTCCCAGACTGGTTCCAGAGTACCGTATACAACTGTTTCTTTGTATTCTGGATTTTTACGAAGAGCAATCAGCTGTTTGTAAAAATTAAATACAGAATCCGGGTCATTTACCTGTTCTCTGGCATTGATGGAGGTGTAGTTGGGGTTTACACGAAGCCATGGTTTTCCAGAGGTAAATCCTGCATTTTCTTCATCTGACCACTGCATTGGGGTACGTGCATTATCACGGCTGTGACGGGCAACAGCGGCGAGGGCCTCTTTTGGTGTACAGCCAGCTTCCAGGGCAACTTTATATTCATCAAGGGAAGAAACATCGTCTACTTCTTCAATGGATTTGAATGGAACATTTTCCATGCCAAGCTCCTGTCCCTGGTAAATAAAAGGAAGTCCGCGGAGCATAAAGTTCAGGGCTGCCAGCATTTTTTTACTCTCATTGCAGCAATCACCTTCCGGAATGTAGCGGCTGACGCCACGGGGTTCGTCATGATTTTCGATAATGTTGGAAATGAATCCGAAATCCCCCATTTTTGCCTGTGCTTCAAAACAGCAATGTTTGTAATCATCGGGCGTAATTGGTTTACAGTCATACCAGCCCTTTCCGGAACCACCGAAAATTGCTTCATTGAAATCAAACATACTGGAGAAATAACCGTTATCCCCTACGAAATCCGGAAGTTCTTCATCCTTTGCGTTAAAAACTTCCCCTACGGAAAATGCGTCATGAGGTTTGAAGGTACGGTCACGCATTTCTCCAAGAAATTCACCGATACCGGTAGCTTCCTCTAACATTTTTCCAATGTAGCAAAGTCCGTCATCACGGTCTGGCTCATAGTCATGGAAGGGCAAAGCTTTTTTGATATTGATGATAGCATCAATGCGAAATCCGCCCAGTCCTTTATCAAGCCACCAGTTAATATTTTTGTAGACTTCTTCACGAAGCTCCGGATTTTCCCAGTTCAGATCTGGCTGCTTTTTGTGGAAAACATGAAGATACTGCTTGCTTGTTCCGGGAAGATCCTCCCAGACCGGACCTCCAAAATAAGAACGCCAGTTTGTAGGCAGTTTTCCCTCTTCCTTGTCACGCAGGTAAAAGAATTTGCCGTATTTTCCATCAGGATCCTGACAGGCTTTCTTGAACCATTCATGCTCGTCAGAACAGTGATTGACAACAAGGTCCATAAGAATGTACATATCACGTTTTTTCGCCTCGGCAATAAGACGGTCCATGTCCTCCATAGTACCAAAACGAGGGTCAATATCATAATAATCAGAAATGTCATAGCCCTGATCTGCAAGAGGAGAGCGGTAACATGGGGAAAGCCAGATGATATCCACACCTAAATCTTTCAGGTAATCCAGTTTCTCTATAATTCCAGGCAAATCGCCAATACCATCACCGTTTGTGTCGTAAAAACTTTTGGGATAAATCTGATATGCAACTTTATCCTGCCACCATTTTCTTTCCATATGTAGAACCTCCTGTGAGTAATTGAAAAATGACTTTATTACTTGATTGAGTTCATTATACATACATATGGATGAAAAAACTTCCTTTAATATGATGAAAAAATACGAAATTATGACATAGAAGCGGCTTTTCGGTACTGTAATGGTGTGGTTCCGGTATATTTCCGAAATTCTTTAAGAAAATTCCCCATATTATTGTATCCGCAGTCCAGACAGATTTCAGTAACAGACCGGTCAGTATTTTCCAGTAGCCGTATTGCCTGGCGAATCCTGTATTCATTTATGTATTCCACTGGTGACATACCGATTGCTTTTTTGAAAAAACGGCAGAAATACTGTTCATTTAATCCAATTAAAGAAGCCAGGTCACGCACATAAATTTTTTCCTGATAATGTTCCCGGATGTAAGTAATGGTGGCTTTGATGGTTTCTACCTGTCGGTTTCCTGATTTTTCTGTTGGAGAGAAAAGCTGATATTTTGTCAGTACAGAAAAAATTCCCAGTAAAGATGCTTTTATGAGAATCTGGTCTGTCAAAGTGATAGTTGCGGTACCGGAGGCACGGAAAGAGTTCAGTTTAAAATTTTTATTGGAAGTTTCGAAGATTTCCGGTGAACTGCAGTTCATAAATGCATCAGTCAGATTCAGAAAAATAGTTTTCACACAGGAAAAAGAAGGGTGCGCTGGCGTAATGCACCTTGGAAAAACTAACTGACCGTTTTGCAGAGGCTGAATCAGCTCTGACTGGATGGAGTCGTAAAAAGGTGCACAAAGAAGCTCCGGATGAAAAACCACAGCATATTCTGGCTGGTTATCTCTGGTTAAAGTGCGGATACTGTGAAGTTCTCCAGGATTGATAAAGTAAAAACATTCTGAAGAAATATCAAAAGTTTCCATATTAATTTCCAGGCTGAAATTGCCTCCGGGAAAATATAAAATCTCAATTTCTTTATGCCAATGGTGTTTTACCATAACTCCGCGCCCGGTCATTTGGGTCTGATAAAAAGCACATGGAAAAGACTGGGTTCCGTGAGGACTGGTTTCCTGCAGATCTGGGGATTGTGGCTGATACATATGTGGCCTCCGCTTTGGTTCTTTTAAAGAAAATTGCATGAATATTTTAGGGTATTCATTAGTAAGTGCTTTTTTATTGTATCATTTGATACATGTTTTTATTTACGTTTTCAGGATATTTTTGTGCTCAAATAATCGTTTAGATAGTTTTGGGCGTTATCCTTAGAAAAATGAAATCGTTCCATTAGTTTTTGTATAATGACTTCATGAGAAGCATTGAAATCAAGACAGGTGTTAATGGTTGCCTAAATACGGCCTTGTTGAAGTCCATCTTGAAATCCAGCCTGTTGCCCATCCTCATAAGCCTCTTCCCGAAGCATCCGCATAGTTTTTTCTTCATCATATTCATAAATACTCATAGCCTTTGCCTCCGATCTGTTTTTTAAAAGACCTCCATTAAGAATGAAAAACCGGAAAGTCTCTTATTATCAGGCGGCCCGGATCAGAAACTTTCCTGCTGTTAATAGGGAAAAGCATGAAATTTCTGAAGTGGCAGAACGCCGATGATATTAGAGTAATATCAAAAATAGACTTACTGAAATGAAATGCTTTTTTCTAGTATAGTATAAAGCAGACAAATATGCAAGAAAAAAGAGGGGGAAATGTTCGACAAGATTCGACAAACAGACTCTAAAGTCTAACATTACTTTTTTATAAAAATGTCGTTTTGTTCAAAATAGTAAAAAAATCTGTCCACAATAAATGCCACATGTTGAACGTTGAAAGAAAATAGATTAAAATACATAATAAGTACAAAAAATCACTAAAATATTTGCTGAAAATGTTTGATATCTGTTCAATGTGTAAGAAAAATAAATGCCTGATTTGAAAGTGGACGGGAGGAAGCGTATGAAAAGAAGAAAACTGGCAATGTTAATGGCAATGATTATGTCTGTTACATCAATCAGCAGTGAAACTTTTGTATTGGCTGAAAATATGGATGGATTTGTTAATGCAGATATGGTGGGAAAATTTACGGAGGAAGATGTAATTGATCCATCCTCAGCAGAATCAATTGATAAGAATGTATTAGAGAAACAAGTAACTGGAGAGTGTGTTTCAGATATTTCTGAAGCAGATAAAACCCCAAGAGCAACAACAATTGGAGAGGCTTCGGTAAGTGTAGTTCCGACTATAAATGATATTACGGAAGAAAATCCGATAACTGATAATTCAGCTTCGGAAGACCAGACTTCAAGTGTAACAGACCAAAATTCAGTTGCAGAAGACCAGACTTCAGGTGCATCAGATCAAAATTCAGGTACAGAAGACCGGACTTCAGGTGCATCAGATCAAAATTCAGGTACAGAAGATCAGACTTCAGGTACAACAGATCAAAATTCAAGCGTAGAAAATCAGATTTCAGATTCAGAAGACTTAAACATAAGAAACACGGATAAAAATCAAAACACAGAAAACACAGAAAACACAGAAAACACAGATAACGAAACTTCAGACCTGGATAATCCGGAAGTTTCAGACACCAATCCAGAAAATCCAAGTTCAGAAAAAACAGTTCCAGATACATCTGAAACAGCAGACATTATACCAGAAATACCTTCTACAGAAGATACGGAATCAGAAGAAAATATAGCAGATGGATTTGTGGCAGAGGATTTTTTCGGAGAAGATCAGGTTGAAAATCCAGGTAATAATGTGGAATTTGAAGATGAAAATGGTACCAATATTTCAGAAGATGAAAATGGTTCAGAAGAAAAAGCGGCTTTAAGTGCAATAGAAATAAATGAAAATACCTTTCCAGATAATAATTTCAGGAACTATATATTAAGCACATTTGATACAGATAAAGATGAAATATTAAGCCCGGATGAACTTGAAAAAATCACAGAAATCAATGTAGAAGAACTTAATATTTCAGACCTTGCAGGCATTGAATTTTTTATAAATCTGGAATCTTTAAATTGTAGTAAAAACCAGTTACACAAGCTGAACCTGGAAGATAATCCCATGCTTTTGGAGGTTTATTGCAGCGAAAACGAACTGGAAGAATTAAAATTTGGCAAACAAAATTTACAGGTGTTACACTGTGAGAAAAATCATTTGCCCGCACTGGATTTAGGAAATGTACATATTGCAGAACAGGACACCAAGACTCTGGAAGATCCTATGCTTTTTAGTCCCCAGACAATTAAAATAGAGGCAAAAAAGGTTGATGATACGCAGTGGAGTATTGATTTTGGATCTTATGTAGGAAAAGAAAATATTGACAGAATTGGCAATCTTCACTTTTCAGAAGAGGTGCAAAATACAGGACTTGATGCAGATGGAATTCTTTTAATTTCCGCGGAAAATGAAAATACAGCAAATTTTTCCTATGATTATCTTATTGGATATGAGGAAAACGATTTTACCATGGAGGTAAATGCAGAAATCGTCTGGAATACAGGACTGGAGGAAAATGGAGAGACAGATGATCTTAGAGAGGTTTCCTATAGTGAAGACGATTTAACCTGTGGGGATTATAAATACAGGCTTAATAGTGATAAGGCTACAATTACAGGATATACAGGAAATGCGAGTACACTTGTAATCCCAGATACCCTTGATGAGTATGCGGTGAATTGTATTGGAAATGGTGCGTTTCGTGGAGATGAAACGTTGATAGAGGTGAGTGTATCGGCAGGAGTGGAGCGTATAGGAAGCGAAGCTTTTGGTGATTGTAAAAATCTGAAAAAAATTACATTATCGGAGGGATTAAAAGAAATTGGTTATTCCTTTATAAAAAATACAGCAGTAACCAGTTTGATAGTACCGGGTACAGTAGAAAATGTAAATTCCTATTTCTATGGTGGCGAAATAAGAGGAGCAACAGACGGAGCATTGCAGCTGGAAGAGGTGATATTTGAAGCAGGGATAAAGAAAATCCCTGGCTGTTTCTGCAGCAATAGTCAATTGAACAATGCTCTTGTAAGAATAGAAATTCCAGAGAGTGTGGAAGAAGTAGGGGATTATGCCTTCTATAACTGTGCTGGAATTGAGGCAATTAACCTTGTGAAAGGAAGTGGAAAGATTGGCTATTGTGCTTTTTACAATTGTAAAAGCCTGAAAAAGATAGAGTTTAAAAAGAATGAAAAACTGATAACGGGAAGTGACGGAAAAAAATCTTTATATCCGGTGACCGTGGGATCCTCTGCGTTCTATGGATGCACCAGTTTAAAAGAAGTGGTGTTGTCCGAAAATGTAGTAGAACTTGGAAGTGAAGTGTTCCTGAACTGTGAGAAATTGGAAACAGTGATTATGCCAGACGGTTTGAAAACCATTGGATATTCTTTTATTAAAAATACAGCTGTAAAAAGCCTGACAATACCAAGCACAGTAGAAACTGTAAATGCATATTATTACAGCGGAGAAAGAAAAGGCGCAACAGATGGAGCCCTGCAGCTGGAAGAAGTGGTGTTTGAAGCGGGAATAAAGAAAATCCCAGATTATTTTTGCAGTAATAATCAATGGAACGATGCCCTTGTAAGGGTAGGAATTCCAGAGGGTGTAGAAGAAATCGGAAGCAATGCCTTTTATAATTGTACAGGAATAGAAGAAATTAATCTTGTAAAAGAAATTGGAAAAATTGGATACAGTGCTTTTTCTAACTGTAAAAGTCTGAAAAGAGTAGAGTTTCAGAAGAATGAAAAACAGGTAATCGGAACTGATGGTAAAAAAACTCTGTATCCGGTGAAAGTAGAAGCCTATGCATTTTATGGATGTATCAGTTTGAAAGAAGTGGTATTGTCAGAAAACGTAGTGGAGCTTGGAAATCAAGTATTCGAGGAATGTACGGAGCTGGAAACGATAACAATGCCAGAAGGCCTGAAAATCATTGGATATTCTTTTATTAAGAATACAGCAGTAAGAAGCCTGACAGTACCAAATACAGTAGAAACTGTAAATGCATATTACTACAGTGGCGAAAGAAAAGGTGCGACAGATGGAGCTCTGCAGCTGGAAGAAGTGATATTTGAAGCAGGAATAAAGAAAATCCCAGATTATTTTTGCAGTAATAATCAATGGAACGATGCCCTTGTAAGGGTAGGAATTCCAGAGGGTGTAGAAGAAATCGGAAGCAATGCCTTTTATAATTGTACAGGAATAGAAGAAATTAATCTTGTAAAAGAAATTGGAAAAATTGGATACAGTGCTTTTTCTAACTGTAAAAGTCTGAAAAGAGTAGAGTTTCAGAAGAATGAAAAACAGGTAATCGGAACTGATGGTAAAAAAACTCTGTATCCGGTGAAAGTAGAAGCCTATGCATTTTATGGATGTATCAGTTTGAAAGAAGTGGTATTGTCAGAAAACGTAGTGGAGCTTGGAAATCAAGTATTCGAGGAATGTACGGAACTGGAAACAGTGACAATGCCAGAAGGCCTGAAAACCATTGGATATTCATTTATCAAGAACACAGCAGTAAAAAGCCTGACAGTACCAAATACAGTAGAAACTGTAAATGCATATTACTACAGCGGAGAAAGAAAAGGCGCCACAGACGGAGCCTTGCAGCTGGAAGAGGTGGTGTTCGAAGCCGGAATAAAGAAAATCCCAGATTATTTCTGTAGTAATAATCAGTGGAACAATGCCCTTGTAAGGGTAGAAATTCCAGAGAGTGTAGAAGAGATAGGAAGCAATGCTTTTTATAATTGTACAGGAATAGAAGAAATTAATCTTGTAAAAGAAATTGGAAAAATTGGATATAGTGCTTTTTCTAACTGTAAAAGTCTGAAGCGGATAGAATTTCAGAAGAACGAAAAACTTGTGATCGGAACTGACGGTAAAAAGAGTTTATATCCGGTAAAAATAGATTCCTCTGCATTCTATGGATGCAACAGTCTGAAAGAAGTAATACTGTCAGAAAACGTAGTAGAGATTGGAAGTGAGGCGTTTTTGGATTGCACAGAACTTGAAACAATGACGATGCCAGAAGGATTAAAGACAATCGGTTATTCTTTTATTAAAAATACAGCAGTAAAAAGTCTGCTAGTACCGAATACAGTAGAAATTGTTAATAATTATGCTTATAACGGACACAGAAAGGGAGCGATAGACGGAGCCCTGCAGTTAGAAAATGTAATATTTGAGGCTGGAATAAAGAAAGTTCCAGATTATTTCTGCTGCAATGATGAGGGGAATTCTGCACTTAAAAGTGTTGGAATTCCAGAGAGTGTAACAGAAATAGGAAACCAGGCATTTTCAAATTGCACAGGACTGGAAGATATTAATTTTGTAAAAGAAATTGGAAAGATCGGGTATAGTGCTTTTTATAATTGTAAAAGCCTGAAAAGAGTAGAATTTCAGAAAAACGAAAAACTTGTAACTGGAACTGACGGCAAAAAGATTTTATACCCGGTAACAATAGATTCCTCTGCATTCTACGGATGCAGCAGTCTGAAAGAAGTAGTACTGTCTGAAAATGTTGTAGAGCTTGGAAGCGAAGTGTTCCTGAATTGTACAGAACTGGAGTCAATAACAATACCAGATGGTCTGAAAACAATTGGATATTCCTTTATAAAAAATACTGCAATAAAAGAACTTACAGTGCCCAAATCTGTAGAACGTGTAAATGCATATTATTATAACGGACATAGAAGTGGTGCAACAGATGGTGCCTACAGCTTAAAGCAGCTCATCTTCTCCGAAGGCACAACCTCCATCCCTTCCTACTTCTGCTGCAACGATTCCAAAACTGCCGCTCTGCAAAAAGTAGTTATCCCGCCAAGCGTAACCTCCATAGGTGAGTATGCATTTTATCATTGCACAGACTTTATCATTTACGGAGAAAAAGGTTCTTATGCAGAAACCTATGCTTCCGAAAACGGTATCCCGTTTTGTGAGATAAAATATGGTCAGGTTACCAGATATGATACTGCCAAGAAAATCCTGGACAAGTTCCCAATTTACGGCCTGGTAAACAATATCCAGTTGAAAAACGGAACCATTAAAGGACCTGAAATTACCGTATTAGGCAAAACATTTAATCTGTTTGAAATTAATGCAGGAATGGATCTTCCAATCAGTGACAAGGTTCAGGCAAAGGTAGACCTGGATACCAAAACGGTTCAGGTTCTTATCGGTTTTAAAGATTTTTCCGGTTCCGCATCCTTGGATAAAGAAACCAACAGTACAAGCTACTGGAGCGAATCCTACAGGCAGGTAAAAAATATTTATACTGGAATGACGGGCAAAAAAGTAGACTCTACCAAGCTTTGGAATGATTTTAGTAAATTGCGTGGAAAACTGAAAAAATTTAATATGACAATGGCAATTGATGCCAATGCCTATGCAGCCGGATATATGGAATTCAGCTACGCATCCGGTAATTTTGAATTCCAGGAGGGCGGAATTATTCTGGAAGCAGGACTGGGAACGGAAATCACACGCCCATTTGTAAGCTTCCCGGCAGCATATTGTACCTTGAAACTGGAAAGTGATTTCAATGGAAATATGCAGCTGGTAAAGAATACTGAGTTAAATTATTCCCTGTCCCTTGCGGCCCAGCTTGAGCTTGCGGCCAGACTTGGAGTAGGATTGGGGGTAAAAAAAGCAGGTACCTATGTGGAAGGGGGACTGTTTGGAAGTCTGGCAACCCAGATAAATCTTCCTGCTACTTCCCTGGAAGAGGCACTGACTGTATTGCTTAATGGTGGTCTTTATCTTGATAGTAAAATTTTAGGCTATGATGGTTTTTCAAAAGAGGAGAGGTACCTTGGAGTACAGCTTTATCCGAGAGATGCAGCAGTTCAGGCATTTGACGGAATGGATATTCTTGATCTTGATGAAATTAATGCAGATTCTACAGACAGAACTTACTTAAGTTTCGCAGATCGGGAAACAATTTTAGCTGGAAATACACAGATTCAAGGTGCTGTATTTGAAAAAAATGGAGCATATCCATACAGCAGCCCGCAGCTTGCAAGGTTAAACGATGGCTCCAGAATCATGCTCTGGATTGATGATGATGGAACAAAAGATGATGTAAATAAAACATCCCTGTTTGCCTCTGTTTTTAAGGATGGTGAATGGAGTGAGGCAGAAGTTCTCTATGAAACAGGTGGCCTGAATGACTACCCGGATCTGTATACAGATGGTGAAAACGTGTACATTGTATGGCAGAGAACTGCATCTGCACTATCCCGAAAAGCGACTTTGTCAGATGCTATGAAGGCTACGAATTTATATTGTATTACTTATTCAAATGGAGAATTTTCACAGCCGGAATTAATCGGAAACAGCACGAATACTACATACGAAATGATGCAAAAAGTAACCTCTGATGGAGAAAAAACAGCTGTTATCTGGGTGGAAAACAGCGAAAATGATCCCTTCATGGCTGATGGTTCTAATTCAGTAAAGATTGCCAGCAAGGATAAAGATAGCTGGGAGGAAAAGGTAGTTGCACAGGGGATTGCACCGGTATCTGGTGTAGATCTTGGTTATGTAAATGGCAGTCTTGCAGCTGTTTACGAAACCTATTCTGATGACAATAATGTGATCCATCTTGATTATAATGGAAGGAAAAAAGATTTTTCAGGCAGTAACAGTACAATTGCAGAAGGTATTCTTTACTATACATTGTCAGGAAAATTATATGCATACGACATTGTAACTGACACTTTACTGGATAACGGATTTGTTAATCTGGACAACTTTACAATCGTAAATGGCTCCAATATAAAATACCTTCTTACCCTGCAAAGTAATGGACAGACAAACGAAATTTATGCTTCTGTTTATGATGATATCAGCAAGACATGGGGAAGCCCTGTTGCAGTAACTGATTATGGGAAATACATTCGAAGCTACACTGCCCAGGTTGATGAATCTGGAAATCTTACCATTGCTATTAATGCAGTGGATGTAGACGAAACTTCTGGAAAATTCACAAATGAAGCAAGTATTTGTGTAATTAATACAGATTCCGTAAAAGATATTGCACTTTCCGGTGTTACTTATGATGACAGTCTGGTGAAACCAGGCCAGAAGCTTCCATTGAATTTTGTTGTTACGAATAACAGCCTGTCATCAGTGGAAAAATTCAAGATTACATTAACAGACCAAAATGGAAAGAAAATCAGCAGCGGAGAAATTTCTTCCCACATAGAGTCTGGGGCATCAGCAGAAGCATCCTATCTGTATCAACTTCCAGAGAACCTAACTCTTCATACAGTAAATGTTTCTGTGGAAGCAGAAGGAGAGGTTAATAAAGAGGATAACAGCGAAAAAGTTACTATTGGGTATGGTAATCTGGTTCTTGGTGGATTACATTTAACAGGCAATGAGAAAAAGCCTTTTGTTTCCGGTGTATTATCAAATACAGGATATGACAGTATGGAAAATATTGAAGTTTCTGTATATGAAAAAAACGCAACAGGTAAATTGCTTGGAACAGTGAAAATAAATGAGCTGGGTGCTGGAAAACAGAATGAATTTTCTGTAGAAATTCCGGCAGAACTGTTAAATGTTGATATAGGAGCAATTGGAAACGTTGTTTATGTAAATGCAGAAACAGATTCTATGGAAAGTAACCTTGCAGACAACAGCGATTATCTGTTGATTGATGGTGAACTCACAGAAGAAATCAGTTTGAACTACAGTACTCTGGAGCTTTTTACAGGAAATAAAGCCAGCTTGAAGGTAGCATATACTGGAAACACTGATATTTCAGATGCCGATATAATCTGGAGCAGCTCTGATACCAGTGTGGCAACAGTAAATGCTGGTGAAGTAACTGCCATTTCAGGTGGAACAGTTGTAATTACGGCGACTGTTGGGAATGCATCAGCAAAATGTACTGTCACAGTTACAGATTCCATAGCAGTAAGCAGCATTACATTAGAAAAACAATCTGTGCGTATATTTGAGGGGGAGCTTTTCACATTAGAGGCAACTATACTGCCGGAAAATGCAACAAATAAAAATATAAGCTGGAGCTCTTCCGAGGAAAAAATTGCTACAGTTGATGAAAATGGAACAGTAACAGGTATAACTGCGGGAACAGCAGTTATTACGGCAACTGCTTCTGATGGAACGAAGCAGGCTTCCTGTACAGTTCTTGTTACAAAGGATAAGACACTGGAATATGTGGCTGATTTCCAAAGTGGAGGAGGAACAGGTGAAGCTCCGGAGAAAATCCGTGTGACAGGAGGAACAAAAATTACGCTTCCTGAAAATACGTTTGAAAAAACTGGCTACTTGTTCGCTGGCTGGAATGATGGCGATAATGTGTATCCGGCGAAAGCCGTTTATCGTATGCCATACGAGAATATTACATTTACGGCACAGTGGAACCGGATTGAGCCAAAGAAAGTACGCCGGATTAATGTGGAGCGTGATATTCAGAAAAAAGAGGGAGATTCGGTATTTAATTTGAATGCAGTCCTTTCAAAAGGAACTGGAGAGCTTTTATATTCTTCAGAGGATTCTGTACTTCAAGTGGACGAAGAGGGAAATGTTACCATTCTGGCGGTGGGAACTGCAACGATTACCATTCTTTCACCGGAAACAGAAGAATATAAAGAAGCAAGAACATATGTGGAAGTGACCATTGCTCATGCATGGGGAGACTGGAAGAGAATTACGGATGCTTCTGGTGAGGAAAAAGAAATGAGGGAATGTCTGGTTTGCAAAGAAACAGAGTACAGAGATGTACAGGAAACAGAACCAACGCTGATACCAGTATCTCCTACTCCTACAGGGATGCCTGTGCCAGAACCTACGAAAGAGCCATCTGTGACAGGAAGCCCGGAACCAATTCCCAGCCAGACACCATCCGAACCAGGTATTCTGACCCCAGTGCCAACTAGGACACCATCCGGAGCAGGAACACCTACGCCAGTACCAACTAAAGTACCGTTGAAGCCCGGAACTTCCACACCAACCCCAACCAAGACACCGTCTGGAGCAGGAACACCGACCCCAGCACCAACAAAAACACCATCCGAGCCAGGAACACCCACCCCGGCACCAGGCAAAACTCCGTCAGTCAAGGTAACTCCCACACCGACCCCAGCAGTTGTACTGAAAAAGGGAAAGACATTTAAAGTGGGAACGAGTAAATATAAGGTAACTGGCAATAAAACAGTTGCTTATACCGGCACTACCAATGCAAAAGCCACAAAGATTTCTATTGGAACAAAAGTCACTTATAAAGGTGTAACCTATAAAATTACATCTGTTATGACAAAAGCCCTTCGAAACCACAAAAAAGTGCAGCAGATTATAGTTGGAAACAATGTAACCGTAATCGGCGGTTCTGCATTTGAAGGCTGTAAGGCACTGAAAAAGGTGACAATAGGAAGCAAAGTAACCTCCATAGGAAGCGGAGCCTTTAAAAACTGCAAAAAACTTTCTTCTGTAACGATAAAATCCAAGAAGCTGAAAAAGGCAGGAAGCAATGCATTTAAAGGTATTTATGCAAAGGCAAAAATAAAAGTGCCGGCATCAAAATTAAAAACGTATAAAAAACTGTTAAAGAATAAAGGATTGGGATCAAAAGCACAGATAATAAAATAATATCTGATGGCCAGAAAGTTACTGTGTGGAACATTCTTTATGAACAGAAAAAAGAAAATCTTACAGAAAACAGGGCGTGCACTTCAGTTTGCACGCCCTGTCAGTTTATAGTTGTATAAAAACAAGTAGCATAAAAATAATGCATAAAAATAATTGTAAGTTTTTGTAAAAAATGCTTGACTTCTCCTTGCGGAGGTGGTATATTAAACAAGCTGTCACAAGAAATTGCTTCTGAAATGCTGAAAAATAAATTAGTTTTCAGAATATTTAAATTATCTGTTGACAATCGACTGAACTTATGATAAAGTATCCAAGTCGCTTAAACAGAACGACAGAAACAAACAACTTTAGAAAGATCTGAAAACCTCAAAAACTTTTGAAAAAAGTTCTTGACAAGGTTTGAAAGATATGATAAAGTAAACAAGCTGTCGCAAAGAGCTGACAGCGAACAACCTTGATAACTAAACAGTGAAACACATACGATTCTCGAAAATTTCTTTATACACAATGAACACTTGATGAGACGAAGTCGAATCTGGTGTGAATTGCGGTTCGATTCACAAGAATCGGACTTCCATTCTAAGAGAATGAACTTTAAAAACAGTAATGACGAGAGATAACTAAGCTAGTTGGTTGTCTTGAGTGCATCAAACACTTTATCAGAGAGTTT
>CAKRMK010000032.1 GCA_934364795.1 uncultured Blautia sp.
ACGCCGGATTTTCAATATTTTTTTATTCCTCATCAGCCCTAAAATTTGTTTAGGGGAGATTTTTTCGGAAGTTCACACACAAACTCCGGTCGATTGCAAGCAAAATCGCATGCCAAACGCCGGATTTTCAATATTTTTTTATTCCTCATCAGCCCTAAAATTTGTTTAGGGGAGATTTTTTCGGAAGTTCACATTTCACTGAAAAATAAAATAGATAAAACAGAAAACAGGTGGCATTCTTTGCTAAAAAATTTACTATTCTACAGTAACGCTTTTTGCCAGATTTCTAGGCTTGTCTACATCTAACCCTTTAGCCACGCTGACATAATATCCCATTAACTGCAACGGAACAACTGCCAGACTTCCCACGAAGTGTTCATCTATCTTCGGAACATAAACTGCAAAATTTACCTGATCTTCAATCTCATATTTTCCATATGTTGTCAGTCCCATCAAATACGCACCACGACTCTTGCACTCCAACATATTACTGATGGTTTTCTCGTAAAGATCACTCTGTGTCAATACACCAATTACTAACGTTCCTGGCTCGATCAGACTGATCGTACCATGCTTTAATTCCCCGGCTGCATATGCTTCAGAATGAATGTAAGAAATTTCTTTCAGCTTTAAACTTCCTTCTAAGGAAATCGCATAATCAATTCCTCTACCCACGAAGAACACATCATGAGCATTCGCATATTTCGCAGCAAACCATTGAAGTCTTTCCTTATCCTGCAAGATTTTCTGAATCTTATCCGGAATGGTCAATAGCTCAGTAATGTAATTGCCATACTGCTCTTCTGTAATGGTATTTCTAACTCTGGCAAATTGAACTGCCAGACAATACATTGCTACAAGTTGGGCGCTATAAGCCTTTGTCGTTGCCACTGATATTTCCGGGCCAGCAAGAGTATAGAATACTTTATCTGCCTCACGAGCAATACTGCTGCCAACCACATTTACGATTGCCAGAGTCGTTATACCTTTTTCCTTCGCCAAACGCAAAGCTGCTAAAGTATCTGCTGTTTCCCCTGACTGGCTGATGACAATAACCAACGAATTTTTATTTATTGGCATTTTTCTGTATCTAAATTCAGATGCAAGCTCCACTCTAACCGGAACATCCACTAAGTCCTCGATTACATACTGCGCTGCCATTCCAACGTGCCAGGCTGAACCACATGCAACAATATATATCTGTTCAAACTTCTGAATTTCTTCTTCTGTAATTTCAACTGATGATAAATCAATACAATTATTTTTTATAACAGAACCCAAAGTATCCTGAACTGCTTTCGGCTGTTCATGGATCTCTTTCATCATAAAGTGTTCAAATCCTGCTTTTTCTGCTGCCTCAGCATCCCACTTAATTTCTGTTGTCTGCTTTTCAATCTCATCCCCATCAAGGTTAAAGAAATGAGCTTCTCCAGGTGTCAATCTGGCAAATTCCAGATTACCAATATAATAAACATTTCTGGTATATTGCAAAATAGCCGGAACATCAGAAGCTACATAAGTTTCGCCGTCTGTCACTCCAATAATCATAGGACTGTCTTTTCTTGCTACCCAAATTTCTCCCGGATAATCTTTGAACATAAGTTCCAGGGCATAGGAACCACGCACACGAACCATTGTTTTGGCAATCGCATCAATCGGTCCGAGATTATACTTCTTATAATAATAGTCCACTAATTTGATTACTACCTCTGTATCAGTCTGACTGTAAAAAGTATAACCATGCTTTAATAATTTTTCTTTAAGTTCTGTATAATTTTCAATAATACCATTATGTACGCCAACTACTCCTGATTCTACTTCTCCAGAACCTGATCTTGTACAATTTCCAGATACATGCGGATGTGCATTAATCTGACTTGGCTCGCCATGTGTTGCCCAACGTGTATGTCCGATTCCACATGTTCCTATCAGTGCTTTCCCTTCATCTGTTTTTTCAATCAGATTACTTAATCTTCCCTTGGCTTTAACCACCTGTGCCAGACGCTCCCCATCTCGCACAGCGATTCCAGCCGAATCGTACCCTCGGTACTCTAATTTAGACAGACCATTTAATAAAATAGGTGCTGCCTGCTGTGTTCCAGTAAAACCAACTATTCCACACATTTTATTTTTATCTCCCCGTAAATGCTATTGTTTATTTACATTTTCAAAAATATAATCCATTAATTTTCCATATTGTTCGATTCTATTTTCTTCTGGCAACATTTCGATAATCTGCAAAGCAATTAAATATTTCTCGGTTGCCTCCAATCGTTTGTGGTACTTTGCAAGTTGTTTAGATGTTTCCCTATACATCCAGAAGTAAAGACCAGACACAATCTCTACTATCGCTCCAGATAAACCAGCCATAAATGATGCAGAATTATTTCCACCTAATAAAAATATAATGACTGCCAAAACAAAAAGCATAAATCCTGCAAAGCATGAGAACATAGCTGCTGAAAAAGATTTTCTAATTTGCTGTTTACAGATAACATAGAACTCCTTCAATTCTTTTAAATTTTCAAACATTAAAGTTCTAATATCCTGATTCTCTTCCTTGCTTTTTTCAGTTAAAATATCCAGATCCTTAATGGCTTCTGAAACCTCTTTTGCTTCCTTTTCAGCAACCAACTCATCTGTTTTTACTTTCATTTTGTACAGAGCATGTATTGATTTTATTATCCAAATAATCCCCAAACACCATGTTATCGGAGATGAAACCGGCGATTCACAATACTGCACTATCAACCGATGTATAAATTGCAATGCATTTCCAATCATCTTTTAATCTCTGCCATACAAATCTCTTGTATATACTTTGTCTTTCACATCATCCAAACAACTATCATATCTATTTGCTATAATTGCCTGGCTCTGTTCTTTAAATTTATCCAGATCATTCACAACCTTGCTTCCAAAGAAAGTGCTTCCATCTTCCAATGTCGGTTCATAAATAATAACCGATGCCCCTTTAGCCTTAATTCTCTTCATAACTCCCTGTATAGAAGACTGGCGGAAATTGTCTGAATTTGATTTCATAGTAAGACGGTATACACCAATTACAACCTCTTTTTCCATAGAAGCATCATATGTATTTTCATCTCCATAAGCATAATATCCAGCTTTTTGTAATACACGATCTGCTATAAAATCCTTCCTTGTTCTATTAGACTCAACGATTGCAGACATCATATTCTGAGGAACATCTGCATAATTTGCCAGAAGCTGTTTTGTGTCTTTTGGTAAGCAATATCCACCATAACCAAATGACGGATTGTTATAATGAGAACCAATTCTAGGATCAAGGCATACCCCATTAATAATCTGCTGTGTGTTCAGTCCCTTCATTTCTGCATAAGTATCAAGCTCATTAAAATATGATACTCTAAGAGCCAGATATGTATTAGCAAACAACTTCACCGCTTCTGCTTCTGTAAATCCCATTATCAAGGTATCAATATTTTCTTTAATTGCCCCTTCTTGTAACAAACCAGCAAATGTATTCGCTGCTTTTACAAGTCTGGCGTTTTCAACATCAGTTCCCACGATAATTCTTGATGGATACAGATTATCATATAATGCTTTTGATTCTCGTAAAAATTCCGGACTGAAGATAATATTATCACAGTGGAATTTCTTTCTAATGCTTGCTGTATAGCCTACTGGAATTGTGGATTTAATTACCATAATTGCGTCTGGGTTATATTCAATAACCAATTTAATCACAGCTTCTACTGCTGATGTATCAAAAAAGTTTTTCTTGCTGTCATAGTTTGTCGGTGCAGCAATAACTACAAAATCCGCATCCTTATAAGCAGCCTCCGCATCTAACGTAGCTGTCAGATTTAACTCTTTTTCCTTCAAATATTTTTCAATATATTCATCCTGAATCGGACTAATCCTTTTATTGATCTTCTCGACTTTTTCCGGGATAATATCAACTGCCATTACCTCATGATTTTGAGATAACAATGTGGCAATAGAAAGTCCTACATATCCTGTTCCTGCTACTGCTATTTTCATTATATTTTCCCCCATTTACTGATAATTTTCTTTGGTTTGTATCTTATTTAAAAAATACATATTAACTTGATTGATTGGCGTTTCAGCGTCATGATAATAACCATCATTTAGCACGTACAATACATCATCAACAATCGTAATCCCTTCAATTGCATATGAATCTTTCAATACATATAATGGTTTAACTTTACTTGTTTTTAAGTCAACTGTATAAATATAGCTATCTCCATGATAGTCTGCACCTGCTGAAAAATATATCAAATCATTTTTTTCGTCTAAAAACAATTGATCTTGTCCTTTTATATGTATTTTAATTGTTTTTTGTACTACGCCATCATATGAACAATTATATAAATAATTATTCGTCAAAATCCAAAGCGTGTTACTCCTACTATCATTTGCAATGCCAGATGGTTCTTTTATATCAAAATTTCCTAATTCATTTCCTTTTTCGTCTATATGGCGAACTTTGTTTTCTCCATAAGAACATAACCAGATAGTTCCATCTGTTGACTTAGTAACTCCTTGTATATCTCTCATATTCTCAAATTTTAAATAACAAGGTATATCTCCTTTAATAGCCGAAAAATCCTTTTCAACTATTTCGATAGAAGCCTGGAAAGTTTTATCATTAGGCTTATATTTACCTGCATTCCCTATAAAAAAACACTCTTCTTCTTTATCCCAATAAAGCCCTGTACACGTAAATCCTACATTAGCTTTTTCTTTGTCCGGCAATTTTAATATTTTATTTGCATATATTTTGTCACATTTTTCTTGTTCAATTTTTACTCTAATACGTGGTAAAATTATATATCCTACTGTAAAAAGTATTATGAGAAAAAATAACATAAAAATTAATCGTTTTTTCTTTTTCATACTTTCTTTCCTTTTCTCAGTTCTGGTATCCATTTTTTCCTTGTTGCAACCAACAATACAAACATCATTAAAGCCAACAAATATCTAGCAACTGCATTTTTATATACAGCAACCATAGACAATGCCACAATACTCGTACCTATAAGTATTGTCATTTGCAATTTTGTATTAAAATAATTTTTCATTTGTATCTCATTATCAATACATTCTTTTCTTGCTAATACAAAATATAAAATCATGACTATTAAATAGCTTACTAATGACGTATATCCACCAGCAACATATCCAAAAATCGGAATAAAAATAGCATTTAAAATTATATTACACACTGCTGCAAATACTGACGCAAACAAAATAAATTTCGTCTTTTTATAGTAGAACAAGATATTTACATATTGTTGATATATATACATAACAATAACACTAATTGCTAATGGTGGCATAACCCATATTGCCTCTAAATATTTTTTCCCTCCTAAAATCAAAATTATTTCTGGAGCCATCACAATTTCCGCAATAGCGCAAAAAGCAACTATAATTGTCCCGACTGTTATCAATTTACTTTTATCTTTCGACGAATCCTTTAATTTTAATTCCTTAAACAGCCATGCCTGTAAAGATAAATTCAACGCACCACTTATAACAAAGATGACCATAGCTGCACTATATGATACACTATATAAAGCAGCATCTTCATAACCATCAATTTTTTGTATCATTAAACGATCCGAATGATTTAATAATATCATCGATAAGTAATATGGCATCAATGGCAAATTATATTTCAATGCATCTATTGCATAGTCTTTTTTCCATAATGTGGATGTACCTTTATAATTTGATATAAAAAACGGAATTGCAACCCCTAACTGGATTACTGTCCTTGTAGCTATAACATAAAATATAGGATTATCTAAATTAAGGAAAACGGTTAATGCACCAACGATAGGTCCGATAAGACCATATACAATTATTGCAAATAACATTTTCTTGTATTGGTTATCAACTCTTTGTCTTGATGACCACAATCCGAAACTGATAGTTCCTATAAAAGAACATATCATCAGTATACTTAACGGAGTACTTATTCCAGTAATATAATTAATGCCCTTGTGAAACATTAAATACATTAACGTCCAAATCACAATCAATACAATACTCAACGATTGCATAGTTGCTGTATATGTTGTCCTATTTTCATCGTCCCTTACTAATCCTGCAACATAACCATTGCTGTATATTCTCAATGTTATAATAATCTCAAATATTTCTAGCCAGGACATAAATATACTATATATTCCATATTCCTCAGTAGCTAAGTAATGCGTCAGTATAATCATTACCAACCAAGGCGCAATTTTTTGTATTATATTTCCCACTGCATACCAAGACGCAGCTTTCATTTCTACTGACATATCTCTATATTTTTTTATGATTTTTTTAAGAAAAAGTTTCATATCTAACTCACTTCTATTGACTGATAAATCTTACTATTTCCAAAAAAGAAAATAGCAATAAAAATAGTTGATAAATAATGAATCCATATACTCGATCCTGTCATTCCAATGCCTATATAACATAGCAGCATAAAATACATAAATTTTTTACACTTTAAAGGTGCAATATACTTTATCGTTCTTGCACGAATCAATGTAATTCCAAGAATAATGATAGTTCCCCATATTCCGAAAAATGTCAAAAATTGCAAAACGACATTATGCGCATAATAATATTCACCCGAAGTAATATATAGCGGAATTCCAAATCCTCCTGGCAAACCGACTCTACCTCTTATATACTCTACACATGCCGTATAAATATAATCTCTGTTGGTCAAGTATATCTCATTGCTTTTTATTTGATTTATCAACAAAGTAACACTTCGAGATTGCATTCCATATTGTGCTAGTTTTTGGCTTACCCAATATAAGATATCTATTAAATTGTTTAGCAAAATATATGCCGATACTACCAGTCCTACAATAATTATTAATTTCTTCCATAACTTTATTTTACCTGAATATACATATGCAAATAAAATCATGCACGCTGATATTACTGCAGACATACGTCCACCCAAAACAGCAGTCACAAGAATATTAATGGCAACATTAATATATAACCATTTTCTTTTTTCAATTCCCTGAAGTACCATGTAAGAACCAATAAATACATTTGGTACACATATACTTGTAAATATTGAATAATGCACTAGCCCTTGTTTAAGTAAGACAACTGCAACTAATACCAACGGTAAATTTAATTTAGAAAATTTCCACCATTTTTCAACAAATATTCTTAAATCAAATATATTATTTGAAACACACAAACATGGAACTGCTATGCCAACCAACGCTTGTATACCTTCTATAAATACATAATACCGATAAGGCACTACTATATAATTAATGATTATCGCAGAACAAAAAACAAACAAAAATGTAAGCACACGTTTATTCATGCTCATTGTCGTTCCTATTGCTATTATCGCAAGCATCATATAAATTATATATTCATATAACGATGAAATTTTAAAAGTGTTTTCTAAAATATTCGCAAAGTATGGAACATAAATATATATCACCAATATAATTGCAAGTATTGTACTTTTCTGTTTTATATTTCTTTGTCCATTACTCATATTGCACCTTATTTCTTGCGTTTTCTTATAACTTTATTATATATTTCTTTCCAGTCATATAATGCCGTTTTAAAAAATATAAACGGATACTTTCTTTCATAACTATTCTTTTTCTTTTCATCCCATACTTCATTGTTATCAGCTAATTTTTGTGAAAATGCATCTTTAACTTCTTTCGATAACCATTCTCTACCATCTTCACATACTCTGTTACGAATATCAGCGTATGTTGGTGTTTCTAATTCTGGAACTACTCCCAAGGTTAAAAATGCATGACCATTATAACAATATGGCTGTCTGCAATGTTTTCCCACTGGATTAAAGATTATTGGTTGTTCAGGATTTTTAAATATATTTTGATTACTAAGCTGTCCATAACATGGCTTAGCAGCCCCAGTTCCTAAATCAACGTACAAAGTCCAAGCTCCCGCATAACAAAAATCATCTATTTTTTTCTGAAAAATATCCAATTTGAAATCAAACATTGTAGAATCAAATTTTCTCCAAACAGACTCATACTCTTTTCTTGACATAGATGTCAAAAGATCTTTTTTCTCAGTCAAATCATTTCGTCCTACTGTAATTTGACATGCTGCTCCTAGTTCTGATTTACAAAGATTTATAATTTCATCAATATCATCAATCAATCCATCATAAGGCATTAGCTCAACAGTAAACGAACATCCCTTTTCCCACATCTTTTTCACATTTGAAAAGTATCTATCTAGCCATCCTTTTTTCTTTAACTCTGCATAGTGGAAAGAGAATTTGAATTCCAAATGCTCTAACAAATTTCTTGGAAACTCAGCAATTTCATCAAATCGACTTGTCAATGTACCATTTGTTACAACCTCTA
Source organism: uncultured Blautia sp. (assembly GCA_934364795.1). Classification (GTDB taxonomy): domain Bacteria; phylum Bacillota; class Clostridia; order Lachnospirales; family Lachnospiraceae; genus Blautia_A. The sequence continues at coordinate 8,403 of CAKRMK010000032.1, forward strand.
AAAAATGTCCTTGTAATAATAATTGGTAAATATATTGCGGCATTTCTTTCGGAATAAGAGTTTCTCCTCCTCCCGTTAGATTTATAATACAAGTGCCTCCTAACCTCTCTTTTGAAAGACATTTGCCAACATGCTCTGGAGTATATAAAAATTTAGCTGCTCCTTTTTCATTTTCTTTCAATGCTGAAATATAACAATATTCACATTTAAGATTACAATTTTTAATTGGTACATTGATAACTAACAATCTTTTAATTTCCATACTTAATCCTTTCGTATTACGTCTGCCATTTCTTCAAAATAGTTTAGCAATTTTTCTCTATCATATTTTTTATGTTCCCATATAGTTGTTCTCTTTAATTTTTCAAGCACTTCACTTAACGAATTAGCTCTTACAATCATATTTGTATCATCAAGCCAATCTGCCACTCCAAAAACTTTACCAGTTTTATTATTTAAAACAATGCATGGAGTCCCATTTAATACAGAAAACAGCATTGCATGTAAACGATCTGTTATAGTAATTTCCGCATTTTCAAAAGTTTCCCACGACTTTTGCAACTCGCTTATTCGCTTTCTTAAAACAACTGGCGATTTTATAACAGTACTAACTTTTCTAATATTATAATTTTGTTTTATTTTTTCATAAAAATCATCAATATTTTCTTGCTCGGATTCGCAATCCTCTCGAATACATACATTTATCACTTTCTCATATCCAGTACATTTTTCCTTTGTTATCATATTTTTCCCATACAAAACCATATCTGGCACTAAATATACATCCGAGTTTCCTGTAAATTCAAATTTTTGTTTTATAAAATTGTAAGACTTCCTTTCTCTTACAAAAATATGTAAATTACTATGTTTTTTTAATATTTCATTTGTTATTCTGTATTCCCTCTCTCCCAGTTCGTCTGAAGTATAATATACTGTTTGTGGAAGAATAATAATTTTATTATTGGGATAGTTCTGCACAATCTCACGTATAACACATTCATTATGTATCCATAAGTTCCCCATCCATCCACCACCCGAAATTACAACTAAATCTTCAGGTGTTACTGTATTTTTTATTATTTCTTTTTGTGTATGATACATAGGCATCAATATTTCAAAATATTCATAGTCCGAGAAAAAATCCTCAAAAAAATATTGTTCTTGGATTGCGATTGCATGATCCCCCAAATTACCATGCATAGGTGTTCCAAATAAAAAAATCTTTTTATTTTTATTTGATTTTAATTTTTTTATTGCCGAACGCCATCCAGGATAAGCTACTGACAGTTTAATTTGTTCTTTTAAAATATTCATTATATCCCTCAAAAAAGTATTTAAAATTATTTTCTTTTTTTAACATCAAATCTCTAAGTAGAACTAATAAACAAATAAATATATTAAAATTCTTTCCATAAATTGCCCCTTTAGCAATAATTTGTTTGTTGCTACTACCATTTTCTTTCTTTTTATGATAAACCGTTACCTCTGGTACATAAAAGATTGCATTTTTTTCATAATTACTTAAAAGGAAATCCACTTCTTCTCCACATACAAATTCGCTTCCCAAACCCAACCGTTCATCAAATTTTTTATTCAGCACTAAATCTTTCTTGAATGCAACTTCAATAGACGATTTTGACATGAGCTGTAATTTGTTTCTTACATACTCTTCGTTGGAAGTATAATTTTTATATGGAATATTTTTTTCCGGATCAAAAATCTGTGATAATACAATTTTAGCACATTGTCTTTTTTTAAATGCATTTACAATAATTTCAAATGCATTTGCAGGATACCAACAATCATCATCGGATAATACTACTATCTCGCCTAATGCCTGCTCTAATCCTCTATTTCTAGCTCGTGATAATCCTTTTACACTCATTTCAATTTGCTTTATATCCAAATTACTATATTTACAAATTATATCTTTTACAATTTCATGATTATCCTGTGTTACAAATATAATTTCAAAGTCTTTATATGACTGTTTTTCCAGTGTTTCTAATAACCGTCTAATTTCCTTTTCTCTTGTTCCTAACGTAGGAACTAATACTGATATTTTCATATTTATTTCCTTACTTAATTTTTAGCAATTTAATCACACACCAATATGCAATATGAAAAACACTTCTAACTATACTAAGATGTTCTATATTTCTATATAAAATCCAATGATATTTAATCACTTTGAATTTATTACTTGAAATAGAATTCTGTCTTATTCGATATTTCATAAGCACCGATTTCATACCATAAATGTACTTTTCTTTTTTTAACATTCGAAGCCACAAAGCATCATCGTTTCGTTTTCTAATATTAGGTACTTCAAATTTTCCCATCTTTTCTACGTTGTACATAACCGTAGAATTTCCTACCGGGCAATCTAAAAGCACTCGATTATAATCAGCCTTTGGTACTGTCTTTATAATTTTATTTAATGATTTCCCATTTTCATCAATTTGTTCATACGCTGTACAAGAAAATGCAACATCATGCTTTTTCATAAATGCTAATTGCTTTTTCAATTTTTCTTCTGGCCAAATATCATCAGAATCCAAAAAAGCCATATATTCCCCATTTGCCAATTCCATTGCTTTTGTTCTTGCAACGGCAGCTCCAGAATTATTTTCTAAACAAAAATATTTTATTCTGCTATCTTCTTTTATATATTTATCGACAATTTCTTTTGTATTGTCTGTCGAGCAATCATCAACAATAATCATTTCCCATTGCTGATACGTTTGTGCCTGAACAGATTCAATTGTTTCCCCTATAAACTTCGCACAATTATATGTTGGCGTAATAACTGATACTAATCCTTTTTCCATACACACTCCCTACCTAATCACTGCAAAAACTGTTTTTATCATTGTTCCTATATCATGTATAAAACTAAATTTTCTAATACTTTCAAGATTGTATTTCATCTTCTCAGGAAGAACCTTTTCTACATATACTTTGTCCACATCGTCTGCTTTATCCAATAGCTCTGCTTCATCTTTATATTTTATACTCGCCTCAGATGTAACTCCCGCCGGTAATAACAACGTAGCATACATTTCTGGTGTATACTTCTTTACATAATGCGTACTTTCCGGTCTGGTTCCTACAAGCGTCATATCGCCTAAAATAATATTTATTAACTGCGGCAATTCATCCAAACGATATTTACGAAGTTTTTCGCCTACCTTTGTAACTCTACTGTCATTGGATACGGTAACCTGGGTGCCAATTTTATCTGCATTAGCAACCATTGTTCGGAATTTAAATATTTTGAATTTTCTTCCATATTGTGTAACACGCTCCTGACGATAAAACACTCCTCCTTTAGAATCTCTTACAATCATAATTGAAATAGTAATTAATACAGGAGAAAATGTTACGAGCATAACAGATGCAGCAAATACATCAAATCCTCTTTTTAAAGCCAAACTAATTTTTTTCTTTTTTAAACTGTCATAATATGGACGAACTTCCTCCGTCTGCATAAATTTTGGTAATTTCTCCCATTCTCGTAACATCTGTATCTCCTATTTCTTCTATCACATTTAAATATATTCTTTCACGATTCTGCTAAACTGCTCGATCACATAATCCACTTCTTCATCTGTAAGTTTTGTATGAAGCGGTAAAGTAATCTCATTTTCAAATCTCTTATATGCATTAGGATAATCTTTAATATCAAATCCCATATTTTTGTATGCAGTCATCATTGGCAACGGCTTATAATGCACATTGCAGGCAACGCCTGCTTCTGCCATTTTCACGATAATCTCATGCCTCTGCTCCAACGTAATTCCCGGAACTCTTGTTATATACAAATGACCAGATGACTGGTGGTTTTCCGTATAGTGATTTAATACCTCTATTCCGATTGGCTTAAATGCTGCATCATATTTTCCTATGATTTCTTTTCGACGTTCAAGCAAACCTTTATATCTCTTCATCTGTGCCAGTCCGATTCCAGCTACAACATCAGTCATATTACATTTAAACCAAGGTCCAATGATGTCATACTCCCATGCCCCAAGCTGCGTTTTCGCAAGTGCATCTTTTGACTGACCATGAAGTGATAATAACTGATACTGATGATAAATTTCTTCGTTATCAATTCCATCAATATCTTTCCAAACAGCAGCACCACCTTCTGCAGTTGTAAAATTCTTAACTGCATGGAAGCTGAAATTTGAAAAATCTGCAATACTTCCAACTGGTTTTTCTTTCCAGGTTGCACCAAAAGCATGTGCTACATCTGCCATAACAATCACTCTACCGATGCTTTCCTGTATTTTATTTGCCGGATGGAATAAGCCTTTCTTACGTTCTACAATAGAAAAAATCCTATCATAATCACATGGCACTCCACCGAGATCTACTGGAATAATTACTTTTGTTTTTTCAGTAATCGCATTTTCCAACTGCTCATAATCCATTTCAAGAGAATCTCTCTGAGTATCAATTAAAATAAGTTTTGCCCCTACATGGCATACTACAGACGCACTTGCAGTATATGTATACGCACATGTAATGACTTCATCGCCTTCTTTAACTCCTAATAAACGCAAGGTCATTTCTGCACATGCTGTCTGTGAATTAAGACAAACAGCACGATTTACTCCACATAAATCTGCAACCTCTCGCTCTAATTCTTTTGTCTTAGGCCCAGTTGTAATCCATCCAGATCTTAATGCTTCTGACACCTGTTCAATTTCTTTTTCTGTTATATCTGGCGGTGAAAATGGAATCTTCATAATATCGTTTCCTCCTTTTATCTGACTGATTATTTTAGAAAAAGCCTGGCTCAACACCCGTTCTTCCTACCTCTTCTTTTACCCAATCTGCATTCAGATCATTTTTGACTATTTCATTCTTTTTTAAATAAAGAACAATTTTGCTATCTCTTGCCTCAATAGCACTAACAATCATTTCAGCATCCAATAGATTCTCTGGAATTGCATCAATATTTGTAAATTCCTGTTCGCCCTCTTCTGTTGCCAAAATAATAGAACCTTTGATTTTGTCTAATATTGATTTTGTTTCGTAATGCATATGCGTCCTTCCCGTATTTTTATAAAAATACAATCTTGTTATATTTTATATAGCTACTGCTTCTTCCCTTTCAGGCTCGCTCTTTTTTTGATGTACAGCAAATTCAGCAGCTCGATTAACTTCTTCCGGCTTTTTAAATGTTGGTACAGCTTTTCTCAATACTTCTCTTGCCTGTGAATCATCTCCTGTTTCACAAACTTCTCTAAGCATATTCAGACGAGTATTAATTTCTTTCGGACTTAATGCTGAATCACGCTCAATAAATATCATGCTGTTACTTGTTTTATCTAATTCTTCTGTTTTAACCAACAATTCTTCATATAACTTTTCTCCCGGTCTTAATCCGGTTTCCACAATTTCAATTCCCTGTACACCAGACAATCGAATCATATTCTCTGCCAAATCCATTATTTTTACAGGCTGTCCCATATCCAATACGAAAAGCTCTCCATTATTTGCCATAGCTCCACTTTGAAGTACAAGCTGTGATGCTTCTGGGATAGTCATAAAATATCGGATAATTCGCTTATCAGTAACTGTAACCGGTCCTCCATTAGCTATCTGACGTTTAAATAACGGAATAACTGAACCCGCACTACCTAATACATTTCCAAAACGTGTCGCACTGTACTTCACTTTTCCATGCGTACTTGCACTCTGTACAATCATTTCGCACATTCTCTTAGTAGCACCCATAACATTCGTAGGATTAACCGCTTTGTCCGTTGATACCATCATGAAACGTTCCGCTTCATATTTTTCACAAAGTTCTACCAGATTCTGTGTTCCAAATACATTGTTATAGATGGCTTCGATACAGTTATGTTCCATTAAAGGCACATGCTTATGTGCCGCTGCATTAATTACAATCTGTGGATGGTACTTAGCAAATACACGTTCCAGTGCTTTCTTGTGTGTAATAGAACAAATTTCAATCTGAAGATTTAAAGTATTTCCATATGCAATTTTTAATTCCTGCTGAACATCGTATGCGCCATTTTCATAAATATCCAAAATAACAATCTGTTTCGGTTGCATCTTTGCCAACTGACGACACAGCTCCGATCCAATGGAACCGCCACCACCTGTAATCAAAACAACTTTGCCTTTGTAATATTCATTTGTATGCTCATCAGATACCACCAATGGCTTTCTGAACAGTAATTCCTCAATATCAAATTCTCTTAAATGTCGCTTTCCTCCTGCCGCATAAACAGTCGGATAATCATAAACTTTTAATTTATATCCAGCATTTTTATAGTATTCATATAATGTTTTCTTCTTTTCTGCATCCATTGACGGTATAGCAAATACAATTTCCTGTACTTCATACTCATTCAATTTTCTAAATGTTGCTTCATCTTCTGACCATACCGGTAATCCCTGAATTTCACGACCTACTTTATTTTCATTAATATCAATAAAACATCTCGGAATGTATGCCGCTTCATCACTATTCAGAAGATCTTCCGCAAAACTTACTCCTACACGTCCAGCTCCAATTATTGCTATTTTTATTTTCTGGACTTCTTTATCATTTCCTTTCTTTACTCTACCGAATGTGTATAATAAGGAAGCTAAAAATCTCCCCTGCTTCGTTTCCTGATTGCTACATTTATATGCATATCTGTACATCATCCTTAACGCCAATGCGCCTAAGAGATTTATACTGATCAAACACAGCATTCTCGCAAATGTAATTTTCTCAACTGGAAGAACCAGTTCTAAAATCAAATAGACAAAAAATGCTATTGCATCTGTATATAACAGTCGAATATAACACTGAATACCGCCATATCTCCAAATCTGTCCATATACATTTCCAATCAATCTAATTGAAAATACACATAACAGAGCAAGAACCATCTGTTGCAACATACCTGAAATGGAAAGTTTATCATTTCCACCATAAAGTCCCAAAAGCAACACCGCTGATAATTCATACACAAGCAAATCATATACAACCAGCATCCATCGAACATTACGCTTCTTATATTTCATTTGTATTTCTCCATCCGCAGGTTTTAATCTTACTTTTCCTGCATTTTCTTTTTTGTTAAAAACTTAAATTTTCATCGTTCAATGAAGATAATTTTTCTTACTTGCTTCTCATATTTATTCTTACAATTTTTCCTTTTCATATAGTCCATTACCCCCCCAACAATTTTGGAGTCCTTAACACGACAACTAGCCTGTGAATGTTCTTTTTTGAAGAGCATCCGCAGGCTAGGTCAAACCTCCTTATCATAATTTTTCGGCTTATAGTGTGGGTCAAAATAAGCATCCAAGAAACCATTTATTTGTACATAATTTCCTAGCTTAACCGACACAACCATGCAGAAAAATTATCATAACCAGATTCGACTAAGCCAGCGAAACCCTTGTAAAATCAAGGTTTTTCTTGGTTGTTCCTATTATACCGCTATCTCCTACAAAAATATCCCAAATCTGTGGAAGTTCATCTAAACTGTGTGCACGAATAAATTTTCCCACTTTTGTAATATACTGCTCTGGATTTTCCAACATGTGAGTAGGTACATCATGAGGTGTACACATTTTCATACTTCTGAATTTATGTAATTTAAAGTATTTCTTATTTTCACCAAGCCTTTTTTGCGTAAAGAAAACAGGACCCGGGTCAGCAATTACAATAGCCAAAGAAAGTCCAATAAACAAAGGAGATAATACAACTAAGCCACCAAAAGATAAAATAACATCCATCGCTCTTTTTATATATTTCACGTAAAAACCTGGGTGATAGTCCACATCTCCAACGGCTTCCAAATGCCCTCTTACTCCATCCGCATTTTCCGGATCATTATCATCCTGTACAAAAATAACTTTCTTTCCTTCCATTGGATTTTGCTCAGAAAGATCATTTTCATATACAGAATCAGCTTTTTTCATTTCTGCCCATATTTTCATGCCTGCAAATACTGTAGTAAGAGCAGCTGTTGAAACGCCTAAAAACTTTTTCACTTTTTTATTGGACATATTTTCAAACTCCTTAAAACTATTACTTTTCAGCTGACAAATTTATTCCATATCCAGGAACTACTTCACCAGCTTCTACTTTTCTATAAGTTTTTATATTTGCACCAGCACTTATAATTGCGCCAGCATTAACATGCACATAATCTTGTAATACAGAATTATGGTCTACAATTGCTCCTACAGAGACAATGCATCCTTTCCCTATTATGGAATTAGCATTCACCACCGCATGAGGCTCTATTGCAGTTCCCGCAGAAATTTTTGCACTTTTACTGATATATGCAGTAGGATGAATCAACACCGGAATTTTATAACCTATATCTTCCAGTTTACATATCAATTCTTTTCGAGTTGCATTATTTCCAATTCCCACAAATGCTTCTTCAAAATGGTCTTTAAATCTTTCCAAATCATTTATTTTTCCAATTGCTTCAGAACTGTTATCGTCTAAAAAGGCCACTTTATCATAACCACAGGCATTGGCAATCTCTGCTACTACTTTTCCATGGCCGCCAGCACCAATAATCAATAATGTTTTCACAGAATTCCTCTTTTTATTTATTAACTGCCTTGTTATAGAGTTTCTTATACGTCTCCCCATGCAGCTTCAAATCATCCTTCGCCGCATGATAAGTCGGTACAATCTCTTCCACATAACTTCTGATATCCGGATCATTTCCATAAGCTACCACTGCTAAATTCTCAAGCTGGTGTAAAAATTCATCCGTATCAAACGGAATCGGTTTACCGATGTGAATCAGATCATTATCTGTCTTTGTCAGGCCTTCTTCTGCCATCAGCTTCTCTTCATAAAGCTTTTCGCCAGGACGAAGGCCTGTATATTCTACCTTAATATCCACATCTGGTGTTAATCCGGACATTTTAATCAGGTTTCTCGCCAGTGTATCAATCTTCACCGGTGCGCCCATATCCAGCACGAAAATCTCTCCGCCTTTGGCATAGGTTCCAGCCTGAAGTACCAGGCTGACTGCTTCCGGAATGGTCATGAAGTAGCGGATGATGTCCGGGTGGGTGACGGTTACAGGGCCGCCTTTGGCAATCTGTTTCTTAAACAGCGGGATAACGGAGCCGTTGCTTCCAAGTACATTGCCGAAACGGACTGCCACGAATTCGGTTCTGTGTTTTCTGGCGCCATCTGCCTGCAGCTTTTCGCTGGCTGCTGCCACCTGGGAGAGGGCTTCTTCACTGTCCTCGTAATGGCTTCCAAGTAATGGAAGCAGATCTTCTCTTCCATTTTTGCTGATCTTATCCATAGTCTGGATGACCATTTCGCAGAGACGTTTGCTGGCGCCCATGATGTTGGTTGGGTTTACAGCCTTGTCTGTGCTGATCAGGACGAAACGCTGGCAGCCATTTTTCAAAGCTGCATGTGCGGTTTTATAGGTTCCCATTACATTGTTTTTGATTGCTTCGCAGGGGCTTGTTTCCATGAGGGGAACATGCTTGTGTGCTGCGGCGTGGTAAACAATGTCCGGTTTGTAGGTTTCAAATACGTTGTTGATTTTTCTGGTATCGCGGACAGATCCGATGAGGGCTACCAGATTCAGGTGTGGATAACGGGAACGGAGTTCCTGTTCGATGTCGTAAGCGTTGTTCTCATACACATCGAAGATCACAAGCTGTTTCGGCTCATGGGCTGCGATCTGACGGCAAAGCTCACTTCCAAGGGATCCACCACCACCTGTTACCAGAATGGTTTTTCCACTGATGTAATGGAAAATCTCATCCATGTTTACTTTGATGGGTTCTCTTCCAAGAAGGTCTTCTACTGCAACATCTTTCATTTTGCTTACAGAAACCTCACCGGTTACAAACTGGTAAACACCTGGAAGGATTTTCATTTCGCATTTTGTTTCTTTGCAGATATTTAAAATATCTCTTTTCTCTGCTGCGGTTGCACTTGGGATTGCCAGAAGAATCTGGTCAACTTTATATTTCTGTACATTAAGAAGGATATCCTCACGGCCTCCCACAATGGGAACTCCTTCCATATAACGTCCCCATTTATTTGGATTGTCATCGATGATACAGCATACTTTGGCTTTCGGCTCTCTGGCACGGTCGATATCCCGCAGGATGATCTGGCCAGCCTGTCCGGCACCAATAAGCATTACATGATGAAGAATCCCTTCCTCTTCTTTTCTCTGACGGCTTCTTTCCAGAAGGATGAAGCGGTAGGAAAAGCGGACACCTACTACAAGGACAGCCTGTATAATGGCTCCAAACAGGTAATAGGACGTTGGCATTCTCTGAATCGTCAGAGTAATTCCAACTGTTTGAAAAATAAAAGTAATAACACTGGAAAATGCCACGCGAAGTAATTCTCCGTAGCTCGCAAAGCGCCACACACTGTTATAAAGACGAAGTGCCCAGAACACAAAAACAGAGAATATCGTATACCACGGTGCAAATTTCAAAAAGGCGGAAAGATATTCTCCTGGGATCGCGGAATATGTACAGTCAAAGCGGAGCCACAATCCAAGGAAATATGCGGCATTTACTGTGATTACATCATATAAGACCAGAAAAAGGGCAATTACCTGCCAATGTTCCAGTTTTCTTTTCCGTTGTTCAGCTTTGGTGTTTTTTGTCTGATCGTTTCGTTTATTTTTGTCTACTGACTGATTTTCCATTGTACTGACGCTGATATCTTTGTGATAGGAATTGATCCTTGCCAAAGACCATAACAGCAATATGGCAAATAGTAGTATGATGATTCCAACAATAATTAAAGCAGTTGTCATTTCTGATTCATTTGGACAGTCCTGCTGCCCTCTCCCTCCCGTTCTTTTTTCATAACTTTGACCACACATCAGCCAGTTTCCTGCCTGATTCTTCGGCGACTCCCTGTCAGCTTGGGGAAGTATGGAACCCGCTCCGGCGGTGGTCAGCCGAAAAGCCTGCGTCTGTGGCACAGTCTCTTGTACCGGTTGCCCGGTTTTTATATATAAGGACATTCGTAATGTCACTTATTAACATGAATTCATTTTGGTTGTCTGTATTTATTTTTATCTACTTTTGTAAAAGCTGGCCTGACATTTCCTGCCAAGGTTTCTGGCATCATTGAGAAAACGATTGCCCTGATGGCCATTTTCACAGATAAATTCATTTCCCTTCCTGCGGATCTTTCCACCGCACACAGAGCATTTGTCTTTCAGTCCGTCAGTCCTAGCTTCCAAAACCAACATTCCTTCTGCCCATGCTTTGTACTGCAGGTAGCTTCGGATCCGGCTGCTTAAATGCAGTGGGGAAAAGTTACCGCTTTTTATCATGACCATTTTGGAATAGTTGGAATCATATTCTGGGAGTACCAGAACTCCTGCCTGATTTTTTTTGCAAAAATCTACAATCTGGCGGCTGACCTGATGGGCATAATGCTCGGACAGGTTCTTAAGATGCATGTAATATTTCCGGTTTGGCTGGGGACAATTGTCGTTATCCGTATTCTTGCGGGAGCGCTGGATTTTCTCCATAAGCAGCTTGCAGCGGTGACCATATTCCCTGCCTCCTTTGCTGGCATATACAGCAACCTGATTGCCTTTCTCATCCAGGATGCAGCTCATTGCGAATGTATCCGTGTTAGTGAAACGGACACTGCAAAGCCGTGTGCCTGCAGCCATTCGTTCTTTGGCTGTGCGGGCATCGCTGGTTTCCTGTTTCACCGGAATATTCAGCATGTAGAATTTTTCTTCTTTCACCAGGGTAGGTGACATGAGCTGACTGTCTGCTGGAAAAGAGCGTCCTTTCAGTCGGCAGTCGGTCCAGACCCATTTTTCTCCGTTCCAGAGTTTCAGGCGGATACTCTCATCGGTAAGGTCGGAGTACATTCCTTTGAAAAAGGTTACTTTGGATTCCACTGTATCGGGAAATTCCAGTGAGTGTTCCTGCTCTTCTGGTGAGGTTTTCTTGGAAATTCTTTGTGGAGTTTCCTTTGTAGCTTCATTTGGCGTTTCCTTTGGTTTTACCTGGGGCTTTTCCTGTGCTTTTTGGGAAACTGCTTTTCTGGAATTTGGTTCTTCTGCTTTTCCAAGAATGCTTTTTACTGTGGCGGATGCTTTATTGATGGCAGCCCGTCTTAGGTAGACAGGAACTTTTCCCATTGGAAGAGGATTCACTGGCTCTCTTCCATCCCGGCCTGCTACAGTCAGAAGCTCAAGACTGCGCTGGATATCAAAAAGGCTGTCGTTCCACAGTTCTTCGTGTTTTTGCAGAAGGTCGTAGTAAAATTCCACTACATTCTGAAAGTATTCTTCTGTTCGGTCCAGCCATATGGGCTGGGGGCAAAATAGGCGCATGCGCCAGGTTCGGATGCTGTACCCTGTTTTCATGGTTTTCTGTGATTTTTGGTTGAATTTATCGTATTATTTCAGTAATGCGTATTTATGCTGCAGATATGCAAGAATACAGTACAAACTGGGCTATGACCATGAATTTGTACCACTTATTTACTGTTTTGAATAAATTATTGAATGGAAAGAAAGTCAGAATTTTAGATAAAACTAAAAAAGACAACCGCCAGGAATTAAAATAACTTTCCTGGCAAATTGTCTTTATTTTGGGGCTTTTGGATGAAAAACGTTGATTCGCTGGCTGCTATATTGCCCGCTCCATCATCTGGTTCATATACTGACGTTTTGTTTCCGCCTGAATATGCACATACAGATCCAAAGTTGTACGCACGGAAGTATGTCCGAGAATTTCAGAAAGTGATTTAGTATCAAATCCATGTTCCACCCATCTGCACGAAAACTGATGGCGCAGGGCATGAATTTTCATAGGCGGTATTTCACATTCCTTTAGAAGAGCTGCGTACTTTCGCTGGATAATCCTGGGTTCCATACATTTTTCGGTTCCGGTAAGAATGTAGCTGTTGCCATCCTTCTGGAATCGTTTTGCATAAAAAAGTAGTTTATCCGGTAAAGGGATTTCCCGATTCGAATGTTCTGTTTTTGGCGGGCCAATATATAAACATGTTTTGGGAATTTTACCTGTTTTTGGATTTGGAATGTGATCCAGATTTTTAATCCGGATGACAGTCCTTTTGATTTGTATTTTGTGCTGGACAAAATCAACATCTTCCCAGCGCAGCCCGCTTAATTCCCCAACTCTGATGCCTGTATGCATACAAAGAAGCAAACCAAAATGAAATTCGCTGATATTTTCAATAAGAAATTTCTCGAGCTTCTGATAATCTGAAAGAGTCATGATTTTTATTTTCTTTCCGTCTCCGGCAATGTGAGGATAGTGAATGGGTTCGCTGGTATAAATTCCCTCTTTCGCTGCAAAATTCAGTATATTTCGCAGAACACTTGTAATCACATGGAGCGTTCCAGCAGAAAATCCCTGTTCCTTTTTCAGAAAAATAAACTGCCGGATTTGCTGATTGGTTAATCTCCGAACCTGAACATTGCCAAATTCCGGAAGAAGCTGATTTTTTAAAATTGCTTCATAATTAGAAAAAGTACTGTCCTTGATGGTATAACGAATGCTTTTTTTCCAGTGCTGGGCTACTGTTTCCAGCGTAGCCTGATAGGTAAGAGTTCCTGGGGTACGAACGCTTCTGCCATAACCGGGAAGTTCTGCGATTTTACGATTACGTTTGTCCTTGACTTCCCGATAGGAATTTCCATAAAGAGAACCATAATGTATTTTGCCGTCAGAGTCTCTCCATTTAATATAGCGAGCCTCCCAACGTCCATCTTTCCGTTTGCGGATATTTTCACCTTTTCTGCACATAGTTGCCTCCTTGTCTGTTGAATATGTACCAATTATTTGACCACGCAAACATTGTATATCGAAAACTAGTCTTTGAAAAAATTATGAGAAAAATATAAAATTGGACTTAAATATGGTATATTTCGACAAAAAGACTCTATAGTGGCTATAATTGGTTGACTTTCCTACGAAATCGCGATAGAATATAAAACGACGATGGGGAAGTTGAATAAAATAAAGCTTTGTAACCCGTCGCATTACTGAAATAATGCGACTTTTATCTTCTTTTTCTATTTTTATTGTTTCCGGTTATGCGAATTTTTATGCCTGTATGTAAAGAGGCTTTGGATAACGGTTCTCTTTGAACCGAACTTTCTTAACAAACCTGCTAATATAGGAAAGGCCGGGAGTCAGCAGATGTCTGATTTCCCGGCTCTTTTTTATTCAAATTTACTTGAGATTTTTTTTACTTAATACCAAACTCCTTATACAACAGCTCCCGAAAAACAGGATCATCCGTTGCACGCTGTAAATCATCAATACGGTTCGCAGAATACAGACATTTAATCAATGCCCATGCTTTTTTCTTACCTTGCTGAATTCCCTGTTGTATTCCTTGCTGTATTCCTTGTTGCATTCCTTGCTGTATTCCATCCTCCATAATCATCTGTCCCAATCTGGTCATTGTCACTACCTCACTTGATTCCAAATTCTTCCAGCAATTGTTTCTGATAGGCTGGATCATCAATTGCACGCTGCAGATCATCAATACGGTTCGCAGAATACAAGCATTTATTTAATGTCCATATTTTCTTTTCGCCTTGTTGCATCCCCTTCTGTATTCCATCTTCCATAATCATCTGTCCCAATCTGGTCATTGTCACTACCTCCTTGATTTCATCCAGCTCATTTCCACTTAAGAACTTGTCTGCCAGTGCGTACAGCATGGCTGTCACTTTCCCTGATGTTTCAGTATGTTCATCTTTTGCCAGAAGCATGCTTTCTCTAATTTTGTCCTTCCTGCTCATCTCGCCACCCATAAGTGGTGTCAGACTAAGCCAGGCAAAATCATCTTCTGTAAGAGACTGTCCTGCCTTTTTCTTAACTTTCATTTCCTCGATGATAACATCCGCATTCCTTTCTCCCATATAAACAGGAATTACCCGGTATGTATAGGCTCCACAATCCAGTTCGCCTTTCGTCACTTTAATTCCACCGGTATAGATCACATAAGTGATTACTTTCATACCCGTATTATGAGAAAATAATGCTTCATAGGAATGAAATCTTCGTAAATCTGTAGCTTCCGAGGTATTAGTAGTCTGAAACTCAATATGAATGTAAAGGCGATCCGTAGTTTTAAAAGTAAAATCCATGTACAATTCATTAATGGTCAGTTCTACAAGTTCTGTTGGTGCTATTTCCTCATATGCATAATTAATTCCGATCATCTTTAGTATATGCTCCCGAAAATATTCTACTCCCATTTTCAGAATAGCGTCTTCGTGTTTCGTATTTGCCATGAGATTTCTCCTTTTTTATTCAGTATGGTTATCTCATGTACTTTCACAAACATATCCGTTCGCAGATACTGTCTCGTCGGAATGTATATTTTATCTTCTGTAAATTTTTGTAAACAGGAATTTCAATTTTCCTTAAATGATGATTGTCGTTCACCTGCCTTTCTTTTTCTATATTATATCACAGTTTACTATAGAAAACATCTTAAAAGTTTATAAATTATAATAAATCTTTTGTTTTTCATATTTTAGAAAAACAAAAAGACGGAGCATTTCTGCTCCGCCCTTTCTGAATCAGCTATTACATTTGACTGTACAGCCTCATTCTTCACTTTTATATATCTTCGTACACTTCGGCTTATTGCTCTGCAGCTTATCCCTCTGCCTGTGTGGTATCTGCAGTAGCATCTGTAGATGTTGTATCTGTAGCAGTGGTATCACCACTGATTGGTGCGTCGGCCTCTTCCTGTGTAATCACTTCACCGTCACGTACCTTCTGCATCAGGCTCTTAGCCTTATCAACAGTATTATAATCCGGTACCATAACGTATGCATTCTGGCTCATGGAGTACGGCTTCTCAGTGGCTCCTGTTCCATCTACACTGTAGGAAATAATAGTCCAGTTACCACCATTTGTAAGCTGCTGCTGAAGAAGCTGTGCAATTTCCTCATATGTGATGTTTGTTCCAAAGCATCCATCCAGACTGGAAAGGATGGAGGAATAGCTGGTAAGGATTTCCGGAGAAAGAGCCTTGTCAATAACACCCTTGATAACTGCCATCTGGTTCTTACCTCTCTGACGGTCACCTTCGGAGAATGCATAACGCTCTCTTGCGAATACAAGTGCCTGCTCACCATTTACATAGTTGGCTCCCTGATTGAAGTGATAGCCAAGAATGTTCTTGGAATCAAACTCATAATCAGAATTAACGGTAATACCGCCAAGTGCATCAATTACTTTTACAAATCCACCGAAGTTAATTCGGAAGTAATAGTTAATATCAACATCGTACAGCATACCAAGTGTATCCATACAAACATCAATGCCATAAATACCGGCATGTGTCAGTTTATCCGGTGCTCCGTTGGAAATGGAAAGTGGTACAAAATAATCTCGTGGTGTAGAAACCAGCAGAACTTCATGGGTATCTGTATTGACCGTTGCCAGGATATTTACATCACTTCGGCTCTTGGCTGTCATTTCCCCTCTGGTATCAATACCGCTGATGTAAATGGTGTAAATCTTACCACCATTGGAAGTAGTGATCGGTTCTACAACATCGGAAGAATCGGAAGAGGATTCGATCTGCTGCTCTACTTCAACAGTGCCGACTTCTTTCACCTTACTCTCAAAATCTGTATATCCGTCCATATCTTCCAGTACAGAAAGATATGCGCTGTTCAGGATGATAGCACCTGTCTCACTGTTCAAAAGACCGTCAGCCAGTTCGGAAAGTCCTGCATATTCTGTAGTCTGCACATCTGTACCAAATTCATTCTTAAGATGGGCAACAGCACCATCTGTATTCTCACGGTCAAGTGAAGACAGAATACCAAAATTATATCCTGCTGTTGCTGCTACAGAATCTGCCGGGTCATCACTTCTTACGTAAACAGCGATCTGTGTCACCTCTGTGGTAACACCGGAAATACCGCTTAAAGCAGTTCTGGTCTTATTGATATAAAAACCGCCAAATGCAAGTATGGCGATCATAATTACTGCAAATATGGTACCTCCTATAAATCTGCCGGTATATCTGGTATGCCACACAAGCAGCCAGATAATCGCTACGATCACAGCAAGTACAATACCAATGATCAACATGTAAATCATGGGAATCATCTTGGTCATGGCAAGAAGTCCCATAAAGACAACTGACATCATTATCACGATGATTGTGATCACCGCACCTGGAATCCAGTCGTTTCTTCTCCTTCTACTCATCTTTTAGCTCCTTTTTATTCTCTTTTCTTATGTCGGGTTACTGTTCACTCCGTTCACAGCAACTACGTCAGAACATATCATATATTTTATACGCTGACAACTGGAAAATCAAGTTAAATAGTGTTATAATGTTTAAGATTTATTGAAATTTTTATAAAAACAATCAATTATCAGGAACTGGAAAATTTCTTCCCCTGATAACGTTATATTTTCCAGGACGCGGATGGGATTATGACGAAATCAACCGTATCCGGCAGAATAGGTTCATCACTGTGACAGAAGTACGCAGCATGGAACAGATTTCTGCCATTCTAAGGAGGATTTACACATGACGAAACAGGATTTTCAAACATTAACACAGAATATCGTCCTTCTGGACGGCGCTACAGGTTCTAATCTTATGGCAGCTGGAATGCCCAAGGGAATTTGTACAGAAGAATGGGTTCTGGCACATAAAGATGTGATCCAGTCCCTTCAGAAAGCTTACATAGAAGCGGGAAGTGATATTATTTATGCCCCTACTTTTGGTGGCAACCGCATGAATCTTACCATGCATGGTCTTCAGGACCGTATGGAAGAGATCAACCGCACTCTGGTTTCTTATTCCAGAGAAGTGGCTGACGCTGCTGACCGTAAAGTTTATGTTGCAGCAGATATTACCACCAGTGGCAAAATGATGGCACCTGCAGGAGAAATGACTTATGAAGCTGCTTTTGAAATGTACCAGGAGCAGATTCGTATTCTGAAAGATTCCGGAGTTGACCTGATTGTTGCAGAAACTATGATCAATATTGAAGAAACTCTTGCTGCAGTAGATGCTGCTTCCACTGTATGTGACCTTCCCATTATGTGCACTATGACAGTAGATGCTGACGGAAGTATTTTCAGTGGCGGCAACGCTATTGAGGCAGCTGTTTCCCTGGAAGCTGCAGGAGCTGATGCTGTTGGTGTAAACTGTTCCGTAGGCCCTGACCAGCTTGTTTCCGTAATCCGTAATATCCGTGAGAACGTTTCCATTCCAGTCATTGCCAAGCCAAACGCAGGCATGCCATTTATTGATGACAAGGGAAACGCTGTTTACTCTATGAAAGCAGCGGAATTTGCAGAGCATGTGAAAGCTCTTGTGGATGCCGGTGCAGGTATTGTAGGCGGCTGCTGCGGAACTACTCCGGAATATATTAAAGAAGTGGCGAAGCTGCTTAGACCTTAGAGCGTCCCCCTCCCCCAAAAAGACTTTCTGTAGAGTGTACGTCACAATTTGCAGGAGATTTTACCTGAATGAAAGTGTCGTAGCAAGCTATGTAGACCGATTCCTGGGAATAATTTTCAGGGCATGCTCTAAAGCGTTTCCAAAACCGCTCCCAAAACAAGGGTGTTGCAAATCATTATCTTTAACTATTTTTGCAACACCCTTATACATATATGTAATTTTATGAATTTCTTTTTTCTATAGTACTTTTGATATCTCGCATAACTCCTGGTGCAATTTCTTCTTCAATCAATTTATCTGCCTCGTATGCATCTGCCAGAAGCTGTTTTATTTTTCCTTTCGACATTCGAATATGCTGATCTTTTTTTAATCCATTAAGAACTCCCTGAATGACATTTCCCAAATTCACATAATTCAAATTTACAATATTACAATGCTTCTGATTAATATTCCTTGTTGGTGTATCACCCAGTTCCTCATCAAATTGCATCTGTTCCAAATCCGTCTGCTCTATTTTTATTGCATCAATTGTGCCTGTTGAATCGCAATTCGAAGCCAGCGCGATAAATGCATCTTTGAGATCATCTTCTGTTTCAACCTTCCATACAGAAAGTTTATTTTTTTCAGTACGAAACTCAGCTACAACTGTATCTGCTTCTACCTTTTCCAGTGTAGCCTGCGGCATATCCCCTTCCGACGGCCATTTTCCACGAATAATCTTTCTCAAATAGTACACTTGTCGTCCCTTCCTCCTTTACATAAGAACATACTTCTTCAGCATATTCCTGAAGCCATTTTTCAGAAAAAGAATTGGCATTTAAAAATGAACACGCCACTTTGTCTTCCCAGTTTTCGTAGCATCTTATTCCCATTTCTTCTATATCCAAATGCTTATTCCGCGTCGCTGCAAGTGCAAGTATTGCCGCCTGTTCTCCTAATAAAGAATATGAAATCTGCGATACTACAACCAAAATATTCCACATAAGCATGTGGTTATCCTTTTGAACTGCATAAAAATATAACTTTTGCAATAATGGTACAATATCTTCTTTTTCCGCATTTTTTACAAAAAATTCCTGTGTTAATGAGGTTCTTCCAGTTTCAAAATAATTGGTTGTTAAATCCATTTTGATTTCGAACGGCAGGATTTTTAAAGGATTATTCTCTCTGCTGCCAGATTCACTTGTCGTATCTGTTTTTGAACTGATATTTTTGTGCAGCCAGTAATTACTTAAATTCATCAATAAAATCTTCCTCCAGACTCTTCTGAAACTCTATTGACTTTTTTACAAATTCTTTTATATCTTCTTTCTCAAATCTGTTTTTCTTATTTTCCTGCCAGGTATTTATATCAAAATCAATCTTATATCCATCCACTTCCATATTCGTTCCCTGGTCTGTCAACCAGCGTGTTATTGTAGTTATTATATTAAATTTCTCATCTAACTCATTTATTCTAACATCTTCTCTTCCTGCATATCTCACCATAAATTCGTCTGTCAGATTCGTTCCATAGAAATGAGTTGGTTTTATAAATGTCTCTCTGAATTTATTTTTCTTCTCTGAATCTATTTCAAAGTAAACATATGATGTAAACCATGCTATTCTGTTTGGAATCGGCATGATCTGGTTAAATTTCTCATATAAACTGCTTATAATATTCTCCAGATCTGGCAGGATTTTTTCTTTTTCGAGATCTGAAAAACCAGCCTTTTCCAGAGATGTAATTTCTACATCAATTCTTGTACTATATACCGTAATTGTCAAAGCACCATTAGCCGACACCAATTGTATACGCCTGGATGCATTTCCATCTGGAGAAATTTCCTGTGCAACACCTGGCAGCAATTCCAATCCTTCAAACGCCTGCATTGCTTTCATCATATTTGCACTTGTATAGGATATACCACTATAGTCTGCAAATGTGGACAATTTATAGCTAATATTAGAAATCATATTATTCTCCATTTCTTCAAAAATTATCATGACTTGAGTTTCGAATTAGTTTTATCTTAACATATAAATTCCACTGCTGTAAACAGCAAGCGTCTTAAACATTTCGACATTTTTCTTTCTCTATTTCACCTTAATCGCTTTCTTCGGACACATTTCCTGACAGCAGAAGCACCGGATACATTTCTTGTAATCATAAACCGGAGGATTGTTTTTTCCTTTCCGGAAATCCACTGCTTTTCCCGGTACCGGACAGCTGTTTACACAAATTCCACAACGTACACATTTATCTTCTTCGATATAAGGTTTTTTCTGAAAAATATTCAGAGCTCTGGCAAGTCTGGTCCACACATTGCTGCGTACCTGGATACGGTCTACATTGAAACCAGGATTTCCATACTGGAAAACCAATTCTTCCATGGAAATCTCTTTTATTTCCAAACCACTTTCATCAAAAAACATTTCAGGAACTTCCCTCACCAGTATTAATTCCATATTTTCTGCCTTGCAGGTTCCAAGTCCCATCTTTTCCCCATGATAATTGGTGGGCACCATTTCCGGCTTCAGATGCACCAGTCTGGCAAATACACTGTCCAGTGCCACCGGATCCGTAGACAGCAAAATCACATTCATATTTACCGGATCACCTGAGCCCGGACCATTTCCTTCCATTGCCACAATTCCATCCATAACATAAAGCCTTGGCTTTACATATTGGTTCAGATCGATCAGCATTCTGGCAAAACTGTCCGCACTTGGATATTTTGTATGGCCAATGGCCTTATTTTTCCCATACACAAAACCGTAGCTGTTTTTTACTGCGCCGGTGATTCTCTCCAGAGCATGGGTTTTCATCTTAGAAAGGGAAATCACACAATCTGCTTCCAGCAGCTCTTGTGGAAGAATAAATTCCTTTGCCTGAATTCCGGAAGGATTGTCTACATGTATCCCTTTTGTATAGTCAATAGCCGGAATATCATATTTTTTCAGATAAGTATCCATTCCAGTTCCCTGAATTACCTGTCTGGTAGTTCCATGACCACAGGAATCTGCCAGAACAATGTTCTTATAACCCTCTTCCCGCAGAATCCTGGCAAATGCACCAACCACTACCGGATGAGTAATCACAGCTTTTTCTACCTCTGCTTTTTTCAGAAGATTGGGTTTTAAGAGTATTTTTTCTTCTTTTCCTATCAGGCTGGAAAGGCCACCAAGTTCCTGTATTCCTGTCTTTAACAGGGAATAAATTTTTTCTTCTTCGTAGAATTCACAAGGAAGAATTACAACTTTACTTTTTTTATCCATTTTGTTCCTCCATGCACACTCTCCGCAGTGCCTTTCTCACAGGCAAAATGCACGCCGGCACTACAGACAGGGCATCTACTCCCATCTTCAAAAAAGTTTCCGTGAGGCGGGTATCTGCTGCCAGCTCCCCACAAAGACAAACCTTGCAGTTTTGTGCATGCCCTGCCTCCACGATCATTTTTATCATACGAAGGATTGCGGGATGATGGTCATTATATTTGTTCTGAAGTAACGGATTCTGGCGGTCCATAGCCAGTGTATACTGGGTCAGGTCATTGGTTCCGATTCCAAGGAAATCCACACGTTTCGCAAGTTCCTCTCCAATCATCACAGCAGCAGGCGTTTCCATCATGATTCCGGTGCGAATTTCCTTAAAAGGAATCCCCTCTTTTGTCAGCTCTTCTTTTACTTCTGCCACAAGGGCTTCAATCTCATCCATTTCCTCTTCTACACAGATCATGGGATACATCATTCCCAGATTGCCATACCAGCTTGCACGGTAAATGGCGCGGATCTGTGTCTTGAACAGATTTTTCCTGTCAAGGCAAAAACGGATTCCACGATTTCCCATCAAAGGATTTGTTTCCTGTGGGATTTCCAGATAAGACGCCTGTTTATCTGCGCCAAGATCTGCGGTACGGATTACCACCAGACGCTCTCCCATAGTCTGGGCACTTTTTTTATAAGCCTGAAAAAGTTCTTCTTCTCCCGGATAATTTTCTCTTCCAAGATACTGAAATTCACTTCGAAGAAGCCCGATTCCTCTTGCCCCGTAATAAATTGCACTGTTCAAATCATCCAGATTACCGATATTTGCATAAATTCCAACTTCATGTCCGTCAAGAGTTATGTCCCGCTCATCGCGCAGTTTCAGAAGAGATTCCCGCTCCACTTTGTCCGCATTTTGACGGATTTCGTATTCCCGTCTGACCTCATTGTCCGGTTCCAGATACAAAGTACCGGTATAACCGTCAATAATCGCAACGCTGTCCTCCCATTCCTCTTCTGACTGTGGAATGCCAATTCCGGTTACACAGGGAATTTCCATATTTTTGGCCAAAATGGCTGCGTGAGAAGTGGCAGACCCTCCTCTTGTAATGATTCCAAGAAGTTTTTCTTTATCCATTTCCATCAGCTCTGCAGGAGACAGGGTATCTGCTGCCAGAATTACCGGTTCTTCTCCCAGATTGATCTTTTTTTCATCCTCCCCCAGAATTTCCAGCAAAAGCTCGCACACCCGGCTTACATTAAAAATTCGTTCTTTTATGGACACATCATTTAATCCGGAAAAAGTGCCCTGCAGCTCATCCTTTGTAGTCTCTACAGCATAAGCAGCTGTAACTTTTTCTCCGGTAATCATACTTTGCACAGCCCGAAGAAAGCTTCCGGAGCCTAAAAGCTTTGCCTGCTCCAGAATCTGGTTTTCTGACATTTTATCATACTCTTCTTTCAGAGTCTGCATCACATGCCTCCTGGCCACATCAAATACCTTCAGCTCTTTTTTTACATCATCCGTCTGATGCTGGCGGATCTGATATTCTCCCTTTTTATAAAACCGTATTTTCCCAATGGCAATTCCTGCAAAAGCAGAAGCCCCTTTATAAATTTCCATTTTTTCTACCTCATTTCACAGGTACGTGATTTTCAAAAAGAGCCTGCAGCCGTCTTTTACCATCAGACGCTCACACAGGCTCTTTCTCACACATTTTATACAACATGCATTTTTGTTTTTTCAAAGAAAAATGCATTTGCAATACGATGCTGCTTTACAGATCAGTCGCAGGCAGCCTTAAACTCTGTCCAGTTTTTATTATACTGCTCTTCTGCATCAGCACTTACATTCTGGATGATCTCACCTTTTGTTACGCCATCCGGAACTACCAGATTCTCATCAACAAGCTCATCCGCAGCCTTATTTGTGCTGTAATATCCAATATAATTGGTGCACTGTGCTGCAATCTCCGGTCTTAAGATATAATTTACAAATTCATAAGCAGCCTCTGCATTTGGTGCTTCACTTGGAATAAACATGCCCATAATACCAAATCCAAGGCCCTCTTCTGGATATACCACTTTCAGATCCGGATTCTCTGCAAGAGCAGCTGTTACCTGTGAAGTATAAAGGAAAGCTACGGATGCCTCGCCGTTTAAAAGGGCATTCTGGGTGTTGTCATCCTGGATCATACGCACATTTGGAGCCAGCTCCACAAGCTTGTCACCGGCTTCTTTGATGGTATCCACATCCTCTTCATTCATGCTCTTACCCATGGTAAGAAGAGTAATTCCATTGATAACACGGTAGTTTGCGATCAGTGCCACACTGTCCTCTAAAGAGGGATCCCACAGATCAGAATAGCCTTTAATGTCAATGTCTACTTCATCCGGATCATATACGATCAGCGGAATTCCAGCCCCATATGGTACTGTATATTCATCATTTTCATCATAGAACTGTCCCTGATAAAGAGGATTGATATTCTCCCAGTTGGAAAGTTTGTCTTTGTCCAGCTTGGTTGCAAGGCCTTCCTCCACAATTTTCTCAAGGATATAATCATCAGCGATTACCACATCATAGTCACCGCCCTTTGCCATGGAAACCTTCTCAAGCATAGTCTCATCTGTGTCAAAATTGGAATATACGATCTTGTATCCTGTCTCTTCCTCAAAACCGTCCAGTACCTCCTGTGGGAACATTCCCTCCCATGTATAGAGAACCAGCTCTGAATCAGCGGCATATACAGGTGCCACACTGCCACATACTGCTGCGGCTGCAAGAATTACTGCAAGTAACTTTTTCTTCATAATCGTCAATCTCCTCTCTGTCCTGCGAAAACGCATCCAATTGATTTTCGTATTTTCGCTCTCATAATGCCTTGTTCGTGTTTACTCTGCCTTGATCTTGGTCCACAGCTCTGCATATTTCTGCTTGATCTTCGGCTCCTGATAGTGGAAAATCTCGCTGTTTGGATTGGAGCTGTCCGGAATATAAGAGGAAATTCCCTCATAATCCCCGTTAATCATGGTTTCGTAAACACTCTCTACAGGAGAAGTATACCCTACTTCTTCTGTATTGGAAAGAGCTGATTCTTCTTCCAGCATAAAATTAATAAATTCATGAGCCAGCTCTACCTCGCTGCAATCTCTTGTGATAACCATTGCATCAAACCAGTTGTTGGTTCCCTGGTCAGGTGTGAAATAATCCATGTTTGGATTTTCACTGATAATATAGGAAGCATCTCCGGAATATACCACTGCCATTGCCTTATTTCCGGAAATCATATTATCGATTACATCATCACCTGCGTAAATAGGATCCATGGTATTTCTCTGGTCAACCAGCCACTGGTAAGCTTCCTGGATCTGGTTTTCATCTGTGGTATTCATGGAATATCCAAGAGCCTTCAATGCTATCATAAAGGAATCTCGCTCAGAATCATACATGTAAATATTTCCTTTATATTTGGTATCGCAAAGAAGATCCCATCCTTCCTTCAGATCTTCCGGATCTACTACAGTAGTATCATAAAGGATTCCTACAGTTCCCCAGAAATACGGGCAGGAATAACGATTGCCAGGATCATAGCTCTTGTTCATGACCTCATCCATCAGATTATCTTTATTTGGAATCAGATCCCAGTCAATATGCTGCAGGTAATCTTCTTTAATCAGACGCTCGATCATGTAATCAGACGGTACCAGCACATCGTAGGATTCTCCGCCGGAAAGCTTGGTATACATCATTTCGTTAGATTCGAAAGTTTCGTAAACTACAGTACAGTTATATTCCTGCTCAAACTGTGTCAGAAGATCCAGATTCATGTATTCTCCTGCATTGTATACCTTCAGCACATGGTTCTCTGTTGCAGCACCGCCGCATTTCATCAGTCCGAAACCAAGTCCCAGAACAAGGATAAATGCAATCACACGCTGGATTTTTTTCACATGCTTGCTTGCATGTTTCTCCAGAACTTTCGGAAGCACGTTTGCAAAAACCATTACCAGCACAATGACCACAATTACAATGGTAGACAGCGCATTGATGGTGGGATTGATTCGCTTGGTCATATTGTAAACCACGATGGAAATATTTTTTACACCGTTTCCGGATACGAAATACGAAATTACGAAATCATCAAAGGACATGGTAAATGCCAGCAGCGCACCTGCGAAAATACCATCCTTGATCATAGGCACAATAACCTTTGTCAGCGCCTGGAAAGGAGTTGCTCCAAGATCCATTGCCGCATTTGCAAGGTTTGGGTCAAGGCTTCTCACCTTAGGATAAACGCTGGTGATCACATATGGGGTACAAAAGGAAATATGTGCCAGTAGCATGGTAAAATATCCTTTTCGAAATCCCAGAGAGGAAAATAAAAGCATCAGTCCGATAGCAGTTACAATATCTGGGTTCAGGATCGGCAGGTTATTAATATTTAAAAGTGTCTCCTTTAACACTTTTCTGGACTTGGAAAGTCCAATTGCTGTGATAGTTCCAAGAACTGTAGAAATCACAGTTGCCAGGATTGCGATGGTCACAGACACGTAAACCGCTTTGCTCACTTCTGTATTGTGAAGCAGCTCTGTATACCATCTCATGGAAAATCCGGTAAACTTGGTCAGCGATTTGGATGAGTTAAAGGAAAAGATCATGGTCACCAGAATTGGCAGGTAAAAGAATACCAGACAGATGGCCACATAAAATTTCTGAAAAAAGCTTGTTTTTTTCTGCATGATATCCCTCCTACTCTCCTTTTTCCTTGTCCATCCGCTTCATCAGGCTCATGGCGATCAAAATGATCACAGCCAGAATCAGGGAAATGGCACTTCCAAAGTTCCAGTCTCCAACAGAGATAAACTGGGACTCGATCAGGTTACCGATCAGCATGTACTGTCCGCCTCCAAGGAGTTTTGGAATAACGAAGGAAGAAATGGCAAGAAGAAATACCATCATAATTCCATTTACCACACCTGGCAGAGACAGCTTCCAGATTACCTTCCAGAAAGTCTGGAAACGGTTTGCTCCAAGATCATAAGCTGCCTCAATAAGGGATTTGTCCATTTTATTTAAGGATGTATGGATGGGAATGATCATAAAAGGCATAAAGTTACAGATCAGACCAATCATTACAGAAAAATCTGTGTACATCATGCTCACAGGGCCTATTCCGATTTTTGCCAGAATATTATTGATAATTCCGTTATCAGAAAGCAGGTTCATCCATGCATAGGTACGAAGAAGCATGTTAATCCACATAGGAATTGTTACCAGCATAATCAGAAGTCCCTGGATTTTCTCTGAACATCTTGCAATGATCAGGGCAAGGGGATAGCCAAGCACCAGGCAGATAAATGTGGTAAGAAGTCCCAGCCAGAAGGATTTCAAAATAACATTCAAATAGGTAGCTTCCAGAAATTTGGCGAAGTTATCCAGTGTAAAGGAAAAGGTCATAACCTCGTTTCCTTCTGTAGTTACCGCATACAGGGCAATGAGGATCAGTGGGATTACAAGGATCACAACAGCCCAGATAAAATATGGAATAATAAGACGTTTAAACTGTTTCATCAGTATGCTCCCATTCTGTACATAACGTGAATATCTTCCGGTCCGAATTTCAGCCCTACCTGACGGCCCACTTCCGCATAATCGGTAGTCTGAACTTTATAGGTTCGAAGCTCGGTATCTACAAGTATCTCATAGTGAACGCCTTTGAATGTAACATTTCGTACCACACCGTTAATTTTGGCTTCAGAAGGTGCTACAATGTCCAGATCCTCCGGACGAAGCACTACTTCGATTTCCTCATTGTCTTCAAAACCTTTGTCCACACATTCGAACTCAAATCCGTCAAACTGTACCAGATAATCTTTTATCATAATTCCTTCAATAATATTGGATTCTCCGATAAAGCTTGCTACGAAACGGTTTTCGGGCTCATTATAAATATCTGTTGGAGCACCGATCTGCTGGATCTCACCGTTGTTCATAACAACTACCGTGTCAGACATGGAAAGTGCTTCTTCCTGATCGTGAGTAACATAAATAAATGTGATTCCAACTTCCCGCTGGATTTTTTTCAGCTCAAGCTGCATCTGTTTACGGATCTTTGCATCCAGGGCGCCAAGAGGCTCATCAAGAAGCAGGATCTTCGGCTCATTTACAAGTGCGCGGGCAATGGCAACTCGCTGCTGCTGTCCACCGGAAAGCAAAGTGACATCTCTTTTTTCAAATCCTTCCAGACCTACCATTTTCAGCATTTTACTTACCTTCTGGCTGATCACGGTTTTGTCCATTTTTTTCAGATTCAGGCCAAAGGCAATGTTGTCTGCCACATTCAGATGTGGAAAAAGAGCATATTTCTGAAAAACAGTGTTTACCTCTCTTTTATAAGGAGGGAGTTTGGAGATTTCAATACCATTAAACAATACTTCTCCACCACTTGGCTCCTCAAAGCCAGCAATAATTCGAAGGGTAGTGGTCTTTCCGCAGCCACTTGGTCCTAAAAGGGTGAGAAACTCGTTCTCATAGATATCCAGGTTGATTCCACGCAGAACCTGCTGGTCATCAAAGTTTTTTGTGAGGTTTTTCAACTCAATGAGTTTGTTCATTTGTATACTCCTTTCCATTCCTTGTAACGTACGCAAAACTTTTTGGTACGCTTTTGTGCCGTAAAAATCACCGGCTTAGAGCATGCCCTAATATTCAGGTAATTTATTTCTTTTTGTGTCCCTTTTACCGTTTCCGTGCAGTTTTTTCTGTATCTTTTTAATAAGAGAATACAAAAGCAGCACTCCGGCTGTAAATGCCAGCATAATGGTACACAGAGCATTGATTTCCGGCGTGACACCGGTTTTTATCTGAGTGTCCACTTTGATGGGCAAAGTGGACAGCCTCGGACCGTTAATAAAAATACTGATTACCACATCGTCCATGGACATGGCAAATGCAAGAAGTGAGCCTGATGCTACTGCCGGCATAATAAGGGGCAGGGTAATATCGAAAAAGGCTCTAAGGGAAGTTGCTCCAAGATCCCGGGCGGCTTCTTCCAGAGAAGGATCCATACCCACAAGTCTTGCCTTTACTTCCATCAATATATAAGGAATGCAAAATACGGTATGTCCAATGAGTAAGGTAAGCATTCCAAAGGGCAGGTTCAGCATATAAAAAAATGCCATAAGCACCATACCCAGAATAATTTCCGGTATCATAAGGGGCAAAATTGAAATATATTCCAGTGCTCCTTTTGTTTTCCAGTGAATCCGTGACAGGCCTACAGCCCCCAGTGTTCCGATCACAGCAGATACCAGGCAGCTGCAAACGCCCAGAATCAGGCTGTTTACCAGTGCATCCATCATGGCACCATCCGCAAACAGTTTTTCGTACCACTGCAGGGAAAAACCGGTGAGCCGGACCGGCAGTTTGGATTCATTGAAGGAAAAAATGATCACTACAGCCACAGGAAGATACATTAAGAAAAAAATCAAACCAAGATATAATTTCTCAAATATACTGTTTCGCTTCATCCCAGTCCCTCCACTTCTTTGGCATTGGTAACTTTGCGATATAACATGATCATCAAAGTGGTAAGGAGCATCATAATTACCGCCAGGGTTGCAGCAAAGGGCCAGTTATTGCCTCTTGTCATCTGATCCTGAATCAGGCTTCCCACCAGCACCACTTTATTTCCACCGAGAATATCTGCTATGAAAAACAGTCCCATGGACGGAATAAAAGTAAGGATTATACCGGATAACAGGCCAGGTAATGTAAGCCGGAAGCTTATGGTCCAGAAAGCTTTTGCCCTGCTGGCCCCAAGATCCCGGGCAGCTTCCACCAGGGACCAGTCCAGTTTTTCCGCACTGGAATAAACTGACAGGATCATAAATGGCAAAAGCACATAAATCATACCGATCACAATAGCCGGATAGCTGTACATGATCTTCAGTGGTTTCTCAATCAGCCCCAGTTTTTTCAGCACAAAATTAAGAAGTCCTTTTTTCTGAAGAATGATAATCCAGCCGTAAAGCCTGATCAGGGAATTCACCCAAAAGGGAAGCATAAGAAGGAGCATGGCTTTCTTTTTCCCGCTTTCAGGCAATTTTGCCATAAAATAACCAAATGGATAGCCTATCAAAGTAATGCATATGGTGCTTGTAAAGGCAAGCTGGAAAGACTGAAGAAATGTATTCAAATACACTGGTTCCAGAATCTTCCGGTAATTATCGAGAGTAAAAATCCACTGTACACCGTGGATTTCCCCTGGAGTAGCAAAGCTTAGTGCCACCATATAAATAAGAGGGCAGGCAACAAATATGATAGTAAAAATATAAAGGGGCAGGATCATCCAGATGGTTGCGCGGGAACTTTTCCTGGAAATTTCTGCTTTTGTTTTTTCTTTTTTTAAAAGGCCGCCCTTCTGGCGGTTTTCGCCCATCACAGATTTTCTCCTGTGTTTTTGTCTACTATAACAGCAGCTTTTGGATCAAAATGCCAGAATATCTGCTGCCCCGGCTGGATATTGGTATTCATTCCAAAACGGCTGGCCGTGATTTCGTTGCCATCCGGCAGGGTAAGCAATACACGAAGCTGTCCTGCTGCAAAATTCTTTTCTTTTACTGTTGCCACAAGAAATTCGTTATTGTCATCCGTATTATCAGCCTTATTACCACTGTCTTTTCTGGCTTCCGCTGTGCTTTCTTTTATAAATTCTTTTTTGTTTTCCTCAAGTACTATATTTTCACTTCTAACAGCAAGGGTAACGGGCTCTCCTGGTATCAGGGTTTCTGTCATTTGATCTTCTTTTGTTTGATTCTCTTTTATTTGCACTTCTTCTGTCTGCTTTTCTTCCTGATTCGCTCCGATATAAACCTTTGCAAACTGTTCTCCCAGTTTTACTTTTGCATAAGAACCACTGACAGAAACCACAGTTCCTTTCAGAATATTCGCATTTCCCACAAAAGTGGCAACATAACTGGTTCTGGGGTGATCGTAGATTTCGTCTGGCGTACCGATCTGCTCAAAGCGGCCTTTATTCATCACCACAATCCGATCTGACATGTTGATTGCTTCTTCCTGATCATGGGTGATATAAATAAATGTAATTCCCAGTTTTTTCTGCAGGCGCTTCAGTTCCAGCTGCATTGCCCTTCGAAGCTGCAGATCAAGTGCTCCAAGTGGCTCATCAAGAAGCAATACCCGTGGATTGTTGGCCAGTGCCCTTGCAATTGCCACTCTCTGCCTTTGTCCACCTGAAAGCTCGGAAGGCTTTCGTTTCTCGTATCCTTCCAGCTGCACAAGCTCCAGCATTTCTTTTACTTTCTTTTTAATTTCCCCTTTGGGAACTTTACGGATTTTCAAACCGTATCCAATGTTTTCAGCCACATTCATATGGGGAAACAATGCATAATTCTGAAATACTGTATTCACATCCCGTCTGTTTGGCTCCAGTGCAGTTACATCCTGGCCTTCCAGCCATACGCTTCCGCTGTCAGGCTGCTCAAGACCGGCAATGATACGCAAAGTAGTCGTCTTACCACAGCCAGACGCACCTAACAAGGTTATAAATTCGCCTTTTCCAATGGTAAGACTGATTCCCTGCAGGACATATTCATCAGATGTAAAGCTTTTTTTCAGATTCCTTAATTCAAGAAATGAGTCGGACATTTATTCCCTCCTCTTGTACAATTTTTATGTTACATAAGCTTTTACGCAATAGAGGATTCCAATGGAATTTCTTACTGCATAAAAAAAGATACGGAATATCTATCAGTCAGACACTTAGAACTTCTCTCCTTCTGCTTCATAGCAAGCAGATAAAGAGCTTTCCTTAATGTGTGCTGCTGTATCGATATCCCGTATCTTCATATGAAAAAGTACACCAAAAGCAGGTCCGTCCTGCTCCATCCAGTCAGAACGCACCCCTGTAGCTCCAAGATTCTCAGAGCCTCTTCCAAGACCGCCTAAAAAAGCCGCAACTCTTGCCGCAGTCTCCCTCTCTATTTTCTTTTCAAAAAAGCCTGGGGTAGAATAACCTGACATGTACCTCGTCTCCTTTGTTTGCAATCAAGGCATATTCTAACATAGAATTGCTGGTTTGAAAACAATTATTTACAATAAAAAAAAGCTGGAAATGAGACTCGAACTCACGACCCCTTCATTACGAGTGAAGTGCTCTACCGACTGAGCTATTCCAGCTTG